>NZ_CP109073.1:5140000-5847022 GCF_035917415.1 Streptomyces sp. NBC_01803
GAAGCAGCCGTGGAAACGAGTTGTGGACGGTTCACGAGTGAGAATGCAGGCATGAGTAGCGATTCACACGTGGGAAACGTGTGCGCCGATTGACTAAGGGTTCCTGGGTCAAGCTGATCTGCCCAGGGTAAGTCGGGGCCTAAGGCGAGGCCGACAGGCGTAGTCGATGGATAACCGGTTGATATTCCGGTACCCGCCGTGAAGCGCCAGCGCTGAATCTCTTGATGCTAAGCCCGTGAAGCCGCCCTTTGATCCTTCGGGTGATGGGGGAGTGGTGGAGCCGGTGGCCCGATGGGGTAGTAGGTGAGTGATGGGGTGACGCAGGAAGGTAGTCCATCCCGGGCGGTGGTTGTCCCGGGGTAAGGGTGTGGCCCGTCGTGCAGGTAAATCCGTGCGACATGTGGGTGAGGCCTGATGCCGAGCCGATTGTGGTGAAGTGGATGATCCTATGCTGTCGAGAAAAGCCTCTAGCGATGTTTCATGGTGGCCCGTACCCTAAACCGACTCAGGTGGTCAGGTAGAGTATACCGAGGCGTTCGGGTGAACTATGGTTAAGGAACTCGGCAAATTGCCCCCGTAACTTCGGGAGAAGGGGGCCGTTCCTGGTGAGGGTGTTTACCATCTGAGCTGGGGGTGGCCGCAGAGACCAGCGAGAAGCGACTGTTTACTAAAAACACAGGTCCGTGCGAAGCTGTAAGGCGATGTATACGGACTGACGCCTGCCCGGTGCTGGAACGTTAAGGGGACCGGTTAGCTCTTCGGGGCGAAGCTGGGAACTTAAGCGCCAGTAAACGGCGGTGGTAACTATAACCATCCTAAGGTAGCGAAATTCCTTGTCGGGTAAGTTCCGACCTGCACGAATGGCGTAACGACTTCTCGGCTGTCTCAACCATAGGCCCGGTGAAATTGCATTACGAGTAAAGATGCTCGTTTCGCGCAGCAGGACGGAAAGACCCCGGGACCTTTACTATAGCTTGATATTGGTGTTCGGTTCGGTTTGTGTAGGATAGGTGGGAGACTGTGAAGTGCCGGCGCCAGCCGGTGCGGAGTCATTGTTGAAATACCACTCTGATCGTGCTGGATGTCTAACCTGGGTCCGTGATCCGGATCGGGGACAGTGTCTGGTGGGTAGTTTAACTGGGGCGGTTGCCTCCTAAAGAGTAACGGAGGCGCCCAAAGGTTCCCTCAGCCTGGTTGGTTATCAGGTGGTGAGTGTAAGTGCACAAGGGAGCTTGACTGTGAGACTGGCGGGTCGAGCAGGTGCGAAAGCAGGGACTAGTGATCCGGCGGTGGCTTGTGGGAGCGCCGTCGCTCATCGGATAAAAGGTACCCCGGGGATAACAGGCTGATCTTCCCCAAGAGTCCGTATCGACGGGATGGTTTGGCACCTCGATGTCGGCTCGTCGCATCCTGGGGCTGGAGTTGGTCCCAAGGGTTGGGCTGTTCGCCCATTAAAGCGGTACGCGAGCTGGGTTTAGAACGTCGTGAGACAGTTCGGTCCCTATCCGCTGTGCGCGTTGGAGTCTTGAGAAGGGCTGTCCCTAGTACGAGAGGACCGGGACGGACGAACCTCTGGTGTGCCAGTTGTTCTGCCAAGGGCATGGCTGGTTGGCTACGTTCGGGAGGGATAACCGCTGAAAGCATCTAAGCGGGAAGCCTGCTTCGAGATGAGGACTCCCACCCACTTGATGGGGTAAGGCCCCCGTGAGACCAACGGGTTGATAGGCCGGAGATGGAAGCCCTGTGAGGGGTGGAGTTGACCGGTACTAATAGGCCGAGGGCTTGTCCGCAGATGCTCGCGTCCACTGTGAATTCTTTGACCAATACTTCTTCAAGTAAAACAAGTGAAGAGTGCGCTTGTTCGCTTGGAGCACTTTCGAGTGTTCCGGTGGTCATGGCGGAGGGGAAACGCCCGGTTACATTCCGAACCCGGAAGCTAAGCCCTCCAGCGCCGATGGTACTGCATGGGGGACCGTGTGGGAGAGTAGGACACCGCCGGACAATCTTTGTGGGACCTCTGGTTCCCCAGCGTTCATGCTGGGGATCAGAGGTCCCTTTTTGTTTTTGGTGCATTTGTATTTCTGGAAGGCAGGAAACACGCCGATGTCGAATTCGGACGAGGAACGGCCCACAGGACCGGCGCGCGGTCCGCGTCGCGATGACCGGCGTGCGGGGGGAGCAGGGCGTTTCACGGGACGTGAACGAAGCGGAGAACGAAGCGGAGACCGCCCGGGCTTCCGTCGCCCGGAGCGTGGCGACCAGCCCCGTGAGTACCGGCGGGACGACCGGCCGCGTGATGACCGGGACCGCCGTGAGTTCCGGCCCCGGGATGACCGGCCCTGGGGCGACCGGGCGCATGACGGTCGGCGCGATGTCGGCCAGGACGACCGGCCGCGCGGTGCCGGCTACCGGCGCGACGACCGCCCGCAGTCGGACCGTCCCCAGGGTGAGCGACGGGACTTTCGTCCGCGTGACGATCGCCCGCGCGATGACCGGCCGCGTGAGTACCGTCCCCGCTATGACCGCCCTCAGGGCGACCGTCCGCAGGGTGAGCGCTGGCGCAGGGATGACCGGCCCCGTGATGATCGGCCGCGTGACTCGTTCCGGCGGGATGACCGGCCGCAGGGTGACCGCGACCGTCGTGAGACTCGTGACGACCGGCGTGACTTCCGCCCCCGTACGGACCGCCCGCAGGGCGACCGCTTCCGCGACGACCGTGCCCGGCCGTCCTTCCGGCGTGATGACCGGCCGCAGGGTGACCGCGACCGTTTCCGGGATGACCGCCGTGATGTCCGTCCCCGTACGGACCGCCCGCAGGGCGACCGCTTCCGCGACGACCGTGCCCGGCCGCCCTTCCGGCGGGATGACCGGCCGCAGGGTGACCGCGACCGTCGTGACACTCGTGACGACCGGCGTGACTTCCGTCCCCGTACGGACCGCCCGCAGGGCGACCGCTTCCGCGACGACCGTGCCCGGCCGCCCTTCCGGCGGGATGACCGTCCGCAGGGGGACCGCGACCGTCGTGACACTCGTGACACTCGTGACGACCGGCGTGATGTCCGCCCGCGGACCGACCGTCCCCAGGGAGACCGGGATCGGCGTGATGTCCGCCCGCGTACGGACCGGCCGCAGGGCGACCGTTTCCGTGACGACCGGCGTGACTTCCGGCCCCGTGATGATCGGCCGCGTGAGTCGTTCCGGCGTGACGACCGGCCGCAGGGGGATCGGCCGCGTGAGTCCTACCGGCGTGACGACCGGCCGCGCGAGGATCGGCCCCGTGAGTACCGGCGTGATGACCGGTCGGGCGGGCGGGACTTCGGCGGTCGGCGTGACGACCGGGGCGGGTTCCGCCGAGATGGGCTTCAGCGCCGGACGGACCAGGACCGGTTTCGGAGCGACCGGGACCGGGAGCCGGTGAGGCGGCTGCCCATCCCCGACGATGTGACGGGCGACGAGGTCGACCGTTCCGTGCGGCAGGAGCTCATGAGCCTGCCCAAGACGCTCGCGATCGACGTCGCCAAGAACCTCGTCATGGTCGCCAGGCTGCTGGACGAGGAGCCGGAGCGGGCGTACGGCTACGCGCGCACGGCGCTGCGGCTCGCGTCCCGGGTGGGTGCCGTGCGGGAAGCGGCCGGGTTCGCGGCGTACGGGGTGGAGAAGTACTCCGAGGCGCTCACCGAATTCCGGGCGGCCCGGCGGATGACCGGCTCGGTCCACCTCTGGCCCCTCATGGCCGACTGCGAGCGTGGCATCGGGCGCCCCGAGCGGGCCCTGGCCATGGCCGGGGAGCCCGAGGTGCAGCAGCTCGACAAGGCGGGACAGGTCGAGATGCGGCTGGTCGCGGCCGGCGCCCGGCGTGACCTCGGGCAGACCGAGGCCGTCCTCGTCACCTTGCAGAGCCCCGAGCTGGCCTCGACCGCCATCCACCCGTGGACCGCGCGGTTGCGCTACGCCTACGCCGACGCGCTGCTCGCCCTCGGCCGTGAGGACGAGGCGCGCGAGTGGTTCGCCAAGGCGCTGGACGCCGATGGCGGCGGCACCACGGA
Source organism: Streptomyces sp. NBC_01803 (assembly GCF_035917415.1). Taxonomy (NCBI): domain Bacteria; kingdom Bacillati; phylum Actinomycetota; class Actinomycetes; order Kitasatosporales; family Streptomycetaceae; genus Streptomyces; species Streptomyces sp. NBC_01803. The sequence continues at coordinate 5,144,047 of NZ_CP109073.1, forward strand.
TGCGTCGGACCGCCTGGCGCAGCTGGACGGCATCGAGTTCGTCGACGCGCTGGACCCGGAGGCATCGGACGACGACGCCGACGACGCCGACATCAAGGCCGACATCGAGACCGATGCCGAGGTTGATGCCGAGGCGGACGACGAGGGCGACCTGGAGGACGACGTCAAAGACGTCGACTAGCGGTTCGCATCAGTTCGGCCCGAAGCCGGTGTCGAGGCTGCGCAGCAGCAGCCCCGTCGCCGGCTTCGGGCCGAACGACGTCGACTTGTGCGGCATCGTGACGCCCTCCTCCGCGAGGGCGCGCACGGTGCTCTCGGGTACGGGACGCATGAGGACGGCCGTCCCGCCCAGGCGATGAGCCTGGGCGACGACGGCCGTCGCGTCGTGCAGATACCGCACGGCGGCCGGGCCGTCGACCACGCCCCACACCGGGCCGAGGAGGGCGGCGTGCAGCACGGTCGCGTCCAATTCCCGCCATTTCGCGGGCCGGTGCTGGGGGATCGTCGCGGCCAGGAGCGCCGCGTCGGGGCGGTCGAGCAGGTGGAACGTATCCCCGTCGGTGAGCAGGAAGGCGTTGCCCTCGGTGCCGGCCAGGGTGTGGAGGGCGTCCGCCAGTGAGTCGCCCAGGCGGCGGGTGCGGAAGGCGCCGTTGAGGCGCGCCAGCGCCTCGGCGGGCGGCAGCCCGGACAGCAGCCGGTGGATGGGCTGGACGCGCAGCGGGTAGCGAGCCGTGTCGACCAGGAGGACCAGGCCGCGGTCCCACGGCGGTCGGCCGCCGTGCTCGTCCGCCAGGCGCAGATAGGTCGCCCAGCGGTGGTGGCCGTCCGCGATCAGGGCCCGGTGGCGGGCCAGGTCCTCGATGGCGGCGTCGAGTTCGGCCGGGTCGGTCACCGGCCAGAGCCGGTGTTCGGTGCCGTCCGCCGTGGTGGTGGCGCTGAGCGGCGTGCGCGAAACGGCCCGTTCGACGACGGCGGCGGCTCCGGCGCCGTCGCGGTAGGAGAGCAGGAGCGGCTCGAGGTTCGCGGCCGTGGCCCGCATCAGGGCGGCCCGGTCGGCGACGACCTCTGCTATCACGTCCTCGTGGGGGAGGACCACGCCGTCCTCCGGCCGTGTCAGCCGCAGGGCTCCGATCAGGCCGCGCTGGAGCGTTCCGGCGGCGCGCTGCTCGTACACGTACAGGGCGGCGGGCCACGGATCCAGCGCCAGCACGCCGTCCGCCCGCCAGCGTCGCAGGGTGTCGCCCGCCCGCCGGTGGCGGGCGGCCGGGTCGCCGTCGTGGGGCAGGATCAGCCGGACGATGTTGTGCGGGTCGGCCGTTTCCAGCCTGTCGACGCCGTCCGGGCGGACCACCATGTCGTACGGCGGCGACGTCACGGCCGCGAGGCTTCCCACCCTGTCCGGGACGTAACGCAGGGCGCGGAACGGGGCGAGGTCAAGGCCATCGTGACGCATCCCCGCATCGTAAGTGCTGCGGACGATGAGGGATCATCGACAGCGACATGGACGATGACATGGCTGAATCGACAGGGCCGACACGGTCGACGGGCTCTCCCCGGACGGCCCCCGAGGGCTCCGAGCGGGCGCTGAACGAGGTCTACGACACGGCGCTCCTCGACCTGGACGGGGTCGTGTACGCGGGGGGCGAGGCCATCGCGTACGCCGTCGAGTCGTTGCGCACCGCCCGGGACAGCGGCATGCGGCTGGCGTACGTGACGAACAACGCGGCCCGCACGCCGGAGACCGTCGCGGAGCACCTGACGCGGCTCGGCGTTCCGGCGCGGCCGTCGGAGGTCGTCACCTCGGCGCAGGCCGTGGCGCGGCTGATCGCCGAGCAGGTGCCGGCGGGCGCGCGGGTGTTGTGCGCCGGGGGTGAGGGGCTGCGGGTGGCGCTGCGCGAGCGCGGGCTGAGCCCGGTGGACTCGGCGGACGACGACCCGGCGGCGGTGGTGCAGGGGTACGGCGGGGCCGAGCTGCCATGGGGCGTGCTGGCGGAGGCGGCGATCGCGGTGAACCGGGGCGTGCCGTGGTTCGCCTCGAACACGGACCTCACCATTCCCAGCGGGCGCGGGATCGCGCCGGGGAACGGCGCGGCGGTCGAGGTCGTGCGGATAGCGACCGGGCATACGAGGAATCCGTGGGTCGCGGGCAAACCGCTGCCGCCGATGCACCGCGAGACGATTCTGCGGACGGGGGCGGCGCGACCGCTGGTCGTGGGGGACCGGCTGGACACGGACATCGAGGGTGCGTACGCCGGGGGTGTCGACTCGCTGCTGGTGCTGACCGGGGTGACGGACGCGGCGCGGCTTCTCGTGGCCCGGCCCGACCACCGGCCGACGTTCGTGGCGGCGGACCTGCGGGGGCTGCTGGCGCCGCAGCCGGCCGTGGTGGCGGACGGCGACGGCTTCCGTTGCGGCGGCTGGCGGGCGGTGGCCGGGGACGGCGGCGCGCTGGCGCTCGACGGGCGGGGCGAGGCGGTGGACGGACTGCGCGCGCTGTGCGCCGCCGCCTGGACGGTGGCGGGCACGGACGGCGGTGCCCGGGTGTCGGCCGACCGGGCACTGGCGGCGCTGGACCTGTGAACGGCGGCCCGCTCCGCCGGGCCTGGCGCGTGGGTGCTGGCGAGGACGGGCGGGTGCGGGGCGGACGGGCGGACGGCTTCGGCGTCCGGCGCGGGTGTGTTCCGTGCGGTGCCCCTGGGGGACGCCTGGATGGACCGTCGGCTTCCCGGGCGCCGGGGCGGGTCGGAGGTGCCGCCGCCAGGCGGTGCCGGTGTTCAGCCGGCGTTCCTGCCGGGTCGGTGGTCGGGCGAGGTCTCCGCCCAGGGTGACGCGGACGAATCCGGGCTGAGGCGGTGGGTGCGGAGGACGCGGCGGTCGAAGCACGCGCAAGGGGGTTCGGCGGGCGCGACGGCCGCGTCGTCGAGGAAGGGGCGCCCGGGGACATCGTCACCGCCGGGCTGGTCGAGGAGGTGTTCCGTCTGCCCTGCCGGGTCATCGAGGACTCCGAGGCCGGCACCCCGCTCGTCGTTCCGGCGGCGCGGCGACCGGCCGGGGTGGCCACCCGGTAGCGTCGGGGGCATGCACGAGCCCCACGACGCACCAGCGCAACCACCCGTGCCCGGACCGGAGAACGCGCCCGGCAGCACCGCCCGCGACGACGGGCAGCGCCCGCTCGGTGTCGCCGTCCAGCCCACCGGACACCCGCCGGTCGACACATGGCTGCGGCGCCTGGCCGACGCCGACCACCTCGATGTCGCCGGGCACCCGGAGGTGTACGAGGACGTGCACCGCGGCCTGCGCGACGCGCTCTCCGAGTTGGACAGGAGCTGAGGCAGCCGTGGCAGCCGCGACCCAGCGCCGCCTGGCCCGCCTCGACGCGGAGCTCGTGCGCCGCAAGCTGGCCCGTTCCCGCGAGCACGCCAGGGCGCTCATCGACGCCCGCCGGGTGACCGTCGACGGGGCGACCGCCGCCAAACCCGCCACCCAGGTGGCGACCAGCGCGGCCCTCGTCGTCCGCGCCGACGACGCCGACCCCGAGTACGTCTCGCGCGGCGGCCACAAGCTGGCCGGCGCCCTGGCCGCCTTCACCCCGCGCGGCCTGCGCGTCGCCGGGCGCCGCGCGCTGGACGCCGGGGCGTCCACCGGCGGGTTCACCGACGTGCTGCTGCGCGCGGGCGCCACCTCGGTCATCGCCGTCGACGTCGGCTACGGGCAGCTCGCATGGTCCCTCCGGGCCGACACCAGGGTCACCGTCAAGGACCGTACGAACGTACGCGAGTTGACGCTCGACGCGATCGGCGGCGAGCCGGTGGACCTGGTCGTCGGCGACCTGTCGTTCATCCCGCTCGGCCTGGTCGTCCCCGCCCTCGTGCGCTGCGCCGTGCCCGACGCCGACCTCGTGCTGATGGTGAAGCCGCAGTTCGAGGTCGGCCGCGAACGCCTCGGCAGTGGCGGCGTCGTCCGCAGCCCCGAGCTGCGCGCCGAGGCCGTGCGCGCCGTCGCCGCCCGGGCGGCCGGGCACGGCCTCGGAGTCGCGGGGGTCACCGCCAGCCCATTGCCAGGCCCCTCGGGCAATGTTGAATACTTTCTGTGGCTGTGCGCCGGGGCACCCGCACTCGACCCGGCCGATGTCGACCGCGCAGTGACGGAGGGGCCGCAGTGACCACCACCAGCACGCCGCAGCAGCCGGGCCGGGAGCCACGGACCGTTTTCCTGCTCACGCACACCGGCCGCCCGGCAGCCGTGCGCAGCGCCGAACGGGTGGTGCAGGGCCTCCTCAGCCGGGGCATCGGCGTCCGCGTCCTGAGTGACGAGGCCGACGACCTGTCGTTGCCGCCCGAGGTCGAGCGCGTCGACAAGAACGATCCCGACCGCGGCGTCGTGGACGGCTGCGAGCTGCTCGTCGTGCTCGGGGGCGACGGCACCCTGCTGCGCGGCGCCGAGTTCTCCCGCGCCTCCGGCGTGCCGCTGCTCGGGGTCAACCTCGGCACCGTCGGCTTCCTCGCCGAGGCCGAGCGCGACGATCTCGACAAGGTCGTGCACCGCGTCGTCGCCCGCGCCTACGAGGTCGAGGAACGCATGACCCTCGACGTCCTGGTCCGGGACAACGGGGGCGTCCGGCACACCGACTGGGCGCTGAACGAGGCGTCCGTCGAGAAGGCCGCCAGGGAACGCCTGATGGAGGTCGTCATCGAGGTCGACGGCCGTCCCGTCTCCGGATTCGGCGGCGACGGTGTGGTCTGCGCCACTCCGACCGGCTCCACGGCGTACGCCTTCTCGGCGGGCGGCCCGGTCGTCTGGCCGGAGGTCGAGGCGCTGCTGATGGTGCCGATCAGCGCGCACGCCCTGTTCGCCAAGCCGCTGGTCACCGCTCCCGACTCGGTGCTCGCCGTCGAACTCAGGCAGCACACCCTGCCCGGCGTGCTGTGGTGCGACGGGCGGCGCACCGTTGACCTGCCGCCCGGCGCCCGGGTCGAGGTGCGTCGTGGGGCCGTGCCGGTCCGGCTGGCGCGGCTGCACCACGCGCCGTTCACGGACCGGCTGGTCGCCAAGTTCGCCCTGCCGGTGGCCGGCTGGCGCGGCGCGCCGCGCTGACGATCACGCCTGCCCGGGAAGCCGCCGCACCCCCTTCGCACCGGCTCCGCACAAATGTACGGACGCCTTCGTCGCCAGGTGCCCCGTTAACCTCGTATGGTCGTATCCGTGTTGGAGGAAATGCGGATCAAGGACCTGGGCGTGATCGACGATGCCGTCGTCGAGCTGTCCTCCGGTTTCACCGCGGTGACGGGTGAGACCGGTGCGGGCAAGACCATGGTCGTCACCAGCCTGGGGCTGCTGCTCGGCGGTCGCGCCGACGCCGCGTTCGTGCGCGGTGGCGCCTCGTCCGCTGTCGTGGAGGGCCGGATCACCGTGCCGCCCGACTCCGCGGCGGCCCGTCGAGCCGAGGAGGCGGGGGCCGAGCTGGACGACGGCGCGTTGCTCATCAGCCGCACCATCTCCGCCGAGGGCCGCTCCCGGGCGCACGTGGGCGGGCGGTCCGTGCCCGCGGGGCTGCTCGGGGAGCTGGGCGAGGACCTGATCGCCGTCCACGGGCAGACGGACCAGCAGGGGCTGCTGCGCCCGGCCCGGCAGCGGCAGGCCCTGGACCGTTACGCGGGCGAGGCCGTCGCCCGGCCGCTCGCCGCGTACCAGGAGACCTACCAGCGGCTGCGCGCCGTCGCCGCCCGGCTGGACGAGCTGACCACTCGCGCCCGGGAACGCGCCCAGGAGGCCGACCTCCTGCGGTTCGGTCTCGACGAGATCGCCGCCGCCCGGCCGCGCCCGGGCGAGGACGCCGAGCTGGCCGCCGAGGCGCGGCGGCTGGGCCACGCCGAGGCCCTGGCCTCCGCCGCCGCCCTCGCGCGCGGCGCGCTCGCGGGCGACCCGGCCGACCCCGAGAGCCTGGACGCCGCCACCCTGGTGGCCGGCGCCCACCGCGCCCTGACGGCCGTCCGGGAGCACGACGCGGCCCTGGCCGGGCTCGCCGACCGGCTCGACGAGGTCGGCATCCTGCTCTCCGACGTCGCCGGCGAGCTGGCCGGATACGCCGACGGCCTGGAATCCGACCCACTGCGCCTGGCCGCCGTCGAGGAGCGCCGCGCCGTCCTGGGCCACCTGATCCGCAAGTACGCCGCGCCGGGCGGCGCGGTCGACGGCTGCTCCGCCGTGCTCGACTGGGCCGAGCGAAGCGCCGAGCGCCTCGCGGAGCTGGACGGCGACGACGAGCGGGTCGGCGGGCTGACCACCGAACGCGACACCCTCCACGACCGGCTCACCGAGCTGGCCCGTGCCCTCACCGACGCGCGCCACGAGGCCGCCAAACGGTTCGCGGACGCCGTCACCGAGGAGCTGACCCAGCTCGCCATGCCGCACGCCCGCATCCAGGTCGACGTCCGGCAGACCGAGGCGGCGGCCGGCGAGGACGCCGTCGAGCTGGACGGCCGCGCCGTCGCCTATGGACCGCACGGCGCCGACGAGGTGGAGCTGCTGCTCGCCCCGCACCCCGGCTCTCCGGCCCGGCCCATCGCCAAGGGCGCCTCGGGCGGTGAGCTGTCGCGGGTGATGCTGGCCGTGGAGGTCGTCTTCGCGGACGCCGCGCCCGTCCCGACCTACCTCTTCGACGAGGTCGACGCGGGCGTCGGCGGCAAGGCCGCGGTCGAGGTGGGCCGGAGGCTGGCCAAGCTGGCGGACGCCGCCCAGGTCGTCGTGGTCACGCATCTGCCGCAGGTCGCCGCGTTCGCCGACCGGCACCTGGTCGTGGAGAAGACCAGCGACGGATCGGTCACCCGCAGCGGGGTGCGGTCCGTGCATGGCGAGGGCAGGGTGCGGGAGCTGTCCCGCATGCTGGCCGGCCAGGAGGACTCCCGGCTGGCCCGTGCCCACGCCGAAGAGCTGCTGGCGACCGCCGCCAAGCTGGGCGCCGGACGTCGGACGGACCCGGCCCGGCCCGGACACCAGCCCGGACGGTAAGGAGCCTCCTCACCCATGCGGGTGTCGCGTGCTATCGCGATGCGGGCCGGGCTGGCATTCTTGACGGCGTTCCACTCCCAGCGAACAGGGCGTCGCCGAGGGCGACGTAGGCTGGGGCCTCCTGAGACGGAGAGGTAGGCGTGAGCAGCTCGACCGCACCGCCGCACGGCCGCGCGCCCCTGCACGTCGTGCAGCTTCTCGGCGGCGGCAGTGTGGGCACGGGCACCCACGTCCGCTCCCTCTCGGCCGGCCTGGTGGCGCGCGGGCTGCGCGTCACCGTCGGCGCCCCGGCCTCCGCCGAGCGGCGGTACCGCTTCACGGCCGCCGGCGCGCGGTTCGTCCCGGTCCCGCTGCCGGTGCGCGCCACACCGACCGCGGTCGGCCTGCTGCGGGAGCTGTGCGCCGACGCCGACCTGGTGCACGCCCACGGCATGCGCGCCGGGATGCTGGCCGCGCTGGCGCTGCGCCGCCGCGCCGTTCCCCTCGTCGTGACCTGGCACTCCCGCTCCGCGCTGCCCGGCGTACGGGCGCAGCTCCGGCTGCTGTCCGAGCACTGGGTGGCCCGCGCCGCGTCCGTGGTGCTCGGCACCACCTCGGACCTGGTGGACCGGGCACGCAGCAGGGGCGCCCGCGACGCCCGGCTCGCGCCGGTGGCGCTGCCCGCGCGGCGCGCGGCCGTCGGCCCCGCCGTCGAGCGGCACAAGATCCGGGCCGAGCTGGGCGCCGTGGACCGGCCGTTGCTCGTCGCCGAGGCCATCCTCGACCGGACTCACGACCTCGACCCGCTGCTGGCGGCGGCCCGCGCGTGGCGGCGGCTGTCGCCGCAGCCACTCGTCGCCGTCGCCGGGGACGGCCCCGAGCGTTCCAGCCTCCAGCGGCGCATCGACCGGGAGGAGCTGCCCGTGCGGCTGCTGGGCGCGGGCGGCGACCGGTCCGCGCTGCTGGCCGACGCCGATGTGGCCCTGCTGATCGCCCGCTGGGCGGCTCGCGCCCCGCTGGCCGAGCAGGCCATGCGCCGGGGTGTCCCGCTGGTGGCCACGGCGGTCGGCGGCGTTCCGGAGCTGGTCGGCGACGCGGCGGTCCTGGTGCCCTACGGAGACTCCGCCGCCCTGGCCGCGGCGGTCGAGAGCCTGCTGACCGACGCCCCCCGCCGCGCGGCCCTGGCCGAGGCGGGCCGCGCCCGCGCCGGAAGCTGGCCGACAGAGGATACGACGGTCGCCCAGGTCCTCAGCGTCTACGACGAGTTGGCCGCGACCGGCTGAGCCCCGGGCTTTCCGGCACCGCGTGCCCTGGTCGGCTCGGGTCCGGCGCGGACGTCGTCGCCTTCCCGCTTCGGTGTCGGGGATGCGTGTCGGGGTGGGGGGCGTACGGTGGGCGCGGCTTCGTACGCGGGCGTGCGCCCGGCGCGTCAAGGCCCCGGGGCATCCGGGAACTCGCAGGTCACCAGGGTGGTGCGGGCGCCACGCGGCGGCAGCGGTCCGGCAGTCCCTCGCGGCGGAGTGCCCCGGCGATCCGTGCCGACCCGGCAGGTGCACGGGACGCGAAGGCCCGTGCGGGGTGGTGGCGCGAGTGGTCCGCTCAAGCGCCGGGTGCCGTGTCCGGCACCGAGTGCCTCGTCAGTGGCAAAGGCGCGGGGCGGAGTGGTTCCCGTCCCGCGCCGTCGTTTCCGAGGGGGGTCAGCCGCCGTACGCGCCCGAGGCCGTCAGGCGCAGGGCCGTATCGATCAGTGGGACATGGCTGAACGCCTGGGGGAAGTTGCCGACCTGGCGCATGCGGCGAGGGTCCCACTCCTCGGCGAGCAGGCCCAGGTCGTTGCGGAGCGCGAGCAGCTTCTCGAACAGCTTGCGGGCCTCCTCCACCCGGCCGATCATCGCGAGGTCGTCGGCCAGCCAGAACGAGCAGGCCAGGAACGCGCCCTCGTCGCCCTCCAGACCGTCCACACCCGCCTGCGACCCGGCGGTCGGGTAGCGCAGGATGAAGCCGTCCAGCGTCGACAACTCGCGCTGGATCGCCTCAATGGTGCCGATCACCCGCTTGTCGTCCGGCGGCAGGAAGCCCATCTGCGGGATCAGCAGCAGCGAGGCGTCCAGCTCCTTGGAGCCGTAGGACTGGGTGAAGGTGTTGCGCTCCTTGTCGTAGCCGTGCAGGCAGACCGTCCGGTGGATCTCGTCGCGCAGATCCCGCCAGCGGTCCAGCGGACCGTCCACCTCGCCGGACTCGATCAGCTTCACCGTGCGGTCCACGGCGACCCACGCCATCACCTTCGAGTGCACGAAGTGCCGGCGCGGCCCGCGCACCTCCCAGATGCCCTCGTCCGGCTCGTCCCAGTGCTCTTCCAGGTACTGGATGAGCTTGAGCTGGAGCAGGTTGGCGTGGTCGTTCCTGGCCAGGCCCGTCATGTGCGCCAGGTGCAGGGCCTCGGTCACCTCGCCGTAGACGTCCAGCTGGAGCTGACCGGCCGCTCCGTTACCGACCCGGACCGGCTGCGAGTTCTCGTAGCCGGGCAGCCAGCTCAGCTCGGCCTCGGCCAACTCCCGCTCGCCCGCGATGCCGTACATGATCTGGAGGTTCTGCGGGTCGCCCGCCACCGCGCGCAGCAGCCACTCGCGCCACGCCTTGGCCTCGTCGTGGTAGCCCGTGCGCAGCAGCGAGGACAGCGTTATGGCCGCGTCCCGCAGCCAGGTGAAGCGGTAGTCCCAGTTCCGGGAGCCGCCGATCTCCTCGGGCAGCGACGTGGTCGGCGCCGCGACGATGCCGCCGGTGGGCTCGTAGGTCAGTGCCTTCAGCGTGATCAGCGAGCGCACCACGGCCTCCCGGTACGGGCCGTGGTAGGTGCACTTGGCCACCCAGTCCCGCCAGAAGTCCTCGGTCGCTCTGAGCGACTCCTCCGGCTCGGGCACCGGCGGCGACTGTTTGTGGGAAGGCTGCCAGCTGATCGCGAACGCGATCCGGTCACCCGGCGCGACCGTGAAGTCCGAGTAGGTGGTGAGGTCCTTCCCGTAGGTGTCCACGCTGGTGTCCAGCCACACCGAGTCCGGTCCGGAGACGGCCACGGTGCGGTCGTCGACCTTGTGGACCCACGGCACGACCCAGCCGTAGGAGAACCTCATGCGCAGCGCCGAGCGCATCGGCACGCGGCCGCTGACGCCCTCGACGATACGGATGAGCTGCGGCGCGTCCCCGCCGCGAGGGGGCATGAAGTCCGTCACGCGGACCGTGCCGCGCGGGGTGTCCCACTCCGATTCCAGAACCAGCGAATCCCCCCGGTACCGCCTGCGGCTCGCCGGCGGTGGCGGTACGTCCTTGCCATGTGCGGGACCGAGTCGCCAGAAGCCGTGCTCCTCGGTCCCCAACAGCGCGGCGAACACCGCATGGGAGTCGAACCGGGGCAGGCACAGCCAGTCGGCTGATCCGTCCCGGCAGATGAGTGCGGCGGTCTGCATGTCCCCGACGAGTGCGTAATCCTCGATGCGCCCGGCCACTTCCATCTCCAGTCGAAAGGTGCTCCGCCCCGTAGGACGTGCGGTTTTCCGTCGCCCATTCGAGCGTCCGAGCAGAATACGACGAGCTTCCCTGATCTGCTTTACGTCTGACGTAGATCGGTCCGACAACCGGGGTGAGGTTGTTCACCTTCGGTGCGAAATGTCGAGACTCCTTCACGGAACCCCCTTCGGCGACACCTCCGGTTCCTCTCACTGATACCCTGGTAGCCCGTGGACCGGAGGGCAGCGAATCCCCCGAACCCCAGCGACGAATCCCCGCCGGAGAGCCCCTCGTGGCCCTTGCCGGGGGCGCCGCGCATCCGACCTCGCGACCACGGGAGCACTTGGCCATGCCGCCCAGCACCACGACGACCAAGCACATCTTCGTCACCGGCGGGGTCGCCTCCTCGCTCGGGAAGGGGCTCACCGCCTCCAGCCTCGGGGCACTTCTCAAGGCGCGCGGGCTGCGCGTCACCATGCAGAAGCTCGACCCCTATCTGAACGTCGACCCCGGCACGATGAACCCGTTCCAGCACGGCGAGGTGTTCGTCACCAACGACGGCGCCGAGACCGACCTGGACATCGGCCACTACGAGCGCTTCCTCGATGTCGACCTGGACGGCAGCGCCAACGTCACCACCGGCCAGATCTACTCCACCGTGATCGCCAAGGAGCGCCGCGGTGAATATCTGGGCGACACGGTGCAGGTCATCCCGCACATCACGAACGAGATCAAACACCGCATCCGCCGCATGGCCACCGACGACGTCGACGTGGTGATCACCGAAGTCGGCGGCACGGTCGGCGACATCGAGTCGCTGCCGTTCCTGGAGGCGGTGCGCCAGGTGCGGCACGAGGTCGGCCGGGACAACGTCTTCGTCGTCCACATCTCCCTGCTGCCGTACATCGGCCCCTCCGGCGAGCTGAAGACGAAGCCGACCCAGCACTCCGTCGCCGCGCTGCGCAGCATCGGCATCCAGCCCGACGCCATCGTGCTGCGCGCCGACCGCGAGGTCCCCACCGCGATCAAGCGGAAGATCTCGCTGATGTGCGACGTCGAGGAGGCCGCCGTGGTGGCCGCCATCGACGCCAAGTCGATCTACGACATCCCCAAGGTGCTGCACGGCGAGGGCCTGGACGCCTATGTGGTGCGCCGCCTCGACCTGCCGTTCCGGGACGTCAACTGGACGCAGTGGAACGATCTGCTCCAGCGCGTCCACCACCCGGAGCACGAGGTCACCGTCGCGCTCGTCGGCAAGTACATCGATCTGCCGGACGCCTACCTGTCGGTGACCGAGGCGCTGCGGGCGGGCGGCTTCGCGAACAACGCCCGGGTCCGCATCAAGTGGGTCACTTCCGACGACTGCCGCCCGCCCGGCGGCGCCGCCGAGCAGCTCGCGGGCGTGGACGCCATCTGCGTCCCCGGCGGTTTCGGCGACCGGGGCGTGGAGGGCAAGATCGCGGCGATCACCTTCGCGAGGGAGCGCCGGGTGCCGCTGCTCGGGCTCTGTCTGGGCCTGCAGTGCATCGTGATCGAGGCGGCGCGCGCCCTCGCCGGCATCGACGGGGCCAACTCCACCGAGTTCGACCAGGCCGCCCCGCACCCGGTGATCTCCACCATGGAGGAGCAGCTCGACATCGTGGCGGGTGAGGGCGACATGGGCGGCACGATGCGGCTCGGGCTCTACCCGGCGAAGCTCGCCGAGGGCTCGATCGTGCGCGAGGTGTACGGCGGCGAGCCGTATGTCGAGGAGCGCCACCGCCACCGGTACGAGGTCAACAACGCCTACCGGGCCGAGCTGGAGAAGAAGGCCGGTCTGGTCTTCTCCGGCACCTCCCCGGACAACAAGCTGGTCGAGTACGTCGAGTACCCGCGCGAGACGCACCCGTACCTGGTCGCCACCCAGGCCCATCCCGAGTTGCGTTCCCGTCCCACCCGGCCGCACCCGCTGTTCGCCGGGTTGGTCCGCGCCGCCGTCGTCCGCCGGGCGGAGGCGGCCGGGACGTCCGGAACGGACGGGGCACACTGAAGCGCATGAGTGATCAGCAGCGCGACCTCCTGGCCGACACCCCGGCGAGCTGGACCGTCACCGCGACCAGCACGCCGTGGACCGGTGGCAAGACCAGCGTCCGCAGTGACGACGTGGTGATGCCGGACGGCTCCACCGCCCGCCGCGACTACCAGGTCCACCCGGGCTCGGTGGGCGTCATCGCTCTCGACGAGCGGGACCACGTCGTCGTCATCGAGCAGTACCGGCATCCTGTCCGGCACAAGCTCTGGGAGATCCCCGCCGGGCTCCTCGACGTTCCCGGCGAGAACCCGCTGCGCGCGGCCCAGCGCGAGCTGTACGAGGAGGCGCACGTCAAGGCCGAGGACTGGCGGGTCCTGATCGACCTGTTCACCTCGCCCGGCGGCACCGACGAGGCCGCGCGGATCTTCCTGGCCCGTGGGCTGTCCGAGGCCGAGGGCGAGCGCTTCGAGGTGACCCATGAGGAGGCCGACATGCGGCTGGCGCGGGTGCCCGTCGAGGAGCTGGTCGCCGGCGTGCTCGCCGGACGGCTGAGCAACCCGTATGTGGTGAGCGGGTCGCTGGCGGTGCGGGCCGCCCGCGCCGGCGGCGGCTTCGACGCCCTGCGCCCGGCCGACGCCCCCTGGCCCGCCCGCCCGTTCACGCCCTGACGTGTCCTGGCCCGGCGGTGCCGGGCCGTGGCTTACGCTCGGCGCGTGACGGACGTGACGGAACAGACGGTCACCGGTGGGTCCAGGCGACCCGGGTTTCTCGGCCGCCACCGCGAGCTCTCGATCCTCCGCGCCGATGTCGAGCGCGCCGGGCTGGACACCCTCGCCGGCCGTCCGGCGGCCCGGGGGCGCGTGCTGCTCGTGGCCGGTCGGCCCGGCACCGGAAGAACCACGCTGGCCGAGGAGTTCGCCGCCGAGCTGGTGGCCGGCGGCGACTACCCGGACGGCGTGCTGCGCGCCCGGCTCACCGACCCGGACGGCACCCCGGTCCCCACCGGGCGCACCGTCCGCGCGCTGCTGGCCGGGCTGGGCGCCGACGGCCCGCCGGGTGCCGGCGACGACGAGCTGACCGACGTCCTGCGCGAGACCCTCCAGGAACGCCGGGCCGTGCTGCTGCTGGACGACGTGGGCACCGCTGAGCAACTCGTCGAGCTCATCCCCGACACCCGCCACTGCCTGGTGCTCGCCGTGGCGCGCGGCCCGCTCACCGGCGTCCCCGACGTCCGCCCGTGCACCCTCGGCGGACTGGACCGCACGGCCGCCGCGCTGCTGGTGGAACGCGGCGCGGGCGACGTCCGGGTCACCGTCGACCCCGGCGCCACCGAGAGCCTGGCCGAAGCGTGCGGCTGTCTGCCCGCCGCGCTCACCCTGGCCGCCGGCTGGCTGGCCGCGCACCCCGAGGCCGCCGTCGCCGACGCGGTGCGCCGGATGCGGGCCGCGGCGGCGGAGGACTACGCGGACCTCGCCGCGCCCGACACCGCGGACGAGCCGTTGCGGCGGGCGCTCCTGCTCGTGCACGGGGTGCTGCCCGCCCCGGCAGCCCGCCTGCTGCGACTGCTGCCGCTGGCCCCCGCCGGGCTGGTCGACGCGCACACCGCCGCCGCGTTGGCCGGCTGCCCGCTGGGCGCGGCCCGCGACACGCTCGCGGACCTCGCGGCGTACGGCCTGCTGCGCCCCGACGGCTCCGGTGGCTCCGGTGGCTCCGACGGCGAGAGGCGCTACCTGGTGCCCGGCTGCCTCGACCCGCTGCTGCGCGCCCTGCTGAACGCCCTGGAGAAGCCCTCGGAGGCGCTGCTCGCCAGGGCCCGCATGCTGGAGCGGACCGTGCGCCTGCTGCGCGCCTGTCAGGCCGTCACCGAGCCGGAGGGCTCCCCGGCCCGCGAGTGGCTGGCCGGGCTGCCCGTCCCGCTGCGGTTCGGCGATCGCGCCGACGCCACGCGCTGGCTCGCCTCCCGGCAGCCGGCACTGCTGGCCGCGTCCCGGCTCGCGGTGGCCGACGGGCGGCTGGACACCCTCGCCAGGCGTCTGGTGTCGGCCCTCAGCAGGGCCCTGATCGCCCACCACGGGGCCGAGGGCGCGGCGCCCGAGCTGTACGCGCTGCACGAGCTGGTTCTCGACGTGGCGGAGCGTCAGGACCTGCCCCGGGAGCGGGCCGCCGCGCTGCTGAACCTCGCGGACCTCGACGCGGGCACCGGCCGGCTGACGGACGCGCTCGACCGTTACCGGGCCGCGCTGGAGGCGGCCAGGAGCGAGCGGGACGGGGAGCAGCCCGCCGTGGGCCGGGCCCTGGAGTCCATCGCCGGCACCTACGGAGAGCTGGGCGACTGGCAGCGCGCGGCCGACTGGTACGGCCGGGCCGTGGCCCTGGCCCAGTCCCGGGATGACCTGGCGGCCCAGGCGCGGCTCCAGGGGCGCATCGGCGCCGCGCTGACGCACGCCGGGCAGTGGCCCGAGGCGCTGCGGGCCTGGCGGGCGGCCGGCGCGGCGCACCGCAGGCTTGGGGACGTCTCCTCGTACGCCAGGGCGCTGGCCGAGACCGCGCGGGTGCACGAGCACGCGGGCCGGGCCGAGGAGGCGCTGCGGACCGGCGCGGAGGCGCTGCGGCTGGCCGAGGGGACGGGGGACCGGCGGCTTCAGGCCGCGTTCCGGCTCCGGCTGGCGGAGTGCGCGGACCGGCTGGGCCGCACGGCGGTGGCCGCCGTGCACCGTCAGGCGGCGGAACGCCTGCTCGCCCTGGCCGGGACCGAGCGGGAATCCTCTGCGACTACAGAGGGACAGGCTTACGAAACACAGACGGCTTCGGTTGAGGAATAACTGAAAGCAAGGCTAGACATCGGTCATCCCTTTATTAGAATGGCGGTCGTACCGTTCCGTGACGCAAGGACCGTGATCGACGTGAAGGTCGGCATCCCCCGCGAGGTCAAGAACAACGAGTTCCGTGTAGCCATCACGCCGGCCGGTGTGCATGAGCTCGTCACCGGCGGACACGAGGTGTGCGTGGAGCGCGGCGCCGGACTCGGCTCCGCCGTCCCGGACGAGGAGTACGCGGCGGCGGGTGCCGCCGTTCTGGCGAGCGCCGACGAGGTGTGGGCGAGCGCCGACCTGCTGCTGAAGGTCAAGGAGCCGGTCGCCGAGGAGTTCCACCGGCTGCGCAAGGACCAGATCCTCTTCACCTACCTGCACCTGGCCGCCTCGGCCGCCTGCACGGACGCCCTGCTGCGTTCCGGCACCACCGCCATCGCCTACGAGACCGTCGAGACGCCCGGGCGCGGACTGCCGTTGCTGGCCCCGATGTCCGAGGTGGCCGGACGGATCGCGCCACAGGTCGGCGCGTATCACCTGATGCGCTCGGCGGGCGGGCGCGGCGTGCTGCCCGGCGGCGTGCCCGGCACCCCGGCCGCCCGGGCGGTGGTGATCGGTGCGGGCGTCTCCGGGTGGAACGCCACGCAGATCGCGGTCGGCATGGGCTTCCATGTGACGCTGCTGGACAAGGACATCAGCAAGCTGCGCGAGGCCGAGAAGGTGTTCGGCACCCGGGTGCAGACCATCAGCTCCACCACGTACGAGCTCGAACGAGCCGTGCTCGGCGCCGACTTGGTCATCGGCGCGGTGCTGGTGCCGGGCGCGAGGGCGCCCAAGCTGGTCGGCAACGAGCTGGTCTCCCGCATGAGGCCGGGGAGTGTCCTTGTCGACATCGCGATCGACCAGGGTGGTTGCTTCGCCGACTCCCGCCCCACGACCCACGCCGAACCGACGTTCCGGGTCCACGAGTCGGTCTTCTACTGCGTCGCCAACATGCCCGGCGCGGTACCCAGTACCTCGACCCAGGCGCTGACCAACGCCACGCTGCCCTATATTGTGGAGCTCGCCAACCACGGCTGGCGGAACGCGCTTCGGCGCGACCTGGCACTCGCCCGCGGGCTCAACGTCCATGACGGGCAGGTCGTGTACGGTCCGGTCGCGGAGGCGCACGGCCTGCCGCACGCCGATCTGAGCGCGGTGCTCGGCTGAGGCCGCGCGATGCCGCCGCGGTATCGCCATCGGTCAACTCCCGGCGTCAACATCGGGAATGTCACATGACGCCGGGCCCGTGGCGGTGCCGTGTGCCGCCCCTGCGGACGGCACACGGCCCCTCGCCGCGCGCGGCCAACTCGTCGTGAACAGAGACTTTTAACCGATTCGCGCACCGGCGAATCGCCCCACTGGCGAGCCTTGCGGCCTTGACAAGTGAATGTTCGACGGCCGACACATCCGTGCCGGTCCGGCGGATTGTGTTGCTGTGAACCACCGACACGCCATAGAGTCGCCAAACGTCGGCATGGTGCAAGCTGACCCTGTCAAGAAGTTACCTGGTCCCCAAGGAGGTAAGACGACTTGTGAATGAGTCGACAATTACTCCCGGGGGAGGACAACCAGGGGCCCCGCAGGCGCGTCAGGGCGTCGCGGAGCCGACGGGCATGGGCTCCGTCGCTGTCCACACCTACGCAACCCACCAGAGCCAGTCGAGCATGACAGCGCATCAGAGCACGGACGGCCGCGAGGCCAACACCATGGCAGGAAACCGGATGACCGGCGAAGCCGACCGTCTTCCCGACTACGAGGACCTCCCCGACGGGCAGTTCTACGACCCGGACGCGGAGTACGAGCCCGACCCCGAATACGCGGCCACCATCGCGCCCGACGCGGCCCGGCAGCGCCGCGAGCGCATCGGTCCCACCGGCCGCCCGCTGCCGTACTTCCCGATCCCCGGCCCGCTCACCGAGCGCGGCCCGGCGCAGATCATCGCCATGTGCAACCAGAAGGGCGGAGTCGGCAAGACGACTTCGACCATCAACCTGGGCGCGGCGCTCGCCGAGTACGGCCGCCGGGTGCTGCTGGTCGACTTCGACCCGCAGGGCGCGCTGTCCGTCGGTCTGGGCGTCAACCCCATGGAGCTGGACCTCACCATCTACAACCTGCTCATGGAGCGGGGCATGGCCCCGGACGAGGTGCTGCTGAAGACGGCGATCGCCGGCATGGACCTGCTGCCGAGCAACATCGACCTGTCCGCGGCCGAAGTGCAGCTGGTCAGCGAGGTGGCCCGCGAGTCCACGCTCCAGCGCGCCCTCCAACCGCTGCTCAGCGATTACGACTTCATCATCATCGACTGCCAGCCGTCCCTCGGCCTGCTCACCGTGAACGCGCTCACCGCGGCGCACAAGGTGATCGTCCCGCTGGAGTGCGAGTTCTTCGCCCTGCGCGGGGTCGCGCTGCTGACCGAGACGATCGAGAAGGTGCAGGAGAGACTCAACCCCGACCTGCGCCTGGACGGCATCCTCGCGACGATGTACGACTCCCGCACGGTGCACAGCCGTGAGGTGCTCGCCCGGGTCGTCGAGGCGTTCGACGACAACGTCTACCACACGGTCATCGGCCGGACCGTCCGGTTCCCCGAGACCACGGTCGCGGGCGAGCCGATCACCACCTACGCCTCCAACTCCGTCGGGGCAGCCGCCTATCGCCAGCTCGCCAGGGAGGTGCTCGCCCGGTGCCACGCCGAGTGAGTCTCCCGGCGGCCGACGAACTGTTCCGTAGTACCGGGGGGGCCGCCGTGCAGCCCTCGACGCCTTCCGAGCCCGCGCCGGAGGACTCCGCCGCGCGGGTGCCCGCCCCGGCGGGCGAGCAGACGCCCCCCTCCGGGGAGGAGTCCGAGAGCGCTCCGCGCTCCCGCTCCCCGGAGGAGACGCGGCGCGCCAGACTCCAGCACGCGACCGAGCGGATGACCCGCGAGGCTCCCGTGCCCGCGCAGCCGAGGCGCGAGCCGGCGCCCCCGGCCGGCGGCAAGAACGCCGCGCCCGCCTCGGCCCCGGCCACCCCGCGCAAGAACCGGGCGGCTCGCCGCCCGAGCGGGCGGGAGCGGCACGACGAGAAGATCACGGTCTACGTCTCCGCCGAGGAGCTGATGGACCTCGAACACGCCCGGCTGGTCCTGCGGGGCGAGCACGGACTGGCCGTGGACCGGGGCCGGATCGTCCGGGAGGCCGTCGCGGTCGTCCTGGCGGACCTGGAGTCCCGGGGCGACGCGAGCATCCTCGTCCGCCGCCTGCGCGGTCGCTGACCCCTCGATGAGCACGACCGCACCCCGCCGCCGCCCCCTGGGAGCGGGCCCCGGCGCCCCGGCGGCGGTCAGCGGCGAACCCGACGGGACCCGGCTGAGACCGGACCCGACGGACGCGGCGGAGCCCTCCGGCGGTGACGCGCCGCCTCCGGCCTCCGAACCGCCGACCCGGCCGCGCGAGCCCGAGCCGACGGACGCGGCGGCCCCGGGCGGAGATGCGCCGCCTCCGGCCCCGGACCCGACGGACGCGGCGGAGCCCTCCGGCGGTGACGCGCCGCCTCCGGCCTCCGAACCGCCGACCCGGCCGCGCGAGCCCGAGCCGACGGACGCGGCGGCCCCGGGCGGAGATGCGCCGCCTCCGGCCCCGGACCCGACGGACGCGGCGGAGCCCTCCGGCGGTGACGCGGCGTTTCCTGGCCCCGCGACCGTCCCTGGGGCGCCTGCTCCGCCGCGGCGGGAATCGCCGCATGGGGCGGCTCCGCGCGCCGATGCGCCACTCGCCGTTCCCCAACCGCCGACCCGGCCGCGGGAGTCCGGGCGGCCGGACGCGGGGGAGTCCCCGGGCGGTGAGGCGACGCCACTCCCGGGTCCGGAGGCGGCCGAGGAGCCGGACGACGGGCGGTTCAAGGTCGTCCTGGCCAACTTCGAGGGGCCCTTCGATCTGCTCCTTCAACTCATCTCCCGGCACAAGCTCGACGTCACCGAGGTCGCGCTGTCCCGGGTCACCGACGAGTTCATGGCGCACCTGCGCGCCATGGGCCCGGACTGGGATCTCGACCAGACCACCGAGTTCCTCGTCGTCGCCGCCACCCTCCTCGATCTCAAGGCCGCCCGGCTGCTGCCCACCGCCGAGGTGGAGGACGAGGCCGATCTCGCCCTCCTCGAAGCCCGCGACCTGCTCTTCGCCCGGCTCCTCCAGTACCGGGCGTACAAGCGCGTGGCCGACATCTTCAACGAACGCCTCGCCGCCGAGGCCCTTCGCCACCCGCGCACCGTCGGCCTGGAGCCGCACCACGCCGCACTGTTGCCCGACGTCGTCATCAGCATCGGCGCCGAGGGCTTCGCCCGGCTCGCCGTGAAGGCCATGCAGCCCAAGCCGAAGCCGCAGGTCTATATCGACCACATCCACGCCCCGCTGGTCAGCGTCCGCGAGCAGGCCGAGATCGTCATCGGGCGGCTGCGGGAGCTGAAGGAGGCCACGTTCGCCGAGCTGACCGGCGACGCCCCCGACACCCTCACCGTCGTCGCCCGGTTCCTGGCGCTCCTGGAGCTGTACCGCGAGCGCGCGGTCACGCTCGACCAGGACGAGGCGCTGGGCCCGCTGATCATCCGCTGGAGCGGCGCCGAGCCGGGCCGCGCGCTGGTCACCGACGAGTTCGACCAGGACATCACGCCCGAACCCGAGGAGGCATGAGCCCAGCATGAGCACCGAGACGCGGGCACCCGAGCTCAAGCCCGCCCTGGAGGCCGTCCTCATGGTCGTCGACGAGCCGGCCACCGAGGAGCACCTGGCCAAGGTCCTCGGCCATCCCCGCCGCGCGGTCGCGGACGCGCTGCGCGAACTGGCCGACGAGTACGCCCGCGACGGCCGCGGCTTCGAGCTGCGGCTGATCGCCGGCGGCTGGCGTTACTACACCAGGCCCGAGTACGCCGAGGCCGTCGAGAGCTTCGTGCTGGACGGCCAGCAGGCCCGCCTCACGCAGGCCGCCCTGGAGACCCTGGCGGTCGTCGCGTACCGCCAGCCGGTCAGCCGTTCCCGGGTCTCCGCCGTCCGGGGCGTGAACTGTGACGGCGTGATGCGGACCCTCCTCCAGCGCGGTCTGGTGGCCGAGGCGGGCGCCGAACCCGAAACAGGTGCGATCCTGTATGTGACGACGCACTACTTCCTGGAACGGATGGGCCTGCGCGGCCTGGACGAACTGCCCGAGCTCGCGCCCTTCCTCCCGGAGGCGGAACAGGTCGAGGGCGAGAGCCAGGAGGGGGTGCCGTCGTTCGACGTCGACGACCTCGACGCGACCGACAGCGGCGACTCTCCTACGGATCATTGATGCGAAGCAGCGGCAGGAACAGCAACGGGAACTACCGGGGCGCGGGCAACGGCCGCGACGATCGGCGGCAGCCCGCCGGCCGTCCGCGCCCCGAGGAGCGCCGTCACGGCCAGAGCGGCGGCGCCCCGGTCCGCAAGCAGCGACCGGCGCCGGCCCGCTCCCGCGAGTACGACGCCCAGATCGAGGAGCGCAACCGCGCCCGTCACGACAAGCCCGCCGTCAAGCTCCCGAAGACCTTCGGCGACCAGGAGGGCGAGCGGCTCCAGAAGGTCCTCGCCCGCGCCGGGCTCGGCTCCCGCCGCGCCTGCGAGGAGCTGATCGAGCAGGCCCGGGTCGAGGTCAACGGCAAGATCGTCACCTCGCAGGGCCGTCGCGTGGACCCGCAGAAGGACGAGATCAAGGTCGACGGGCTGACCATCGCCGCCCAGTCGCACCTGTTCTTCGCCCTCAACAAGCCGGCCGGCGTCGTCTCCTCGATGGAGGACCCCGAGGGCCGCCAGTGCCTGGGCGACTACGTGCAGAACCGTGAGACCCGGCTCTTCCACGTCGGTCGGCTCGACACCGAGACCGAGGGCCTGATCCTCCTCACCAACCACGGTGAGCTGGCTCACCGCCTCACCCACCCCCGGTACGGCGTGACCAAGACCTACCTCGCCGCCATCCAGGGCCCCATCCCGCGCGACCTCGGCAAGCGGCTGAAGGACGGGATCCCGCTGGAGGACGGCTTCGCCCGCGCCGACCACTTCCGCATCGTGGAGAACACCGGGAAGAACTACCTGGTCGAGGTCACGCTGCACGAGGGCCGCAAGCACATCGTGCGCCGCATGCTCTCCGAGGCCGGCTTCCCGGTCGACAGGCTGGTGCGCACCAAGTTCGGTCCGATCGCGCTGGGCGACCAGAAGTCGGGCTGGCTGCGCCGGATGACCAACACCGAGGTCGGGCGGCTGATGAAGGAGGTCGGCCTCTGACGGGGGCGGGCCTGACCGGGGCGGACGCGCTTCCGGCCCGCATTACGCTGGGGCCATGCGTACCGCCCTCGTCATCGGCACCGGCCTGATCGGGACCTCCATCGCGCTCGCGCTCTCCGCCCGGGGCGTGCGGGTGCACCTGGAGGACAGCGACCCCGATCAGCCCCGCACCGCCTCCGCCCTCGGCGCGGGCACCGAGGAGCCGCCCGGGGGACCGGTCGAGCTGGCCGTCGTCGCCGTGCCCCCCGCCCATATCGCGGCCACCGTGGCCGCCCTCCAGCGGCGCGGCGCGGCCCGCGCCTACGTGGACGTCGGCAGCGTCAAGGGCGGCCCGTGCCGGGAGCTCACCGGGCTTGACGGGGACCTGCGCACGTACCTGGGCACGCACCCCATGTCGGGCCGCGAACGGTCCGGGCCGCTGGCCGCCACCGCCGACCTCTTCGAGGGCAAGCCCTGGGTGCTGACCCCGGTGCCCGAGACCGAGACCGAGGTGCTGAACCTGGCGCTGGAGCTGGTCGCGCTGTGCCGGGCCGTGCCGGTGGTGATGGACGCCGACGCGCACGACCGGGCCGTCGCCCTCGTCTCCCACACCCCCCAGCTCCTGTCCAGCCTGGTGGCCGCGCGGCTGGAGACCGCCGACGAGGTCGCCGTACGGCTGTGCGGGCAGGGCATCCTCGATGTGACCCGCATCGCCGCCTCCGACCCGGGGATGTGGATCGAGATCCTCTCCGCCAATCCCGGCCCGGTCGCCGACATCCTCTCCGAGGTCGCCGCCGACCTCGACGAGACCGTCCGCTCGCTGCGCGCCATGGAATCCGCCGACGACGCCAAGCGTGGCGGCGGCGCCGCCGGGATCGAGGCCGTGCTGCGGCGCGGCAACGCGGGCCGGGAGCGCGTCCCCGGCAAGCACGGCACCGCGCCCGCCGCGTACGAGACGGTGGCGGTGCTGATCACCGACCAGCCGGGGGAGCTGGCCCGCATCTTCGCCGACGCGGGCCGGGCCGGCGTCAACATCGAGGACGTCCGCATCGAGCACGCCACCGGGCAGCAGGCCGGCCTCGTCCAGCTCATGGTGGAGCCCAACGCGGTCCCGGTCCTGATCGCGTCCCTGCGGGAACGGGGCTGGTCCATCCGGCAGTAGCCGGGCCGGTAGGCTTCCCCCCGGGGGGCGGTTGGCCCTCCCTTCTCCAGAGGTCTCCCTCCGCGCTTCACGAGCACGTCAGCGGAGCATGAGAAAGGTGCGCACCGCCGTGGCTGATCTTCCCGCCATTCCCGTCATCGTCGCCATCGATGGCCCCTCCGGCACGGGCAAGTCCAGCACCTCGAAGGCCGTGGCCTCGCGCATGGAGCTCGGCTACCTCGACACCGGCGCCCAGTACCGCGCGATGACGTGGTGGATGCTGGCCAACGGCATCGACGTCGACGACCCCGCCGCCGTGGCCGCCGCCGCGGCCAAGCCCACGATCGTCAGCGGCACCGACCCCAAGGCGCCCACCATCACGGTCGACGGCACGGACGTCTCCGGGCCGATCCGGGGCCGGGAGGTCACCGCGGCGGTGAGCGCGGTCAGCGCGGTCCCCGAGGTGCGCACCAGGATCACCGAGCTCCAGCGTTCCATCGCCGCCGAGGCCCCCGTGGGCATCGTGGTCGAGGGCCGCGACATCGGCACCACGGTGCTGCCGGACGCCGACATCAAGGTCTTCCTGACCGCCTCGCCCGAGGCCAGGGCCGCCCGCCGCAGCGCCGAGCTGAAGGGCAGGGAGTCCGCCGATGTCGCCGCGACCAGGGCCGCGCTCATCAAGCGGGACGCCGCCGACTCCGGCCGGAAGACCTCGCCGCTGGCCAAGGCGGACGACGCCATCGAGGTGGACACCACCGAGCTCTCCCTGCCCCAGGTCATCGAGTGCGTCGTCACCCTCATCGAAGAGCGGAAGCGGCGAGGACGGTGACCCCGCGGGGCGTCCGTGGCGCCGCCGCCGCCCGCCGGCCGGCGTTCGGCGTCGTCCACGCCGCCTGGCGGCCCCGGGCGCCCGGCGCCTGGCGGGTTCCGGCGGCCGGGCCGGTGAACCTCGCGGGCAACCACGCGCACTACCTGGACGGCCCGGTCCTGATGGGCACCGCCCCGCGCCCGGTGCGTTTCCTGGGCAAGCGCGAGGCGTTCGTCGGGTCGGCCGGCCCGTTCCCGCGCGGCCTCGGGCAGATCGACGGGGGCCGGGGCCGCCCCGACCGGACCCCGATCGCCGCCGCGCTCGGTGTGTTCGGCGCCGGGGGAGTGCCCGGCATCTTCCCCGAGGGCACCCGCACCGAGGGCACCCGCACCGAGGGCACCCGCACCGAGGGCACCCGCACCGAGGGCGACTTCGCCGCCATCCGGTCCGGCCTCGCGTACCTCGCGCCGCGCTCGGGGACCCCCGTCGTGCCGGTCGCGGTGCTGGGCGGCGGCGACCGCCGGGGGCGGCTGATAACGGCGCTGCCACCGATCCGCGGCCGGATCGACGGGGTCTTCGGCGACCCGTTCACCCCCGGGACGGGCGACGGACGGCTGACCAGGGCGGCGCTGGACGAGGCGACCGCGCATCCAGGCGCGGCTGACCGCCCAACTGAAGGACGCCAGGCGGCGCACCGGCCGCTGAGCGACACTGGACGGGCAGCATCCGTCCCTCCCACCCACTTTCCAACGGACCGAGGTACAGGACTCCATGAACGACCAGAACCACCCGGGCGCGCTCGGTGACACCGAATACGCCGAGTTCATGGAGCTCGCCACCCAACAGGGCTTCGACGCCGAGGAGATCGACGGCGAGCTGGCCGCCGCCGACATCGGCCCGCTGCCGGTGCTCGCCGTCGTCGGCCGGCCGAATGTCGGCAAGTCCACTCTGGTGAACCGGATTCTCGGCCGCCGCGAGGCCGTGGTCGAGGACCGCCCCGGCGTCACCAGGGACCGCGTCACCTACGAGACCGAGTGGGCCGGCCGCCGCTTCAAGATCGTCGACACCGGCGGCTGGGAGCAGGACGTGCTGGGCATCCAGGCGTCCGTCGCCGCCCAGGCCGAGTTCGCCATCGAGGCCGCCGACGCCGTCGTCCTGGTCGTGGACGCCACGGTCGGGGCCACCGACACCGACGAGGCCGTGGTCAAGCTGCTGCGCCGGTCCGGGAAGCCGGTCGTGCTGTGCGCCAACAAGGTCGACGGCTTCTCCATGGAGGCCGAAGCCGCCTACCTGTGGTCGCTGGGCCTCGGCGAGCCGCACCCGGTCTCCGCGCTGCACGGCCGGGGCACCGGCGACATGCTCGACGCGGTGCTGGAGGTGATGCCGGAGGCGCCCGCCGACACGTTCGCCACCGGGACCGGCGGCCCGCGCCGCATCGCCCTCATCGGCCGTCCGAACGTCGGCAAGTCGTCCCTGCTGAACAAGGTCGCCGGCGAGGAGCGGGTCGTCGTGGACCCGGTGGCGGGCACCACCCGGGACCCGGTGGACGAGCTGATCGACCTCGGCGGGAAGACCTGGCGATTCGTCGACACGGCCGGCATCAGGCGCCGCGTCCACCTCCAGGACGGTGCCGACTACTACGCCTCGCTGCGCACCGCCGCGGCTTTGGAGAAGGCCGAGGCCGCAGTGGTGCTGATCGACGTCAGCGAGCCCATCACCGTGCAGGACATCCGCATCATCACCATGGCGGTGGACGCGGGCCGCGCTCTGGTCATCGCCTACAACAAGTGGGACACGATGGACGAGGAGCGCCGCTTCTACCTGGAGCGGGAGATCGAGCAGGAGCTCGTCCAGGTGCAGTGGGCGCCCCGGGTCAACATCTCGGCGCGCACCGGTCGGCACATGGAAAAGCTGGTGCCGGCCATCGAGACGGCGTTGGAGAGCTGGGAGAGCCGGGTGTCCACCGGGAAGCTGAACGGCTTCCTCGGCGAGCTGGTCGCCGCCCACCCGCACCCGGTGCGGGGCGGCAAGCAGCCCCGGATCCTGTTCGGCACCCAGGCGGGAACGCGCCCGCCGCGCTTCGTGCTGTTCGCCTCCGGCTTCCTGGAGGCCGGCTACCGCCGCTTCATCGAGCGGCGGCTGCGTGAGGAGTTCGGCTTCGCGGGCACCCCGATCCAGCTGTCCGTGCGGGTGCGGGAGAAGCGCGGCCGGAAGAAGTGACCCGCGGGCCGTCCGGCCAGGCCCACCGGGCCGCCGGGAGCCATCTCAACGGCCCCTGACGGCCGCCTGACGGCCGTCGGAGCCTGGCGGGGCGTCCGACGGCGGGGCGACGGCGGCATAGGCGGCGGCGGACGCCTCGTCGTTCCGGCGCCGCTCGTATTCCCGCGGGCCGCCCGGGCCGAAGCCGTAGCTCAGGGTGAATCCCCGGAAGCGCAGCTCCTCCTCGCCGGAGCGGTCCCCGGGCAGCGTCCGGAACAGCCTGCGGTACTCGTTGCACAGCGAGTCGTAGATCGGTGTCGCCGAGACGGTGGACCGGTCGTACGACGGGCGCATCCCGGGGATGCCCGAGGACGGGGCGGCGTGGCGGCGGCGGTGGCCGGAGTGGCCGGGCTGCTCCGGCGGTCTGGACGACTCATATGGATGCACGCCCGTTCAACGACCGGACGCCGGGCCGGATGCGGGGCCACAAGGCGGTGCACCTGATCGACCCAGCCCGGCCCGCGCGGTCAGGTGCCGGCCAGCGGCATGGCGGCGGCGACCAGGAGACCGCCCGCGGCGGCCTTCTCCAGCGCCTCCCGCAGCAGGTCCTCGCGCGGCTGCTGGCCGATGGAGCCGGCCGGGGCGGCGTAGACGAAGACGGTGTTGCGCTGGTTGGCCGTGGCCCGCCAGCCGTCGGTGACCGGCAGCGGCTGGTGCGCCTGCCACCAGGCGCTGGGCCGGCCGCCGGACGGGTCGCCCTGGAGCACCGCGTGCAGCCGTCCCACGGCCAGCAGCACCGACCAGCCGGGCAGGATCGCGGGCGCCCTGGCGACGTCGGTGACCGGCAGGAAGCCCGCCTCGATGAGCAGCGGCAGGAAGTCGTCGCCGGGACCGGTGCTGCCGGGCCGGACGATCGCGCCGGTGGGCTCCACCACGATGGCCGGGTACAGCTCGTCGTCGATCAGGATCTGGCCGCAGGTCACGCCCAGCACCGCCTGGCCGGGCGCCGGCTCGACGGAGAGCGGCGCCGGGGCGGTGGGGGAGGCCGAGGTGTCCCGCGCGCCGGGCGGGACGCTCTCGCCGGTGATGGACCGCACGGCGCCCCGCAGTTGGTCCTCGGAGACAGAGACCACCTGGGAGGGGATGCAGGAGGCGTGGGCGAAGGCGAGCACGGCCGTCTCGCCGCCCACGAAGAGAACGGTGCTGGTGCGTTCCTGCTCGGTGTGGCCCGGTGTGCGGCAGGACGTGCAGTCGTAGCTGCCCGGGGCGTTCTGGCCGGCGAGCAGACGATCGGCTTCTTCGTCGCCGATCTCGGCGCGTACGTCGTCGCTGACGTCGAGCAAGGGGGACACGGTCGCTCCTCGGTTCGGATCTCACCCCCGCCGCCGCGGCGGGGGCTCCGTGCACAACGGCCGGAGCGCCCCCGGGTCACGCCCCGGCGGCACGGAATCGTCCCGAGGGGTCCGGTGATGACATGGGCATGAGTGTTCACCGTGTTCACATGAACGGTGAAATCCGCGCACCGGGAAAGGCCGCCGCGCGGCCTTCGGGAATTCCCGGAGAATTCCCCGGGGGAGGGCGCCGGAGAAACGCCGCACACGTCGTGATTACAGAATGGACACGTTACGCCGAACGGGGGAAGAGGCCGCCCGCTGTGACACAAGCGTGACAGTCCCCTGATCCGGGCGGGACTTCCGGCTGGCGGGCCGGGGGTCGTACGGTGGCGGCATGGCACCCCTTCCCCAGCAGCCGCGCACGCCCGACGACTCCCCGGACGACTACGTCGGCCTCAACGCGGACGCCGCCGAGCGGCGGGCGCACGACCGCGGCTGGCGGAAGGTCCGCCGCCTGGCCCCGGACGCGATCATCACCATGGAGTTCATGCCGGGGCGGCTGAATCTCGCGGTGAGCGACGGCGAGGTCGTCCGCTGCTGGCAGGGCTGAGCGGCCTCGGGCGGGCCGCCGTCAGCGGCTGTTGACGGACTGGACCGGATGCTCGGGACGCGCCGGGTGCGGCCGGCCCGGCTGCGGCTGGCGCATCCGGACGCCCGCCATGCCGCGCGGGACGGCGCCCGGCCGCGCGCCGGCCACGGCGGGCTCCTCCGTGCGGGGCCTCGACTCCTTGCCGCCCCGCCGGACCGCCGCGGGCACCGGCCGCGGGGCCACGTCGGCCGCCGGCAGCGTGCCGTACGGCCCGGCGTCGCCGCGCAGCCGGTCCCTGAGCGTGAACAGTCGGCCCTCCACCCGGGCGATGAGCGGCTCGCACCACGGCAGGGCCAGCAGCACCAGCAGCCCGGCGGCCCAGCCGAGCAGCACGTCGCTCACCCAGTGGGTGCCGAGGTAGACGGTGGTGGTGCCGACGCCGAGCGCGAAGACCGAGGCGATGACCGACAGGGTGCGCCGCGCGCCGGGGGTGGTGGCCAGATAGGCCAGGATTCCCCAGGTCACGACGGCATTGGCGGTGTGGCCGGAAGGAAATATATCGCCGGTCAGGAACATCTCGTTCGAGCCGATGACGTTCGCGTAATGCGGTCCCTCACGTCCCATCCCGAGCTTGGCGGCGCCGACCGAGACGTTCAGCAGGAGCAGGGCGGAGGCCATCACCAGCAGGGGGCGGAGCGTGCGCTGCCGCCAGCAGCGCCACACCAGCCAGGCCGCGATCAGCACGGCGGTGGGGCCGCGCTGGCCCAGCACCACGAAATAGTCGAGAAACGCGTGCAGCCCCGGCCACTGCTTATAGGGCCGGAAGAGCATGACCTGCCAGTCGAGGCTGACCAGCCACGACGTGCTCCACACCGCTGCCACGATGGCCGCATAGAAGCCCAGGGTGGCCCAGAGCAGGGCCATGCGGGTGCGGCTCATAACAGGGGCCGGCACGTTCGGCGGCTGAGGCTCCTGTTCGAGGCGGGCCAGGAATCGGTCGGTACGCACAGCCGCAAGATTACAGGCGGTGATAGCGGGCTTCCCGCTCCGGCCCACCTTCGTAATGGCGATGTGATGTATGACGGATATTTTCCGCCGTTCCCTTTCCCGGCTTTACGAAATTCCCGGTGGTGCGATTCGCCGCCGCCCTCATTCCGCCGCCGCCTTCCCGGACGATTTCGCACGCGATATCCGGAGGTGAACGGCGCCCGGCGCACGGGTGCTCCGGACGGTCCGGGGGGACGTGTGCGGAACCGGAAGCGGGGCTGCCGTAGTCTGTCTGACCATCTGCCCCCTTCGCCATGCCCGGCGCGCGTGCGCCGTCCGGGAATCCCCCTGGCGCCGGGCGGCCGGCGCGAGACCAGGAGGTGCGTTGATGTCCGGGGTCACCCCGCCCGGAGCCCCCGCCGACGACGACCGCAACCGCTGGCTGGTCCTCGTCGTGCTCTGCGCCAGCCTGCTGCTGGTCGCCGTGGACGCCACCGTCCTCCACGTGGCGGTCCCCGCCGTCACCGAGGAGCTGCGGCCCAGCGGCATCGAGCTGCTGTGGATCGTCGACGTCTATCCGCTGGTCTGCGCCTCGCTGCTGATCCTCTTCGGCACCCTCGGCGACCGCATCGGGCGCCGCCGTGTGCTGCTCATCGGCTACGCCTGCTTCGGCGCGGCCTCGGCGCTCGCCGCCTACGCCACCAGCCCCGGCACCCTCGTCTGCGCCCGTGCCCTGCTCGGCGTCGGCGGCGCGATGATCATGCCCGCCACGCTGTCGATCCTGCGCCAGGTCTTCCCCGACCGCCGCGAGAGGGCGCTGGCCATCGGCATCTGGAGCGCGGTCGCGGCCGTCGGCGCCGCGATAGGCCCGCTGGTCGGGGGCGTGCTGCTGGAGCACTTCTGGTGGGGCTCGGTCTTCCTGATCAACATCCCGCTGATGGCGGTGTGCCTGCCCGTCGGAGCGCTGCTGCTGCCCGAGTCGACCGGCGACCGGTCGGGTCCCTGGGACGTGGCGGGCGCCCTGCTGGCGGCCACCGGCCTCTTCTCCGTCATCCTCGCCGTGAAACGGGCCGGCGGCGGTGATCTGTTCACCGCCGGGACCGTGCTGGCGGCCGGGCTCGGCTGCGGGCTGCTGGTGGCGTTCGTCCGCAGGCAGCGCCGCCGCAGTGAGCCGCTGATCGACCTGTCGGCGTTCTCCCGGCCCGCCTTCGGCACCGCTGTGGGCTGCATCGTGCTCACCGTGCTGGCCCTCGTCGGCCTCGCGCTGGTGGCCGCTCAGTACCTCCAACTCGTCCTCGGCCTCTCCCCGTTGCAGACCGGGCTGCGGCTGCTGCCGCTGAGCCTGGCCGCGATCGGCGCCGGCCTGCTGGGCTCCCGCATGCTGCACCGGCTCGGCCCGCGCCGGATGGTCGCCTTCGGCTTCGGGCTCACCGCGGTCGCCGTGCTGACCCTGGCCGTGCTCGGCGAGCACGACCGTCCGGCCGTCATGACCCTGGGCTTCGTCCTGCTCGGTTTCGGCCTGGAGACCACGCTCTTCGGCTCCTACGAGTCGATGCTCAGCGACGCCCCGCCCGCCGAGGCCGGTGGCGCGGCGGCGATCGGCGAGACCGCGTACCAGTTCGGCGCGGGCATCGGTATCGCCCTGCTGGGCAGCGTGATGAACGCCATGTACGGGCCGGCCGTGCGCCGCGTGGACGGGGTGAGCGCGGCGGACACCGAGGCCGCGGGGCACTCGCTCGGGGAGGCGCTCACGGTGGCCGCCCGGCTCGGCGGCGAGTCCGGCGAGGCCCTGCGGGAGGTCGCCCGGGACGCCTTCGTGCAGGGGATGCACATGACTCTGGTGGCCAGCGCCCTGCTCCTGCTGTGCGGCGCCCTGGCCGCGCTGCGCCTGCCGCGCGACCTCTGCGCGGGCGGTTGTGAGCCGGATGAGCAGCGGGACGCCGTGGATGGCACGCTCTTGCCGAGCGGTATTACTCGCCCGTAACCTCCCGCCATGGCGACAGACACCAAGCCCCCCTTCGACGCGGCCGACCCGCTCGGCATCGATGACCTGCTCAGTGACGACGACCGGGCGGTCCGCCTGACCGTCCGGCACTGGGCGCACGAGCGGGTTCTCCCGTACGTCGCCGAGTGGTACGAGGAGGGCGAGGTGCCCGGCATCCGCGAACTGGCCAGAGAGCTGGGCTCGCTGGGCGCCCTCGGCATGACGCTGACCGACTACGGCTGCGCCGGCGCCTCCGCCGTCCAGTACGGACTGGTCTGCCTGGAGCTGGAGGCGGCCGACTCCGGTATCCGCTCCCTGGTCTCCGTGCAGGGCTCCCTCGCCATGTACGCGATCCACCGCTACGGCTCGCCCGGGCAGAAGGAACGGTGGCTGCCGTCCATGGCGGCGGGCGAGACGATCGGCTGCTTCGGCCTGACCGAGCCCGACCACGGCTCCGACCCGGCCGGGATGCGGACGTTCGCCAAGCGGGACGGCGCCGACTGGGTGCTCAACGGGCGCAAGATGTGGATCACCAACGGTTCGGTGGCCGGCGTCGCCGTCGTCTGGGCCCGCACCGACGAAGGCGTGCGCGGCTTCGTCGTGCCCACCGACACCCCGGGCTTCAGCGCCCCCCCGATCCGTCACAAGGGATCGCTGCGCGCCTCGGTCACCAGCGAGCTGGTCCTGGACGACGTGCGGCTGCCCGCCGACGCCGCGCTTCCGGAGGCGCGGGGCCTCGGCGCGCCGCTGAGCTGTCTGAGCCACGCCCGCTACGGCATCGTGTGGGGCGCCATGGGCGCCGCCCGCACCTGCCTGGACACCGCGCTCGCCTACGCCCGCACGCGCGAGCAGTTCGGCAAGCCGCTGGGCGCCTTCCAGCTCACCCAGGGCAAGCTCGCGGACATGGCCGTCGAGCTGCACAAGGGCGTGCTGCTCGCCCTGCATCTCGGCCGCCGCCTCGACGCCGGGCGGCTGCGGCCGGAGCAGGTCAGCTTCGGCAAGCTGAACAACGTCCGCGAGGCACTGGAGATCTGCCGCACCGCCCGCACGATCCTGGGCGCGAACGGCATCTCGTTCGAGTACCCCGTGATGCGGCACATGGCCAATCTCGAATCGGTCCTGACCTACGAGGGCACCAGCGAGATGCACCAGCTCGTGCTGGGCAAGGCGCTCACCGGCCTGGACGCCTTCCGGGGCTAGCCACCGCGTGGTCCGGGCGCCGGACCGCGGGCGGCGGGCGCGCGGACTTCCCACATAATCGTGCCCGTGACTCATCTCGCCGGCACCGGCACCGGCACCGGCACCGACGTCCCGGGCTCGAAGGCCGTGTCCCGGGGGCGGGCCGGCGTCCCGGCCGCCGTCGTGCCGCCACCGCGGCAGGCGGCGCCCGCCCTGCTGGTCTTCGCCGCCGTCCGGCTGCTGGGCGTCGTCGTCCTCGAACTCTGGGACTCCGCCGGGGAGAAGACGGCGGCGCACCTGCTCTCCGCGCGCTGGGACTCCGTCTGGTACGCCAGCATCGCGGAGCACGGCTACGGCAGGACCGTCCGCCTGGAGGACGGCGGCGTCCATTCCGACCTGGCGTTCTTCCCGCTGCTGCCCGGCCTGGAACGGCTCGTGGCCGCCCTCTCGCCGCTGTCGGCGGCCGAGGCGGGGCTGGTGATCAGCGCGGTCGCCTCGCTGGCCGCCGCGTGGGGCCTGTTCGCCGTGGGGGACCTGCTCCACGGGCGGCGCGCGGGCGTGCTGCTGGCCGCCCTCTGGGCGGTGGTGCCGGTCGGGATCGTGCAGTCGATGGCCTACACCGAGTCGCTGTTCACGGCGTTCGCCGTCTGGGCCGTCTGGGCACTGCTGACCGGGCGGTGGGTGACGGCGGGGGCGCTGTCCGCCTGCGCGGGGCTGACCCGCCCGGCCGGGCTCGCGGTGGCCGCGGCCGTCGCGGTCACCGTCGTGGCGGCGGTGGTGTCGGGCCGGGAGCGCGCGGGCGCGCGCCTGGTGGCGGCGGTGGTGCTGGCGCCGCTGGGCTGGCTCGGCTATGTGGGCTGGGTGGCGGTGCGGACCGGGGACTCGCTGGGCTATTTGGAGACGCAGGAGCAGTGGGGGAACGGGTTCGACGGCGGACGGGCGTTCGCCGCGTTCGTCCGGGACCGGCTCACCGGGTCCGCGCCGCTCGCGGGGGTGGCGCTGTGCGCCGGGCTGGCCCTGCTCGGCTGGCTGTGCGTGCTGTGCGTGCGGATGCGCCTGCCGCTGCCGCTGCTCGTCTACGGCGGCGCGATGGTGGCGCTCGCGCTGTGCGGCGCCGGGTACTTCGGGTCCAAGCCGCGGCTGCTGCTGCCCGCGTTCCCGCTCCTGCTGCCGGCCGCCGTCGCGCTCGCCAGGACGCGACCGGTCGTCGCGGCGTTCACGGTCGGCGGCGCCGCGCTCGGTGCCGCGTTGTACGGGGCCGTGTGGCTGACCGGCTCGGGCCCGCCCTGACAGCGGTCCGGCTCCGCCCGCACGGGCGGAGCCGGATCAGCTCTGGTTGAAGAAGCCGCCTTCCGAGATGTGGCGGGAGTCACCGCTGACCACCTGGTAGTCGGCCGGGGTCAGCAGGAACACGCGGTTGGCCACACGCTCGATGGTGCCGCGCAGGCCGAAGGTCAGGCCGGCCGCGAAGTCGACGACGCGCTTGGCGTCGGCGGCGTCCAGCACCGTGAGGTTGATGACGACGGGGATGCCGTCGCGGAAGAGCTCACCGATCCGGCGGGCGTCCCGGAAACCGCCCGGGGTGACCGTCGCGATGCGGCTGCCCTGGTCCTCCGCCACCTCGGCCGCGACCCGCAGGTGCGGGTCGGTGGTCCACGGCACGACGTTGTCGCCGGGCTCCGGGCCCTCGGCGTACTCGTCGTCGTAGTAACGCATCTCGCGGTCGTCGACGAGGCCCAGCCAGGCACTAGCCTTGCGCACCGATCCCATGGACGCCTCCTCTCAGCTCACGCGGTCCGTCTACCCGTCCGCGCCCTCTATCGTCGTGCATGATGCGGATGATGCGCCAAGTGGATAGCCGCGGATATCGAGTTTCGTAACGATCCTGGTGCATAGGACATGGCACCTCATCAGGGACGTTGCGGTAGCGAGCCGCTGACGGAGAGTAAGTTGTGCACCCCCTGCCAGTCGAGTGATACGGGGCGTGTTCGCGCTGGCCGAAAGGTGTTCTCGACAACGCGGTGAACGCCGGGAATATTCGGGGCAGCGCTTGTCAGGAGCATGCCTTACAAGGGCTCCTGGCCACGCCTCACGGGTCCGCATACCCAACGGACCCCGGTTTCCTTACTGGAGGAAGAAAAAGTGAGTTTGAAGCGCACCAACCCCCACAGACGCATGTCGCGACGGCTGCGGCTGACCGCCGCCACGTCGGGCCTGCTCATGGCCGCCGCGGCGTTCTTCGTGCCCAGCGCCGCTTCGGCGGCCCCCGTCACGTTCAGCTCCGCGCAGCTCTCGTCCGCCAGCAGCGCGGTTCTCGCCGCCGATGTCGCCGGCACCGCGTGGACGGTCGACAAGGCGACCAACCGCGTCGTGGTCACGGTCGACGAGACCGTCTCCACCGCGGAGATCGCCCAGATCCGGCGCAGCGCCGGCACCGTCTCGGGTGCCATCAGCGTCGAGCGCACCGAGGGCCAGCTCCAGCGCTACATCGCGGGCGGCGACGCCATCTACGCGAGCGCGGGCTGGCGGTGCTCCCTGGGCTTCAACGTCCTCGTCGGCAGCGCGTACTACTTCGTGACCGCCGGGCACTGCACCGAGGGTTTCCCGAACTGGTACAGCAACTCCTCGAAGACGACGTACCTCGGTCCGACGACGGGCTCCAGCTTCCCGACGAACGACTACGGCATCGTCCGGTACGACAACACGACGATCGCCAAGCCTGGCACGGTCAACCTGTACAACGGCACGACCCGTGACATCACCGGCTCGGCCAACCCGGTCAACGGCCAGGCCGTCCAGCGCAGCGGCAGCACCACCGGGCTGCGCAGCGGCTCCGTCACCGGGCTCAACTACACCGTGAACTACGGCGGCGGTGACATCGTCTACGGTCTGACCAGGACCAACGTCTGCGCCGAACCCGGCGACAGCGGCGGCCCGTTCTTCTCGGGCAGCACCGCCCTCGGCCTCACCTCCGGCGGCAGTGGCAACTGCTCCACCGGTGGCACGACGTACTTCCAGCCGGTCGTCGAGGCCCTGAACGCCTACGGAGCCAGGGTCTACTGATCCCCTGACCGCCCCCGCACGGGCAATGTATCGCCGCTGCCCCCGTCCGCATCGCCGGGCGGGGGCAGTGCCGTGTCCGGCCCCGGTCGGCGGGCTCGGTCCGGCCCCGGAGTGGCGCATATCACAGATCGCGGACGGGGGGATGGCGGTCTACGGGCGGAGAACGGAACGCCCAGAGGCGTTTTTCAGACAGGTCTAGTCCTTGGCGCCGGGAGAGGGTCTCCGGGGGGTGCGGGCGTTCGTTTCGGGTTCGCAGGCGCACCCTGCTCCGGGTCTGTGGGCTCATGGCAGGAAAACCCGGACTGTTCTGGATGGTTTACGCGCATAACCCGTTGCGGTGTGTTCATATACCTGGGGCAGGATTTCGTTCTTGTGTGCTGCCGGGCGGGCTCGGAATACTCGCGAACACCGCTTGGCATGGACTTGACCCCCTCTCAGGCTGGCCAAGTCTGTGCTCTCTCCGGAGCCGCACGGCTCCATCCCCCACAGGAGGAAAAGAGCGTGACACGCCGAAGCACGTCATCCCGCCGCCGGGCGGCGACGGCCACAGGACTGGCCGCGCTGCTCGCCGGAACGTTCGCCATCGCACAGGCAGGTGCGTCACCCCCCACCACCCCGGCGACCGCGGCACCGGACCTCATCACGCTGTCCTCGACCGAGGCGGGCACGCTGGCGACCACCCTGACCGCTCGGCTCGGCGCCGACGCGGCGGGTGCCTACTACGAGGCCGAGTCGGCCACGCTCGTGGTCAACGTCGTGAACGAGGCCGCGATCCCCACTGTCCAGGACGCGGGCGCCGCCGCCCGGGTCGTCGAGCACAGCCTCGCCGAGCTGGAGGAGGTGCGTGCCCGGGTCGAGGAGTTCGCCGTGCCCGGCACCGCCTGGGCCATCGACCCGGTGAGCAACGCGGTCAAGGTGACCGTGGACGACACGGTCACCGCTGCCGCGCTGACCGGAATCAGGGACGGCGTCGAGGCGCTGGGCGGCCTGGCCACGCTCCAGCGCGCGGCCGGGACGTTCGAGCCCTACCTCGCCGGCGGCGACGCCATCTACTCGGCCGGGGCCCGCTGCTCCCTCGGCTTCAACGTCACGGTCGAGGGCCGCCCCGCCTTTCTGACGGCCGGTCACTGCGGTGAGGAGGGCAGCACCTGGTCCGACTCCTCGGGCGGCGCGGCCATCGGCACCATGACGGCCGGGGAGTTCCCCGGCTCGGACTACGCGCTGGTCGAGTACACCGGCCAGATCGACGCCCCCAGCGCGGTCGACCTCTACGACGGGACGACCCAGGAGATCACCGGCGCCGCCGAGGCCACGGTCGGCCAGGAGGTGCGGCGCAGCGGCAGCACCACCGGCGTGCACGACGGAACGGTCACGGCGCTGGACGTGTCCGTGCGGTACCCGCAGGGCACCGTGGAGGGCGCGATCGAGACCACGGTGTGCGCCGAGCCGGGCGACAGCGGCGGAGCGCTTTTCGCGGGCTCCTCGGCCATCGGCCTCACCTCGGGCGGCAGCGGCGACTGCACCTCGGGCGGCACGACGTTCTTCTTCCCGGTGACCGACGCCCTGGCGGCGGTCGGCGCGACGTTGCCGTAGCGCCGCCGGGCGCCCGGGCTCCGGCCGCCGGGCGGAAGCCCGCGGCCCGATCCCGGCCGTCACCACGACCGCTGTCCACGAGCCGCGCGGGGGTTGTCTCCCGTGCCCGTGCCCGTGGACGTGCCGGCGAGCGTGGTGGCGGCTCCGTCACGTCGGGTCCCGCTGGGCTTCGGGTCCGTGCCGGCGGACCTGCCGGTGCGTGTGGCGGTGGCGCGGGCCATCGCTGAGGGTGGTTCCCGCGCGCGCACGAGGACCGGAGCTCCGGGCCGCCCGCCGGCCGGCCGAGCGCTGTGGTTCCCGCGCGCGCACGAGGACCGGCGATCAGTTCGTGCGTGACGCCGCCGGGGCCGCGTGGTTCCCGCGCGCGCACTGGCGGTGGCGCGGGCCATCGCTGAGGGTGGTTCCCGCGCGCGCACGAGGACCGGGTGGGTGTCCGGTCGTGCGATGTGTGCGTCTGGTCGTGCGAGGCGGTGGCGTCTCCGCGGTGTCCGGCTCGTGGCCCCGGGGTGGGTGGGCGGCAGCCGGGGCCGGCTGCCGCCCCGGTGGGGCTATTCGGCGGCGACCAGCTCGGCGATCTGGACCGCGTTCAGGGCCGCGCCCTTGCGGAGGTTGTCGTTCGAGACGAACAGGGCCAGGCCGTTGTCCACCGTCTCGTCGCGGCGGATCCGGCCCACGTAGCTCGCGTCGCGGCCGGCGGCCTGGAGAGGGGTCGGGATGTCGGACAGCTCCACGCCTTCCGCGCCGGCCAGCAGCGCGCGGGCCCGGTCCGGGGTGATCGCGCGCTCGAAGCGGGCGTTGATCTGGAGCGAGTGGCCGCTGAAGACCGGGACGCGCACGCAGGTGCCGGAGACCTTCAGGCCGGGGATCTCCAGGATCTTGCGGCTCTCGTCGCGGAGCTTCTGCTCCTCGTCGGTCTCCTCCAGGCCGTCGTCCACGATCGAGCCGGCCAGCGGCAGCACGTTGAACGCGATCGGCCGCGCGTACACCTCCGGAGCCGGGAGGTCCACCGCCGTGCCGTCGAACGCCAGGCGGGCCGCGTCCTGGGCGACCGCGCCGCGCGCCTGCCGGTCCAGCTCGGCGACGCCGGCCAGGCCGCTGCCGGAGACCGCCTGGTAGGTGGCGACCACCAGGGCGGTCAGCCCCGCCTCGTCGTGCAGGGGGCGGAGCACGGGCATGGCGGCCATGGTCGTGCAGTTCGGGTTGGCGATGATGCCCTTCGGGCGGCGCGTCGCGGCGTGCGGGTTGACCTCGGAGACGATCAGCGGCACGTCGGGGTCCATGCGCCACCCCGAGGAGTTGTCGATCACCACGGCGCCGGCCGCGGCCACCTTCTCGGCGAGCGCCAGCGAGGTGGTCTTGCCCGCCGAGAACAGCACGATGTCCAGGTCCGAGTAGTCGGCCGTCGCCGCGTCCTCGACCGTGATCACGCCGTCGTGCCACGGCAGCGTGCTGCCCGCCGACCGTGCCGAGGCGAACAGCCGCAGCCGGTCGACCGGAAACTTCCGCTCGGCCAGCACCTGCCGCATCACGCCACCGACCTGGCCGGTGGCTCCGACGATCCCGATCTTCATGGGGCTCCTCACTTACCGTTCTCACGTCCCGTCGCTGCACCTACCCTGCACTGCCGGGGGCGGCGTCGGCCAATTCTTTGACGACGGTCACACCGCGAAATGCTTCCGAACGGAAGTAACGCCGCTGTAACGAGGTCGGACTAACCTCCCACTGCCCGGCGGTTCGCGGAAGCGGAACACACACGACGACGAGGTGGGAGAGCGTGCAACTGACCCCGCACGAGCAGGAACGACTCCTGATCCATGTGGCCGCCGACGTGGCCGACAAGCGCCGCGCCCGGGGCCTGCGGCTCAACCATCCCGAGGCCGTCGCGCTGATCACGTCCCACATCCTGGAGGGCGCCCGCGACGGGCGCACCGTCGCCGAGCTGATGGAGTCGGGCCGCCGCGTCCTGGCCCGCGCGGACGTGATGGAGGGCGTGCCCGAGATGATCCACGACGTCCAGGTCGAGGCCACCTTCCCGGACGGGACCAAGCTGGTCACCGTTCACGAGCCCATCGCCTGAGAAGCCCGAAGAGAGGCCACAGCGTGATCCCCGGAGAGATCCTGTTCGCCGACACGCCGGTAGTGCTCAACGAGGGCGCCCCGGTCACCCGGCTCACTGTGCGCAATGTCGCCGACCGCCCCATCCAGGTGGGCTCCCACTACCACTTCGCCGAGGCCAACCCCGGCCTCGACTTCGACCGTGCCGCCGCCCGGGGCAAGCGGCTGGCGATCGCGGCGGGCACCGCCGTGCGCTTCGAGCCCGGCATCCCCGCCGAGGTGGAGCTGGTCCCGCTGGCCGGCGCCCGTGTCGTCGCGGGGCTGCGCGGCGAGACGGGCGGTGCCCTCGATGGCTGAGCTGAGCCGGGCGAGATACGCGGATCTCTTCGGGCCCACCACCGGGGACCGGGTGCGGCTGGCCGACACCGATCTGCTGATCGAGATCGAGGACGACCTGTCCGGCGGCCCCGGGCGGGCCGGGGAGGAGGCGGTGTTCGGCGGCGGGAAGGTGATCCGCGAGTCGATGGGGCAGTCCCGCGCCACGCGCGCCGAGGGCACCCCGGACACCGTGATCACCGGCGTCGTCGTCCTGGATCACACCGGCATCGTCAAGGCCGACATCGGCATCAGGGACGGCCGGATCACCGCCCTGGGCAAGGCCGGGAACCCGGACACCATGGACGGGGTCCACCCCGGCCTGGTGATCGGCCCCGAGACCGAGATCATCTCCGGCAACGGCCGCATCCTCACCGCCGGCGCCATCGACGCCCACGTCCACTTCATCTCCCCGGGCATCCTGGACGAGGCCCTGGCCTCCGGGATCACCACGCTCATCGGCGGCGGCACCGGCCCGGCCGAGGGCACCAAGGCCACCACCATCACCCCCGGGCCCTGGCACCTGGCCCGGATGCTGGCGGCGCTGGACGGCCACCCGCTGAACATAGGGCTGCTCGGCAAGGGGAACACCGTCTCCCGCGAGGCCATGTACAGCCAGCTCCGGGGCGGCGCCGTCGGCTTCAAGATCCACGAGGACTGGGGAGCCACCCCGGCCGCCATCGACGCCTGCCTGACGGTGTGCGACGAGACCGGCACCCAGCTCGCCATCCACACCGACACGTTGAACGAGGCGGGTTTCGTCGCGGACACCCTGGCCGCGATCGCCGGCCGGTCCATCCACGCCTACCACACCGAGGGCGCGGGCGGCGGGCACGCGCCCGACATCATCACGGTCGTCTCCGAGCCGAACGTGCTGCCCAGCTCCACCAACCCGACCCGGCCGCACACCGTCAACACGGTCGAGGAGCACCTCGACATGCTGATGGTCTGCCACCACCTGAACCCGGCGATCTCCGAGGACCTGGCCTTCGCCGAGTCCCGGATCAGGCCCTCGACCATCGCCGCCGAGGACGTGCTGCACGATCTGGGCGCCATCTCGATCATCTCCTCCGACTCCCAGGCCATGGGGCGGGTCGGCGAAGTGATCATGCGGACCTGGCAGACCGCGCACGTGATGAAGCGGCGGCGCGGGGCGCTGCCCGGCGACGGCGCGGCGGACAACCTGCGGGCCCGTCGTTATGTCGCCAAGTACACGATCAACCCGGCGGTAGCGCAGGGCCTGGACCAGGAGATCGGCTCGGTCGAGCCCGGCAAGCTGGCCGACCTGGTGCTGTGGGAGCCGGCGTTCTTCGGCGTCAAGCCGCTGCTGGTCATCAAGGGCGGCCAGATCGCGTACGCCCAGATGGGCGACTCCAACGCCTCGATCCCCACGCCGCAGCCGGTGCTGCCCCGTCCGATGTTCGGCGCGCTGGGGCGGGCCCCGGCCGCGAACTCCGTCAACTTCGTCACCGGACTCGCCCTGGAGGACGGGCTGGCCGACCGGCTCGGCCTCGGCAAGCGGTTCGCCGCGATCCGCGACACGCGGAGCACCGGCAAGGCCGACATGCGGCTCAACGACGCCCGCCCGGAGGTGACCGTGGACCCTGACAGTTTCACCGTCACCATCGACGGCGAGGTCGTGACCCCCGAGCCGGCCACCGAACTCCCCATGGCTCAGCGGTACTTCCTCTTCTGATGGGCACCCGATGAGCTCCGCCGCACTGCTGCTCCTCGCGGACGGCCGGTTCCCCGCCGGGGCGCACGCGCACTCCGGTGGCGCCGAGGCGGCCGTCCGTGCCGGGCGGATCACGGGGCCCGCCTCGCTGGCGGCGTTCTGCCGGGGCCGCCTGCACACGGCGGGCCTGGTCGCCGCCGCCCTCGCCGCCGCGGCCTGCGCCGGCTGTGATCCGAGGGCCCTGGACGAGGCCGCCGACGCCCGCACCCCGTCGCCCGCGCTGCGGGCCACGGCCCGCAAGCTCGGGCGGCAGATGCTGCGCGCCGCCCGGGCCACCTGGCCGTCCGCCGAGCTGGACGCGCTCGCGGCGAGCCGGCCGCGCGGCCTGCACCAGCCCGTCGTGCTCGGCCTCACCGCCCGCGCCGCCGGGCTGGGCCCGCCCGACGCGGCGCGGGCGGCCGGGTACGACAGCGTCAGCGGTCCGGCCACGGCGGCGGTGCGGCTGCTGAGTCTCGACCCGTTCGACGCCACCGCGATCCTCGCCCGGCTCGCCGGGGACGTGGACCGGGTCGCGGAGCGGGCCGTCGCCGCCGCCCGCGCCGTGACCGAGGAGGGCACCGACGCGCTCCCGGCCGCCTCGGCGCCGCTGCTCGACATCGCCGCGGAACAGCACGCGACGTGGCCGATGCGCCTGTTCGCCTCCTGACCTCCTGACCTCCTGACCTCCTGACCTCCTGATCTTCCTGAACCGGGAGCCCTCTCATGCATCTCGACCACCCCGAGACCTACCCCGAGCGGTACAGCTACCGCGCCGCCACCCCGCACCGCCCCGACGGCACCCGCCGGGCCCTGCGCATCGGCCTGGGCGGACCCGTCGGCTCCGGCAAGACCGCGACCGTCGCCGCGCTCTGCCGTGACCTGCGCGAGAAGCTGTCCATCGCCGTGGTCACCAACGACATCTACACCCGCGAGGACGCCGACTTCCTGCTGCGCGAAGCCGTGCTGCCCGCCGACCGCATCGCGGCCGTGGAGACCGGCGCCTGCCCGCACACCGCGATCAGGGACGACATCTCCGCCAATCTGGAGGCCGTCGAGGAGCTGGAGGAACGGACCGGGCCGCTCGACCTGATCCTGGTCGAGTCCGGCGGCGACAACCTCACAGCCACGTTCTCCACCGGACTGGTCGACGCGCAGGTCTTCGTCATCGACGTGGCGGCGGGCGACGACATCCCGCGCAAGGGCGGCCCCGGCGTCACCACGGCCGACCTGCTCGTGATCAACAAGACCGACCTCGCCCCGTACGTCGGCTCCGACCTGGCCGGCATGGCGCGCGACGCCAAGGCGCAGCGCGGCGAGCTGCCTGTCGCGTTCGTCTCCCTGCGGGCCGATGACGGCATCCGGCCGGTCGCGGACTGGGTGCTGGTCCAGCTGACCGCCTGGAGCGGCGCATGACCGCAGGGGTGATGGCGGACGCGCGGATCACGGCGGCGCGCGACGGGAGCCTGCCCCTGCTGCGCGGCGACGGACCGCTGGCGCTGCGCCGCACCCGCGCGGACGGGCCCTACGCACAGGTCACGGTGGTCGGCGCGATGAGCGGCCCGCTGGGCGGCGACCGGCTGCGGCTGACCGCCGAGGTGGAGCCGGGCGCCGCGCTGCGCGTCACCTCGGCCGCCGCGACGGTCGCCCTGCCGGGCCGCGTGCCCGGCACCCCGGCCGCGTACGACACGGTGCTGACGGTCGGCGACGACGCCGAGCTGCGTTGGCTGCCCGAGCCGCTGATCTCGGCGGCCGGCAGCGCGCTGCGGATGACGACCCGGGTCGAGCTGGCCGCGACGGCGCGGCTGGTGCTGCGCGAACAGCAGGTGCTCGGCCGGGCGGGGGAGGAACCGGGCCGGCTGACCACCCGGCTCGTGGTGCGCCTCGCCGGTCGGCCCCTGCTCGACCAGGAGCTGTCCTACGGCCCCGGCGCCCCCGGCTGGGACGGCGGCGCGGTGCTCGGCGGCCACCGGGCGGTGGGGCAGCTGCTGGTGGTCTCCCCGGAGCTGGCGGAGAAGCCGGCGGAGTCGGCGCTGCTGGGTGACACGGCCGTCCTGACCCCGCTGGCCGGCCCCGCCGCCCTGGTCACCGCCGTGGCCCCGGACGCGCTCGCCGTGCGACGGCTGCTGGACGAGGGCGCGGCGCGCCTGAGCGTCGCCGCCTGAGACGCGGCCTGAGACGCGGCCTGAGACGCGGCCTGAGATGCGGAACGGCGGAGGCGGCAGCACGATGTGAGAGGGAACGCGGTGCCGCCGGAGCCGATCACGCCTCTTCCGGATTCCGCGGGGGTGGACGGCGCCCACGAGAATCCGAATGGGAGCGTCGCGATGTCCGATCAGCCTTATGAGGAAGAGATCCCCCGGTACTGTGCCCAGCCCGGCCAGACCGTGCCCGTCCTGCGAC
This sequence comes from Streptomyces sp. NBC_01803, assembly GCF_035917415.1. Lineage (NCBI taxonomy): Bacteria > Bacillati > Actinomycetota > Actinomycetes > Kitasatosporales > Streptomycetaceae > Streptomyces > Streptomyces sp. NBC_01803. Next base: position 5,187,070 of record NZ_CP109073.1, read on the forward strand.
CGGATCTCAGTCCCGAGCGGGCCAGCGCCATCGTGGTGGGTCGCTCGAAGTGGGTGAACGGCACCGTGCTGCGGTACTGCTTTCTCGAGTCCGGGAACGGCGTCAGCAAGACCTGGCTGGACGAGGTGCACCGTGGTTTCCAGCAGTGGAAGGACCTGGGGATCGGGCTGGAGTTCCAGGAGGTCAGCCGCCCCGCCGACGCGGAGATCCGCATCACGTTCCGGCAGGGCGACGGATCGTGGTCGTACATCGGCCGGGACTGCCTGCTCATCGGCATCGCGCAGCCGACGATGAATTTCGGATGGGATCCGACCTCGCCGCACGGCAGAGCGACCGTCCTCCACGAACTGGCGCACGCGTTCGGCGCCGGCCACGAACACCAGAATCCCTTCTCCGGGATCGAGTGGGACGAGGAGAAGGTCTATGCCGAGCTCGGCGGGCCCCCGAACTTCTGGCCACGGGAGACCGTTTTCCATAATGTGCTGCGGAAGCTCGCCACCACCGAGGTCCGCGGTTCCCGGTGGGACCCGGAATCGATCATGGAGTACGGATTCCCGCCCGGTCTGATCCTGCGCCCGGAGAAGTACGGCCTGAACGGCATTCCCTCCCCGCTCAAGCTCTCGGCCCTGGACAAGGAGTTCGTCCGGCAGTGGTATCCGCCGCTGGCGCCCGGGATGGCGAAGATCGATCCGTTCCAGTCGGCTGTCCTCGACCTGTCCTCGGGGGAGCAGTCGGACTTCGAGATCAATCCGCCGCAGACGCGGAAGTACCAGATGGGGACTTTCGGGGACGCCGATGTCGTGATGGTCCTCTTCGAGGAGGTCGACGGCCAACTCCGTTATCTCACGGGCGAGGACGACAGCGGCGAGGACCGCAACGGCCGCCTGGAGGTCAAGCTCTTCGCGGGCCGGCGGTATGTCCTCCGCCTGCGGATGTACTCCGCGTGGGGCGCCGGCACGGCTTCGATCATGTACTGGTAGGGGAGTACATGCGGTCGGCCTGGTCGGGGTCTTCTCCGAGGCGGCACAGCGCCCCCTGGTAGAGCCAGTACCAGCGCTCGTCCACCCGCCCGAGCCAGTCTGCCAGGGCCCGCCGGGCGGGTCGGCGGGGGAGCACGGCGATTGACACGGCGACGGCCAGGCCGGGCAGGAGCAGCAGGTACACGCGGTTGTCGGCCGGACGGTGGATCAGGCGGAGGGGCATCGGTTCGTCACTTTCTTGCGGGGCTGTGGCTTGGGGGGAAGGTAGATCAACAGGCCGCAGGAGACGCACTTCTTGCCCTCGGCCGTCCGCGTCAGCTCGGGGTGCCGACACGTGTTCGTCACCGCGCGTCCTGCGTGCCGCACCGGAACCAGACAGCCTTTCCCCAGGGCGGTTCGGCACGCCGGATCCCGAAGTCGGCGGGACCGGCCATCTGTTGCAGCAGCCACAGCCCACGCCCGGATTCGGTACTCCACTCCGGCTCGGTGACGACCGGGAGCACGGGCGAGCGGTCGAAGACGGAGACAGTCGCGGTCGTGCCGAGGCGCGAGACCTCCAGACGGCAACGCGAGTCGCTGGCATGCCTGGCGACGTTGGTCAGCAGTTCCGAGATGCCGAAACAGGCGAGTTCGGCAGCCGGAGGGGGCACCCCCCACTCCCTGAGCACCCCGGCAATGGCCTGCCGCCACCGGTGGATGTCCCGCTCGTGCGCCATCAGGAACCGCGTGAAGGCGGAAGATGCGACGGCTACGTTGAGGTGATTCACGTCAGTCTGCCTCTCTGGCGGCACGGCATGGGCTTGACGGCTCGGATGCTGGGATGAACCTTCGCGCGTCCCGGCTCGTCTTGTGTCGGGACCACCACGTTGAGTTAACTGGGGCTCAGCCTGACGTCTGGTCAAGCAGGTCGTAACCCCCAGGTGCCGCCCCCTGCGTGGGGCCCTCGCCGTGGGGGTGGAAGGGTGCTGAGGTTCGGGCATGATCTCCAAGAACTCGGCGGAAGGAGGCAGGGTGGAGTACCCACCCTCTCCAGGGGAGTTGCCACGTGCTTTGCTTGCTGACGCACGTGTGTGCGACGCTTTGAAGCGGCGAGACTTCACCACGGTGTTCGCCATCGCCCACAGCATTGGGATGAGTTACAACAAGCTTGCTGAGGCTGTCGATATCAGTGCAGAGCGAATCAGTCAGATCGCCAAAGGGAAGAGGAGGGTCACCTCGCTTGAGGTGATCGAGCGAATCGCCGACGGGTTGCGCATTCCCGGCGAGCGGCTCGGCCTGGCTGCGCGCCCGTGGGAGAAAGCGGCCTCCTCGCCCTCCTCGCTCAAGGAGAGAAAAGATGTCGAAGAGGATTCCGAGGACCCCATGAAACGCCGCTTGCTGCTGTGTGGTGCACTGGCTACGGGAGTCACGGCGCCGACCGCCGCTGCGCTGACTGCGGCTCGTCGTGATCTTGATTCAGCTTTCACTGACCGTTCCACACCGGACTTGTCCTATTGGGAATCGACCGTGGAACGGTACGGATATGGCTACAGTGGGCGGGCTCCCGGCGACGTCCTGGCTGATTTGCTTGGTGATTTCCTCGAAATGAAACCCTTGCTGGACACGACGCAAAGTGTCGCTTCCCGAACGCGGTTGTCTCATGTGACCGGTCAGATGGTCGGCATGGCCGCCATCGTCCTTCATGATCTGGGCGACCATCGTGAGAGCGCGCGTTGGTTTCATACAGCAGGGCGGGCGGCCGAGGAGAGCGGGGACTCCGTTCTGCATGCCTGGGTGCTGGGACGAGAGGCCATGGTTCCGCTGAATTTCGGTGCCCCGGCGGTCGCTCAGCGTGTGGCCGGGCGTGCCCGGAGCCTTGCAGGGGAGAAGCCCACCGCCGCGAAGGCGCTTGCGTGCGCGGTCGCGGCGCGTGCGTTCGCCGCGAATGGCAACAGGGAAGAAGCGCTGTCGGCGGTCGCGGAGGCCGAGCGGGTCATGGAGATACTGCCGTCGGATCAGAGCATCGACACGTGGTTCGGCTATCCGAGACAGAAGCATCATGTGCATCTGTCCCAGGCGTTGACGCTGTTGGGGGAAACGAGTCGGGCGTACGACCAGCAGCAGCGCGCCCTTGAGCTGTCGCGGCGCCCCAGTGTGATGACGCGGGCGCTGATCTCCATCGACCGGGCGACGTGCCTCGCTCACGACGGGGAACTTCCTGAGGCCGCTGACGTCGCGGCCCAGGCATACGGCGAACTGCCCGCCTCCTACCGCAGCGGACTTCCGCGCGCGCGGGCGATGTCGGTCTACGACCGTGTGCGGGCGGTGCCGGAGGCAGAGCGTCTTCGGGACGCGCTGGCGGTGGTGACGTGAGCCGTGCCATGGACGGCACACGCATGTCCGGGACTCGGTGACATCCCCGGATCGGGCGCCGTTACCTGACCGCCGCCAGCAACGAGGACGTGACCGCCGACCAGGTCGCGGACGCGCATCCGGCCGTGGCCGCCGGGATCCGGGCGATCGTGGGGGAGTACGAGAGCGGGGACTCGCTGGAGGTGCTGGTCGCTCATGACGCGGACAGGCTGGAGTGCATGCTGCAAGGACTGGAGTATCTGGAGCAGGGATACCGCAACGCCCGGGAATGGGTGGACAGTACGCGGGCGAAGCTGAAGACGCCCTCCGCGATCGCGCTGGCCGACGCGGCCCAGGACATGTCCTCGGCGGAGTGGCAGCGCACCTACCTGCGCCAGCCCGGTCAGGGGTGATCAGGCCGAGGCCAGCAGGTCGGGGAGCTTGCGCATGTCGTCGAAGATCACCGTGCCGGGGCCCGTCAGCCATTCCACCGGGGTGAGGCCGCCCGCGTAGCCGAAGGAGCGCATGCCCGCGGCGCGGGCCGCCTGTATGCCGTACTGGCTGTCCTCGATCACCGCGCAGCGCTCCGGGGCGACGCCCATGCGGTCGGCCGCGTGCAGGAACAGGTCGGGGGCGGGCTTGCCGTGTTCCACCTCGCTCGCGCTGAAGATCCGGCCCGCGAACCGGTCGTACAGGCCGGTGCGGGAGAGCGTGCGGCGCATCTTCGTGTGACTGCCGCTGGAGGCGATGCAGTGCGGGACCGTGATCGCGTCCAGCGCCTCGCTGATGCCATCGACCTCGGCCAGCTCGGAGTCGATCGCCGCCGCCAGGCGTTCCTGGTACCACCCGCCCCAGCGGGCCGCCGTCTCCTCGCCCAGGCGCTCGGCGATCTGGGCCAGCACCGCGCGTTCGGAGCGGCCGAGGAAGCGGTCCACGATCTCGCCCTCGGTGAGCGGCCAGCCCAGCTCGGCGCCCAGCTCGACGCAGATGCGCAGCGCGAGATGCTCGCTGTCGACCAGCACGCCGTCACAGTCGAAGATGACCAGGTCAATGGGGAGAGCAGTCACTCCGGCAGCCTAACCTGTCGAGATGACGACAAAGGGAGGGATCATCGTGCTGTCCGGGCCGCCGGGGGTCGGCAAGTCGACGGTGGCGCGGCTGCTTGCGGACGGGGGGAAGCTCGGGGACGCCGTCGTACGTCTGCACACCGACGACTTCTGGGGCTTCATCCGGCGCGGGGCCGTGCCGCCGTTCCTGCCGGAGGCGCGGCGGCAGAACGCGACCGTCGTCGGAGTCATCGCCGGGGCGGCGGTCGGTTACGCGGCCGGGGGCTACGAGGTGGTCGTGGACGGAGTCGTCGGGCCGTGGTTCGTCGACGTGTACCGGGAGGCGGCACGGGCGGCCGGGGTGGCGGCGCACTACGCGGTGCTGCGCCCGGACGAGCGCACGACGCTGGAGCGCGGCACCACCCGCACCGATCACCCTCTGACCGACCCCGGCCCGATCCGGGCGATGTACGCGCAGTTCACCGATCTCGGCCCCTACGAGCCGCACGCCCTGGACACCACCGGCCTCACCGCGGAGGAGTCGGCGGAGGCGATGCGGGAGGCCCTGGAGGCGGGGCATCTGCGGCTGGCGTAGCCGGCTGTTTTCGGTCAGTCGGGGCGGGGGGCGTCAGACAGAGCCGGGGTGACCTGCCAGTTCGTCATGTTCGGACATATGTTCGATGGCTGGTTTATGGTGGGACCGGACATCGGGGAGACAGGGGGGCCGGACGTGACAGGAGGTGCGGAAGGGTGGACTTCGCGCATCTGCACGTCGCGTCCGGGTTCTCCATGCGGTACGGCGCCTCCCACCCCGAGCGGCTGGCCGAGCGGGCCGGTGAGCGGGGCATGAGCGCCGTGGCGCTGACCGACCGGGACACCCTCGCCGGGGCCGTCCGGTTCGCCAAGGCGTGCGCGCGGACCGGGGTGCGTTCGGTATACGGGGTCGAACTGGCCGTCGGGCCACGGGGTGCGGGAAGCGGAAGGCGGCGCGGGAGGACTCCGGTCCGGGGCGGTGCCTTCGTCGACGAGTCCGCGTCCCGGGCCGTCTTCCTGGCCAGGGACGGCGCGGCGGGCTGGGCGCGGCTGTGCCGGCTGGTCACCGCCGCCCACGCGGACGGGGGAGGGCGGCCCGTGCTGCCGTGGGCCGAGCCGGCCCGGGACGGGCTCGACGGGCTCGTCGTGCTGCTCGGCCCCGGCACCGAGCCCGGCCGGGCGCTGGCGGCGGGCCGGCCGGATCTGGCGGCCCGGCTGCTCGCCCCCTGGCGGGACCTCTGCGGCGACGCGCTGCGGCTGGAGGTCGACGCGAGCGGTCCGCTGCGGACCGCCGCCCGCACCCTGGGCCTGGCCCTCGAACAGGGCGTCGAGCCCGTGCTCACCAACGCGGTGCGCTACGCCGACCCCGGCCAGGGCCCGGTCGCGGACGTGCTGGACGCGGCCCGGCGGCTCGTTCCCATCGATCCGCGCGGCCCGCTGGACAACGGCGAACGCTGGCTGAAGGACCCGGCCGCGATGGCCGGGGCGGCGGCCCGGATCGCCGAGGCCGCCGGGCACGGGCGGTCCGCCGCGCACCGGCTGCTCGTCGGCACCGAGGAGACGGCGGCGGCCTGCCAGGTCGATCCGGCGCGCGATCTGGGCATCGGCGGCGTCCACTTCCCCGAGCCGCACCTGGCCGACACGGCGGGCCGGACGGCGCGGCGCGCCCTGCGCTCCCGCTGCGCGGCGGGCATGGTGGTCCGCCGCTACGAGCGGGACGCGGCGCGCTGGCGGCGTCTGGAGGAGGAGCTGTGGGTCATCGAACGGCTCGGCTTCGCCTCCTACTTCCTGACCGTCGCCCGGGTCGTCGACGACATCCGCGCCCTGGGCGTCCGGGTCTCGGCCCGCGGCTCGGGGGCGGGCTCGCTGGTCAACCATCTGCTCGGCGTCGCCCACGCCGACCCCGTCGAGCACGGCCTGCTGATGGAACGCTTCCTCTCCCCGCGCCGCGGCGTCCTGCCCGACATCGACGTGGACGTGGAGTCCGCCCGCCGGCTCGACGTGTACCGGGCGATCTTCGAGCGCTTCGGCGAGGAACGGGTCGCCACCCTCGCCATGCCCGAGACCTACCGGGTGCGGCACGCGATCCGCGACGTCGGCCTCGCGCTGGGCCTCGACCCGGCCGAGACCGGGCGGCTGGCCAAGGCGTTCCCGCACATCAGGGCCGCCGACGCGCGCGCCGCGCTGAGGGAGCTGCCGGAACTGCGCGGCCTCGACCCGGACGCGCACGGCGGCCCCCGGATGTGGGAGCTGGTCGAGGCCCTGGACGGGCTGCCGCGCGCGGTCGCCATGCACCCGTGCGGCGTCCTGCTCTCCGACGCCTCCCTGCGCGCCCGCACCCCCGTGGTGCCGAGCAGCGGCGAGGGCTTCGCCATGTCGCAGTTCGACAAGGAGGACGTGGAGGACCTCGGGCTGCTCAAGCTCGACGTGCTCGGGGTGCGGATGCAGTCCGCCATGGCGCACGCGGTGGGCGAGGTGGAGCGGGCCACCGGGGAACGGATCGACCTGGACGCCGCGTTCACCCCGTCGTCCGGCGGGCCCCGGGACGAGCGGACCTACGCGCTGATCCGCTCGACCGAGACGCTCGGCTGCTTCCAGATCGAGTCACCGGGCCAGCGGGACCTGGTCGGCCGGCTCCAGCCGGCCACGTTCCACGACCTGGTGGTCGACATATCGCTCTTCCGGCCGGGGCCGGTCGGCGCGGACATGGTGCGGCCGTTCATCGAGGCCAGGCACGGCAGGCGGACCGCGCGCTATCCGCACCCGGACCTGGAGCCGGTGCTGCGCGAGACCCACGGCGTGGTGATCTTCCACGAGCAAGTCATCCGGATCATCGCCAAGCTGACCGGCTGCGACCGCGCGCTGGCCGACGAGGCCAGACGGGCCCTGTCGGACCGGGAACGGCTGGGGCGGGTGCGCGCCTGGTTCACCGAGGAGGCGTCCAGCCGCTACGCGCCGGAAGTCGTCGCCCGCACCTGGGAGATCGTGGAGTCGTTCGGCAGCTTCGGGTTCTGCAAGGCGCACGCCGTCGCCTTCGCCGTGCCGACGTACCAGTCCGCCTGGCTCAAGGCGCACCGCCCGGCCGCCTTCTTCGCCGGGCTGCTCACGCACGACCCCGGCATGTACCCCAAACGGCTGCTGCTCGCGGACGCGCGGCGGCGCGGGGTGCCGGTGTTGCCCTTGGACGTGAACCGGTCCGACGCCGCCTATCGAATCGAACTGGAGTCTGAATCGGGGAGGTGGGGGATACGACTCGCCCTCGGGGAGGTCCACGGCATCACCGAGGCCGAGGCGGAACGGATCGCCGCCGGGCGCCCGTACGCCTCCCTCACCGACCTGATGACCCGCGCCGCCCCCTCCCGCCCCGTCGCGGAACGGCTCGCCAAGGTCGGCGCCCTGGACGCCTTCGGCGGCAACCGCCGCGACCTGCTCCTGCACATCGCGGAGCTGCACCGGCAGCGGCGCGCCGCCCCGGGACCCGGCCCGGCCGGACCCCAGCTCCCGCTCGCGGACGGCGAGGAGACCGCCCCCGCCGGGCTGCCCGACCTGGCCGAGGGGGAACGGCTCGACGCGGAGCTGAAGGTGCTGGGCATGGAGACCACCGGCCACCTCATGGCGGGCCACCGGGCGTTCCTCGCCGAGTTGGGCGCCCTCTCCGCCCGTCGTCTGCGCGAGGCCCGGCACGGCGAGACCGTGCTGGTCGCCGGCGCCAAGGTCGCCACCCAGACCCCGCCGATCCGGTCCGGCAGGCGCGTCATCTTCGCCACCCTGGACGACACCTCGGGCCTGGTCGACCTGGCGTTCTTCGAGGACAGCCACGCCGCCTGCGCCCACACCGTCTTCCACTCCTGGCTGCTGCTGGTGCGCGGCACGGTCCAGCGGCGCGGACCGCGCACGCTGAGCGTCGTCGGCCAGGTCGCCTGGGATCTCGCGGAGCTGGCCGAACTGCGCCGCACGGGCGGGCTCGACGCGGTCGCGGAACGGCTCGCCGGGACCGAGGAGGGCGGGGACGGGGCCGGAGGGGCCGAGGAGGAGGAAGAGGGGGGAGACGAGTCGACTGGTCGACCGGACGGTGAGGGAGACGAAGGAGGCGAAGGAGAGGAAGAGGTGAATCGGCGGATCGAGTTGTCCACCGGCTACACCCTGCACCCCTGGGCCGACCTGAGGCCCGCGGGCGACTCCGCCAAGGCGCCGCGCAAGCTGTGGCACGCCAGCCCGGGGAGCGCGGGATGAGCGGTGGGGACAGGGGGGACGGACGGCGGGTGCTGTATGTGCGGCTCCTGGAGGAGATGGGTGGTGCCGCGGGGCCCGCGGGCCGGGCGGGCCGGGCGGAGCCCGGGGAGGGACGTGCCCATCGCGAGGTGCGCGGGGAGCGGGAGGGTCGGGTCGGGTGTGGGAACTCCGAGCATCTCGCGGGTGTCGCCGGGGGCGGGGAGGATCCGGACGGCGCGGACCTCGTCCCGGACTTCGAGGGTGTCGCGGTGGGCACGGGCAGCGCGGCGTGCCGGGCCGGGGGCGGGGAGGATCCGGACGGCGCGGATCCTCCGGGCCGGGCGCGGCGCGTGCGTGGTCCCGCGGCCGAGCCCGGGGCCGGGGCGGGGGACGTGGGGGGTGGCGTGGCGGGGATGCTGGCGCGGTTGCTGGAGGAGATCACGCCCGTCGTCCAGCCGCTTCCGCCCGATGCCGCGCTCGCCGATGTCCGGGGCGCGCTGCGGTACTTCGGGCGTGACGCCGCCCGGCTGGCCCGGCTGGTCCGGGTCAGGGCGCTCGCCCTGCACGGCACCGACTGCGTCATCGGCGTCGCCGCCAACCCCCTGCTCGCGCGGATGGCCGCCGAGGCGCGCGGCGGTCCCGGTGTGGCCGAGGTGCCCGACGAACCGGCGGCCGTCGCCGCGTTCCTCACCGACCGGCCCGCCGCCGCCCTGACCGGTCTCGAAGCCCATGCCGTCCGCGCGCTGTGCTTTTACGGCCTGGACACGGTCGGCCGGATCGCCGCCGCGCCGCCCGCCACTCTGCAACGTGTCCTCGGCGCCTCCGCCGCCCGCCGCGCTCGTGCCCTCGCCCACGGCGTCGACCCGACCCCCGTCACCCCGGGCGCGCCGCCGCGCTCGCTCACGGCCGAGCACCGGTTCGGCCACGACGAACTCGACGCGGCCATGCGCCGCCGCGCCCTGCTCACCCTCGCCGACGAGCTCGGTTACCGGCTGCGCGGCGCGGGGCAGACCGCCCGTGCCCTCACCCTGACCGTCCGCTACGCCGACCGGTCCGCCACCACCCGCAGCCGCAGGCTCCCCGAACCGACCGCGCACACCCCGGCGTTGACCGGCACGGCCTACGCCCTGCACGACGCGCTCGGCCTCCAGCGGGCCCGGGTGAGGGCGGTCGCACTGCGCGCCGGGGAGCTGACCGACGCGGCGCGCGCCACCCGGCAGCTCTCGCTCGACCCGGGCGACGAACGCCGCCGCCGCGCGGAGGTCGCGGCCGACCGCGCCCGCCGCCGCTTCGGCCCCGGCGCGGTCGGCCCGGCGGGAAACCTGGACGCGGCGTGAGAGGTGCCCGCCCCGGGGGCGGGCCGGGGCCGGGCGTTGTGGCGGGAGTGGAGACCGTCGCGCGGGTCGCCGACCGCCAGCGGTCCGTCCGGGAGCTGGACGAGCGCGAGATGGCGGCCTGGACCGCGTTTCTTGAGGCGAGCCACCGGGTCTTCCGGAGCGTCGAACAGCAGCTCAAGCAGGAGGCCGGACTCTCGCACGCCGGTACGAGATCCTGGTCAAGCTCGCGGCGGCGGGCGACGCCGGGCTGCGGATGACCGAGCTGGCCGAGTCCCTGATCACGTCCAGGAGCGGACTGACCTACCGGATCGGCCAGGTGGAGAAGCGCGGCCTGGTCACCCGCGACGCCTGCGCCACCGACGTCCGGGCGTCACCGCCCACCTGACGGAGGCGGGCGTCCGACGCCCTGCGCGAGGCCGCGCCCGGCCACATCGCGCGGGTTCGCGAGGCCCTGATCGACGTTCTGGACCGGGACCAGCTCGCGGCCCTGACCGAGGCCCTCGCCGAGTCCCTGACCGAGTCCCTGACCGAGGTCGGCGCCCGCCTGAGCGAGGCTCGGGCGCGCCTGACGCTCACAGCTCCTTCGCGTACCGCCACTCGTCGGCCGCCGGGCGGTAGCCGAGCCATTCGTTGATTTTCAGCATGGGAATGTTTGCGGCGTCGTTTCCGGTGAAGGCGAGGAGGTAGCCCCTGGTACGGGCCCGGTGGAGGGAGGCGAGTTTGGCCAGCTTGGCGAGGCCGCGACCGCGGTACGCGCGGCGGGTGCCGGTCATCGCGGACCCGTACCGTTCGCGACCGTCCGTTCGCGCCAGGCTGTACGCCGCCACCTCGCCGTCCACCAGGGCCACCGTGGATAGCTCGTGGTCCAAGTCCGGGCGCTCCCAGTCCAGCCGGTACCAGTCCTCGTACGGCGTCGACGCGAGCGTCACCTCGCCCGGCTCGTCGGCCACGCACTCGACGTCCGCCTCGTACAGCGGCCTGGGGTCGGCCGCGAACGCGGATGTCGGGCGCAGCTCCACACCCGGCGGCGACTCCGGGGGCAGCGGCGGCAGTTCGGCGGTGGCCAGATCCAGGCCCAGAAATCTCGCGCGGCGGCGCCGCTCGTACCCGTGGCGCGCCGCGAAGGCGGGGGAGCGGCCGTCGTCCGCCACCCAGGTATGGACCACCCTCGCGCCCAGGCCCGTCAGATACTGTTCGGCGGCCACCACCAGCGCGGCGCCCGCGCCCCGGCCGCGCGCTTGGGGACGCACCGCCGTGTGCAGGAACGCCTGGCCCGGCTCGGCGCTGTCGAAGCGCAGCCCGGCGTCGGCGCAGCCGGTGATCCGCCCGGCCTCCTCGGCGACCAGCCACCGCAGCCGTTCACCGGGCGGCGCGGAGGCCGCCTCCCAGGCCACGGCCTCGCCCGTGCACACCATGTGCGGCACGGCCGAACGCCGCACCTCCGCCACGGCCTCGGCGTCCGCCGCCGTGAACTCCCGTACCAAAATGGTCATGGTGGGGGAATCTAACGCGGCTCCCCGCCGGTCCGCCGCCCGTTTCCCGGGTGTGCGGGACGCGGACGCGCTGCGGCAGAATCTGCCGGGTGAACCGCACGCAGGTCTCCATCGACCCCCGCTCGCCCGTCGCGCCCTTCGAGCAGCTCCGCGCGCAGATCGCGGAGCGGGCCCGCTCCGGCGCGCTGCCCGCCGGACACCGGCTGCCGACCGTCCGGGGCCTGGCCGACGAGCTGGGGCTCGCGCCCAACACCGTGGCCAAGGCGTACCGCGCGCTGGAGACGGACGGGGTCGTGGAGACCAGGGGCCGCAACGGGACCTTCGTCGCCGCGGCCGGGGACGCCGCCGCACGGGAGGCAGCGGCGGCGGCCCAGGAGTACGCCCGGCGCGCGCGACGACTCGGCCTGGACCGCGCCGCGGCACTGGCCGCGGTCCAGGCCGCGCTCCGGGCCGTCTACACGGACACGGATGCGGACACGGATACGGACACCTCCGGGCGCTAGGCCCGGCGGGCCGCTCCGCCGCCCCAGAGCCAGGCGGTCGTGTCCGGCGGGAGCTGGCCGCCGGTCAACCGGTCGCTGGTGAGCAGCACGCCCCAATTCCTCGGCAGGGCGAACGGCTTGTCCGACAGGTTGGCCACGCAGCGCAGCACGGGCGAGCGTTCGAAGGCGAGAACGCCTCGCGGGGCGTCCAGCCAGCGCAGCGTCTCACTCACGAACCCGGGCTGCTCCTGGCGGAGGCGCAGCGCCGAACGGTACAGCTCTAAAGTCGACCCCGGGGTGCCGGACTGGGTCTGCGCGGTCAGCGCCTCCCACTCGGCCGGCTGCGGCAGCCACGGCTTGCTGCCCCGGGGACCGAAACCGAACGGGCTGTCCGACCCGGACCACGGCAGCGGCACCCGGCAGCCGTCCCGCCCGCGCACCGTGTGCGCCGAACGCTCCCAGGTGGGGTCGCGCAGCGCTTCCTCCGGCAGGTCCTCGACCTCGTTCAGACCGAGCTCGTCGCCCTGATACATATACGCGCCGCCCGGCAGCGCCAGCATCAGCAGCGCCGCCGCCCGCGCCCGGCGCAGGCCGAGCTCCAGATCGGCCGGCCCGCCGTCCACGTCGTGCTCGCGGGTGTGCGTGATCTTGCGCCCGTACCGGGTGACGTGCCGGGGCACGTCGTGATTGGAAAGCACCCAGGTGGGGGGCGCGCCGACCTCGGCGAGCGAGGTGACGCTCTGATCGATCACCGCGCGTAGCTCCTCATGGTCCCAGGCGGCCTTGAGGAACGAGAAGTTGAACGCCGTGTGCAGCTCGTCCTGCCGGACGTACAGCGGCAGCCGGTCCTCGGCCACGTGCGCCTCGGCCACGAACAGCCGGTCACCCGCGTACGTGTCGGCGATCTTCCGCCAGGACCGGTAGATCTCGTGCACGTCGTCCTGGTCCCAGTGCGGATGGTTCGCCCGGTGTCGCTCCTGATCGAACAGCGCGTCCTCCGGGAGGCCCACGTCCGGCAGGTCCGGGTGCTTGATCAGGCCGTGGGCCACGTCGACGCGGAACCCGTCGACGCCCCGGTCGAACCAGAAGCGCAGGATCGACTCGAACTCGGCACGGACCTCCCGGCTCGCCCAGTTGAGATCCGGCTGCTCGGCCGCGAACAGGTGCAGATACCACTGGCCCGGCGTGCCGTCCGGCTCGGTGACGCGCGTCCACGCGCGACCGCCGAAGCGGCTGCGCCAGTCGTTGGGCGGCGACGAGCCGTCCGGTCCCCGGCCGTCCCGGAAGACGTACCGGTCACGCTCGGGCGAGCCGGGCGGCGCCTCCAGCGCCTCCAGGAACCAGTTGTGCTGGTTCGAGGTGTGGTTCGGCACGATGTCGAGGACGACGCGAACCCCGAGGCCGTGCGCCTCGGCGATCATCTCCTCGGCCTCCGACAGCGTGCCGAACGAGGGATCGATGGAACGGTAGTCGGCCACGTCATAGCCGCCGTCCGCCATGGGGGACGGGTACCACGGGTTGATCCAGACCGCGTCCACTCCCAGCTCCCTGAGGTAGGGAAGCCTGGCACGCAGTCCGGCGATGTCGCCGATGCCATCGCCGTTGCCGTCGGCGAAGCTCCGGATGTAGACCTGATAGACAACGGCTGTGCGCCACCAGGGTGCGGCCGTGTTCTCGTAAATACGGGTGCGGGGCACGTATCTTCCATTCCTCTTGCGAGTTGACCCTGGAAAATGCGCGGATCTAGCGGCTCACCGCGCAGTAGTGCGGTCGTGCTGGTCCGGTTCAGGTCCCGGCCGGGGTGAGGGGTGTCGGTGTGGCGATCGCGCGACGCGGGCCGCGCCGGTGGTGCCCCGCACGACCAGGCGTGTGGGCACCACCACCCGGGTGGGCTCCTCGCTCGCCCCGGACAGTGCGTCCAGAATCTGGCGAGCCAGCAACTCCCCCTGGTGGGCTACTGGTTGGGCGATGGTCGTCAGGTCGAGCAGCTCGGCCGTCTCGTGATTGTCGAAGCCGATCACCGAGACGTCGCCGGGTGCCCGGAGTCCCATCCGGTTCAGCGTGCGCAGCGCGCCGAAGGCCATCTGATCCGACTCCGCGAACACCGCGGTCGGTGGGTCGGGGAGGCTGAGGAGCTGCGCCATGGCGGACGCGCCCTCCTCGATGCCGAAGTATCCCGGGGCTTCGAGGTCGGGGTCGTACGGGATGCCCGCCTGCGCCAGAACGGTGCGGTAGGCATGCTGCCGGACGATGGGCGTCGTGAAGCCCCGTGGGTCGCCGAGGGCACCGGTGATCATCCCGATACGCCGGTGCCCGAGGTTGATGAGGTGGCGGACTGCCGTGCTCGCCCCCTCCGCGTTGTCGATGGAGACGTGCCAGCAGCCGGGTATGCGGGTGCCGAGCACGGCGACCGGCACTTCCATCGACACCAGCGCCTCGCACTCCGCCGCCGAGAGCGGCAGGTTGAGCACGATCAGCGCGTCCACGCGGCGACGTAAGGGCATGCGCGCGAAGAAACGCTCGTGCACACGCTCATCGCCGAGGTTGTACAGCAGGAGATCGTGGTCGTTGGCGCGCAGCACCGAATCGATGCCGGCGACGACCTGGCTGTAGAACCACCGGTTGACGAACGGCAGGACGACGCCCACCGTTCCGGTCCGGCCGGAGGCGAGGGAGGAGGCGTGCGGGGAGATCGAGTACTGCAGCTCCTCCGCGGCGCGCAGCACCCGTTCCCGGGTCGCCTCGGAGACGTTCGGCAGCCCGCGCAGAGCACGCGAGACGGTCGCGGTCGAGACCTCCGCGCGCCGGGCGACGTCAATGATGCTGGCGGCCATAACCCTCCGATCACGGCAGTGCGCCGAACGTACTGCCGATCCCGGAGGTAATGCAATCGTTTACATGAAAAGATCTTGGGATCTCACTGAATTGGTACGCCAGTTGACCATCTTGACAGTGAACTCCCAGGTCAGTGGGGCTGAAACGGATGATGTAAACGTGTACATGGAACGATCGCCCGGCTTCCGCTCACCCCCGTAAGGGCGGGAACCGGACGATCGGACGGCCCGTCTCAGCGGCCGAGCCTGCCCAGCGCGCCGCGCGTCGTCGTACGGAAGTCGGCCACCGGAGCGTCCGTCAGGTCGCCCAGCTGCGCCCATTCGACGACCACGACCCGGGTGCCGTCCCGGCCGATACCGAACAGGCGCACGTCCTTGCCCGACTCCGGCGGCGCGGTGTGCACGCCGTAGAGGTGGGCGCCGTCCGTCCCCCGCGCGGTCACCCGGCCGTAGTCGTCCCACGCCGCGGTCGCCCCCGGGTTCACCCGCAGCCAGTCCGCCGCGCAGTCCGCCGCCGCCTCGCCCAGCGCGGCGGTCAGCTCCGCCGCCTCGTCCTCGTCGCCCGTCTCGACGATGACCTGGAGGCCGTTGGTGTCGTACTCGGTGCGGTACAGCCGGTACCACGCCCCCTCGGCCGGCAGCTCCTCCGCGACGCACGGAACCGGCCACTCCGGCAGACCCGCCGCCGGGGCGTCGGCGACCCAGCCGGTCTCGTGCGGCGGCATCTGCGCCGGGCTGAGGAACGCCGCCGTACGGACCCGCTCCGGCGCCGGGGCCGCTTGCGCGGCCTCCACGGCCGGGACGGCCAGCGCGCAGGCGGCGGTGATGGCGACGGCCACGGCCGAACGGCGGCCGAAGACGGAGAAGCTCATGGTGATCCCCCAGTGGGACTCGGTGCGGATGCGTTCTGGTGCCGAGCCTGCGGACGGAGGCGGAGGGGAGGCAACGGTTCCGCGCCGATCCGGGACGCGGGAACGCTCACGGCTAGTCTGACGTGGGACGATGCGGTATCCCTGGAACGCGGGACAGGGACGGGGACAGGGACGGGAAACCGGGGGAACGGGGCGGACGGATGACGGGGAAAGCGCCGGCGGAGGACTTCGCCGAGCGGCTGCGGGAGTTGAAGGAGCGTTCCGGGCTGAGCTTCGGCGTGCTCGCCGGACGGCTGCACATGGGCACCTCGACGCTGCACCGGTACTGCTCGGGTGCGGTGGTCCCGGCGGATTACGCGCCCGTGGAACGCCTCGCCCGGCTGTGCGGCGCGGACCGGGACGAGCTGCTGGCCCTGCACCGCCTGTGGCTGCGCGCCGACGCGACCCGCCCCGCGACCGGGCCGGGCCGGGGACCGGCCGCGGCTGCCTCCGGGGCGGGAGGGGGGCTTCGGGGTCCTGGAACGGCGGGGGAGCCGGAGCCGGAGCCGAGGCCCGAGCCGGCGTTCCGGTCCGAGCCGGGCGTTCGGGTGACCGATCCGGAGACGCGGGACGGGTCGTGGGACGGGTCGTGGGACGGGCCGTGGGACGGGCCGGGCTCGGGACATGAGCCCGCGCCCGGCCCCGAGCCGGGCCCCGAGCCGGGCCCCGGACGCCGGTCCGGTACCGGACCGGGGGCGCAGTCGCCGGGCGTCGCCGGGCCGGGACCCGGCTCGGCCGACGAGCCCGGGTTCCCTGGGGCGGGCTCCGGCCGCCGGTCCGCGTCGAAGGCGGCGGGGCAGCCGGGAGGGCGGCGGCGACGGTGGTGGTCGGGCGGGGTCGCGGTCGCGGCGTCGTTGGTCCTCGTGGTCCTCGCGGTGAACGCCGTGACCTCCGACGGGGCCGCCGATCAGCCGCCCGACGTCGACGAGGACGTGGCGCCGTTGACGTGGACGGCCGACTCGCAGGTGTGGGAGGAGGGGTGCGGCCACCGGTACCTGGTCGACGGTGACCCGGGGGACGTTCCGGCGCCGCCCGTCGCCCAGGACGCCGCGCCCTGGGCGCGGCGGCTCGGCGCGGTGCACGAGAGCTCCACCATCGTCGAGACCACCGTCAGGCCCACCCGTCCCGTCGCCGGGCCGGTCGTGGTCGAGGCCGTCCACATCCGCGTCACCGAGCGCCGCGCCCCGCTCGACTGGCCGGTTTTCGACATGTCCCCCGGCTGCGGCGGCGCCCTCACGCCCGCCGCCTTCACCGTCGACCTCGACGCGGACCGGCCGGTCGCCCGCCCCAAGGAGGGGTACGACGGCGTGACCTCCACCGAACTGGTTGCGCCCACCCTCCCGTTCGCCGTCACCGCCGACGACCCGCTCGTCCTGCGCGTCGAGGCCGACGCCGGAACCTGCGACTGCGCCTGGTACATCGAGCTGGCCTGGAGCGTCGGCGGCGAGCGGGGTACCGTGCGCGTGGACGACGGCGGCGAGCCGTTTCGCACCAGCGGCGGCGGTGACGGCGCCGACGCTCCGCACGTCTTTGCCATGGACACGGAAAGCTGGCGGCGCGAATGAGGCAGGATCGGTGACATGAGCAACCTTGACGTGAAGCCGGCCGCCACCGAGTGTGGCGGCGCCGGCCACACCGGGCCCGTCCGCGACCTGATCAAGGGCCGTGACGTGACGCTGGGCGCGAGCACGCTCGTGCGCCGACTGCTGCCCACGCTCGGCCGCCGCATGGTCGGCGCCTGGTGCTTCGTCGACAACTACGGCCCCGACGACATCGCCGACGAGCCGGGCATGCAGGTCCCGCCCCACCCGCACATCGGCCTCCAGACCGTGAGCTGGCTGCACGCGGGCGAGGTGCTGCACCGGGACAGCGTCGGCAGCCGCCAACTGGTCCGCCCGCGCGAGCTGGGCCTCATGACCTCGGGCCGGGCCATCGCCCACTCCGAGGAGTCCCCGCGTCCGCACACCAACGCGCCCGTCCTGCACGGCACCCAGCTCTGGGTCGCGCTGCCCGGCGAACACCGGGACACCGCCCCGGCCTTCGAGCACCACCCGGTGCTCCCCGAGATCGCCGGGGGCAACGGCCTGCGCGCCACCGTCATCCTCGGCTCCCTCGACGGCGCCACCTCGCCCGGCACCACGTACACCCCGCTGGTCGGCGCGGACGTGACCGTCGCCGCCGGCACCGACGCCCGGCTGCCGGTGGAGGAGGGGTTCGAGTACGCCGCGCTCGCCATGTCCGGCGAGGCCGTGGTGGACGGCGTTCCGCTTCCCGTCGGCTCACTGCTCTACCTCGGCGGCGGCCGGCGCGAGCTCCCGGTCCGCGCCGACACGGACGCGGCGTTCATGCTGCTGGGCGGGGTGCCGTTCGACGAGAAGATCATCATGTGGTGGAACTTCGTGGCCCGCGCCGGGGACGAGATCACCGCCGCCCGTGCGGCGTGGAACGCCGGGGACCGCTTCGGCGAGGTGCGCGGCTACGACGGCGACCGGCTGCTCGCCCCCGAACTGCCCGCGCTGCCGCTGAAGCCGCGCGGGCGCGCCCGGTAACGCCGCCCCTACAGGTAGAGCCCGGCCTCCGGGTTCCGGGGGGCGGGCGCTCCCGTGGGGCCCGTGCCGCGCTTCAGCGCGTACAGCTCGGCCAGCGTCGCGCCGTCGCGGCCGATGCCCTCCTCGGTGCCCAGCCAGGCGGTGGCCTCGGCGCGGGTCAGCGGCCCCACCTCGATCCGCGCCAGGCAGCGCCCCGGCCGCACGACGGCCGGGTGCAGCCGCTCCAGGTCCTCGTTGGTGGTGATGCCGACGAGGACCCGGCGGCCCTGCCCGAGCAGCCCGTCCGTCAGGTTCAGCAGCCGGGACAGGGCCTGTCCCGCCACGTCCTTGGCGCCGCTCCTGATCAGCTCGTCGCAGTCCTCCAGCAGCAACAGCCGCCACTGCTCCTGCTCGTCCTCCTTGCCGATGGCGACGTCCATCAGATAGCCGACATCGTTGAACAGCCGTTCCGGGTCCAGCACGCAGTCCACCTGGCACCACTCCCGCCAGGCCAGCGCCAGGGTGCGCAGCGCGGACGTCTTGCCGGTGCCGGGCGGGCCGTGCAGGAGGAGCAGGCGGCCGGAGACGTCCTCCGGGGTGAGGGCCAGCAGGCGTTCCATCGCCCCGGCCACCGGCGCCGAGTACCCGGCGCGGACGTCCGGCCAGGGGTCGGCGGATATCTTGCGCGTGGTGCGCACCGGGCCCCGGCCGCCGGGGGAGAAGTGCCAGAAGCCCATCGTGACGCTGGTCGGCTCGGTCTCCGGCTCCTCCTCGGCGTCGTCGACGGCCTGCTTCAGGATCTGCTGGGCGAGCGCGTCGCTCTCCGCGATCACCGTCACATGCGCGCCGTAGCGCCATCGGCGGGCCCGCAGCGCCCAGCCGTCACCGGCGGCGAGCACCGTCTCGGTGTCGGTGTCGGTCGTCATCCGCCGGATGCCGGCGCCCTCGGGCAGCAGGGTGTGGTGCTTCTTGACCCGCTGGAGGCGCCGCCCCTGGGCGAACGGCAGTGCTCCCGAGGCGAAGTCGGTGAGCAGCAGGATGTCGATGGCGTCGGCCGGGGAATCGGCCTCGGTCACGGTGAACCGGATCGGGGATTCCTCCTTGGGGGTGGAAGGGTTCTCGGGACGCATGCGGTCAATGATCCGGCACGCGCGCCCGTCGCGCACAGGGTTTCGGATGGGCATGCGGCCGTGGTGTGCGTCAACCTCGTTGCGGGGAAAGGTGAATCATGGGACCGGGATACCCATGCGTCCTTGAGGGGAGTTAGGGTTACCCTGCCCGGACCGGGTGTCGTTGTACGGGTGGGAGAGTCATGGAGCAGATAACAGTGCGGGGCAGGCCGCCACGGGTCCCTGCCATCAACTGCGGGAGCAGCGCGAGCAGCACGCGCCTCGACCGTCACCTGAGCGTGCTCTCCGGCCCGGCCGTGCCGCAGCGCGAGGCCGAGGAGGCCACGCTGTTGATGCGCGAGCTGACGAAGCGCGACACCACCGGTGCCCGTAAGGCCCGTGGCGCGCGGGTGCGGCTGTTCACGCCCCTTCGGCGGCTGCGGCGGACGCTGCTCGGCGGGCGCGGCTGACGTGACGCGGGCCGCCGGACGGGACCGGCGGCCTCGCCGCGCGTGGGGGTCACTCGGGCTCGGCGGAGGCGTCCATCGTCACCGCGAAGGAGAACCGGTCGCCGCGGTAGTGGATGCGCGCGATGTCCACGGCCCGCCCCCGCTCGTCGTACTCGACGCCGGTGATGTGCAGGATCGGACTCAGCAGCGGCACCCGGAGAAGCTGCGCGGTCGGCGGGTCGGCCAGCCGCGCCTGCACGGTGTTGGCGATCCGGCTCACCGTCACCCCGGCTATGTCGCGCAGCACCTTCGTCATCGGCCAGCGCTCCAGCGCCGCCGGGTCGACGCGGTCGGCGATCTCGGGATGGACCAGGTTCTCCGCCCAGTTGACCGGCTCGCCGGAGGCCCGGTCATGGCGCAGCCGGCGGAAGCTGACCACCTCGCCCAGCCCCGGGAAGTGCTCGGCCAGCTCGGGCGGCACCGCCACCGGGCCGTGGTCGAGCAGCGTGGTCGTCTCGCCCGACTGCTGGGCCACGATGGTGTCCACCGAGCCCAGCAGCCGAACCGGGGCGCCGGGCCGGGCCTTCGGCTCGATGAACGTGCCCCGGCGGCGGAAGCGGGTGATCAGGCCCTCCAACTCCAGCTCCTTGAGGGCCTGTCGCATGGTGAGCACGCTCACCCCGTAGTGCTCGGCGAGCCGTTCTTCGGTGGGCAGCCGCAGCGGTGCTTCCGGGGAGCGGCCGAGGATCGAGGCGCGCAGCGACTGGGACACCTGGTACCACAGCGGCAGTTTCCGGTTCAGCTCAAGCGAGTCGGGGGCGAAGACGGTCACAGCGGTGGCTCCGGGTCGACGATGTTATGAAGGGAAGTTCCTGATCAGACCCTCCCACACCTTGTCGTATCCGTGCTGCCGGTGTCCGCCGGCCGACGCCTGTGCGGTCAGGAGCACCGGCCAGCCCGTCTCGAACATGAACGCCAGCCCGTCATCGACCCGTTGGGGACGCAGCTCGGCGGTGCTCGCGCGCTCGAAGGTCTCCCGGTCGGGCCCGTGCGCGGACATCATGTTGTGCAGCGAGCCGCCGCCGGGCACGAAGCCCTCGGCCTTCGCGTCGTAGGCGCCCTCGATCAGGCCCATGTACTCGCTCATCACATTGCGGTGGAAGTACGGCGGCCGGAAGGTGTCCTCGCCGACCAGCCAGCGCGGCGCGAAGACCACGAAGTCGGCGGCGGGCGCGGTCAGTACGGTGAAGACCGACGGGTCCGGGTGGTCGTAGCTGATGGAGCCCAGCACGTTGAACCGGCGCAGGTCGTAGAGGTACGGCACGTGGGTCCCGTGCCAGGCGACGACATCCAGCGGGGAGTGGTCGTAGTCGGCGGCCCAGAGACCGCCGCAGAACTTGTTGATGACCTGGACCGGGCGGTCGGCGTCCTCGTAGGCGGCGGTCGGGGCGAGGAAGTCCCGTGGGTTGGCGAGGCCGTTGGCGCCGATGGGGCCCAGCTCGGGCAGCGTGAAGGGGGCTCCGTAGTTCTCGCAGACATACCCGGCCGCCTCGCCGTCCGGCAGCTCGGCCCGGAACCGCACGCCGCGCGGGATCAGCGCGACGTGGCCGGGGGCGGCGCGCAGCGGGCCGAACTCGGTGCGCAGCAGCAGCGCGCCGTGCCGGGGGACGATCAGCAGCTCGCCGTCGGAGTCACCGAACACCCGATCGGTCATGGGGGAGTTGGCGTGGTAGAGGTGGATGGCCATGCCGGTGCGCCGGCGCGCGTCCCCGTTGCCGCCCACGGTCCACAGGCCGGCCACGAAGTCGGTGCCGGGCGGGGGCGCGGGCAGCGGGCCCCAGCGCATCCGGTTGGGGTCGGGCTCGGTCTCCGTGAACGGCGCCGAGCGCACCGCCCCGTCGGGGACGCGGCGGAAGGGCGGGTGGACGGCCGAGGGCCTGATCCGGTACAGCCAGGATCGGCGGTTGCGGGCGCGCGGCTCGGTGAACGCGGTGCCGCTGAGCTGCTCGGCGTACAGGCCGAGGGGGGCGCGCTGCGGGGAGTTCCGCCCCTGGGGGAGCGCCCCGGGCAGGGCCTCGCTGCTGTGCTCGTTGCCGAAGCCCGGTGAGTAGACCGGTGCGTAAACCGGTGCGTCGTCCGTCTCGTCCGCGCCCATCGTGCACTCCCGCCGCCGAACCATTCATTTGTTCGACCATAGGAATGTGCCGGAGTGAAGTCAACGACCGTGGGCCGTCCGGGCCGTCCGCGCCAGCAGCTCCGCCACCCGCTTGCGGTTCCGGTAGGGCTGAAGCGCCTGGCGCATGTCGCGTAGCGCGCGCTCCGCGTCGCCCGAACGCAACCGCTCCCGCGCCGTGAGAAACGCCTCCCACGCCGCGCACGCCTCGTCCAGGTGCCCGGTCCGCAGCAGGAGCTGGCCGAGCCTCGCCTGCGTCAGGGCGCGGCCCCGCACGTCCGAGGGAGCCCGTTCGCCCGCCGCCCGCCGCAGGGCGGCCAGCGCGCCCGGCAGATCGCCCAGCGCCTCCAGCACGGCCGAGGTCTGGAAGTGCAGCGCGGCCGGCGGGTAGCTGTCGAACGGCGCCGCCGCGCTCGTCGCGCGCTCCACCGCCCGCTCGGCGCGCGCCGTGGCGGCCAGCGCGCCCCGCCGGTCGCCGGTCATCCCGAGCACGACGGCGAGCTGGGCCTGGACGTACGCCTGGTGGGCGGACGGCGCGCCGCGCGCGGCCCGGTGGGCGGCCTCCGCGAGCTGGAGCGCCGACGGCAGGTGGCCCAGGCGCTGGGCCTGCGCGCTCATCGCCCGCACCACCACGCTCCACGAGGTGCGGTCGCCCGACTCCCCGGCCAGCCGGTGCGCGTAGGTGTAATACCGCTGGGCGACGCCGTGCAGCAGCCCGTCCTCGTACATCCGGGCCAGCAGGAACGCCAGCCGCGACGCCACGACCAGCAGCTCGCCGCGCGCCCGCCCCGCCGGGGCGGCGATCAGCAGCGGGGCCACGTCGTCGGCCAGGTACGCGGACAGCGCGCTGCGCGCGTGCCGCCCGCCGTGCGCGTCGATGGAGGTCGCGAAGAACGTCACCGCGTCGTGCAGGGCCGTGGTGCTCTCCGTGCGCCCACCCAGCGGCCGGCCGGGCGCGGGCGCCTCCGGCGCGCTCGGCACCACGGCGTCGGCCACCCGGTACGGGCGCTGGTGCAGGGGCAGTCGGCGGGCCGTGTCCGTGTCGGCGCGGCACAGCGCGGTGAAACCCGCGACGGGGTCGACGGGCGGAGCATCCCGCGCGGAGGAGGGGAATCCGGCCGCCTCGGGTGGGACGGATCTGCCGATCCGCCGGGACAGCGCCTCGGCGGCGAGCTGCGGCACGGGGTGCCTGGGCTGCGTCCCGGCCAGCCAGTGCGCGACAGCGGTGCGGTCATACCGCAGGGCGGCGCCGATCTCCGTGCCCAGCGCGTTGACCGCCCGGGCCAGGGCCTCCTGGGTCCAGCCGGCTTCGGAGAGCAGGGCCCGCAGCTGATAATTCGGGCCGCGCCGGTTCGTCATGATCCTGTGTTCTCACGCCACCGGGCCGGGGCGACAGGGCGCATGGAGGCACGGAGCGCCCCGTACATGTCTCGCGATCACACTATCGGGTTGTTTTTCCGTCAATCGGTCACCTTCAAGTGGCGTGCGAAGGATGACCGATTGACGGTGATCACATGAACGACCCCTGGATCTACGCCACCGCCGCGCGTCCGCCCCGACGTGCGGGATCAGAAGTAGTAGCGGGTGACGCTCTCCGCCACGCAGACGGGCTTCGACCCGCCCTCGCGCTCCACGGTCACCGCCAGCGCGACCTGCACCCCCTCGCCCACGTCCGTGACCTCGGCGATCGCGGCGCTCGCCCGCACCCGTGAGCCGACCGGGACGGGAGCGGGGAAACGAACCTTGTTGACCCCGTAGTTCAGGGCCATCCGCACGCCCTCGACCCGCACCACCTGCGGCACGAAGACCGGCAGCAGAGCCAGCGTCAGATAGCCGTGCGCGATGGTCGTGCCGAACGGACCGGCCGCCGCCCGCTCGGGGTCGACGTGGATCCACTGGTGATCACCGGTCGCCTCCGCGAAGAGGTCGACCTTCTTCTGATCGATCTCCAGCCAGTCGCTGGTCCCCAACCGCTCGCCGACCGCTGCCCGCAGCTCCTCCGGCGACGTGAAAATCCTCGGTTCCGCCATGCCTTCAGCATACTGGTCAGTAGCCTCGCGGCGTCAGTCCGGAACGGCGAGCACCACCATCCCGACCAGCGCGGCGGCCACCACCACTCCGGCCGCCCCCAGCACCGTGCCGCCCGTGGGCGCCCCCGGCGGCCGGCCGGTGGTGAGCGCCTGGATGCGCCGGTGGGCCAGCGCCAGAAAGCTCACCCACAGCAGCGCGGCCAGCGCCACCCCCACACTGCCCACCGCCCGCCCGCCGTCCGAGGTCACCAGCCCCCGCGCCGCCAGCACCACCACGAGGGCGAACGACAGGGTCGTACGCCGCCACGCGAGCCGCGTGCGCTCCGGCTGGACGCCGGGATCACGAGGATCGCTCACGCCCGCGCGCCGCTCGTGGTGCGGTCTGGTTCGCTTCTCCGGCCATCGGGCGGTGGTGGGGGGTTGTGTGCTGTCTGCGGGCCGGTGGCCCGGTGGCCGTCGCTCGTGGTGGTGTGTGGTTCGCTTCTCCGGCCATCGGGCGGTGGTGGGGGGTTGTGTGCCGTCTGCGGGCCGGTGGCCCGGTGGCCGTCGCTCACGAACCCGCCCAGCCCAGCAGCACCGCGCCGATCACCAGCAGGGCGGTGATCACCGTGCCCACCGCCAGCAGCGCCGGGAAGCGGCTCACCGGCAGGTCCTCGCCGCGCCGCATCGCGCGCTCGGAGCGCACCCAGTGGTTCACGGCCCGGACCGCGCACAGCGCGCCGCCCGCCAGCAGCAGCACCGAGACCGTGGTGCGCAGCGCCCAGCGCAGCTCCGTCAGGAACTGGTCCACCCCGATCCCGCCCGCCAGCAGCGCCAGCGCGGTGCGCAACCAGGCCAGGAACGTCCGTTCGTTGGCGAGACTGAAGCGGTAGTCCGGCGTCGCTCCCTCGGCCCGCAGGCGCCGCGGGGAGAACCACAGCCGCACCGTCGCCAGCACCTGTCTGATCATGCTACGAGCGTAGGCGCCGCCGTCCCGCGTTCGACGGCGGTGGTGGGAGCCCTCCACGCCCCCGCGCCCGCCGTTCGCGAGCACGCCCGCGTCGCCGGGTATATGTTCATCAGCGACGCACGGGACGAGGAACACCAGGTGGCATGACGCCGATGACACACGAAGCGTCGATCGACCTCAACGCCGATCTCGGCGAGGGCTTCGGCCGCTGGCGGCTGACCGACGACGAGGCGCTGCTGTCCGTCGTCACCAGCGCCAACGTGGCCTGCGGCTACCACGCCGGTGACGCGCCCACCATGCGGCGGGTGTGCGAGCTGGCGGCCGAGCGGGGCGTGAGCATCGGCGCCCAGGTCTCCTACCGCGACCTCGCCGGGTTCGGCCGCCGCTCGATGGACGTCCCGCCCGACGAGCTGGCCGCCGAGGTCGCGTACCAGATCGGCGCCCTGGAGATCTTCGCCCGCGCGGCGGGTTCCCGGGTGGCCTACGTCAAACCGCACGGCGCGCTCTACAACCGGACCGTGCGCGACGAGGCGCAGGCCGCCGCCGTGGCCGAGGGCGTGGCCCTCGCCGGACAGCGCCTGCCGGTCCTCGGCCTGCCGGGCTCCCGCCTGCACGAGGCCGCCGCACGGGCCGGCCTGCCGGTGGTGGCCGAGGCGTTCGCCGACCGGGCCTACACCGACGCCGGCACCCTGGTGCCGCGCGGCCGGGACGGCGCGGTCGTCACCGACCCCGACACCGTGGTGGAACGCTCGGTCGGCATCGCCCGGGACGGCGTGGTCACCTCGGAGAACGGCACGCGCGTCCACGTCGCGGCACGCTCGCTGTGCCTGCATGGGGACACCGCCGGGGCCCAGGACCTCGCCCGGCGGGTCCGCGCGGCCCTGGAGAAGGCCGGGATCGGGCTGGAGCGGTTCGCGTGAGACTGATGCCCGTGGGGGAGCGCGCGCTCCTCGTGGAGCTGTCGACCGGCGAGGAAGCCCAGGCCCTCCACGCCGAGCTGCTGCGGCGCCGGGCGGCCGGTGACCTCCCGCCGGTCGGGGAGATCGTGCCCGCCGCGCGCACCGTGCTGCTCGACGGGGTGGCCGACCCCGGCGGCCTGGCCCGGCGCCTGACGACCTGGGAGATCCCGCCGCTGGCCGCCCAGGCCACCGAGACGGTCGAGATCCCGGTGCGCTACGACGGCCCCGACCTCGCCGACGTGGCCGCGCTGTGGGGCGTGCCGGAGAGGGAGGTCGCGCGCGTGCACTCCGGGGCCGGGTTCCGCGTCGCCTTCTGCGGGTTCGCCCCCGGCTTCGGGTATCTGACGGGGCTGGACGAACGGTACGCCGTGCCGCGCCGCGACACCCCCAGGACCCGGGTGCCGGCCGGCTCGGTCGCCCTGGCCGGCCCGTACACGGGCGTCTACCCGCGCACCTCGCCCGGCGGCTGGCAGCTCATCGGCACCACGGACGCGGTGTTGTGGGATCCGGCCCGCGAGCCGGCGGCGCTGCTGACGCCGGGCACCCGCGTCCGGTTCGTCGCGCGGGCACCGGAGCGGCCATCGGAGCGGACGTCGGAGCGGACGTCGTGAACGACCGCGCGTTCGCCGTGGTCCGGGCGGGCGCCCTGACCACCGTCCAGGATCTCGGCCGCGCCGGTCTCGCCCACCTCGGGGTGCCGCGCTCCGGGGCCCTGGACCTGCCCGCGCACCTGCTGGCCAACCGCCTCGTCGGCAACCCGCCGGACGCCGCCACCCTGGAGACCACGCTCACCGGCTGCGCCGTGCGGCCGTGCCGCGCCGTGACCGCCGCCGTGACCGGCGCACCGTGCGCGGTGACCGTCGACGGGCGGCCCGTGCCGTGGGGCGCGGCCGTGCGGGTGCCCGCCGGGGCCGTGCTCGTGGCCGGGCCGGCCACCGGGGGAGTGCGCGGCTACCTCGCCCTCGCGGGCGGCGTGGCCGTCGCGCCGGTGCTCGGCAGCCGCGCCACCGACCTGCTCTCCGGGCTCGGCCCGCCGCCGCTGGCCGACGGCGTGATGATGCCGCTGGGCGAACCAACCGGGCCGCCGCCCCCGCTCGACGCGGCGCCGCAGCCCGCGCCGCCGCGCGAGCTGGTCCTGCGGGTGCGGCTCGGACCGCGCGACGACTGGCTCACCGAGGCCGCCCCGCGCACCCTGGCCACCGGCCGGTACCGGGTGTCGACCGCGAGCAACCGGATCGGCCTGCGCACGGAGGGCCCGCCGCTGGCGCGCGCCCGGGAGGGGGAGCTGCCCAGCGAGGGCATGGTGCTCGGTGCCGTGCAGGTGCCGCCGGACGGCAGCCCGGTCGTCTTCCTCGCCGACCACCCGACCACCGGCGGCTACCCGGTCGTCGGCGTGGTGCCGGCGCCCGATCTCGCCGCCGCCGCCCAGGCCGTGCCGGGCACCCCACTGCGTTTCGTCCCGCTGCGCGGCGCGCGGCTCACGGCGGCGGCCGGCGCCTGACGGCGGCTGGTTCGCCGGTCGGCGGGCGGGCCGTCGTTCACCTCTCGCCGGGAGGCGGCAGCAGGGTGCCCAGCGGGCCGAGGTCAAGGTTCAGGTCCTCGGGGGTCAGGTCGTAGCGTGCGCACAGCTCCTCCATGCGCTTCGCCAGCAGCATCAGGGTCAGGCCGATCCGCTCCTCCTGGTCCTCCGTCAGATCGCCATGGTCGACCCGGCGCAGCGCCTGGCGTTCCATGAGCTGGCGCAGCAGCTCGATCACGGTCAGGACCAGCCGCATCAGGTCGCGTTCGACCGTGTCGCGGTCCAGCTCGATGCGTCCGCCCGTGCCGCCCGTGCCGCCCGTGCCGCCCGTCATTCGATCTCCCCGGCCACGGAGGTGATCAGCGCCCGCAGGTCCACGCGGACCAGATCGACGTCCGCGATGCTCAGCGTCAGATTCCCGACCAGCACCACGCCGCCCGCCAGCAGCCGGTCCAGCAGGTCGACCAGCGCGATCCGGCGGGCGGCGGGCGCGTGAGCGGGCGTCGCCATCGGGTCGTTCACCGCGACACCGCTTCCTCGTCCGCCGTGAAGGAGTACGGCGCCCACGGGCCGGTCAGGCTCAGCCGGAGTCCGGTCAGCCGGCCGGCCAGCTCGCCGGCCAGCGCGCAGAACGCCTGGCCGTCCTCGCGGCGGACCAGGTAGGCGCCGTTGAGCAGGTTCTGCCCCGGCTCGCCCGAGAGGCGGGCATCCTGCGGCGGGTGCAGGCGAGCGCCTTCCGCCGCCCTTACCAGCGCGTCGTGCACCGAGCGGACCGCGTCCTCGGCCTCGCGCCGGGTGCCGCCCTCGGCCTGCCGCTGCCTGCCGCGCTGCCGAAGGTAGTCGCGGCCGGAGGCCGGTTTGGCCGCCGGGGCCCGCGCGGAGCCGGGCGCGGGTGGGTCGGCGTACACCTTGACGCCCCACTCGGCGCGGCCGTCGAGGCGGTCGAGCGCGGCGGTGAACCGCGCGTGGTTCACCGTCAGCAGCCGCCGTATCCCGGCCTCGTCCCGGCAGACGGTGGCCAGCCGCAGCGGCAGGACACCGCCGCCCGCCAACAGGCCGTCCACCACCCGCTGATGGCCGCGCGCCGTCCGCTCCAGCCACGCCAGGTCCGTCAACCGGGCCCGCAGCGGCTCCTCGGCGAAGTCCCGCGCCGGGACGCGGCTGACCACGGCGGCCAGCCCGTCGTCCGGCACCGCCGCCGGCGGCCCGTCGTCCACGCCGCGCAAGCCCGCCGGCAGCTCGTCCCCGGCGCCGCCGCGTGTGACGGCGTAGACGTACCAGAGGCACCCGTCCTCGCTCATGGGATCTCCTCCCGCCTCTCCAGGGCCGCGACGCGCTCCCGCAGCCGTTCGTTCTCCTCGGCCAGCTCCCGCCCGCCGTCCGAGCGGGCGCGGGACGAGAGCGACGGGTCGTGCTCCCACCAGTCGATGCCCATCTCCTTCGCCTTGTCGACGGAGGCCACGAGAAGCCGGAGCTTGATGGTGAGCAGCTCGATATCGAGCAGGTTGATCGTGATGTCCCCGGCGATGACCACGCCCTTGTCGAGGACCCGTTCGAGGATGTCCGCCAAGTTGGCGCTGCCGCCGCCCCCGGCCGCCAGGCCGGGCGGGCCGTACGGTCCGGACACGGCCGCCGTCGTCATGACGGCGAGCCCCCGCCGGTCCCGCTCTCCTTCGCGTCGGCTACCGCGTCCTCGTGGCCGACGACGACCTCCCCGTTCTCGATCTCGCCGCGCCACTCGCCGGTGGCCTCGCCGCGCAGCGTCACGAACCGGCGGAAGTTCTTCAGATCCAGCCGGGCCCGGCGGCCCTGCGCGCGCCACAGCGCGCCCGTCCGCTCCAGCAGGCCCTGGGGGTGGTACTCGATGACCAGCAGGACCCGGGTGAGGGTGTCGGTGAGCGGGTGGAACGTGACGACGCCCTTGAGCGTGCCGCCGCCCTCGGTCGTCCAGGCGATCCGCTCGTTGGGGATCTGCTCGGTGATCCGGGCCTGCCATGCGCGGGTGACGCCCATGACCCTGGCCCGCCAGTGGGTGGTCGTGTCGTCCACCTGCTCGACGTCCTCGACGCCGCCCGCGAAGGCGCTGAACTCCTGGAACTGCGTCCACTGGTCGTACGCCTCGCGCACGGGCACGCCGATGTCGATGTCCTCGACAAAGGTGAGGAACCCACCGCCGCCGTTCGCGCTGACACGCTCCTTCAGGCCGGCCGCGCCCGACCGCACGGCCGAGCGCACCGCGCTCGTGCCCTCGGCGGCCTTGCCCCGGCTTCTTCCGGTGATTTCCGCGAGCTTCATGATGTCCGTACTCCTGCCCTCAGCGATGTCGGTGATGGATCACGCCGACGCCCCGTCCGGACCGGCGCGGCGGCCCCCCGCCGGACGGGACGGGTCACCGGGTCGCCGTCGACCGGGGTGTCATCCATCCGCCTCACCGCTCTCGTTCGCCTTAACCTTCCGGGTCGGGGCGCGTTTGGCCGTCGTGGCAGCCTTTCCGGCCGGGCCGGCGGTCGTCCGCGAGGACTTTCCCGCCGTGCTCCGCTTCGTGGCGGCGGCCTTCGTGGCAGCGGCCTTCCGGGCAGCGGCCTTCCGGGCGGTGGTCTTCTTCGCCGCCGTCTTCTTCGCGGCCGTCTTCCGTGTCGCGGGCTTCTTCGCCGCCGTCTTCTTCGCGGTCTCCGCGCCCTTCCCGGCGGTCTCCGCGGCCTTGCCGGTGACCTGGTCCGTGGCCTCGCCCACCCCGTCCGTCACCGAGCCGGCGCTCTCCCGCGGGCTCCGCGTCACGGCACCGAGGGGAAGGCGGGCCAGCGGCACGCTCGGGAACCCCACCCGGCCCAGGGCGTATCCGGCGGTCGCGGCCAGGGCCACGGCCACGGCGGTTGTGCTGTTGTTCGTCATCGGGTCAACCAATCGTGGGTCGGGTCAAGGCGTTCCAGCAGTTCGTCCTCGCGCCGGTCGAACTCCCCCTCGTCGATCAGGCCGCTGATCAACTCCTCTTCCAGCCCGGCGAGTTCGCGTTGCACGACGGACGGGTCGTAGTACTGCCGCTCCGCCTCCGCGACTACCTGCTCCAGCACCCAGCCCGCGCCGCGGGCCGGGGCGAGCGGCAGCAGCAGGATCTCTCTCAGCAGGCCCATGGCCGTCTCACGCGCCCTTCCGCTCTCACGCGGCCTCCACCGGGTCGGTCCGCACGAAGCTGTACGGCGGCAGCGGCCCGCTGATCCGGATGTCGAGGTGCGGGCTCCCGGCCCGCAGCTCCTCCAGGGCGGCGAGGAAGCCCACGGCCTCATCGCGGCCCACCAGGAACGACAGGTTCACCACCCGGCCCGCGCCGTCGGGACCCCGGCGGTGGTGTTCGGCGTAGGTGGCGAGGGCGTACTCGACGGTCCGCGCGTCCTGAAGCTCGCGGTCCCGGACGGCGTCCGCGACGAGTTGCCCGAGCCGGAGCCGGTCCTGGTACGTCGCGCCGCCCTCGACCCGGGTGGCCTCGTTGAGCTTCCTGATCTCCGGGTTCTCGGCCAGGATCGCCCGCAGCAGGACGTCCTCCCGGTGCAGCGCCTTGATGTTGTACTCGACCCGGTCCGCTACCGTCTCCAACTGGCCCCGGTAGAGGTCGGCGTGCCGCGCCAGCGCGCCCCGGACGGCGTCGTCGTCGGGCGCCGTGCTGCCGAACCGCAGTGGCAGCACCGCGCCCGCCGCGGCGGCGGCCGTCAGCACCCGCTGATGCGCGAACAGGTCGCGCCGCTTGGGCCGCAGCCCCTCGGGGCAGTCGCTGACGACGGCCGCCGTGTCGTTCTCCCGCAGGACACGGACCGCGCGCGGCGGATCGCCGACGCCGACCAGCCCCTCGGGAAGGCGGGGCAGGTCGGCCCCGGCGATGCCGTAGACATAAGTGGTCACTCGGATTCCCTCTCCCGCCGCGACGTCGTGGTGCGGCGTGTCTTCCTGGGCTCCGCCTCCTTCGCCTCCTCCTCACCGTCCGAGGAGGACGGGGTGAGCCCGTCTCTGCCCTTCTTGAAGGCGTCGGAGATCGTCTCGGCGGCTCCGGACAGGGCGCCCTTGGTCTTGCCGCGCGCGCCGTTCTCGGTGAGCCCGCCGACGAGTTCGGGCACGCCCGGGTCCTTGGCCGGTCCGGCCTCCAGGTCCAGCCGGTTGCACGCCTCCGCGAACCGCAGATACGTGTCCACGCTCGCGACCACGACGCGCACGTCGATCTTGAGGATCTCGATGCCGACCAGGGAGACGCGGACGAACGCGTCGATCACCAGGCCGCGGTCGAGGATGAGTTCGAGGACGTCGTAGAGGGTGCCGGACCGGGAGCCCGAGGTCTGCTGGATGGGTGCGACCGCTGTGGTCATGTTCGGAAGCCTCCTTCTGGGGCCTTGGCCGGGTTTCGGCTAGCGCCGGTCGGCCCGGCCCCGCTCGTACCGCTGGACGCGCCGGTAGCCGGTGATCCCGCCGTCGGGGTCCGTGGTGACCTCGTAGGTCGCCATCAGGCTCATCGTGTCGGGGACACGGGCGAGTTCGGTGACCTCCGTCTCCAGCACCCAGCCGTCGGCGTCGCGCTCGAACCGGGTCACCGCCTCGGCGCGCAGGCCGGTCAGCTCGGCGAACTCGGCGCCCGCCGTGCGGATCACGTCCAGCGCGGGGCGGGAACCGCCCGCCGCGCCGCTGTTGTCGTCGTCGCTTCGCTGCTTCTCGTGCTCTTCGTTCTCTGCCATGGCTCCTGCCGGGTTCCTTGCGGGAGCGGGGCCAAACGTCGCATCCCCGCGCGGCCTCGGTAAGGGCACCGGCGGCGGCGGTCAACTGCCGCGCCCGGCATGGCGGTCACGCCCGCGCGGGCGGCGCGCGAGCTCAGCCGGCTGACGTGTCGCCGTGCGGGCGCGCTCCGGTGGCCGCCGCCCGCAGCGCGCTGTCGAGGCAGGCCCGGGTCGAGTTGTCCCGGGCTCGTCCCCGTCCCGTCATCAGGTACGCCACGCGGTCGTTGAGCGCGGGCGGCGCGAAGAACTCGGCCGCCGCCGCCGGGTCGCGGGCGAGCGCCGCCAGGAAGCCGGGCACCGGGTCGTGCCCGGGGTCGCCGTCCGCCAGGAAGTCGAAGACCAGAGCGGGCCCGGCGTCCCACACACGCGACGGCGAGTCGCCCGGGCGCCCCTGCTCGTGGTCGAGCACCGCGTCGCCGTAGTCCAGCAGGAAGCCCGCGCCGTAACGCCCCGGCCGCATCAGCGCGCTCATCACCTGGAAGCCGCGCGGCCGGCCGGCGGCGCCCATGCCGACCATCTCCCGCTCCCACGTCTCCATGGCGGCCGAACCGCAGCGGGTGGCCGTGCCGAGCAGCTCCCCGAGCCGGGTCTGCAGGCTCGCCCGCAGCCGCCACGGCCGCCCGCGTCGCCGGCCCCGCCCGCCCGGCGCGCGGCCCACCGCCGTCCAGAACTCCACGACGCCCCACGCCCCCAGGCCGGTGGCGACGCGCTCCGCGAAGACCGGATCGCCCTCGTGCCGAGCCAGCAGCGCGGCCATCCGCGCCAGCCGCTCGTCCGGCGGGCGCCCGTCGCGCCGCGCCAGGCCGACGACGGCGCGGGCGTCCCGGTAGGCGCGCAGCGCGGCGTCGAGCGAGTCGTACCGGACCGGATTGAACGCGGCCGGGTCCGGGCCCATCGCGTCGCGCAGCGCGCGGGCGATCGTCCGGTCCTCCCACGCCGCCCGCCGCAGGATGTCGCCGATCCGTGCCGCGATGTCCGCCACCGCGGCCGGCCGGCCGGGCCCGCCGGGGTCCGCCGACACCTCGCCCCGGCGGCCGACCCGGACGCCGCTGGCCGGCGCCGAGACGTCCACCACGGTCCGCAGCTCGTCCTGGCACCGCTTCAGGCGCGTGTATCCGTCGCGACAGATCCCGCACAGCGTCCTGGCCTGTTCCAGCGCCGCCTCGAACTGCCCCGACTGCTCCTCCACATAGGGCACGGTCACCGCCGCGCTCCCGCCCGGCCACGCGACCGAACGCGCCTGCCCGGCCATGTCCAGGGCCCTTCCGCGCATCTCCTCCAGCCGCCGGACCTGCGCCGCCCAGTCCTCGACGGCCCTGCCGAGACCGGCCAGCGAGACGTGCAGCACGTCCTCGAAGCTCAGCATCCCCCGCTCCCCACACACACCGTGACGGCTACCGCGCGGACTCCCGCAGCCGGCGCGCTATGTGGTGGCAGGCGGCGCGCAGCTGATCCGTCTGGGACCGCCACCGCTCGGACACCTCGATCAGGGCGCGCCCGGTGACGAAACCGGGCCCGCGCAGCACGAGTCCGGCCGCGTGCGTCCCGTGCTCCGCCAGGTGTCCGCCCTCGTCGAGCTGATCGCGCAGCGCTCCGGCGCTGTCCCCGACCGGACCGGCGCCCGGTGACTCGGTCCACTCCCCGTCGAACGACATAACCCCCGCCCCATCCGACACAGAACGTGTCCGCCGCGTCGCCGCGGGTGATTCATCGTAGCCGCTCGACACCCACCCGGCGTAGGGCCGAAGCCGCCGGATCCGGCGCCCGCGGGCTCGCCGGTCCGGTGCCCGGCCGCCGGTCGGCCGCCCCGTCCGGGTGGGGACGCGACCGCGCGCCCTGCCCGGGAGGCGCGGAGCGGTGCGGGCTTTCGGGGCACCCCACGCCGCACGTTCACGTCCCGGAAGACGTGGACGGCGGACGGCGGACGTGGACGGCGGACGCGGGCCAGCAGCCGGTCAACGCGGGGGACGGCCAACGGCCGCTGTCCTCCCTCGGGTTCGGCCCGACCTACCCGGCCGCCCAGCCGGCCCGGGACTGCGCCGGCTCGGCCGGGGCGCCCTCCAGGCCGGTGATCAGCCGCCGCAACAGCGCGCCCAGCAGCTCGTCGTCCCCGCCACCGACCGGCAGCGACTCCCAACTCGCGCGCACCCGTTCGTCCAGGTGCCGCCAGAACTCCACGCCGCGCGGCGTCAGATAGGCCAGGATCCGGCGGCGGTCCACCGGGTCGACGCGGCGGTGCACGACGCCGTCGTCCACCAGCTGGTCCACCAGCCGGGTCAGCGTGGGCGGCGGCAGCAGCACGCACTCGGCGATCGCCGTCATCCCGTGCCCCTCGCCGTCCGCGAGCAGCGACATCACCCGCCAGGCGTCGACCGAGCACCCGGTCTCCGACAGGACCGCGCGCAGCCGCCGCGTGGACAGCCGCTCGGCGCGGGTCAGCAGCCCCACCAGATCGTGGGCTCGATGGTCGGGGGGCGGTTCGGACATGTCGCTGCGCTCCTCGGGCCGACGGCACCTCCATCGTACGGGCGCGCGGTGGCACGGGGCGGGCCGGAGCCGTTTGTCTCTTTCCTCGGCTTTTCCGTACGGCGCTCGCACATACGCGCCATGATGGGCCGGTGATGTGCGGGGACCACCACGACGCGGGCCGGCGCGGGCCGCTGGCCGCCGATCCCGGCACCCTCGGGGTCGCCCTGGTGGTGCCCCGGCAGGGCCCGGCCGGCATCTTCGGCCCGGCCTGCGAGCTGTGCGCGCGGCTCGCCGCCGACGAGGTCAACGCGGGCGGCGGGGTGCTCGGCCGAGAGCTGCGGCTGGTCACGGTGGACGGCGGCGCCCCGCCGCGTCAGGTGGCGGACGAGGTGGAGGCACTGGTCGCGGCCGGGATCGTGCACGGCGTCACCGGCTGGCACATCTCCTCGGTGCGGCAGGCCCTCGCGCCGCGCCTGGCCCACCGGGTGCCCTATGTGTATACGGCACTGTACGAGGGCGGCGAGAACTCCGAGGGCGTCTACCTCACCAGCGAGACCCCGGACGGCCAGCTCAGGCCCGCCATGCGGCTGCTGGCCGCGGAACGGCGCGTCCGCCGCTGGTACGTCGTCGGCAACGACTACATCTGGCCGCGCCGCACCGCGCGCGCCGCCCACGCCTACGCGCGCGAGACCGGCGGCCGGATCTGCGGTGAGGGCTATCTGCCGCTGGGCACTCACGAGTTCGCCGCCGCGCTGCGCCGCATCGAGCACGCCGACGTGGATGCCGTGCTGATGCTGCTGGTCGGCAGCGACGCGGTCCGGTTCAACAGGGCCTTCGCCGCCGCCGGGCTCGACCAGCGATGTCTGCGCCTGAGCACCCTGATGGACGAGAACATGCTGGTCGCCAGTGGGGCCGACGCCACCCGGGGACTCAGCGCCACGGCCGGCTTCTTCGGCTCCCTGGCCACCGCCGACACCCTGGACTTCCACGGCCGCTACGCCACCCGCTTCGGCCTCGGCTCCCCGGCGCCCAGCGCCCTGGGCGAGTCGTGTTACGAGGGGGTGCTGCTGCTCGCCGCGCTGGTCACCCGGGCCGGCTCCTGGGACGTCGCCGCGATCGAGGGCACCTCCCAGGAGGCCAGCTACGAAGGGGCGCGCGGACTGCTGCGGTTGAGTGGCCGTCATGTGCGCCAGCGCATCTATCTCGCCGAGGCGGACGGCCTGGACTTCGCGGTGACCGCGGACCTGGACGCCTGGAGCAGCCGGGTGTGATGCACCCGTGATACTTCCGAACGGAACTATTAACGGTCGGGAAATGCCAGGGAAACAGCGCGCTTTGAAGCTGTGGCATGTCCGCGCCGGGCGGCGTGGCCCGGCGTACCCCCCCTCACATCTCCCCGTGTCCGAGACGGGGATCAGGAGGATGGTCATGCTCAGAGCCCGGGGATCCCGCTTCACCGCGATCGCGCTCGCGTTCGCCACCGCTGTCGCGCTGTCGGCCTGCGGAGCCAAGACCGACGAGGAGTCGGCGGGCAACGTCGCCGAGATCGACACCTCCGGCGACACCATCAAGGTCGGTCTGCTCAACTCGCTGTCCGGCACCATGGCCATCAGCGAAGTCACCGTGCGCGACTCGCTGTTGCTGGCCATCGACGAGATCAACGCCGCGGGCGGCGTCCTCGGCAAGCAGATCGAGCCGATCAGCGAGGACGGCGCCTCCGACTGGCCCACCTTCGCGGAGAAGTCGGAGAAGCTGATCCAGCAGGACCAGGTGGCCGCCGTCTTCGGCTGCTGGACGTCCGCCAGCCGCAAGGCCGTGCTGCCCGTCTTCGAGCAGAACGGGTCGCTGCTGTTCTACCCCGTGCAGTACGAGGGCCTGGAGCAGTCGCCCAACATCTTCTACACCGGCGCCACCACCAACCAGCAGATCATCCCGGCCCTCGACTACCTCCGTGAGGAGGAGGACGTCGAATCGCTCTACCTGGTCGGCAGCGACTACGTCTTCCCGCGCACCGCCAACCGCATCATCAAGGCGTACGCCGACGAGTACGGCATCGAGATCGTCGGTGAGGACTACGCCCCGCTGGGCTCCACCGAGTTCTCCACCATCGCCAACAAGGTCGAGGCGTCCGGCGCCGACGCGGTGTTCAACACGCTCAACGGCGACAGCAACGTCTCCTTCTTCCGCGAGTACGAGGCGTCCGGCCTGACCGCCGAGTCGATGCCCGTGCTGTCCGTGTCCATCGCCGAGGAAGAGGTCCGCAGCATCGGCGCGGACACCCTGGAGGGCCAGCTCACCTCCTGGAACTACTACCAGACCACCGAGGGCGAGGCCAACGAGCGCTTCGTCGAGGCGTACCAGGCGCGCTACGGCGACGACAAGCCGACCTCCGACCCGATGGAGGCCGCCTACGTGTCGGTCTACCTGTGGGCCGCGATGGTCGAGGAGGCCGGCTCGTTCGAGGTCGAGGACGTCCGCGCCGCCTCCGACGGCATCACCTTCGACGCCCCCGAGGGCGAGGTCACCGTGGACGGTGAGACCCAGCACATCTTCAAGACCAACCGCATCGGCCGTATCGGCGGCGACGGCCTGATCACCGAGGTGTGGAGCTCCGAGGGTCCGATCCGGCCGGACCCGTTCCTGCGCGAGTACGACTGGGCCGAGGGCCTGGCCGAGGCGGCGGCAGCGGAATCCGAATGACCGTCATCCTCAGCCAGACGTTCACGGGGATCAGCATCGGCGCCGTGCTGCTGCTGATCGCCCTGGGCCTGTCCCTCACCTTCGGGCAGATGGGCGTGATCAACATGGCCCACGGCGAGTTCATCATGGCGGGCGCCTACACCGTCTACATGCTCCAGGGCCCGATCGACTCCGCCGGTCTCTCCCTGCTCGTCGCCCTGCCGATGGCGTTCCTGGTGGCCGGCGCGATGGGGGTGCTGCTCGAATGGCTCCTCATCCGCCGGCTGTACGCCCGGCCTCTGGACACCCTCCTGGTCACCTGGGGCGTCTCCCTGATGCTCCAGCAGCTCGCGCGCGACCTGTTCGGCGCGCCCAACGTCCACACCGAGGCGCCGGACTGGCTCACCGGGCGCATCACCCTGATCGGCGGCGACGACCCGCTGACGCTGGCGCACGCCAGGCTGTTCATCCTCGGCCTGGCCCTCGCCGCCGTCGTCGCGCTCACCCTCACCCTCCGGCTCACCCCGCTGGGCCGCCGGATCCGGGCCGTGGTCCAGCACCGCGACCTGGCCGAGGCGTCCGGTATCCCCACCGCCCGGGTGGACCGCCTCACCTTCCTCATCGGCTCGGGCCTCGCGGGCCTGGCCGGTGTCGCGCTCACCCTGGTCGGCCCGATCGGCCCGACCATGGGCACCAACGTCATCATCGACGCCTTCCTCGTGGTCGTCGTCGGCGGCATCGGGCAGCTGCGGGGCGCGGTCATCGCCGCCTTCGCGCTCGGCGTCCTTCAGTCGGTGCTGGAGTACTCCACCACCGTGAGCGTCGCCCGGGTGGCCGTGCTCATCGCCATCGTCGCCTTCCTCCAGTGGCGTCCCCAAGGCATCTACACCCTGCGCACCAGGAGCCTGGCATGACGGCACTCCTCCTCAAACGCTGGCCCGCGCCGGCCGGTTACGCGCTGGCCGCGACGCTGCTGTTCGCCGTGGCGCCCGCCGCCCTGAGCGACTTCCGCCTCGAACAGCTCGCCCGCTACCTGTGCGTCGCCATCGTCGCCGTCGGCATCTCGCTGGCCTGGGGACGCGGCGGCATGCTGGTGCTGGGCCAGGGCCTGTTCTTCGGGCTCGGCGGCTACGCCATGGCCATGCACATGAAGCTCACCGACGCCGGCGCGGGCAACCTGCCCGACTTCATGCTGCTCTACGGCTCGACGGACGAACTCCCGTGGTGGTGGGAGCCGTTCCGCTCGCCCGTGATCGCGCTGGCCGCCGTGGTGCTGCTGCCCATGGCGGTGGCCGCGGCCATCGGCTACTTCGTGTTCCGGCGGCGGGTGCGCGGCGCGTACTTCGCGATCCTCAGCCAGGCGCTCGCCGCGGCCTTCGCGATCCTGCTGATCGGCCAGCAGGCCACCACCGGCGGCACCAACGGCCTGACCAACTTCCAGGGATTCTTCGGCTTCTCGCTCTCCGACCCGATCAACCGCCGCATGGTCTACTTCATCATCGCCGGCACCCTGCTGGCCCTGATGCTGCTGACCCGGCAGCTCTTCCTCAGCCGCTACGGCGAACTGCTGGTCGCCGTCCGGGACTCCGAGGAGCGGGTCCGCTTCCTCGGCTACGACCCGGCGCTGGTCAAGCTCGGCGCCTACACCGTCTCGGCCGGGATGGCGGGGCTGGCGGGGGCGCTGTTCGTGCCGGCCGTCGGCATCATCTCGCCGGCGCTGGTCGGGATCGTGCCGTCCATCCAGTTCGTCATCGGCGCGGCCATCGGCGGCCGGGCCAGCGTGGCCGGTGCCGTCCTCGGCGCGATCGCGGTGGCCTGGGCGCAGACCGTACTGTCCGAGGAATACCCCGCCGGCTGGACGTACTTCCAGGGCGGCCTGTTCGTGGTGGTGGTCGCCTTCCTGCCCGGCGGCCTGGCCTCCGTGTGGCAACTCGCCACGCGGCGGCGCCGGCCGCGCGCCGACGACGCCCGGGGCACCGGGGGAGCCGAAGTGGCGGTGGCCACGGCATGACACCGATCCTCCACAAGACCGAACAGCCCCTGGCGGGCCTGGAGATCAACGACGTACGGGTGACGTTCGACGGCTTCACCGCCGTCGACGGGGTCAGCCTCCGGGTCGGCCCCGGCGACCTGCGGTTCCTCATCGGACCCAACGGCGCCGGCAAGACCACCCTGGTCGACGCCGTCACCGGGCTCGCCCCGGCCACCGGCTCGGTCCGCTTCGGCGGACGCGAACTGCTGGGCCGGCCGGTGCACCGCATCGCCCGGCTCGGCATCGGCCGCACCTTCCAGACGGCCACCGTCTTCGAGAACCTGAGCGTTCTGCAGAACCTGGACATCGCCGCGGGCGCCGGTCGCCGCCCGCACACCCTGCTGCGGCAGCGCCGCGGCGTCCCGGAAGAAGTCGAACGCGCCCTGGAGACCATCCATCTCACCGCCCAGCGCGACCGCGCGGCGGGCACGCTCGCGCACGGCCAGAAACAGTGGCTGGAGATCGGCATGCTGCTCGTGCAGAACGTCCAACTCATGCTGCTGGACGAGCCGGTGGCCGGCATGAGTCACGAGGAACGGGAGGCCACCGGCCAGTTGCTGCGCCGGGTGGGGGAGGACCGGACCGTCGTCGTCATCGAGCACGACATGGACTTCATGCGCGCCTTCGCCACCAGCGTCACCGTGCTGCACGCCGGCCGGGTGCTCAGCGAGGGCACCGTCGCCGAGGTGCGGGCGGATCCGCGCGTGCAGGAGGTCTACCTGGGCCACGCACCGGACGAGCCGGTCGTCGCCGGCCCGGCGGAAGGGGAGGCGTGATGCTGGAGATCACCGGCGTGGTCGCCGGGTACGACCGCAGCGACGTGCTGCACGGCGTCTCGGTGGCCGTGCCCGACGACGGCGTGGCCACCGTGCTCGGCCACAACGGCGCGGGCAAGTCGACCCTGCTGCGGACCGCGGTGGGGCTGCTGAAGCCCCGCTCCGGCCGGGTCCTTCTCGACGGCGAGGACATCACGCGGCTGCCCGCCCACCGGCGGGTCGGGCGCGGGATGGCCTATGTCCCGCAGGGGCAGCAGAGCTTCCCGCAGCTCACCGCGATGGAGAACCTGCGGCTCGTCGCCGACGGGCGGGGGGACGGCAGGGCCGCGCTCGGCGAGGCGCTCGACCTCTTCCCCGCGCTGCGCGAGATCGCGGGGCGCCGCGCCGGGCTGCTCTCCGGCGGCCAGCGGCAGCAACTCGCCATCGCCCGCGCGCTGATCACCCGTCCCCGGCTGCTGCTGCTGGACGAGCCGACCGAGGGCATCCAGCCGTCGGTGGTCGCGGAGATCCAGCGGACCATCCTGGAGCTGAGCGCCCGCGGTGGCCTGTCGGTGCTGCTGGTGGAACAGCACGTCGGCTTCGCCCTCAAGGCGGCCGAGCGGTACTACGTGCTGGAGGCCGGCCGGGTCACGTCCTCCGGCACGGGCGACGAGGACGCCGAACGCGCGGTCCGCCGGGCACTGAGCGTCTGAGCACCGGCCTGCGCGCTGTGCGCGGGCCTCGGCCCGGGGCGAGGCGCTGAGTCGCCGCGCTCCGGCCCGGTGCTGTGGGGGCGCCTCGCCCCGGGTGGGGGTGTCCGGGCGTCGGGGCGGGGCTTGGTGGTTCCGCCCCTGATCTGTCCGGCGCCCTCGGGCGGGTGCTGGGCGGGGGGTGTCCCGGTCGCCGGGGACCGGTGCCGGTGCCGGTGCATCGGCGTCGTGGCTACTCGCCGTCCGTGCAGACCACCTCGTCGCGCGGGACGTAGTGGGTGCGGAACGTCTCGCGGCCGGCCTCGGTGCCGTTGTCGATCAGGACACGGTCGACCTCCACATCGAAGCCCTCCAGCGGCGGCTGCGGCACGCAGTCCTCGCCCTCGCCCTCACGGCGGTCCGGCTCCTCGATGTTCTCGCGCGGGCCGGTATCGGCGCGGACCTCGTCGTACCGCTTGGTGCCGAAGAAGGAGATGGTGACGGAGGTGTCGGTGGCGTCGGCCGCGATGTAGATGGCGTTGCCCGAGTCGTTGACCCAGCGCAGGTCCAGGCTGCCCCAGGCGACGGTGGCCTCCCGGCCCTCCGGGTACCGCTCGATGTAGAACGAGTGCGCGCCGTACTCCACGGGGTCGACCCCCGCGAAGAACACCGCGTTGAACATGGTGGTGGCCACGGCCGAGACGCCGCCGCCCTGCGCCTGCTGGTACTGGTCGTCGAGGATGATGATGCCCTCGACGAAGCCGTTCTCCTCGGTGCGCTCCCCGACCGTCTCGTTGAAGCTCCACTCCTCGCCGGGGCGCACCACCGAGCCGTTGATCAGCTCGGCGGCCCGGCCGATGTTGGTGGTGCGGTAGGGGGCGGGGTCGAAGTTCACCGTGAAGCTGGACATCTGCTCCACGATCCCGAGGTCCCGGTAGGAGTCGGCGGTCAGCTCCGGCTCGACCTCCTCGGTCTCCAGGGCCGCCGTGCGGGCGGCCTCGCCGCGCCCGGTCAGCAGTGGCAGCACCGTCTCGCCGAGCCCGTCGGTCACCACCCGGATGCCGGGCGCGCCGTCGGCGGCGACGACCACCTCGGCGCCCTCCACACGCAGCGTGGCGTCGGTGGGCTCGGTGCCCGCCGCCTCGAAGGCGTCGGCCAGCCGCTCGTCCCCGGCCAGCCCCTCGCCGTCGAGCTCCGGTTGGAGCCGGCCCTCGTCGTCGGCGGTCATGGCCAGGTGGTCGCCGACGACGTCGGGCGTGAGGGTGATCCGCTCCTCGCCCGCCGTCAGCACCACCGGTCCCGACATGGCGGGCTCGGCGAACTCCGACACGGCCTGTTCGATCTCGTCCTCCCCGGTGACCGGCTCGGCCGCGCGCACCGGCAGCGTCAGCGGCTCGCCGTCGGTGAGGAATCCCTCCCGCAGCAGGTCCAGGGAGCCGTCCACGTTCAGCTCGGCGCCGTCGCGCGGCTCGGTGACGGTGACCTCGCCGTCCTCGAACGCCACCGCGCCCTCGCGGACCGTGGTGGCCGACTCCCCGGCCAGCGCCGTCAGCTCCGAGCGGCCGGCCTCCTCGTCCTGCCGCACCACCGGCTCCAGCTCGCCGCCGCCCATCCCGAAGAGCGTGCCGAAGAGGCCCGGTTCCTCGGCCCGGTCGACGGTGGCCTCGATGTCGATGGTCAGCCCGGCCTCGACGGGGTCCAGCTCGTGGACGTCCTCGCCGTCCTCGCCGATCACCACCTCGATCGGCTCGGTCCTCGTCCAGGCGAGCTCCGTCGTGAGCTTGTCGCGCGCCTCGTCCGGGGACAGGCCGCCGATGTCCACGCCCTGGACGGTGGTGCCATCGGCTATCTCCCCGCCGACCAGTAGCGAGCCGATCAGATACAGCCCGCCGAGGCTCAGCGCGACTCCGCCCGCGATCACCGCCGGGCGGCGGGTGACGACGGGGTGGGGCGGTATGTGCGGCGGCTCGGCCGGAGGCGGCGGGTAGGCGGCCACGGGGCTCCCTTGGGAAGGCGCGGGATGCGCGAGAACGACTGGAAGACTAACCAACCCCGAGCGCCACGCGGAAACGCGACGTGGGAACGACATAGTCGTACGATCAGTAAGAAGAGCGACATATCTCACTAAGAGGCTGTGGGTGCGGTATGAGCGAACGGAAGCGGGCGTCGGCCGCCGTACCGCTGCCAGAGGACTGGCCGGCCCCGGCGGGCACCTGTCTGGCCGAGAACGGGATGGGCTTCTACGACTGGGACCTCGACAGCGGCCTGCTGCACCTGGACGACATCGCCCTCGCCATCTTCGGCCTGCCCCCGGACGAGTACGACTCCCGGCCCGAACGCCTCTCGGCCCACATCCCCGACGCCGAGGCCGCCCGGCTCGACGCGGTGATGAACCGGGCGTTCGGCGACGGCAGCGAGCGCTGCGGCACCTACTTCCGCGTCCGCCGCCGCGACGGTGAGACCCGCTGGGCCCACACCCAGTGCCGCATCCACCGCGACGAGCACGGCCGCCCCCGCCGCGTCCTGGGCCTCGTCAGGGACGCGGAGGACGAGCTGGCCGAGGCCGTGGACCGCGACGTGCTGGACGAGGAGCGCCGCCACCGGGCGAGGCTGGTCGAGTCGGCGTCGAACGCCCTGGCCGAGGCCAGGACCGTGCCGGACGTGGCCGAGGCCCTGTCCCGGCTGAGCGGACTGCGCCGGCTCGGCGTCATCGAGGTGATGGTGGGACTGGTCGAGACCGGACGGATCCACCTGGTCTCGGGACCGGCGAACGAGCACCGCGTCGCCGAGCTGGAGTACACGCGGATCGACGAGCCCTACCCGATGAGCGAGGCGGTGCGGACCGGGCGCCCGTGCTTCGTCACCTCGCGGGAGGAGTTCGCCGCCCGCTTCCCCGCCCTGTGGCGGCATATCGCGCACCGGAACGTGGCCGCCGCCGCGTATCTGCCGCTCGTCGCCCAGGGCGCGCCGCTGGGCGGGCTCGGCCTGCTGTACCGGAGCAAGGCCGACTTCCCCCGGGACGAGCGGGAGCTGCTGGCCGCGCTCGCCACCGGCGTCTCCCAGAGCCTCCAGCGCGCCACCCTGCTGGAGCAGGAGCACGATCTGGCCGAGAACCTCCAACAGGCCATGCTCCCGCGCAAGGTGCCGGACGTGCCGGGCACCGCGATCGCCGTCCGGTATCGCTCGGCGCGGCTGGGCCGGGACATCGGCGGTGACTGGTACGACGTCATCCCACTGCCCGGCGGCCGGGTGGCGGCGGTCATCGGGGACGTCCAGGGCCACGACACGCACGCCACCACGGTCATGGGCCAGCTCCGGATCGTGCTGCGCGCCTACGCGGCC
The DNA here is from genome assembly GCF_035917415.1 of Streptomyces sp. NBC_01803. Taxonomy (NCBI): domain Bacteria; kingdom Bacillati; phylum Actinomycetota; class Actinomycetes; order Kitasatosporales; family Streptomycetaceae; genus Streptomyces; species Streptomyces sp. NBC_01803. Next base: position 5,231,165 of record NZ_CP109073.1, read on the forward strand.
GACGGGCACCCGGCCGACGAGGTCATGGGGCGGGCCTCGGCGTTCCTCGGCGATCTGGAGACCGAGCGGTTCGCCACCTGTCTGTACGCCGAGCACGACCCGGCGACCGGCATGCTGCGGCTGGTGCGGGCCGGGCACCTGCCCCCGCTGGTGCGCGGGGCGCTGGGCGCCTGCCGTCTGCTGGACGTGGACGGCACGCTGCCTCTCGGACTCGCGGGGGTGGGGCTGGAGCGCTATCCCGTCCGCGAACTCACGCTCGGGCCGGGGGAGACCCTGCTGATGTGCACCGACGGTCTGATCGAGCGGCCCGGCTGGGATCCCGACGAGGGCATGCGGCTACTGGCCGACACGCTGTGCCGGGGGCCGGAGGATCTGGAGAGCCTGGCGGACTTCATGTCGGAGGTGCGGGGGCCCGGGCCGGACGAGGACGATATGGCGCTGGTCCTGCTCCGCCGGGTCGGCACCGGGCCGCCGGCGGACGGAGCTCAGGGCCGCAGCTCGGCCCACACCGTGCAGCCCGCGTTCTGATCGGGGCAGAGCACGCCCCAGCGGGCGGCCAGCGCGTTCAGCAGCATCAGGCCGCGGCCGTGCTCGGCGTCGGTGCTCGCCCGGCGCGGCGCCGTCCGGCGGTCGAGCCCGCGGCCCTCGTCGGCCACCTCGATGCGCAGCCGGTCCAGGCGCGGGCTGGCCTCCAGCCGACAGGTGACCACGTGACTGTCCGTGTGCAGGATCGCGTTCGTGACCAGCTCCGAGATCACCAGGCGCGCGGTGTCCCGGACATCCTCGGGCAGTCCCCAGTGGCAGAGACGCTGATCGACATGGCCGCGCGCGGTCCCCACCGATTCGGCGAGCGCCGGGAGGGCGAAGCGCTCACCTCGTCTGAGCGCGCGCGGAGCGGCCGGAGCCTGAGCGGGGAGGGTGAGCGGCGTCGTGCCGTGAAGCGGGAACACGGGCATGGTCGCCTTCCGGGGTGCCGAAACCGTGGGTGGACCGGGTCGCCCGTCAACTATGCGCACGCATGTGCGCATTGCGCAAGCGGAGTTCTGCAATTTGCATAAAGCCAAATGACCTTTGTCGATGCCGCTACCCCGTGTGGCAGACTGCTGCCAGGAGTTGGCGACACCAACTCGGTCGTGAGGGAGGCGGCGTGGCAGAGGCACGGTCGGGGCCGACCGTGGGACAGATCGTCCTCGGGCTGCGCCTGCGCGATTTGCGCGAACGGGCCGGTTGTTCCTTCACCGACGCGGCGCGGGCGCTGAGCGTGAACACCACGACCGTACGCCGCATGGAGAAGGCGGAGGTCGGCCTCAAGCCGCTCTACGTCAAGGCGTTGCTGGAGTGTTACGGCGTGCCGCGCGCCGAGGCCGACTCGTTCCTGCTGCTGGTCAACGAGGCCAATCGGCCCGGCTGGTGGCACCGCTTCCGCGACGTGCTGCCCGACTGGTTCAGCCTCTACGTGAGCCTGGAGGGCGAGGCCAGTCTCATCCGGGCGTACGAACCCCACTGTGTGCCCGGCCTGTTGCAGACCGAGAAGTACGCGCGGGCCCTGCTGCGGACCGGGTTCCCCAACGCGCCGGAGGACGAGATCGCGCGGCGGGTCGCGCTGCGCATGGAGCGTCAGGAGCTGCTCTCCCGGCCCCGGGCACCGCTGTTGTGGGCCGTGATCGAGGAGCAGGTGCTGCGCCGGAGGGTCGGCTCGCCGGCCGTCATGCGGGCGCAGATCGACCGGCTGATCGAGGCGACGGCGTTGCCCAACGTGACGTTGCAGATCATGCCGTTCAGCGCGGGTCCGCATCCCGGCATGTTCGGGCCGTTCCAGCTCTTCCGGTTCGAGATCCCGGAGCTGCCCGACATCATCTACGCCGAGAGCCTGACCGGCGCGGTCTACCTCGACGAGCGGCCCGACACCGTGGCCTATCTGGAGGTGCTGGACCGTATAGGCGCGCAGGCCGCACCGGTTCACGACACCGAGGCGGTCCTCGGTGCGATTCGCAAGGAGCTGTCCACCGATGAGTGACGAGATATACAACGGGATGCCCGCCCGGAACCTCGGCAGCGAGGGCTGGCTCAAGCCGTGGAGCGGTACCAACGGCGGCAACTGTGTGGAGGCGCTGAAGCTGGCCGACGGCCGGGTGGCGCTGCGGCAGTCCACCGATCCCGACGGTCCCGCGCTGATCTACACGCAGTCCGAGATCGAGTCGTTCGTCCGGGGCGCCAAGCGCGGCGAGGCGGACTTCCTGCTCGCCTGACGCACACCGGCGGAAGACCCCCGGATCCGCGCGGATCCGGGGAGGACCGAGGACAGCGTGTCCCAGGGTCCTAGCGGCTGCCCCCGGCGGTGTCCCGGTGGCCGTCGCCCCGGGCCAGGTCGGTGAACAGCGCCGTCCACCGCTCCCCGATGGCCTCGGGCGCGTACGCCTGCACGGTGGCCAGCGCCGCGTCGCCCATCTCGGCCCGCAGCGTCTCGTTCCCCATCAGCCGCCGCATCGCCGCCGCCAGCCCGTCCAGGTCGCCCGGTGGCACGAGCAGCCCCTCCTTGCCGTCCCTGATCACGTCCGCCGGTCCGGTCGGGCAGTCGAAGCCCACCACGGGAAGCGCGTGCGCCATCGCCTCGATCATCACCATCGGGAGCCCCTCGTACCGCGAACTCAGCACATACATCGACGCCTTGGCCAGCTCCTCGTCCAGCTCGTCGGTGCGGCCCATCAGGAAGACGTGGTTGTAGAGGTGGTGTTCGTCGATGATCCGGCGCAACTGCCGTCGTTTGTCGCCGGTCCCGAAGATGCGCAACTGCCAGTCGGGGAACTCCTCGACGGCCCGCCCGAACGCGGGGATCAGCAGGTCGAAGCCCTTCTGCGGGCGCAGCCGCCCCGCCGCGATGGCGATCTTGTTGACGCAGGTGGACGGCTTCTGCTCCAGGGAGTGCACGGCGTTGGGGATGCGGACGACGTGGGTGCCGGGGGCCAGCCGCAGATAGTCGTCGCGGTCGCGCGTGGTGAGCACGGCGACGGCCTCCAGATGCGGATACCAGCGGGCGATCGCCGCCCGCAGGTCCGGGCGGTGCGTGCCCAGGTTCATGTGTTCCTGGCCGACCCGGAGCACCCCGCCGGTGGCGAACTCGGCGGCCAGGATGTTCAGCGCGGGCCGGGTGGTGACCAGGACGCCGTCCCGCAGCCCGCGCAGATAGCCGATCACGACCCGTTCGACGGCCCGGTTGACGGCCTTGTGGCCGGGCTCGCTCTTCGGGATGTGCCGGGGCGGGCGGGCGGCCAGCCGCCGCCGACGCCACGCGCGGAGCCGTCCCGCCGGTCCGCGCGGGCGCGTCCGCCCGGTGGCCGCGCCGTCCCGCAGATCCACGAGGGCGCGCAGCCGCACCCGCGGATCGACCGTGAAGTGCGGCTCGTCGGCGCGCCGCACCACGCTCACCACCTCGACGTCGTGCCCGGCCCGGGCCATGGTGTTGGCCTGCGTGAGCACGGTGCGGATCGTGCCGCCCATGCCGTAGGCGTGCAGCAGCAGGTAGCGGATCTTCATGGCGCCGCCCTCATTCCGGGGTGACCTCGACCGAGAGGTTGTCCTTGACCGTGTAGTACGGCCGGACGCACGCGGTGCGTCCGGCCGCCGTGACGCGCTGGCCGGGGTAGACCATGACGTGCTTCTTGCCCCTGATGTCGTCCAGCAGCCGCGCCACCCGCAGCCGTGGCGCGGTGGCGGTGGGGCCGGGAGCCAGGTGGACGTCCCAGTAGGCGGGGAGCGCGATGTCCGGGAGAAGCAGGTCGTCGGCCGGGAACGAGACGTCGAACGCCGGGCCGTCGAGCGCGGCGGGGTACCGCAGCCGCCGCCCGTCGCCGTCGCGTGGCGCCAGCAGCAGCTCCCATGTCTCACCGGCCGCCGGGTCCCGGCCGTGCAGGCGGCCGATCAGCCGCACCCGGCCGTCGCGCGGCCACACCCGGTCCAGCTCGGCGTGCGCCATCACCGCACCGCCGGCCCGGCCGGATAGCCCCACGCCGCGCAGATCCCGTGCAGCGCGGCCGGCACCTCGCCGGGCACGGGCAGCGCGCGCCCGGGCTGGACGCGGCCGGAGCGAATCTTCTCCTTCCAGTCGCCCAGGCCCTTGGCCACCACGCCCGTGTCCTGCTCGCCGTACTCCAGCATCCCGGGCTCCCACTCGATCTCCAGGAAGGAACAGATGCCCTTGAGCGCGGTCGCCGGGTCGTCGGTCAGCTCCTCGTACCGCACGGTGTGCCCGGTCAGCCCGCCCCGGGCGCGCTCCACGGCGTTCATGAACCGCAGCGCGTCCAGTGCCGCGTCCTCCGGGCCGCGCCGGCCCGGGTCGGCCTCGTGCCAGGACTGGGCGATGGAGGCCGGATGCCGCAGCAGGAAGACGAACCTGGCGTCCGGCCAGCAGGCGGCCAGGCGCTTGTGCGCGAAGGCGTTGCCCGGGGTCTTCTCCACGATGAACGACTTCCCCGACTTCGTCAGCTCCCGGTGCATCAGCCGGTCCCACAGCAGGTGTTCGGCGTCGCCGCGGTCGAGGCCGAGCGCGGCCAGCGACTTTTCCGCGAGGCCGGTGGCGAAATGCACCTCCAGGCGGCGGAAATGCAGCTCGTGCGGGGCGTGCAGACGGGAGTGCGCGTTGAGCGTCATCCGCAGCAGCGTCGAGCCGGAACGGACCGGCGCGATGATGAACACCGGCCGCCGCAGCAGGCGGTCGACCCGGGGATCGCCCGGCGGCCGGACGATGGCGACGGGCTGTGCGCGGCCGAGGGGGACGGGCCGGGGGGCGCGCGGAGCGGCGGTGGCGGCGGTCTTGGCGCGGACCCGCCGGACCTGGAATCCGGTCGCGGCGCCGAGGGCGGCGTTGATCTTCCGTAGGACTGTCATGGCGTACGAGGCTAAACACCGAAAGGGAGCCGAATTCACGCCCGTTCATACGGCGGAAATACCGCCGCGGGGCTTTCCCCGCGCCCCGGGAGGGCCCGGGGGCCGCCCGCGCACCCGAGGGGCTGACCCGGAAGGGGGAGGGCGGAAAACGGCGACGCACGTGGTTTTCACCCGGCGGAGTGATGATGATCCGGCCCGGAGCGGTCACCGGACGAGCGGGGGACCGCACGATGGTCGGGCCGAGGCACGCGGAGTGGCTGTTCGCGAGGGGGCGGGGACGTGCTCCCCGCGCCGGGAGTGGCTCAGCTCCGGGCCACGGCGGCGTGTGAGCGGGGCACGTGGAGCACGGCGGCGTGGCCCGTCTCCGGCGGCACGGCGACCGCGACCGCGGGAAGCCGATGCCCCGGCGGCTGTCCCCGCACGCGGCGGCCCGCACGCCGGTGGGCCGTCGCGTGCGGGGGGCCGCCGTCCCCGGGTCCGGACCCGTCGGGTCCGAACCCCGGACGGCGGCGGCCTGCCGCGCCGGAGACGGTCAGCGGCGGCGTTCGGCGAGGCGGCGGACCCAGCCGTCCACCTCGGCGTTCCAGTCGGTGCCGGCCACGCTCTGGTGGCTGACGGTGTAGCGGTTCAGGGCGTCGCCGCCGCCGGTGAAGAGGCCGCCGCGCTTGTCGGCCTCCAGCACCACTCCCACGCCGGACGGCGAGGCGATGAAGCTGATCTCGATCTCGTTGATCACGTGCCCGTAGCGCGGCGGTGGGGTGATCTCGATCTCCTGGTAGAACGGCAGCGTCTGGCCCGAACCGCCTATCCGGCCGAGCTCCAGGTCGGCGGACTTGAAGCCGAAGCCGAGCTGTCCGAACGCCTCCAGGATCGCCTGCTGCGCGGGCAGCGGGCGGACCAGCAGCGGGTCGAGGTCGCCCTGGTCCATCGCGCCGGCCACCGCCAGCTCGGTCTTGACCCCCAGCACGATGCCCAGCGGCTGACCGTAGATCTCGGTGATCGGCGTCTCCCACGGCACCTGCACCGAGAACGGCAGGGCGAACTGCTGGCCCTCCGTCAGCTTGAAGCCGCCCCCGACCGTCTGGCCGTGGAAGGCGATGTCGCCCTGGGTCTCGTAGTCCCCGCCCTCGGCCTCGACGCGGGCCACGAAGTGGAGCGTCACGTGCGTGATCTCCGCGTCGTTCGACCCTCCGCGTACCAGCACCTGGCCGGTCAGGGCGGATCCGGGCACCACGGCGCCGCCGCTGAGGACCGTGTCCACCGAGGGACCCCCCACGCCGAGCGCTCCGAGCAACTTCTTGAATACCATCCCGGCGTCTCCTTAGCGTCCTTCATATCGATGGATCTCAACTCACCTGTGGCCGAAAGCCGTTCCCCACGCTACCGGCCGACCGCCCGCGTAACGGCGAACCGGTCGGTGGCGGCGACCAGCGCTTCGGCCATCCCCGGATCGCCGGCGCTGTGGCCCGCCTCGTCGACGATCCGCAGCTCGCCGTCCGGCCAGGCGCGGGTGAGCTGCCACGCGGTGCCGAGCAGGTTACCCGGGTCCAGGCCGCCCTGGACGATCACGCCCGGAATCCCGGCCAGCGCACCGGCGTCCCGCAGCACCACGCCCTCCTCCAGGAAGTGCCCCCGGCTCCAGTAGTGGGCGACGATGCGCGTGAACGCCATCCGGAACCGGGCCGACCCGTACCGCGGGTTGGCGCCATCGTCCGTCACGTCGATGGCCTCCTCCCAGTCGCACCAGTCCCGCGCCGCCCGCTCGCGGACGGCCGGATCCGGGTCGCGGAGCAGCCGGTCGTAGGCGGCCGACAGGTCGCCGTCACGCTCGGCCTCGGGGACGCCCGCCCGGAAGCGCGCCCACGCCTGGGGGAAGTACCGGCCCAGGCCCCGGGTGAGCAGGTCGCTCTCCGCGCGCCGTCCGGTGGCGACGCCGGACAGGACCAGCTCGGAGACCCGCTCCGGGTGCAGCTCGGCGTAGCGCAGCCCGAGCACCGAGCCCCAGGAGCCGCCGAAGACCAGCCACCGGGCCACGCCGAGGTGCTCGCGCAGCAGCTCGATGTCGGCGAGGAGGTGGTCGGTGGTGTTGGCGCTCAGGTCGGTGGCCGGGTCGGCGGCGTGCGGGGTGCTGCGCCCGCAGTTGCGCTGGTCGAACAGGACGATCCGGTACGCGGCCGGGACGAAGAAACGGCGGGCGCCGGGCGTGCGGCCGGAGCCGGGGCCGCCGTGCAGGACGACGGCGGGCTTGCCGTCCGGGTTGCCGCAGACCTCCCAGGAGAGGTGGTTCCCGTCGCCCACGTCGAGCATCCCGTGGTCGTACGGCTCGATTTCCGGATGGAGCGCGCTCATCGGCCTTCCTCTCTCGCGGACATTGCGATACAGAAATAACAGCACTGATACAACAGCGCTGTGAGATATTACGGGAATGACCGCCTCACCCGCCCTCTCCGGCCTCGGCACCCGCCTGCGGCACCTCCTCGACGAGCTGGAGGCGGACGTCGCCACGCTCTATCCGGCGGTCGGTCTGGACGACTACCGGCCGCGCTTCACCCCGGTGGTGCGGGCGCTGGTCGCCCTCGGCCCCAGCCCGATCCGGGACTTGGCCCGCGCGATCTCCGTGACGCACTCGGCGGCCAGCCAGACCGTCGGCCAGATGAGCCGGCGTGGTCTGGTCACCCTGGAGGTCGGGGCCGACGCGCGGCAGCGGGTCGTCCACCTCACGCCGCGGGCGCGGGCGCTGGTGCCCGTGCTGGAGGCGGAGTGGGCGGCGGTGGAGGGCGCCCGCGAGGAGCTGGAGGCCGAGCTGCCGTTCGCGCTGAGCGAGCTGCTCACGGCCGTGGAGGCCGCGCTGCGGCGGCGGCCGTTCCGCGACCGCGTCGCCGAATCGGCCCGGCGTCTGCCGGGGCCTTTGCGCGCCCGGCTGGATGAGTACGATGGCCGACGATGATACGAATACATGGTCATAGACCCGGCGGCGCGAGACGTGCCGCCGCCTTCGGCTGTGCGCTCGTCATCGTCTCCCTGCTGTGCGCCCTGGGCCTCGCGGCGCCCGGTGCGGCGGCCGTGGACCACGGCGCCGGGCAGCCCGGCGCCGAGATCGGGCTCCGGACGCAGATCCGCGTCCATCCCCTCATGGATCCGGTCGACTTCGAGCGGCCCGGCAGCACCTGCCACGTCGGCCCGGGAACCCCCGCCGACCCGCTGCCGCCGCCCCCGCTCGCGCTCCACGTTCCCGCCCCCGACCCGGCGCCGCCCGCCGCCCGGTCGCAGGCCGCCCCGGGCATCACCGGCGCCGCGAATGACGGCGCCCACTCCGTCGATCTGCACCGTCTCCGGGTCCAGCGAACCTAGCCAGGAATGTCTCCACCGCGCCATCCCTGTTTCCCCTTCATTCGCTAAGGACCTCCCATGGCCGCCGCCAAGCCCAGCAAGCCGACCAAGCAGCAGAACCTCGCCGCCCGCCGGGCCAAGATCGAAGAGGCCCGCCGCAAGGAACGCGCCCACGACCGTCGCAACCGCCTGATCGCCATCATCGCCAGCGCGGTCGTCGTCGCCGCGCTGGTCGGGGGCGCGACCGTGCTCCTGGCGGGGGCCGACGATGACGACGAGGAGAACGGCCCGCAGGCGAACCCGTCCGCCTCCTCCGACATCCGCGGCGAGCAGACCTGGTCCGGCCTGACCCAGAAGCACGTCGAGACCGACGTCGACTACCCGATGGACCCGCCTGTCGGCGGCGACCACAGCTCGATCTGGATGAACTGCGACGCGGACGTCTACGAGGACGAGATACCGGACGAGAACGCCGTCCACTCCCTGGAGCACGGCGCTGTGTGGGTCACCTACAACGAGGCCGCGGCCGACGCCGACATCCAGGCCCTCGCCGAGCGGGTCTCCGCCACCTCGTACTCCCTGATGAGTCCCAAGCCCGCCCAGGAGTCCCCGATCGTGCTCACCGCCTGGGGCCACCAGCTCGCGCTGGACAGCGCCTCGGACGAGCGGGTCGCGACGTTCTTCGAGACCTACGTCCAGGGCGCCCAGACCCCCGAGCCCGGGGCGGCCTGCGGCGGCGGACGCGCCGAATGACCGGGCGGCGCCTGCTCCTGGCGGGCAGCGCCGCGATCGGGGCGGTCGCGGCCGTCCTGATCGCGCTCACCGTCCTCGCCCCGTCGTCCTCGGCGGACGTGGACCCGCCCGGGGAGGGCTCCGCCGACGTCGGGTTCGCCCGCGACATGGCCGTCCACCATCAGCAGGCCGTCGAGATGTCGTTCCTCGTCCGCGACCGCACCGACGACGAGGCGGTGCGGCTGCTGGCGTACGACATCATCAACACCCAGGCCAATCAGCGCGGCATGATGCTGGGCTGGCTGGAGACCTGGGGCGTCCCCAAGAGCACGTCCGAGCCGATGAGGTGGATGGACGGCGCGGACGGCGGCGAGGGCACGGCCGGCGCGCACGGTCACGGTGCGGGGGCCGCGGCGATGCCCGGCATGGCGACCGACGAGGAGCTGGACGAGCTGCGCGCCGCCGAGGGGCGGGACGCGGAGGTGCTCTATCTCCGGCTGATGACCGAGCACCACCGCGGCGGCGTCCAGATGGCCGAGGCGGCGGTCGAGCGGGCCGGCGGCGACGAGATCACCAACCTCGCGGCGGGCATGGTCCGCGCCCAGGGATCGGAGATCCAGCTCATGGCCGACATGCTGGCGGAACGCGGCGCCTGACCGTCCCGGGGCCGGTCCCCGGCTGTCCCCGGCCGCCCGGGGCCGCCCGGACCGCCCCGTCGGAGTGCGGGGCGGCCCGGGACGGGCCAGGATGGACATCATGAGCGCAACGGTATCGGTCCGGGACAATACGGACGCCGCCCGTTTCGAGGCGTGGATCGGCGAGGAGCTCACGGGCTTCGCCGACTACGCCCGCACCGGAAGCGTCGTGGAGTACTCGCACACGGAGGTGCGGCCCGACCACGAGGGCGAGGGCATCGGCGGTGCCCTCGCGAGGACCGCCCTGGAGGACGCCCGCGAGCGCGACCTGCGGGTGCGGGTGAGCTGCCCGTTCATCTCGGGGTGGCTGAGGCGCCACCCCGAGTACCAGGACCTCCAGGACCGGTGACCCCCGCGCCGCTACGTCATGACGGCTCCGTCGCGTAGGCGTCCTGGTAGGCCGCCCGGCCGCCGAAGACGTTCAGGCCCACGTGGCCGGCCGGGTACGTGCCGTCCGTCGCGTCGATGACCTGCTCGCCGTCGAGGAACACCCGGACGCGCGAGCCCTCGGCCAGCACCCGCACCGCGTACGTGGTGTCGTGCCGGACCAGGGCAGGGACCTCGGCCAGCACCCCCGAGTCGTCGAACGTGCCGTCCGTCTTCCGGATCAGGCGCACCACTCGCAGATTCGGGTCGAGGTTCACGTAGTAGCCGTCCGAGCCGTCCGCCGAGGCCCGCAGGACCAACGAGGCCGCGCCGCCGTCGAGATGGACCGAGGCGCGCAGATCCGTATCGCTCAGCGTCCGTGCCGAGACGGCGGTGGTGTCCCGGTCGAACTCGCCCGCGAGCCCCGAACCGCCCGGTGTCCAGCGGCCATTGGGGGTGACCGTCAGCTCCCCGAGGTCGGTGCGGAACGTGCCGTCCGGCTCCGCGGACAGCGGCGCGTTGGCCCACTGCCCGACGCGGAAGACACTGTCGAGCTGATGCACCGTCAGAGAGATGATCCGGGCCGAACCGCCGTTCGCGGTGAACGACATGCCGGTGTCGCCCGGGTCGGGGAACACCAGGCTGGAGATCGCCGCCCGGCCGTCCCCGCCGAACGCCTCCACGGACCCCGCGTCCACGAAGACCCGTAGTTTCACCCGGCGTTCGCCGCCGACCGTCTCCGTCGCCAGCGGCGCGTAGGTGCGGCCCGCGAAGTGCTCGGTGAAGTCCGTCCGTCCCGAGTCCGACCGGTCCACGAACATCCGCTCCCCGGCCACGTCGTAGCCGACGACCGTGCGGTGCGCGTCACCGGACCGGACCGCGAGGGCGAGTTCGCTCGCCGCGCCCGTGGCGGGCAGCGCCACCTCGGCGGTGATTTCCACGGCCGAGCCGGTCACCCCGGCCAGCGGATCCGGCGAGCCGGGGCCGACCGTCACGTTCTCCCGGGATGTCACCGAGCCGCGCAGCGAGTCCAGCTCGGGCACCGGCCGCTGGATCAGGCGCGGGCCGACGCCCGGCACCTCGGTCAGCGACAGCTCGCGCGGCACGCTCAGGTTGCCGTGCCACGGCTCGGTCGGGGCGCTGAAGCCGTAATCCCAGTTGCTCATCCAGCCCAGCCACACCCGGCGTTCGTCGGGCAGGCCGGAGAACGACATCGCCGCGTAGAAGTCCCGGCCGAAGTCGGCACGCAGCGGCGTCCCCGCCGGGGTCTCGCTGGTGAACCGCTCCCCGTCCCAGGCGCCGACGAAGTACTCGGCGGCCGAGCCGTCCGTGTGCCGGGCCGGGCCGGTGGACAGCATCAGCGCCCACCGCACGCGCGCCGGGTCGCCGTCCACCGGCAGCGGGAAGAAGTCCGGGCACTCCCAGGTCCCGCCCGTGACGTAGGCGCCGTAGCCGAACGAGCTGGCGTACGTCCAGTCCAGCAGATCGGTGGAGGTGAAGAACCTGACGTGGTCACCGCCCGCGACGACCATGACCCACCGGCCGCGCTCGGCGTCCCACACCACCTTCGGATCGCGGAAGTCCCAATTCCCCTCCGGGCCACCGGGGTTCTCGACCACGGGCCCGCCGTCGTGCCACTCCCAGGAGCGGCCCCGGTCGCGGCTGAACGCCACGTGCACGTCCTGGTTGCCGCCCGCGGCGTCCGGGTCGTAGCTCGTGTGGAACGCCACCAGGCCGGAGCCGCCGCCGAACAGCCCCGAGGCGTCGGCCGCGTCCACCACCGCCGAGCCCGACCAGGCGTATCCGGCCGGGGACTCCGGCAGCGCGATCGGCAGCGACCGCCAGTGCGTGAGGTCGGTGCTCACCGCGTGCGCCCAGCGGCCGAGGTCCTGGTGGAACAGGTGGTACTCGCCCTCGTAGTACACCAGCCCGTTGGGGTCGCTCGCGTTCCCCGTCCGCTGCGAGTAGTGGTACGAGGGCCGGTAGGGCTCGGTGTAGTGCTCCTCGGGCGCCGAGGCCAGCACGTTGTCGAAGTACGCCGTGCCGCCCGCGCCGACCGCCAGGCCCAGGGACGTGCCCGCCCCCGCGCCCACGGACCGGTCGAACACCTCGGCGCCGTCCACGAACGCCCGCAGGGCCGAGCCGGTCAGCCGCAGCTCCACCCGGTACGGCACGCCCGCGCGCAGCGCGCGGACCGGCGGCTCGGCGCTCGCCAGCTCGGTGCCGGACGCCCGGTCCAGCAGCCGCACCCGGTACCCGGCGCGGTCCAGCCGCAGCTCGTACCCGCCCGAGCCGCCCGCCCCGGCGCGGAAGACCACACCCGCCGTGCCGGTCGCCGGGATGACGTCGGCCTGGATCACCGCGTCGGCGCCCGCGAGGGGCGCGGTACGCAGCGCGGCGGCGGACGCGGCGGCCTGGCCGCGCGTGCCGAGCAGATCGGGCTCCCAGCTCCCGGCCGTCGCCGACCAGCCCTGGAGGTCCGTCTCCAGATCGTCGGCCGTGATCGCGTCGAACGAGGCGCCGCCGTTGTAGGACTGCACGCCGAGGTGGCCGGCGGTGTGCGCGGTGTCCTCGGCCGAGATCACCGGCGCCCAGCCGTCCGGGCGCAGGAAGTCCGTCTGCCAGTACACGCGCAGCCGGGGGCCGTCCGCCTCGACGCGCAGCCGGTAGACCTCGCCGGGCGTGATCGGGGTGCTGAACGTGCCGAGCGTGTGGTCGTCCTCGATCCGGTACAGACGCAGCCGGTCCAGGTTCGGATCGGCCTGTACGGCGTACCCGGACCGCCCGTCGGCGCCCGCGCGGACCAGCAGCGCGGCGACCGCGTAGGGATCACGCACGGTCAGATCGGCCCGGAGCGCGGTGTCGTGGGCCCGGGTCGCCGCCACCGCCCGGACATGGCCGTCCGCCGGGGCCTGGCCGCGCCAGCCGGTCGCGGTCGCGGACCAGGCGCCCTCGGTGTGCCAGCCGTCGAGGTTGGTGTCGACGGCGCGCAGGCCGGGCGCGCCGAAGACGACCGTGCCGTTGTAGGCGTGCAGCCCGGCCACGCCCGCCTGGTACCGGGTGTCGGTCGCCTCGATGATCTGCGTGCCGTCCACCCAGACCCGCAGGGCGGGTCCGTCGGCGGCGATCCGCAGCTGGTACGTGGTGCCGGGGGAGGCGGGGAACGCCGCGGGCGGCGCGAGATCGCGGCCGGTCGCGAGGTCGAACAGCCGCACCCGGTCGAGGTTCGGGTCGATGCCCGCCGCGTAGCCGCCGACGCCGTCGGACGTCGCCCGGATCACCAGTGAGCCGACCGCGTACGGGCTGTCGGCGGCGACCGTGACCGGGGCCGAGTAGACCGCGTTGGCGCCGATCCGCTGCTCGGAGAGCGCGAGCGCGTTCTCCTCGTGGCCGCTGACGGCCCGCTGCCCGCCGTCGTCGGTGCGGGTCCAGGCGCCGGTGCGGCCGACCGGGTCGGGGATGGGGCTGGGGGCGTCGGCCAGCGGGCTGACCGGGTCGGCGGCGGCCGGGGGAGCGGCGGTCAGGGTGAGCGGCAGGGAGAGGGACAGGGAGAGGAGGAGGGCCACGGCTCGCGCCCGCGCCGTTCTCGCAACGGTGGCGGGCGGCCTTCGGTTGTTCATGACTGCCTCCTGGCAGTGACTGGTGGGGGTGGTCAAGGCCCCGCGCCGCACGGGTACGGGGCCGCGGGGCCCGGAGGCCCTAGGGCCACAGCGGGCGCGCGGCGCCGTCCCAGATGTCGCCCATGCGCCAGGCGTCGAGTCGCTCCACCGCCACCATCCCCTGCGTGGCGCCGAAGCCGACGCCGAGCGCGTCGGGGCGGGTCGGGTAGACGCGCGACGTCAGCGCGCGGCCGGCTGCGAACACCTCCAGCGCGGAGTGGTCGACCAGCACCCTGACCTCGACGGTTCCGCCGGGGCCGAGGGGGATGTCGCCGTGCCGCTCCTGGGTGTCCACGGTCGGGTCGAGGCTGCTGGCCTCGCGCAGGAGCCTGAGCGTGCCGCGCCCGCCGTCCCGGGCGTGGCCGCGCTCGATCTCGATGACGGTACGCTCCGCGCCGTCCGGGGTCGCGCGGACCGTCACCCGCGCGATGGCCCCGGGGCCGAGGCGGAGGGTCAGCTCCAGGTCGAGCTGGTCTCCGCAGACGCGGTCGAACGTGAGGTGTTCGCCATCGGCGAGCCGGAACGCGCCGACGGCGGTGTGGTCCCGGCGCAGCGCGTCCACCTCGGGGACCGGCCGCTGGAACAGCAGGCCGTCCGTGCCGAGGGTGACCAGCCGGGGCAGGGACAGCGCGCCCGACCAGCCGGCCGCCACCGACTCGCCCTCCGCGCGCCCCTCCTGGAGCCAGCCGATCATGATCCGCCGTCCGGCGGCGTCGCGGAAGGACTGCGGGGCGTAGAAGTGCCGCTGCCCGTAGTCGAGTCGGTGCAGACCGGTCGGGGTGAACGTGTCGCCCGCGTACCGGCCGGTGAAGTACAGCGGATGGTGGGTGACGCCCTCGTGCCAGGCCGAGAAGACCAACACGTCCGAGCCCGCCGACCCATCCGTGCCCGCCGGCCCATCCGCGTCCGGCGGTACGTCCGCGCCTGCCCGTATGTTCGTGTCCGTCTGTATGTCCGTGCCCGTCGGTCTGTCCGTGTCCGCCGGTACGTCTGCGCCCGGCGGTACGTCCGCGCCTGCCCGCACTTCCGCGCCCGCCGGTACGTCTGCGCCCGGCAGTACGTCCGTGCCCGCCGACCCATCCGTGCCAGCCGGCCCATCCGTGCCAGCCGGCCCATCCGTGCCAGTCGGCCCATCCGCGCCTGCCCGCACTTCCGCGCCCGCCGGTACGTCTGCGCCCGCCGGTACGTCTGCGCCTGCCCGTACGTCTGCGCCTGCCCGCACGTCCGCGCCCGCCGGTACGTCTGCGCCCGGCAGTACGTCCGCGCCTGCCCGCACGTCCGCGCCCGCCGGTACGTCTGCGCCCGGCGGGACGTCCGCGCCCGGCTTCTCGCCGAGCCGGAACAGGTCCACGCACTCCCACATCGTGCCCGCCCAGTCCGGGTCGCCGGGCCGGCCGGCCCGCGCGTAGCCGGTGAGCAGCGGGCCGACGTAACGCCAGCTCCGCAGGTCGTCCGACTCGTACAACAGGGCGGCGCCGCCGGAGCCCTTGAGGCCCGAGCCGATCAACTGCCGCCAGAGGCCGCTGTCCTCGCGCCACACGCAGTGGTCGCGGAAGCCGGTGACGTCCCCGGCGGGCGGGGCGGCGATCACCGGGTTGGCCGGGTCCTTGCGCCAGGTCCGCAGGTCCGGGCTGCCGACCGCCACGCACGGCAGTTCCCGCTCGTCATGGCGGCCCGAGTACACCAGGGTGGGCACGCCGCCGTCGTCCACCAGGACCCCCGACCAGCAGCCGTCGGCGTCCGGACCGGCGTCGCCGGGGACCAGCGCGACCGGCTCGTCCGTCCAGGTCACCAGGTCGCGGCTGGTGGCGTGGCCCCAGTGGATGCGGCTGTGGACGGGCGCGTGCGGGTTGTACTGGTAGAAGAGGTGGTAGGTGCCCGCCCAATGGGCGAGCCCGTTCGGGTCGTTGAGCCAGCCGCCGGGCGCGGTGAAGTGGAAGCGCGGCCGGTGCGGGTCGCGTTCGGCGCGTTCGGCCAGGTCCGGTTCGGTCGACGGGGTCAACGGGGGCGGCAGAGTCGCATCGTGCGTCATCGGTGCGGGGTCTCGATTTCCTTGAGAGCGGTGGCCTCCTTGAGGGCGGTGGCCAGGGCGGGCGAGGCGGGTGCGTAAAGGTGGCAGCGCACCCAGTGCGGCGTGCCGTCGTCGATGCCGACCACGTGCCGCACGGGCTTCCCGCGGCTGCACGGCTGGTCGGGGTCGCCGTCGTACGGGCAGTCCGTCGGGGTCAGCACGGCGGCGCGTATCCGGGCGCGTTCGGCCGGGGCGAAGCCGTCGGTGCGCGTCGGGTCGGGCACGGCCGACAGCAGCAGCCGGGTGTACGGGTGGGCCGGGCGGTCCATCAGCGCCAGGGCGTCCCCGCCCTCCACGGTCTCGCCCGCGAACAGCACGGTGGTGGCGTCCGCGACATACCGGGCCGAGGCCAGGTCGTGCGTGATGTAGAGCATGGAGATGCCACGCCGGTCGCGCAGCCCGCGCATCAGGTTGAGGACGCCGACGCGGACCGACACGTCGAGCATCGACGTCGGCTCGTCCGCCAGGATGACGTCCGGCTGGACCGCCAGCGCGCGGGCGATGGCGACGCGCTGCCGTTGCCCGCCCGACAGTTCGTGCGGATAGGCGTCCAGCAGCTCCGGCGTCAGGCCCACCGTCCTCATCAACTCGACCAGGGCGGCCCGGATCTCGTCCGAGTCGCGGGCCACCCGGCGGTGCACGAGAAGGGCCCGGGTGAGGAAGTGCGCGACGCGGTGCACCGGGTTGAGCGACCCGAACGGGTCCTGGAACACCATCTGCACCTTGCCCCGGTACCGGCGCGACGCGCGCCGCCGCTCGGTGCGCAGCACGTCCTCGCCGTCCACCAGGAGCTGCCCGGAGGTGGGCTGTTCGAGCCGGGCCAGGCAGCGGGCGATGGTGCTCTTGCCGCTGCCCGACTCGCCCACCAGCGCGACGATCCGGCCGCGCGGGATGTCGAGGTCGACCGCGTTCAGCGCCCTCACCCGACGCCGGGAGAACGCCGTTCCCGTCGCGAACTCCTTGGTCAGCGCGCGGACGCTGACGATCGGCTCGCTGGTGATCTCGCCGGTCATCTCGCCGCTCCTTCCTGCTGGTCCACGGGCACCTCGGCCACCCAGTGGCCCGGGGCCGCCTCGCGGAGATCGGGAATGGCGAACGAGCAGTTGGCGCGGTCCGCCGGGCAGCGCGCGTGGAATCCGCAGCCGACCACGACGCCGTCCACCACCCGTTCGGCCTCGCTCAGCTCGCTCAGCCCCCGGCGCGGGCCGGTCAGCGGCGGGAAGGCGTCGATGAGCGAGGCGGTGTACGGATGGCGGGGCCGGGCGAACAACTCCCCGGCGTCCGCCAGCTCCACCAGCCGCCCGCCGTACATCACGCCGATGCGGTCGGAGAGTTCGACCATGAGCGACATGTCGTGGGTGATGAACAGCACCGAGAACCCCAACTCGCGCTGGAGCCCGGCGATCTGCGCCATGATCTCCTGCTGCACGACCACGTCCAGCGCGGTCGTCGGCTCGTCCATGATCAGCAGCGACGGCCGCAGCGCGACCGCCATCGCGATCACGACCCGCTGCCGCATGCCGCCGGAGAGCTGATGCGGATAGGCCGCGAGCCGGGCGCGGGGAAGGGACACCAGCTCCAGCAACTCACCGGCCCGCTCATACGCCTGACGTCGTTTCAGTCCCTCGTGGGTGGTGAAGACGTCGGCGATCTGTTCGCCGACGGTCAGCACCGGGTTCAGGGCGTTCATGGCGCTCTGGAACACCATGGCCACCTCCCGCCACCGGAACGCGCGCAGCTCGCGCGGCGACATCGCCGGCACGTCACGCCCCTTGAAGCGCAGCGCCCCGGCGCTCATCTCGGCCGGCGGCCGGAGCAGCCGCAGCACGGCGTTGGCGATGGTGGACTTGCCGCTGCCGGACTCGCCCGCGAGCCCCAGCACCTCGCCGGGCCCGATGGAGAACGACACCCGGTCGACGGCGACGACGGACCGCTCGCGCCCCGGATACGTCACCCGCAGATCGCGCACCTCCAGCACCGGAGGCGCGGCGGACCCGGCGGCCTCGCCACTCGGACGGACCATGGCTCAGCCCTCCTTGCCGCGACGGGAAAGGCCGCGACCCGTGGTCCGCAGGCGGGGGTTGGTGATCTCGTCGATCGCGTAGTTGACCATCGCCAGCGCGAACGCGACGAGCGCGATGCAGACGCCGGACGGCACGAACACCCACCAGGCACCCGTCATCAGGGCGCCGTCGTTGCCGGCCCAGTAAAGATTCGTGCCCCAGCTCACCACGCTGACATCGCCCAGCCCCAGGAACTCCAGTCCGGCCTGGGCGCCGATGCCGAAGATCACGCAGCCGAGGAACGTCGTCATCACGACCGACGCCATGTTCGGCAGGATCTCGCGGAACATGATCCACGGCGCCCGCTCCCCGGTGACCACCGCCGCCGCGACATAGTCCTTGCCCCGGATCGACAGCGCCTGCGAACGGATCACCCGCGCCGAGCCGGCCCAGCCCGTGATGATCAGCACCACGATGACCGTGCCGGTCCCCGGCGGCAGGAACGCGGCCAGGATCACCAGCAGAGGCAGCCCCGGCAGCAGCAGGAACACATTGGTGAGCAACGACAGGAAGCCGTCCACGAACCGGCCGAAGTACGCCCCCGACATGCCGACCACCACCCCCAGCAGCGTGGCGGCGGCCCCCACCGTGAAACCGACGAACAGCGAGCTGCGCGCACCCCACAGCGTCAGCCCCAGCACGTCCTGCCCCTTGGCCGTGGTGCCCAGCAGGTGGCCGGCCGACGGCGGCTCGGCCGCGCCGCCCGACCCGATCAGCGACGGGTCGCCGGGCGACAGCACCGGCGCCAGCAGCGCCAGCGCGACGAAGAGCAGCAGCAGCGCCGCGCCGGCCGTCGCCTTCCGACTGCGCCGCAGCCCGGCCAGCAGCCCGCGGCGCGGCGGCCGGGCCCCGGCCGCCCGGGGTATCGGAGGTGGCACCGGGCGGCCGGGGGGTCCGGTGATGACCCCGGCCGGGGTCGCGCCGGCCGCCGTGCGGCCGGGATCCGTGACAGACATCAGGAGCACTCCCAACTCTCCGCGTCAGCCCACGCGCACGCGCGGGTCGAGACGGACGTAGACGAGATCGACGACGAAGTTCGCGAACAGCACGGAGGCCGTGATGGTGAGGAAGATCCCTTGCATCAGCGGGTAGTCCAGGCCCTGCACGGCGGACAGGAGCTGATAGCCGACGCCCGGATAGGCGAAGACGACCTCCGTCAGCAGCGCGCCGCCGACGATGAAGCCCAGCGCCATCCCGAGGTTCGTCACCGACGGCAGCAGGGCGTTGCGGGCGGCGTAGCGGAACATGATCCGCATCGGCCGCAGCCCCTTGGCCTCGGCCATCGTGATGTAGTCCTCGGCCGTCGTGGCGATCATGGTGTTGCGCATGCCGAGCATCCAGCCGCCGACCGACACCACGACGATGGTCAGCGCGGGCAGCACCAGGTGCGAACCGGCGTTGGAGACGAACGCCCACGACCACTCCGGCGTGAACCCCACGTCGTAGGCGTGCCGCAGCGGGAACCAGCCCAGCGTCAGCCCGAACAGGTACAACGCGCCCATCGCCAGCCAGAAGTAGGGGAAGGATCCGACGAAGATCAGCAGCGGCGGCAGCACCGAGTCCACGAGGCCGCCCCGGCGCCAGGCGGCGACGATGCCCAGCAGATTGCCCAGCACCGCCGCCAGGACCAGCGCGGTGCCGCCCAGCAGCAGCGTCCAGCCGATCTGCGCGCCGATGACCTCGGAGACCGGCGTCGGGAAGCGCGAGATCGACACGCCCAACTGCCCGGTGCAGACGTCGTGGACGTACGAGAGGTACTGCCGCCACAGCGGCCGGTCGTCGAGCCCGAACAGTCGGCGCAGCTCCTCGACCTGCTCCGGCCGCATCTGGTCCTGCGACTGAGCGAACATGCGCGACACCGGATCGCCCGGCATGAAGCGCGGCAGCATGAAGTTCAACGTGATGGAGGCCCAGAAGGCGATCAGATAGAAGCCCAGATTGCGCAGGATGAAACGCACTGGTCCCTCTTTCGTTCGTACGCGAGAAGGGATGCGGGCTGGGCACGGCCGCCCCGCGGCATGGCTCTGGTGGCGTCGCCGGGTGGTGGGGCGGCCGTGCGCCGCGTTCGGTGCCGGGTTCCTCAGTCCGTGACGGGGCGGAGCGAGGTCAGGACCAGCACGGTGGTGGGGGAACGGTTGGACAGCGTGGCGTACGGATCGTCCTCGGTCGGCCAGCCCGTGAACCGGCTGTCGAGGTACTCGCCCCACTCCGGCCCCGGGAAGAGCGGCACGACCGGCGCCAGTTCGGCGAAGCGGGCCTGCAACTCGGTGGCCACCGCCCGCTGTTCCTCCTCGTCGAACGTCGCCGCGAACTCGTCCAGGAGCGCGTCCGCCTCCTCGTCCGCGAAGCGGTGATAATTGTCAAGCGTCCGCTCGCCGACCGGCTTCACCGTGCCGGAGGACATCGTTCCCCGGTAGAACTGGTACGGCGTCGGCGCGTTGTTGCTCCACACGATGCCCGTGTCGAAGCTGCCGTCCTCGTAGTCAGCCGTCACCTGGCCCCAGTCGCGGGCCTGCACCCGCGCGCTGACCCCGATCCGCTCCAGGTCCTGCGAGATGATGTCCGCCACCGACAGCCAGTCGGAGGACGCCGAGCCCACCGCGATGTCGAAGGCGAACGGCGAACCGTCCGGCAGCCGCCGCCGACCGTCACCGTCCCGCTCGTAACCGGCCTCGTCCAGAATGCGGTTGGCCTCGTCCACGTCCTGCCGCGTCCAGTCGCAGTCCGTCACCACGGCCTGGGCCCGCCAGGTGTCGTAATTCCCGGACAGGCCGGTGCAGTCGGCCGGGTCGGTGTAGCCGTTCATCCCGACCTCGGTGATCGTCTCCCGGTCGATGGCCATGCTCAGCGCCCGGCGGACGTCGACGTCGTCGAACGGCGCCTTGGCCGTGTTGAGCTGCCAGTTGATCATCGAGCCGGTCGACGGGAACCAGTAGTGCCGGTGCTCCGGATCGCGGCCGACGAAGCTGTCCTCGATCTCCGGGATGAACGACTGCGCCCAGTCCACCTCGCCGTTGATCGTCGCCAGGTTGGCGCCGTCGTTGCCCGCGAACGCCAGCAGCCGGATGCCCTCGATCCGCTGCTTGTCCGGCTGCCAGTAGTGCGGGTTCTTGCCGAGCTGGAACGACTGCGCCTGGAAGTCGACCACTTCGGTGTACGGGCCGGTGCCGACGGGCGTGCCGTTGGTGTCGTTCGCCGGGTCCTCGATCCCCTCCCAGATGTGCCGGGGAATGATGATCTGCTGCCCCAGCTCGTAAAGGCCGGGCGAGAACGGCTCGTTGAACTCGAACCGCACGGCGCCGGCCCCCTCGGCCGTCACCGACTCCACATACGGGTAGCCGCCCAGCAGCTCTTGGTGCAGCTCGAACGTGTACGTCACGTCCTCGGCGGTGAACGGCTCGCCGTCCGACCACTTCACCCCCTCGCGGAGGGTGTAGGTCACGCTGCGCCCGTCCTCGGCCGCCTCCCAGGAGGTGGCCAGCCACGGAGTGGTCGAGCCGTCGGCCGGGTTGTAGACGAGCATCGACTCGTACACAGCCTGCTGCGTCATCGGGGCCACGTTCGGCGAGAACGGATTGAAGTTCCGCGAGAACGTGCCCATGTCCTCGCGCGGAATGGTCAGGACCTGATCGCCGGACGCGCCACCCGAGGCGGATCCGGAGCATCCGGCCAGCAGCAGCGCACCCGCTGCCAGTACCGCGGCGGCGGCACGACGGCGCCATGGGGCGCGTCTGGACGATGGCATACTGGTCTCACTCTCCTGTCTTCACACATGTCGAGTCGAAGATGTGGTTGAGAGCCCCGAGGGGCGTTGCCCTTCGGGGAGTTGCCCCTACGGGCCTTTCTCGCCGGACTGATTCGCGGTCAGACCGACGAGCGTTCGAGCAGTGGGCAGTCGACCGTCACCTGGCTGGTGACGAGCGGCTGTCCCGCTGCGAGAGCGGCGAGCATGTCGACGCCCATGGCCCCCATCACCTCGAAGGGGAGCGCCACAGTCGTCAGCGCGGGCCGCAGATAGGCGGCGATGAGCTCCTGGTTGTCGAAGCCCACGACCGCGACATCACCGGGGATCTTCAGGCCACGTTCCTTGATGGCGTCATAGGCGCCCATGGCCATGCGGTCGTTGCCGCAGAACAGGGCGGTGGGGCGGTTGGGGAGGTCGAGCAGCGCGCCCGCCGCCTCGTAGCCGCCGTCGGCGGTGGCGTAGCCGGGCACCACGAGATCCGGGTCGGGCGTGATGCCCGCCTCCCGCAGCGCCCGTTCGTACCCCTCGCGCCGACCCACCGAGGCCGGGATCGCGGGGTCCAGGGTCACGAACCCGATCCGCTCGTGACCCGCCCGGACCAGCCGCCCGGTGGCGCGATGGCCGCCGGTCACCTCGTCCGGCACGACGGACGGCAACTCGCCGTCCGCGTCGAAGCAGTTCACCAGCACGGTCGGCACCTCGCGGGCGGCGGCCGGCAGCCGCACGGCCCGGTGCCAGGTGGTGGCGTAGAGCAGCCCCTCGACGCGCTGCTCCAGCAGCTTGTCGATCGCGCCGTGCGCCATCTCGGCGCCGTCCTCGGCGGAGGCGATGAGGAGGAACCTGCGGTCGGCCCAGGCCCGGTCCTGGGCCCCCTTGATGACGTCGACGGCGAACGGCGCGGTCACGATTTCGGTGATCAGCCCGTACCAGTCGCTGCGCTTGGCGGCGAGCGCCCGCGCCCCGGCGTCGGGCCGGTACCCCAGCGCCTCGACGGCGTCGAGGATGCGCCGCCTGACCTCGGCGGAGATGCTGGCGTCCGCCCGGTCGTTGAGGACGAACGACACGGCGGTCCGCGAGACACCGGCGTGCAGCGCGACATCCTTCATCGTCACCCTGCGCGGCCTGCTCGCGTTCACCCTCGACCTACCTCCCGCGCGGTCTAGTAACGCGCGTTAGTGCTTGCGTTTCGCGTAAGTTACGCGCGTTAGTGGAATGGTGTCAAGGGATGTCACACGGCTACTCGACGCGCCCGCGCAGGCGCTCGATCTCCCGCCGATCACGCTTGGTGGGCCGCCCGGCGCCACGGTCCCGGACGGGCAGCGCGGCGGCGACCTCGCGCGGCGGGGGCGGCGGGCTGTTGTCGGTGTAGGCCGCGACGGCCACGGCGGCACCGACGCGCTTGCGCAGCGGCTGCTTCACGACGACGATCCGCTCCCGCCCCTCGTACCGCAGCCGCACCTCGTCCCCGGGCCGCACGAGATACGCGGGCTTCACCCGTTCCGCGTTGACCCGGACATGCCCAGCACGACAGGCGGCGGCGGCGAGCGAACGTGTCTTGGTCAGCCGCACGGCCCAGATCCACGCGTCGACCCGCACACTGCCCTCGTCAGAAGCCATGCCCCGACTCTAGAGCGTGCCCACCCACCCACCCACCCGCGCCGTGGCCGCCGACGCGATCACGGGCCGCGTCGGCGCCCGGACGCCGGCGCGTCCGGTGATCGGTGCGTCAGGCCGCCGGAGTCGCCCCGCCGCCCGGTGCCCGGTGCCCGGTGCCCGGTGCCCGGCTGGTCAGGCCCTGATCCATGAGCCGGAAGTATTCCTCCCGCTCACGGACCAGGACTTCGCGCCCCTGAGCCTTGCTCCGGTTCTCCCGGATCTTGAAGTCCATCGCACCCTTGGAAATGGGGTGTTGCAACGACCACGAGAACCTGGGCTGACGGGCGGGGGCCCTTTCTCGTTGGTCAGACGCGCATAAGAAATCCCCGTCCTATGCTGGCGAGTGACGAGCAAGCTGCAAAGGACGGGGTTTGTCATGCCCGACTCTACCGTGCCCGGAGATCGTTTGCGCGAGATGCGCCTCATCCGTGGCCTTACTCAGGAACAACTCGCGGAACGCGCCGGGCTCAGCCTTCCCACAGTCAAGAAGCTCGAACGTGGCGGCTCGGCAAGGATCGAGACCTACCACGCGCTCGCCCGCGCCCTGCGGGTCACGACCTCAACGCTTTTCGAGACAGGCGGTCCCCGTCGGCGCACGCACGCCGACGACGACCGATTCGACCTCATGGCCCTCCGGCAGGCCGTCGCGCCGCCTGTGACTCCCTCCGGACGGCTGCGTCTTGCTGCCACGGTTGAACCCGAACCTGATCTCCAGCAGATGAAGCACACCGCGACCGCGCTGGACGAGGCGTACCACCGGGACGACTACCTCACCGTGGCCGAGCTACTCCCTGCCCTCATCCAGTCCACACATGTCGCCGTTGATCACTTTGACAGCGGTAGCCAGCGCATCGAAGCACTGAAGCTACGCGCCGACGCCCTCCAGATGGCTGGCCGCTACCTCACCCAGCTCCGGGCCTACGACCTGGCGCATCTGGCTCTCCGAGAGTCGATGCGAGACGCGGCGGCAGCAGGCGACGCCTTGAGAGGCGGCGCGGCTGTGTACCTGGAGGGGTGGACGCTGATCCGCGAGGCGCGCCTGGACGAGGCCGAGCAGGTTGCAGCTGCTACGGCCGACGACATCGAGCCGAGGCTCTCGCGTGCGTCCCGGGACGAGTTGGGGGTGTGGGGACGGCTGTTGTTGAAGGCAAGCGCGGCGGCGGCCCGGAACAACAAGCCGTCCGAGGCCAAGGACTTCGTGCAGATGGCGCGCGCGGCTGGTGCGGCGCTGGGCAACGGGTCCGGCGGTGCGGGGTACAAGTCCGGCCGCTTCAACAACCTGTCTGCTGCTTATCAGGCGGTCGAGAACTATATGGTCGCTGAACGGCCGGACCGGGTACTTGGGTTGTCGGAGCGGATCTCGGCGGCCGGGGCCTCCACGTCGAATACGAAGCACCGGCATCTCTTGGATGTGGCGCGGGCGCATGTGTTGCTGCGGCACGACGACGAGGCCGAGGGCATTCTGGCGGCGCTCTACGAGGAGTCGCCGGACTGGCTGAGCCACCAGCGGATGGCCGCCGACGTCTTCAGCGATGTGCTGCGGAAGAGGCGACGGTTGACACAGCGACAGAGAAAGCTGGCTGAGTTCTTCTCGGTGGCGTAAGGGATACGTTCCGTATTCCTACGCTCGGGAACGAGCAGCGCAAGGGATACGCTGCGCCGATGTAGCCATGCCGTCACCCGAAGTAACTTCACGGCATGGACGCGAAACGGTCGACCGCACGAGCAGTGTCCCCGCCGTTCCCGGCGTGGATTCCCTCCGGCCATCTCGCCCAGCCGCGCCCGTGCGGCCTGGCCTGGGACGCCGTCATCACCACCTACATCGACGGTATCCGGGCACTGGGGCACCTCGGTCTCGCCTCCCGGGCCTGCATGCAGGACCCGGAGGCGGATCTCGTCGCCTGGCTCGTGAAGCCCGGATCGGCCGAAGGGTGGGACCTGCCCGGGGTCCGCGTCCTCGGCCGCGGCGAGCACATCGACGTGCCGCCGGCCGAGCCGCTGGACACCGCGACTCTCCAGTGGGCCATCGAACCAGACCCCGAGGACTACTGGACCTGCCCCCGGCAGCTCCACCGGGCCGTCGCCACCGTGGCCGGGGTGAAGCCGGACCCGCGCGTCCTGTCGACGTTCACGTCGCTGGAGTGTCTGACGGGTGAGTGCGAGCGGTGCACCAAGGGTGAGGTGGCCGCGACGCCGCCCGACACGGGCGTCGTGGAGGAGCCCTGCGCCCACCTCTGTCACCGTTGGGGGGCGACGCGATGAGCGCCACCACGGCCCAGGCTCCGGATGTTGACGAGGTCTGGATACCGAAGCTCACCGACCTGAACGATTCCCAGCTCCGCGCGCTCGCGTGCGCGCTGTGCGACGCGGAGCTGGGCGTCCGACTGGACGAAGGTTCGCGTCCTCGGGGCGGTGAAGGACGAGCTGTCCGGACATGCCTTCGATCTTGCGGCCTGTGCCCCGCGCTGTATCCCCCCGCGGAGTGTCCCGGGCCGGCACGGGCCGGCAGGCGGCCCCCCGCGCGTCCAGCCGCTCGGCACCCGGCCGCTGGCCGGGTCCTGATCTCCTGCGCCCGCCCGGTGCGGCACTCCTCTTCAGCCCCTGGGGTGTCCTGCCCTCGGCCCGGACGGGCGCAGGCCAAGGGCGCGACAGGAGGTACCTGTCGCGCCTTCGCGGCGCGTTGATGGGGCAGCTCCGTTCAGAGAGTGCTTCCCGCCGGAAGATCAGCGGTGCCGGGAACGGATGGTGTGGTGAGGCTGGCCAGGAGCTGGAGGGTGATGGCGGCTTCAGATCCGGGTGGTGCGCTGTAGATCATCATGGTCATGTCGGGGTCGTCGGGGGCTCGCATGGCGACGTAGTCGAGGGCGAGCTCGCCGAGCTGGGGGTGGTTGAACCGCTTGCGGCCGCGGGTCTTGCCGCGCACGTTGTGGTCGGCCCACAGGCGGCGGAAGTCGGCGCTGCCCAGGGAGAGTTCACCGACCAGGGTGGCCAACCGAGGGTCGTCGGGGTGGCGGCCGGCATCCAGGCGGAGGTTGGAGACCGTGTCGCGGGCTTTGCTCTCCCAGTCGGGGTAGAGGTCCTTGGAGGCGTCGTCGAGGAAGACCAGGCGGGCCATGTTCCGCTCGGCTGCGGGCAGCGCGGGGAAGTCGGCGATCAGGGTCCGGGCCAGGCTGTTCCAGGCCAGGATGTCCAGACGTCGGCCGATGATGTAGGCGGGAATGGTGGCGAGGGCCTGCAGGGCCTGGCGCATCTCGGGCCCTACCTGCTGCGGGCGGCTGGGACGCCTGCGGGTACTGGCGGGTTTGGCGAGGTTGTGCAGGTGGGCACGCTCGTCGCCGTCGAGGCGGAGCGCGGCGGCGACGGCGTCCAGGATGTCTGGGGACGCGTTGCGGGCCCGGCCCTGTTCCAGGCGGGTGTAGTAGTCGACGCTCACCCCGGCCAGCAGGGCCAGTTCCTCGCGGCGCAGGCCGGGCACGCGCCGCTGGCCGCCGAAGTTGCCCACGCCGACGTCCTCGGGGCGCAGATGGGCGCGTCGGGTCTTGAGGAACTCGCTGAGCTGCTGGGCACGATCCATGCGCCCAGTGTCGGTGATGGCCGTACGGGTCTGCCTGGTCCTGACAGACCCAGGCAGGGCGGCCCTGGGTTGCGCGGAGCTCTGGGTGCTCTGGGACTGGGTGCGCAGGATGGACCTCGTTCGCCGGCGAACAACGTCACTCATCGCACCGGACCAGGAGTTATCCCATGTCGAACACCCTCACGATCATTGCCCGCTTCACCGCCAAGCCGGGCCAGGAGCAGCGGCTGCGCGACGCGCTGGACGCGATGATCGCGCCGTCCCTGGCCGAGGAGGGCTGCATCGGTTACCAGCCGTTCGCCGACCCGAACCGCGCCGACCGCATGGTCATCGTCGAGGAGTGGGTCAGCAGCGCGGCCCTGGACCACCACTTCTCGCTGCCGCACTTCAAGCACGTCGCCCAGGTCCTGGACGAGGTCCTCGCCGAGCCGTTCACCCTGCGCCGCCTGACCGACGTCCCTGCCTGAGACCCAGCACCAGCAGGCCGCGCCCAGCGGGGCCGTGCTCTCGCGCACGTCACGGGAGCACGGCCTCGTGGGTCGGCCCACCCTCCGGGGTCAGGAGTAGGGCAAGGACGAGCGACGGGACCGCGGAGGCCGTGCATCACAGTGAAGAGCGGCAAGGAGATCATGGACATCCTGGAGGCGTACGACCTCACCGGCAGCTATCGGGCGGCAGCCGAGCTGGCTGGCTGCGACCACCAGACGGTGGCCCGCTACGTGCAGCTGCGTGAGCGGGGTGAGCGTCCCGTCGACCGGCTCCTCCATCACGCCCATGTCGTGGTCACCCAGGGCGAATCGTTCCGCCTTGCCGAAGCCACCACCGGCAAGGGAGTGATGCCACTGAGGTGATCACGAACTCTCCCAAGCGGGGAAGTAACCGGCCGTCTGCGAGTGACCGTCAACTGGCCGCTGCGACAAGGCGTATCTGGCCGCCACCGGGGATGTTGAAGGGCCACTGACAGGCCAGGGCCTCCTGGGTGAGGGGAACACCCCCGCGTGCGCGGGGACGACGCCCGCACCCGCACCAGGACCTGCCCCGGTCCCGGGACGGGCCGTTCGACCTCCTCGACCCGCGGCACGTCGACATCGCCGTACTCGTGGACCCCCACAGCCCGCGGCATGGTTTCGGCCTCTCGTCGTCCCGTTGTGCGAACGCGAGGGTGAACGCCGTGTCGTTCGTTGGTGTTCCTGTGCGCAATGGGCGGGGGCGAGGCAGACGCGCCGTGCGGTGGTCTGAAAGAGTGTTCGACAGGAGGAGCCGGAGGAGGGCTAAGTGAAGACCTCACCAAGGATGTTGGGGCTCGTGACACTCACGCTTCTGGCCGCGGCCGGATGCGGCCTCGGCGACACCGTGCCACCGGACGGCGTGGACTCCCGCCCGGTGCTGTCCACCGACGGCCCGACCGCGCCGGAGCCCAGCTCGGACCTGACGGGGCCCTCGCCCGAGGAGAGCCTGACGGACGCCCTGGCCCCCGAGCCGACGGAACCCGCCGCGTCGGAACAGGCGCCGCCGGACCCGGAGTCGGTCGCCCCGGCCGAGGAGGAGGAACAGACGTCCCCCGGCCGGTCCCTGCCCGGCACGGGCCAGGGCCCTGAGGTGACGTGCGAGATGGGCGACGAGTTCTGGGACGGCTTCCTGAGCGAGGTGTGCGAGGGCGTCTTCAACGGCGGCGGTAACTGACGGCGGCGGCCACGGAAACGCTCCCTCCCGACCGTCCATCGAGTGCGCGGTCCTGTCGTGAGCCTGGCCCGGTCACCGGGTCCGTGCGGGATCCGATCGATCGCCGTCGCGGCGGGCTCAGTTGGCCACGCTCGCGGCCGATGCCTCTCTCGTCGGTCGGCCCGACGCGGGGTGACGGAGCGCGGCACCGTCACCCGTCCGGTTCTGGCTCGCTGTCTCAGGAGGAGGTCTCCTGTTCCAGCCATTGGAGGTACGCCGCGCTGCCCCCGGTGATCGCGGTGGCGATGATCTCCGGTGTCTCGTAGGCGTGGACGTTCCTGATGTGCGCTTCGAGCGCGTCGTACTTGGCGGCCGGCGTCTTGTAGAGGACCCGCCACTCCTGGTCGGTCTGCACCGAGCCCTCCCACCAGTAGACGCTGGTCACCGGGCCCTCGATCTGCGCGCACGCGGCGAGTCTGGCCTCCACCGCGGATTTGGCGAGCTGCTCGGCGCCTTCTCTGCTGTCCGTCGTCGTGAGCACGGTGATGTGCTCGGCCATCTGTCCGTCCTTTCTGTCCCGTCGGAAGTCGCTGCGAGGCTACCCGCGTTGGGGGCTTGGTCACGCTCGGTTGGCGGCGCCGGGATGCCGGCTTCCCTCTCGCCGCGCGCATCGACACGTTGGCGGCGGCGCACAACGCGGAGCCGCTGGGTTGAGGGGGCTTGGGGACCTGGGGACTTGGGACATGACGGGACCGAGCGAGCAGCGGGACCGGCCCGTCCGGTCCCGCTGCCCGCGTCGGCTCTCAGCCCCGGAGGGTCTCCAGCAGCCGCAGCCAGATCTCGCTCATCGTCGGGAACGACGGGACCGCGTGCCACAGGCGGTCGATCGGGACCTCGCCGGTGACCGCGATGGTCGCCGCGTGGAGCAGCTCGCCCGTGTGCGGGCCGACGAACGTCGCGCCGATGAGGTGGTTCCGGTCCAGGTCCACGATCACGCGCGCGCGACCCTTGTAGTCGTCGGCGTACAGCGCGGCGCCGGACACGTTGCCCAACTCGTAGTCCACCACGCGCGTGCGGCGGCCGGCCCGTTCCGCCTCCTCGGCGGTCAGGCCGACCGAGGCGGCCTCCGGCTCGGTGAACACCACTTGCGGAACGGCCGCGATGTCGGCCGTCGCCGCGTGCGGGCCCCACGGCGTCCCGTCCACCGGGGCGCCCTGCGCGCGGGCGGCGATGACCGCGCCCACGATGCGCGCCTGGTACTTGCCCTGGTGGGTCATCAGCGAACGGTGGTTGGCGTCACCCACCGCGTAGAGCCAGTCGCCCGCGACGCCCCGCACCCGCAGCGCGTCGTCCACCTCCAGCCACGAGCCGGGCTCCAACCCCACCGTCTCCAGGCCCAGATCGCCGGTACGCGGAGCCCGCCCGGTGGCGAACAGGATCTCGTCCGCGTCGAGCCGGTCCCCGTTGTCGAGCGAAATGGTCACCGGGCCCGAGGAGTCGGCCCGGCTCACCTCGGTGACGGACACCCCGGTGCGGATGTCGACACCGGCCGACGCCAGGCCCTCCGCCACCAACTCACCCGCGAACGGCTCCATCTTCGGCAACGGCCGGTCCCCCCGGATGAGGAGCGTGACCTCGGAGCCGAGCGCGCTCCAGGCGGCGGCCATCTCCGCGCCGACCACGCCGCCGCCCACCACGGCCAGCCGGCCCGGCACCTTCTTGGCGCTCGTGGCCTCCCTGCTGGTCCACGGCCGCGCCTGCGCGACGCCAGGCAGGTCGGGCACGACGGCGACGCTGCCCGTGCACACCGCCACCGCGTGCCGGGCGGTGAGGTGCCGCGTGCCGCCGCCGTCCGGGACCTCGACGGTGACGGTGCGCGGCCCGTCCAGGCGGCCGTGGCCCCGGAAGAGATCGGCGCCGGTCGACTCGATCCACGAAACCTGGCTGTCATCCCGCCAGTTGGAGGTGAAGCTGTCGCGCCGGGCCAGCACGGCCGCCGCGTCGAGCCGTCCGCCGACCGCCTCGCGGGAGCCGGCCACCGCGCGGGCGGCGGCGAGCGCGGCGGGCGGGCGCAGCAGCGCCTTGCTGGGGATGCAGGCCCAGTACGAACACTCGCCGCCCACGAGCTCGCTCTCGACGATGGCCGTGGTCAGGCCGGCGGCCCGGGTCCGGTCGGCGACGTTCTCGCCGACCGGGCCCGCGCCGATGACGATGACGTCGTAGGTGTCGCTCATCTGCGAACTCCTCAGTGCGTGCGGTGTGGTGCGGTGTGGTCTGGTGCGTGCGGTGCGGGGCAGCACGGGTGGTGCGTCCGTGGCGGGACGGGTGGCCGGTCCCACCGTATGCGGCGTGTGCCCGGTCCGCAGTCATGAGCCCAGAGGGCGGTCACATCTCCCGACCCGAGCGGGACGCGTCAGATGAGTCATTGGTGGTGGCCGAGGGGAGAGGACAGGGCAACCCCGGGACCGGCTACGGGAGGTCGGGAGCGGAGTGAGCGCGGGAGGCGATCATCATCATCGCCCGGCGGGGCCGGTTCGCCTTCTCCAGCCGCCCACCCGACCCGGGGGGCGGACGGCACGAACGGGCGCCCGCCTCTCACCCCGTACCGGTGTCGTTGACGACAATGACAGCGGCACCCGCCGCCTTCGCCACCGCAGAAATCACCAACCGAGGGGCCGCCGATCATGACCAGCCATCCCACGGTGCTCGACGATCTCGACCGGAAGATCGTCGCCGCGCTGATCGCGAACGCCCGAAGCAGCTTCGCCGAGATCGGCGCCGAGATCGGCCTGTCGGCCCCTGCCGTCAAGCGGCGCGTCGACCGGATGCGGGAGGCGCGGGTGATCACCGGGTTCACCACCATGGTCAGCCCCACCGCCCTCGGTTGGCGCACCGAGGCGTACGTCGAGGTGTACTGCGACAGCGCCGCCCCGCCCCGGCGGCTGGCCGAGGTCGTCCGCGACTATCCGGAGATCACCGCCGCCATGACCGTGACCGGCGGCGCCGACGCCCTGCTCCACATCCGGGCCAGCGACATCGAGCACTTCGAGGAGGTGCTCGAACGCATTCGCGCCGAGCCGTTCATCCGTAAGACGATCAGCTTCATCGTCCTCTCCCACCTCATCGCGGGCAGCCCGGAGGCCGGCGCCAGCCCGCCCACCCATCCGGACGAAACGATCAGCCGCTGACCGGCCCAACAACGCAACACCGCTGCGCGCATACGCAATCGTGGTTTCTTGTCGGGCGCCCCGCGCGTTCCTACCGTTGATCACATGGCCCCCTCACGCGCGCGGCGCCCCCGGCGCTACCTGACCTGCGAGCCCCGGCATTTCGACGTGCTGTACGCGATCAACCCCTGGATGCGCGAGGGCACCCCCGTCGACACCGAGCGGGCGCTGACCCAGTGGCGCACGCTCGTCGCCGCCTACCGCGACCACGGGCACACGGTGGAGACGGTGGAGCCGACCCCCGGCCTGCCCGACATGGTCTTCGCGGCGAACGCCGCGCTCGTGCTCGGCGGCCGGGTCCTCGGCTCGCGGTTCCACGCGCCACGGCGGCAGCCGGAGAGCGCGGCGTACGAGATCTGGTTCAAGGCGGCGGGCTTCGACGTCCACGAGCCGCAGGCGGTGTGCGAGGGCGAGGGCGACCTCGTGCCGGTCGGTCCGTACGTCCTGGCCGGCACCGGCTTCCGCACCGCGCCCGCCGCGCACCAGGAGGTCCAGGAGTTCTTCGGCGTGCCGACGATCGGCCTGCGCCTGACCGACCCGCGCTTCTACCACCTGGACACCGCGCTGTTCTCCCTGGAAGACGGCGAGCGCGGCGGCGGGAACGTCGCCTACTACCCCGGGGCGTTCTCCCCGGGCAGCCGCGCGGTCCTGGAGCGGCTCTTCCCGGACGCGGTGATCGCGACCGAGGACGACGCCCTGGCATTCGGCCTCAACGCGGTCTGCGACGGCCGCCACGTCTTCATCGACCCGGGCGCGCGGTCCCTGATCGGTCGGCTCGCGCACCGTGGTTACGTCCCCGTTCCCGTCGACCTCTCGGAGTTCCGCAAGGCCGGCGGGGGCATCAAGTGCTGCACCCAGGAGATCCGGCCATGACCACCGTGCCCACCGCCGCCCCCGCTTCCCCCTCCCCGGCCGCCCACCGTTCCTCGGCGGAGCTGATCCGCGCCGAGGAGTCGTCGCTCGCGCACAACTACCACCCGCTGCCCGTCGTCGTCTCGCGCGCCGAGGGGGTGTGGCTGGAGGACGTCGAGGGACACCGCTACCTCGACATGCTGGCCGGCTACTCGGCGCTCAACTTCGGCCACCGGCACCCCGCCCTCGTCGCGGCGGCGCACCGCCAGCTCGACCAGCTCACGCTGACTTCCCGGGCCTTCCACAACGACCGGCTGGCCGGCTTCGCCGAGGGCCTGGCCGAGCTGACCGGGCTGGACATGACGCTGCCGATGAACACCGGCGCGGAGGCCGTCGAGAGCGGCATCAAGGTGGCCCGCAAATGGGCCTACGAGGTCAAGGGCGTCGCGCCCGACCGGGCCACCATCGTGGTGGCCGCCGACAACTTCCACGGCCGGACCACCACCATCGTCGGCTTCTCCAGCGACCCGGTGGCACGCGACGGCTTCGGCCCGTTCACCCCCGGCTTCCGCGTCGTCCCCTACAACGACCTCGCCGCGCTCGAAGCCGCCGTCGACGCGACCACGGCGGCCGTGCTCATCGAGCCGATCCAGGGCGAGGCGGGCGTCGTCATCCCGGACGACGGCTACCTGGCCGGGGTGCGGGAGCTGACCCGGCGCACCGGCACGCTCTTCGTCGCCGACGAGATCCAGTCCGGTCTCGGGCGGACCGGCACCACGCTCGCCGTCGACCACGAGTCGGTCCTGCCGGACGTGCTGCTGCTCGGCAAGGCGCTCGGTGGCGGCATCGTTCCGGTGTCGGCGGTCGTCGCGCGCCGTGACGTCCTCGGTGTCCTGCGGCCCGGCGAGCACGGCTCGACGTTCGGCGGGAACCCGCTGGCCGCCGCCGTCGGCTCGGCCGTCGTGGATCTGCTGCGCACCGGCGAGTTCCAGCGGCGGGCCGCCGAGCTGGGCCGGCTGCTGGACGCGGGGCTCGCCGCCCTGGTCGGCAAGGGCGTCGTCGGCTACCGCTGCCGGGGGCTGTGGGCGGGCGTCGACGTGGACCCGTCCCTCGGTACGGGACGCGAGGTCAGCGAACGGCTGATGCGGGAGGGCGTGCTGGTCAAGGACACCCACGGCTCGACCATCCGGCTGGCGCCGCCGCTGACCATCACCCACGAAGAGCTGGAGTGGGCGTTGGCCGCGCTGGCGGGCGTCCTCGGCTGACCGGCGGCGCGACGGGTTCCTTGACCGGTCTGGCGCGACGGGTTCCTTGACCGGTCTGGCGCGACCGGTCCCTGGACCGGCCTTGGGCTGGCCCGCCTCGCCCCGCCCCGCCCCGCCGCGCTCCGTCCCGGCTTCGCGCGGGCGCGTCAGCGGCCGTCGGCCCCGCCGCCGTCGGCCGCTGCGGCCGCGTAGGCGCGCATCGTCGGCATGGACATGGCGCATTCGGCGGGGGAGAGCGGCTCGAAGGCGCGGCGCCAGGAGTCCGCGCCCGTTGGCGAGCCAGGTATCGATCGCCGCCCGGGTGAGCGGGTCCCGCGTGATGGACACGAGGGTGCGCCTGCGGCCCGAGGGATCGGGATGCCGTTCGGCCACGCCCTGCCGGCTGAGGTCGCTCACCATCAGGCTCACGGTGGTGGGGGCGACCTCCCGCCGGGCGGCGAGGTCGCCGACCGGCATCGGACCGTCGAACGACAGGGAGGACAGCAGCGACAGGTGCCGGGGCGCCAGGTGGAAGGAACGCGGTGGCTCGGGGATGGCGATGCGTCGCTTGAGCCGGGCGGCCACGCGCGGCATCAGCAGCGGCATCGCCCGGATCGCGTCGTCCGGGGTGAGCGCGTCCGCCGGTGGTTCGCACACCCACGCGAGGCTGCGCCGGAGGCGGGGGAGTGTCACTCGTTCAGGGGACGCTGCGCGCGTGGAATGTCACGTAGAGTAGCGGCGGAAGGGTGTTTCATCGGTTTCGCCGGGAGGGGCAGGATGCTATTCCGACACGTCATGGGGGTCGCCCTCGCGGCCTCACTCATCGCGATCGCCGGGCCGGCCGCCATGGCGCGGGCCGGCACCGGGACGTTCACGTACCACACGGTAGGGGGGAACGAGGGCGCCCTCGACGGCGTCGAGCCCTACCGCTGCTATGAGTTGGGGGATTCCGACGAGCCGGTGATGAGCGGCTTCAACGGCACGGTGTTCACCGCCGCGCTGTACGGCGACACCCGCTGCGACACCGAGATCGGCCGCGTCGAGCGGAACACGGGGTTTGACACGGACCCGGTGAGCAGCGTGCAGTTCTATCCGCCCTGCGCCTCCCAGGAGCCCGCGCGATGAGATCCCGGGAAGCGCCCCGCCGGAGAGCGGAGCGTCAGGCGGCGCGCGCCAGCTCCGCCCGGCCGAACAGCAGGGCGTAGCCCGGCGGAAGCGCGCCGATCACCCGGTTCACCAGCTCGGTGTCGGCGGTCTCCGCGACCACGCACAGCACCGAGCTGACGTCCCATCGGGCGGTGGCCTCGGTGGCGCCGTCCATCCGCGCGGCCACGTCGCGGACGAACGCGGCGGCGGTCAGCGGGCGTTCGGCCGGTGCACCGCCGACCAGCCGTGCCGCTGCCTCGGTGGGCAGCGAGCGGGCCAGATCGGCCCGCTCGTCGCCCGTCAGATGGCAGCCCAGTTCGGACAGGACGGTGCGGGTGACCCGCTCGGCCTCCGATCCGGACTCGTACTGCCCGTACTGCCTTACCTGGTTCACGAGTTCATTCCAGCCCATGTCGGCCAGCTACCCCCGTTCGGGAGTTCTATGGAAAATGCGGTCCGCGCCACATTCCGCCCGCCGCACGGCCGATCCGGGTCGGCTCGGCCTGGCCCGGCCCGGCCGGTCAGGGGACCAGGATCAGGCGGACCGGGTCGCCGGTCTTGTGCTCCAGGCGGGACACCGCCTCGGCCGCGTCGGCCAGCGGGAGGTGGCCGCTCACCGAGGGACCCAGGTCGAGCCGCCCGGTCGACGCGAGGCGGACGAGCTGCTCGACGTGCTGCGGGTCCGATCCGTAGTGGCCGCGCACCTGGTTGCCCCGGTAGCTGAACAGGGTGCCGTTGGCGATGGACAGCGCCTGCGGCGTGAGCCCCACCAGGACCAGCACACCCCCGGTGGCCAGGGCGCGGGCGGCCTGCTCGCGCACGGCCGGGACGCCGGCGAAGTCGAACGCGACATCCAGGCCCGCGCCTTGGGTGGCCCGGCGCAGCTCGTCGGCGAAGTCCGGCGCCGTCGGGTCGAGGGCCAGGTCGGCGCCGAACGCGAGGGCGCGTTCGCGGGCGCCGGGCAGCGGGTCGACGGCGATCACGGGCGCGGCCCCGGCCAGTCGGGCCGTGCGCACCCCGTGCGCGCCGAGGCCGCCCGCGCCCCAGACGCCGACGGACTGCGCGGGTCGGACCCCGCCGGTCGCCACCACGGCGGCGTAGGGCGTCGAGACGGCGTCGGGGATGATCGCCGCCTGGTCGAACGGCAGGGCGTCGGGGATGCGCAGCAGCGTGTCCTCGCGGGCCAGCGCGTATTGGGCCCAGCCGCCGTCGTAGTCCACGCCCCGGGTCAGGGTGCGCGGACAGGGGGCGCGCCGGCGGCGGCAGTTGACGCACTCGCCGCAGCTCTGCCCCGCGACGAGGACCACCCGCGTGCCCGGGTTCCATTCCTCGGCGACCCCGGGGCCCGGTGTGTGGACGACGCCCGCGACCTCGTGCCCGAGGGTGACGGCGTCACCCGGGTTGAACATCGGGCGCAGTGTGCCATCGATGAGGTGGACGTCGGACAGGCATACCCCCGCGGCCTTGACCTCGATCAGCACGTCCCCGGGCCCGGGGACGGGCACCGGCACCTCCTCCACGGCGAATCGCCTGGTCATCAGGTGCAGGCGGCCGGCGAGCATGGTGTCCACGAGCGGGTCCCTCCTGAGTCCCGATACGTCGGTGTACCCGGTGCGGCATCGTATGCCCCATCGGTCCGGCAGTCGAGCAATGCTCAACAAGTTAGGGTTGACGGTATGACCACCGAGTCGGCCCGCCCCCGTGTGCGCCGCACCGCCGACGAGCGCCGGCGACAGCTCATCGGCATCGGTCTGCGGCTGCTGGCGACCCGGCCCATCCACGAGTTGTCGATCGACGAGGTGGCCGCTGAGGCGGGCATCTCACGCGGCCTCCTCTTCCACTACTTCCCGACCAAGCGGGACTACTACGTCGCCGTGGCGCGGGCGGCGGGGCGGCGGCTGCTCAAGCACGCGACCGCTCCCGAGAGCGACGACCCGACCGAGCGGCTGCGCGGCATGGTCGACGGGTTCGTCAGCTTCGTGCGCCGCCGGCATGACAACTACGTGGCCCTGGCCCGCGCCGGGGCGGGCGGCGACGACCAGGTGCTGGAGGCGTTCGGCGGCGTCCGCGCCGAGCTGACCGACCGGGTGCTGGCGGCGATGGGGGAGCCGGCCGCGCCGCCGCGCGTGCGGTTCGCCGTCCGGGGCTGGCTGGCCATGGTCGAGGAGATGGCCATCGAGACGCCCGTGGACGTCCTGGGCACCGAGGAGCTCACCGATCTCCTCGTCCGCAGCCTGGGCCGGATTCTCTCCTCCCTCGCCCCCACTGACCCGACGCCCTGACCCGCGACGCCCTGACCTGCGACGCCCTGACCTGCGACGCCCTGCCCCGCCGCGCGCCGATCCGTGCCCGGACTCCGGCCGGAGCCACTATTGAGCAATGGTCAGCAGGGCACTAGCCTCCCTATCGAGCAATGGTCAATAGCGAGGGGTTCGGTCATGGATTTCGCACACTCCGCCCGGGCGCGTGAATACATCGAGTCGGTCGGCGACTTCATCGAGACCGAGATCCTGCCGCGCGAGCGTGAGTACTACACCGAGCTGTTCCGGCAGCCCGACCGCTGGACGGTCCCCCCGCTGATCGGCGAGCTGAAGGCCAAGGCCCGCGCCGCCGGCCTGTGGAACCTCTTCCTGCCCGACGAGCGGTACGGCCCCGGCCTCACCATGACCGAGTACGCCCCGCTCGCCGAGCTGATGGGCCGCTCGACCATCGCCCCCGAGATCTTCAACTGCAACGCCCCCGACACCGGCAACGCCGAGGTGCTCCACCTCTACGGCAGCGACGAGCAGCGCGAGCGGTGGCTGGAGCCGCTGCTCGCCGGTGAGATCCGTTCCGCGTTCTGCATGACCGAGCCCGCCGTCGCCTCCTCCGACGCCACCAATATGCAGGCCACCGCCCTTCTGGACGGCGACGACGTGGTGCTCAACGGCCGCAAGTGGTGGTCCACCGGCATCGGGCACCCCGACTGCGAGTTCGTCATCTTCATGGGTCTCACCGACCCCGAGGCCCACCGCCACCACCGGCACTCCATGGTCCTGGTCCCCAAAAACACCCCGGGCGTGCGGGTCGAGCGGATGCTGCCCGTGTTCGGCCACTACGACGAGCCCTACGGCCACGGCGAGGTCTCGTTCACCGACGTCCGGCTGCCCCGCGCCGCCATCATCGCCGGCCCCGGCCGCGGCTTCGAGATCGCGCAGGGCCGCCTTGGCCCCGGCCGCATCCACCACTGCATGCGCCTGATCGGCCTCGCCGAGCGTGCCCTTCAGCTGGCCTGCCGCCGCGCCACCGAGCGCACCGCCTTCGGCAAGCCCCTGGCCAACCTCGGCGGCAACCGTGAGCGCATCGCCAAGGCCCGCATCGCCATCAACCAGGCCCGGCTCCAGGTTCTGCACACCGCCTGGCTGCTGGAGACCTCCGGCCCGCTCGGCGCGATCAGCGAGCTGTCCCAGGTCAAGGCCGCGGTGCCGGTCATGGCCTACGAGGTGATCGACATGGCGATCCAGCTCCACGGCGGCGCCGGGCTCTCCGACGACTTCCCGCTGGCCGCCGCCCTCGCCAACGCCCGAGCGCTGCGCCTGGCCGACGGCCCCGACGAGGTGCACCTCGGCGTGGTCGCCAGAATCGAGCTCGCGGCCCACCGGGACCGCGCGTGAGCCGACCGGCGATCGGTCGGCCCCCGGCATCGCCGCCCCCGGGGCGTGCCCCCGAGCCGGTGCATGACATCCCCGCCGGGGCGCCCGGAATCCCGGGACGGGGTTCCACCGGCCACTCCCGTTGCATAGCCTCCGGGATGAACAGCCGCCGCGTCGGCGGGACACCACCGTCGGTGTCCGCCGAGAAAGGGGTCCGCGCCATGGTTGAGGCCAGCGAGCGCCCGGTCGCCGGGAGTGGACGATGACCGGCGGCGGGTCCGCCGCCGGGAAGGTCCGCGACGAGGACGCCTTCGATGTCCCCCGCCTCGACGCCTGGCTGAAGGAGCGGCTGGCGGGGCTGGCCGGTGCCCCCGCGGTCACCCAGTTCTCCGGCGGCGCCTCCAACCTCACCTATCTGCTCCGCTATCCCGGCACGGATCTGATCCTGCGCCGCCCGCCGGCCGGCCGGAAGGCGTCCTCGGCCCACGACATGGCCCGCGAGTACCGGGTGCAGCGCCAGCTCAAGCCGGCGTTCGGCTATGTGCCGACGGTCCGCGTCCTGTGCCAGGACCCCGACGTCATCGGCGGCGACTTCTACGTCATGGACCGGGTCCCCGGCCTCATCCTGCGCCGCGACCCGCCTCGCGGGCTGTCCCTCGGCCCGGCCCGCGCCAGGGCGCTGTCGGAGACCTATGTCGACACCCTCACCGAACTGCACGGCATCGACCCGGTCGCCGCCGGCCTGGCCGACCTCGGCAAGGGCGCGGGGTACGTGCGCCGCCAGGTCGAGGGCTGGACCCGGCGCTACGAGCAGGCCCGCACCCGGAACGTGCCCCGCTTCACGCGCGTGACCGCCTGGCTCGCCGAGCACCGGCCGGACGACGTCGCCACCCGTGTCATCCACAACGACTGGCGGCTCGACAACATCGTGCTGGCCGGGGACGACCTGCGCGTCCGGGGGGTCCTGGACTGGGAGATGGCCACCCTCGGCGACCCGCTGATGGACCTCGGCGGCGCGCTGGCGTACTGGGTGGAGCCCGGCGACGGGCTGCTCGCCCGCCGCACCCGCCGCCAGCCCAGCGACCTCCCCGGAATGCTCACCCGCGCCGAGATCGTCGACCGGTATGGCGACCGGATGGGGCTGGCCACCGACAACTGGCCGTTCTACGAGGTCTTCGGCCTCTTCCGGCTCGCCGCCATCGCCCAGCAGATCTACTACCGCTACCACCACAAACAAACCCGCAACCCGGCCTTCAAGAACCTGTGGATCTTCGTGCACCACCTCCACGGGCGCTGCCGCGCCACCATCCGCCGGGCCGGCCGCTGAGAGGCTGAAGAAAACACCCCATGCCCGTCATCCACCTCCTCCGCCACGGCCAGGCGTCCTTCGGCGGCCCCGCCTACGACGAGCTGTCCGACCTCGGCCGGCGTCAGGCGGCGATAGCCGGCCAGGAGCTGGCCCGGCGCGAGCCACGCCGCCCGCTCATCGTCTGCGGCACGCTCACCAGGCAGCTCGACACGGCCGGGATCGTCGTGGGCAGCGGCGGCTTCCTGATGGAGCCGCAGATCGACGCCCGCTGGGACGAGTACGACTTCCTGACCGTGCTGGAACGTTACGCCGTGCCGGAGGAGCCCATCGGATCGGCCGGGGTCCAGGACGTCCTCGACCTGGCGCTGCTGGCCTGGATCCAGGACCCGGACCGGGACGGCTGGCCCGCGTTCTCCGGCGGCGCGATCGC
Organism: Streptomyces sp. NBC_01803; assembly: GCF_035917415.1. Lineage (NCBI taxonomy): Bacteria > Bacillati > Actinomycetota > Actinomycetes > Kitasatosporales > Streptomycetaceae > Streptomyces > Streptomyces sp. NBC_01803. The sequence continues at coordinate 5,271,442 of NZ_CP109073.1, forward strand.
GGCGCTGGAGGAGCTCGCCGGGTCGCTGACCGCCGGGCGCCGGGACGCCGTCGTCATCACCTCCGCCGGAGTGGTCGCGGCGCTGTGCGGCTGGCTTCTCGGCCTGCCGCCGGCCGGAGTCGTGGCCCTGCACCGGGTCGCGGTCAACGCGGCGATCACCACCCTCGCCGTGGGCAGATCCGGCACCAGCCTGGTGGCCTTCAACGACCACGCGCACTTCGCCGGCCGAGGCCGCGAGCTGCTCACCTACCGCTAGCCGCGCGACACCGCGCACACCGCGCACACCGCAGACCGCACACCGCGAGAAAGAGAGACATCACCATGCGGGCCGTACACGTGACCCAGCTCGACGGGCCCAAGGCCGTGCGGATCGTGGATCTGGCGGAGCCGGAGCCCGGCGCCGACCAGGTGCTCATCGACGTCCACGCCGCCGGAGTCGCCTTCCCGGACGTGCTGCTGACCCGGGGCATGTACCAGATCAAGCCGGAGCCGCCCTTCGTGCCCGGCTCCGAGGTGGCCGGCGTGGTGCGCTCCGCGCCGGAGGGCTCGGGGTTCGCGCCGGGCGACCGCGTCGCGGCCTTCCCCGCGTTCGGCGGCTTCGCCGAGCGGGTCGCCGTGGACGCCCGGCTGGTCTTCCCGCTGCCCGAGCGCCTGTCCTTCGAGGCCGGCGCCGCCCTCCCGATGAACTACCTGACCGTGCACTTCGCCCTCTCCCGGCGCGGCCGGCTGCGCGCGGACGAGACCGTCCTGGTGCACGGGGCGGCCGGCGGCATCGGCACCGCCGCCATCCAGTACGCCTGTGCCCTGGGCGCCCGGGTGGTCGCGGTGGTCTCCAGCGAGGCCAAGGGCCAGGTCGCCCGCCGGGCCGGGGCACACGACGTGGTGCCGGTCGACGGCTTCCGGCAGTCCGTCGCCGAGCTGACCGGCGGCCGGGGCGTCGACCTGGTGGTCGACCCGGTCGGCGGCGACCGCTTCACCGACTCGCTGCGCAGCCTCGCGCCCGAGGGCCGCCTGTTGGTGATCGGCTTCACCGGCGGCGAGATCCCCACCGTGAAGGTCAACCGGCTGCTGCTGAACAACATCGAGGTCGTGGGCGTCGGTTGGGGAGGCTTCTGGCTGCCCCGGCCCGAGTACCTGCGTGAGCAGTGGACCGAGCTGCTGCCGCACCTGGAGGCCGGCCACCTCGACCCGCTGCTCGGCGCCCCTTACGAACTGGCCGACACCGCCGAGGCGCTGGCCGAGCTGGACGAGCGCCGGGCGCTGGGCAAGGTCGTCATCCGCGTGCGCTGAACGGGCGGGCGGGCGCGCGGCGCGGAACCGGTAATTGTCACATGCCTGACAGAACGGCCCGCGCCGCGCATGCCCCCAGCATGAATAACGCCCGCGCCTCTTCCCGGGCATGCCGTCCGCCCGACACACTCCGAACCCGGCGAGTGAGAAAACCCCGCCCAGAAGGAGTGCCGTCCTGATGCGACCCCGCCCCACACCCCGCACGACCCGCGTCCAGAGGACGCGGCTGAAGCTCGCCCTGACCTCGGTAGTCGCCGGTGGTCTCGCCCTCGGCGCCGTCGGCGTCGCGGACGTCACCGCCACGGCCACGCCCGCCGCCGGGTCCGGCACCCAGGCCGCGGCCGAGCAGGAGTACCGGCGCGGGCCGAACCCCACCGCGCAGAGCGTGGAGGCCGCCACCGGCCCGTTCGCCATCCAGCAGACGAGCGTGCCCGCCGGCAACGGCTTCGGAGGCGGCACGATTTACTACCCGACCGACACCAGCCAGGGCACGTTCGGCGCCATCGCCATCTCGCCGGGCTGGACGGAGAACCAGTCGTCGATCTCCTGGCTCGGACCGAAGCTCGCCTCCAACGGCTTCGTCGTCTTCACCATCGACAACAACAACGCCCTCCTGGACTTCCCCGACGCCCGCGGCCAGCAGCTCCTCGCCGCGCTGGACTACCTGACCACCTCCAGCGCGGTCGTCAACCGCATCGACAAGACCCGTCTCGCCGTCGCCGGGCACTCGATGGGCGGCGGCGGCTCGCTGCGGGCCGCCGCCGCGCGCCCCGAGATCCAGGCGGCCATCCCCCTCACCCCCTGGGACCCCAGCCAGGACTGGTTCTCGGTGCGCGTCCCGACCCTGATCGTGGGTGGCGAGAACGACTTCGTGGCGCCGGTGAACTCGCACTCCGAGCCGTTCTACGAGAGCCTGCGCAACGCGCCGGAGCGGGCCTACCTGGAGATGGAGTCCGGGAGCCACTTCGTGACCAACTCGGCCAACCCCACCATCGGCCGGTATGTCCTGTCCTGGCTGAAGCGGTACGTCGACAACGACACCCGCTACGAGCAGTTCCTCTGCCCGCCCCCGGCGTCCAGCAGCATCATCTCCGAGTACCGCAGCTCCTGCCCCGGGTCCTGAGAAATGAGACGCGGGCCACACTTTCCAGGCTGAATGTCACACTCCGAGGGGCGCCGTCCCTCTAAAGGGGGAACGCGCATACAGGAGGTCCACCATGATCGACGGTTCGGCGAAGAGCCTCGCGGGTGTTCCGGACGACGCCGCGACCCGGGTGTTCGCCGACCACCGGGACCTGCTGTTCTTCATCGTCCACGCGCTGCTGGGGAACACCGCCGACGCGGAGGACGTCCTCCGCGAGACCTCGTCGTCCTGGCTGCGGACCAGCCACCGGATGACCGACGAGATCGACGATCCCTGGGCCTACCTGGTGCGGATCGCGGTCAACCGGACGCTGGCCCGGCAGAGCGCGAGCGGCGGGGGAGACGGCGCCGGGGGCCTCAGCCCGCTGGAGCGCGCCATGGTCGTCCTGCACCAGACGTTCGGCATCCGCCACACCGAGATCGCCGACATTCTCGGCCGCAGACCGCGCTACCGGGCGGTCACGGCCGGGCCGTCCGCCCCGGACGAACCGGGGCTCTCAAGCGGCACGACCCCGCCACGCAGCGGCGCCCCTCGTCGCCGCCGACGCGCCGTCATGGTCCGTTCCGCCGGACCGTCCGGGTGACCGCGCGGGCAGCGTAGTCAGCTCGGGGCGGCAGCCGCCGGGCGGCGGTCGTGCTCACCCTGCCTGTCATCCGCGTGAAAGGGGGAATCCCCCGCCCTCCCGTTCGTGGATGACAGGCAGGGCACTACGTCAGAGCGATTGCACTGTGCAATGGAGGTTTATTCTCGGGATGGGCGTGGATCGGACGAGGCGGCGAGGAGTTCCATCAGCTCGTCGAGGTCGTATTGGGCTCTGTTGGGGCTGCCGTAACGTGTGATCTTTCCTCGGCTGGCCCACTTGCGAATGGTGGCCTGGGAAACACCGGCGGCGAGTGCCGCGAGCTCCGTCGGAACGAGTCTCGCGCCGTTTCTCGGTCCCTCGCTCATGCGGCGCCCTCGGCCTGATGTGAACGGTTTGTGGTCCTTCCGTGTCTCGACTGCTGAATCTGCCGGGACAGGTGGAGCCACTGATGTGGTGCCCAGGTGTGGCCTGCGGTACAGCGCACCTCCCGTATGCGCTTACCTTCCCGGCCGGAAGCGGTCGGGCCCATCGGTGCGGTACAGCCCGGATGTATGCATTGACCGAGCTCGATACGGAGCCCCGGCTGGGTGTACGCGGAACGCTGGGCGTGGCTGGTGATGCGCGCGATTTCCTCGACGAAGTCCGCTACGGCCGGATGGTCGACCAGCCAGCTCAGGTGACGGACGAGGAAGGTCGCGAGTTCGGCCGGATGTCTTCGGGCCGGCTTGGCGACCGATCGCTCGTCGGCGACCAGGGCCGACCAGGAGGCGAGGAATCCGATGATTCCCGAGCGGGTGGTGATCACTTCCTCGTCGAGCAGGATGCCGGTGGACTGCCGACTGCCGCTGACCCTTTGAAGTGCGGGATTACGGCGGGGCAGCAGCGCCGACTCGCAGTCCTCGTAGATCTGCGGCAGTTCCAGCAGATCGGCTCGCAGGGCGTGGCGGCAGGTGGCGCACAGCCGCGGGCCCGAGCCCGCGGTCCGATGGGGTGATGGTACCTGCGGACGGCTGCCGCAGTTGTTTCCCAAACACAGCGAAGTGTTCATTTCCTCACCTGATGGTCAATCATGGCGGAAAGTGGTTGTCGCATCGCGGGATAAACGGTCACTCGTGATGACCTGAAGTTTGTGCCTGCGTCAGGGCATGCCGAAAGACGCCATGTGTTCTTGTGCGGGACACCTGGCCGTTACATGCCCGTTATCGGCTGCTTTTCGCGGTTCTCGTCACTGGTCACCGCAGAATCGGCCGAACCTCAACGCCTGGGCGAACATGATCTTTCTGTTTCTACCGCGTTAAATCGGTGTCATAATGATCCGGAACCCCCGCTCCCGAGTCATGGCCTGGCCCTGTATGGCGATGTCCAGGTTTTGAAGTGGAAGGCTACTCACAAACCCCGCCGCCCGTCCATACCTGACCGGCCTCTCGGGGAGATCGGGGAAGGATGGTGTCAGAGTGTTCATGTGTCCGCTCGCGCCCCTTCCATCCCGTGTGGGTTGCTTGTCCGTTTCCGTGGGGGAATAACGGAATTCCAGATTCCATTCGCGGTTGCGTGGCCGCCGCGCCGCGGCGCACGTAATCATGTTCTGACATTAGGTCAGAGCAAGAGTGTTTGCTCCTGGGTTCTTCGCTCATGCGAAAGTCGCTGTTCCCTGACCTGTGCTCCGATCCCGCGTAGGGTCCCAGGCCCATGCGTACGGGAGCTAACTGCCCAGCGGCATGTAGCTATGAACTGCGTAAATGCTGTGGAGGAGGAGCGCGGTTGACATAGACTGCGTGAAGCTGTCACGATGTTTTGGGCGGCAGACTTATGCCTCGATTCGGTTTCGAAAGATGTGACCTACGAATCGGGTGGCCGCCCTTCTTCATGTCCGGAAGTGTCCGGCGCGCAGGCGCGGATACCGGGCATGTCCAGCGCTTTCGCCCCGGATGCCACTGAGACGGCGCGGTCCCGGCGCATGGCGACGAGCGTCAATGTGTTCCAGGTCACATTAATTCCCAGTGCTGTCCCGCTCGCGCGACGTTGGCGGCACTTCTGAAACCGAATCGGCCGACGTCAGCGACGCGGCGGTGTACCTGACAGCGCGAAGGCCGGAAGGATCCTTAAGGCGCATGGACAGAATCGGCTTCGTCTTCCCCGGCCAGGGGTCCCAGCGTGTGGGCATGGGTCACGACCTCGCCCAAGAGCGCCCGGAGCTGGTCGGAACCTACTACCGCCCGGCCGAGGAGATCCTCGGCCTCCCCATGTCCCAGCTCTGCTGGGAGGGCCCGGCGGAGGCCCTGAAGGACACCTCGATCACCCAGCCCGCCGTCTTCCTCACCAGCCTGTGCGTGCTCGACTCACTGCGCGAACGCGGCCTGGCCCCCGATGTCGTCGCCGGGCACAGTCTCGGCGAGTACACCGCGCTGGTCGCGGCCGGGGTCCTGGCATGGACGGACGCGCTCCGCCTGGTCCGGCTGCGCGGTCAGCTGATGGCCGGGGTCAACGAGCGCGTGCCCGGCGCGATGGCCGCCATCGTCGGCCTGACCCTGGAGGACGTCGAGAAGATGTGCGTCCAGGCCGCCGACGTGACCGGTCAGGTGGTCGAGATCGCCAACGACAACGAGCCCGGCCAGACCGTCGTCTCCGGGCAGGTCGACGCCGTCCGGTCGGTCATGACGGCCGCCAAGGACGCCGGCGCCCGCCGCGCGGTGCCGCTGGAGGTTGGCGCCCCCTTCCACTGCTCGCTGATGAGCGGGATCGAGGAGCGGTTCGCCGCCGCCCTCGCGGAGGTGGAGTTCCGGGAGCCGGTCGTCGAGATGATCTCCTCGGTGACCGCCGAGCCCGTCACGAGCGCCGCGGGCGCCCGGGAGGTGCTCACCCGTCAACTCGCCGGCCGCGTCCGGTGGACCGGGGTGGTGAGCCGGATGGCGGCGGACGGCGTCGGACGGTTCATCGAAGTCGGACCGGGCAAGGTGCTGGCCGGCCTGTGCCGGCGGATCGTTCCCGGAGCCGGCACCCACACCACGTACGACACGCGGCAGTTCGCCGCGACCCTCGACGCGCTGGCTCCCGCCGAGTGACGCGCGCCGGGTGAACCGCGCCGGGTGGCCCCGGCGCGGTCACGCGCCCCCTCCCGGGGTGCGCGCGGCTCCATGGGGGCCCGCACACGCGATCGTCTACGCGCGGAGCGCGGGCGGGCCCCGCCGACGGCCGTGCCGTGCCGTGCCGTGCCGAAGGCTGTGCGTGCCGAAGGCGGCGCCCGCTGAAGGCGGTGCCGTGTCGAAAAACACGCGGCACGGGGCCGTCCGGATGTTTCAAAGCGGATTCCCGCGTTCCACGGAATGGTGTTCCGCGGCATCTCAGCAGGGTTTTCCACGGATTTCCCGACAGGGGACTCCGTTGCCCGATCGCCTGTTGACACGAGCCGCGAAGACGTGTCACGCTTTTCCCAGCGGTCGAGCTGTGCCCAAATCCAGCCGATGACCGCCCGCCTCTCCCGAGAGGCTTCCGATTCCCCCCTTCACGTCCTTCCTGACTGGCTCTGTCACGCCCTTTTCCGGCGGTCAGAGCTATTTTTATGCCATTTTCCCGTGGGCGCTCACGAACTGTTTACCCAGGTCAAGGAGAGAAGCATGGACGTTCCGGTCATCGTCGTGGGCGCCGGGCCTTCCGGGCTCGTGCTGGCTGCCGAATTGCGGCTGGGCGGCGTCGAGGTCATCGTTCTCGACAAGCTGGAGAAGCCCTCGGGAGAATCCCGCGGTCTCGGCTTCACGGCCCGCGCGGTCGAATTGTTCGACCAGCGCGGCCTGCTCCCCGGATTCGGGGAGAACCTGGAGATGGCCCCCATCGGGCACTTCGGCGGCATCCTCGTGGACTACACCCAGCTCGAAGGCGCCCACTTCGGCGCACGCGGTATTCCCCAGGCCAAGACCGAGGAAGTCCTGATCGCCTGGGCGACGGACCTCGGCGCGGACATCCGGCGCGGCTGGGAGGTCGTCGGCGTGACCGACGACGGCGCGGGCGTCGATGTCGAGGCCGAGACGCCCGAGGGCCGGCAGACGCTGCGCGGCCGGTACGTGGTGGCCTGCGACGGCGGGCGCAGCACGGTCCGCAAGCTGATCGGCTTCGACTTCCCCGGCACCCCCTCGACTATCGAGATGTACCTGGCGGACGTGGCCGGGCTGGACCTGCCCGCCCGCCACATCGGCGAGAAGGTGCCCGGCGGCATGATCATGAACGCCCCGCTGGGCGAGGGCGTCGAGCGCATCATCGCCGCCGAGCGCGGCAACGGCCCCCGCGAGCGCACCGGCCCGCCCACCTACGATGAGGTCGCGGCCTGCTGGGAGCGCCTGTCCGGCCAGTCCATAGCCCACGGCACGGCGTCCTGGGTCAGCTCGTTCGGCGACGCGACGCACCAGGTCACCGAGTACCGCAAGGGCAACGTGCTGATCGTCGGCGACGCCGCCCACACCCACCTCCCGGCCGGCGGCCAGGGCCTCAGCGTCAGCGTGCAGGACTCCTTCAACCTGGGCTGGAAGCTCGCCGCCACCGTGCGCGGTTGGGCCCCGCCCGAACTGCTGGACACCTATCACGCCGAGCGGCACCCGGTCGGGCAGCGACTGCTGATGACGACCCGCGCGCAGGGCATGCTCTACCTCGGTGGATCCGAGATCGAGCCGCTGCGCAACGTCTTCAAGGAGCTGCTGGAGTACTCCGAGGCGGCCCGCCACCTCATCGGCATGGTCACCGGCTTCGAGGTCCACTACGACGCCGGCTCCGGCACGCACCCACTGCTCGGCAACCGCGTCCCCAAGCAGGACCTGGTCGGCACCGGCGGCAAGACCACGACGACCGAGCTGCTGCACTCCGGCCGCGGCGTCCTGCTGGACTTCACCGACCACCCCGACCTGCGCGCCGTCGCGGCTCCCTGGTCGGACCGGATCGACATCGTCACCGCCCTGCCGCACGAGCTGTCACCCGCCAGCCCGCTGGCCGGCGTCACCGCCGTGCTGGTCCGCCCCGACGGCTACGCCGCCTGGGTGGAGCCGGACGCCGAGGGCGAGGCGCTGTCGTCGGCGCTGAACCGCTGGTTCGGCAAGCCGCGGTAGACCGTGTCGACGCCCATTCGGGCACGGACTTTTGTGAGCGATTGGGGTGCGGGGGATGGGCGGTGACCCAGACGGAATTCCGGCCGTCCGGGTGCCGCCCATCTCCCGCCGATCGATCGAGAAGGCACGGTCTGAGCAGACAACCTCAGGAAAGGGAGACACCCGATGCACAGCACGTTGATCGTTGCACGGATGGCGCCCGACGTCAGTGGTGATGTCGCGCGAATCTTCGGGGAATTCGACAACACGGAGATGCCCGATCTGATGGGCACCAGGCGCCGCCAGCTCTTCTCCTACCGGGGCCTGTACTTCCATCTCCAGGACTTCGACGACGATCACGGCGGTGCCGTGATCGAGGAGACGAAGACCCACCCGCTGTTCGTGAAGGTCAGCGACGACCTCAAGCCGTTCATCGAGGCTTATGACCCGGCGACCTGGCGTTCGCCCGCCGATGCCATGGCCAAGCGTTTTTACCACTGGACCAAGTCTTCGTGACGCTTTTCAGCCCGAAGGGGGCGACGTCAGCATGCGACGGCGAGTAGTGATAACCGGCATCGGGGTCGTGGCGCCCGGCGGTATCGGCGTCAAGAACTTCTGGAGTCTGCTGAGCGAGGGCCGGACGGCGACCCGCGGGATCACGTTCTTCGATCCCACACCGTTCCGTTCCCGGGTGGCCGCGGAGGTCGACTTCGACCCCGAGGCCGCCGGGCTCAGCCCGCAGGAGATCCGCCGGATGGACCGGGCGGCGCAGTTCGCCGTGGTCTCCGCCGCCGAGGCGGTGGCCGACAGCGGCCTCGAACCGGCCGACCTCGATCCGTACCGCACGGGGGTGACCGTCGGCAGCGCCGTCGGCGCCACGATGGGGCTCGACCAGGAGTACCGCGTCGTCAGCGACGGCGGCAGGCTCGACCTCGTGGACCACGAGTACGCGGTCCCGCACCTCTACGACTACTTCGTGCCGAGCTCGTTCGCGCGCGAGGTGGCGTGGTCGGTGGGGGCCGAGGGCCCGGCCACCGTGGTCTCGACCGGCTGCACGTCCGGTCTCGACTCGGTCGGGTACGCCACGGAGCTGATCCGCGAGGGCAGCGTCGACGTGATGATCGCCGGCGCCTCAGATGCCCCGATCTCCCCGATCACGGTGGCCTGCTTCGACGCCATCAAGGCGACCACCTCGCGCAACGACGACCCGGAGCACGCCTCCCGGCCGTTCGACAACTCCCGCAACGGCTTCGTCCTCGGCGAGGGCGCGGCGGTCTTCGTGCTGGAGGAGTACGAGCGCGCCAAGCAGCGCGGCGCGCGCATCTACGCCGAGATCGCGGGCTTCGCCAGCCGGTGCAACGCCTTCCACATGACGGGTCTGCGCCCCGACGGGCGCGAGATGGCCGAGGCCATCAACACCGCCATGAACGAGGCCCGGATGAACCCGGACGAGATCGACTACATCAACGCCCACGGCTCGGGCACCAAGCAGAACGACCGCCACGAGACGGCGGCCATGAAGCGGAGCCTGGGCGACCACGCCTACCGGACCCCGGTGAGCTCCATCAAGTCGATGGTCGGACACTCCCTGGGCGCGATCGGCTCCATCGAGATCGCGGCCTCCGCGCTGGCCATCGAGAACAACCTCGTACCGCCCACCGCGAACCTGCACACCGCGGACCCCGAGTGCGACCTGGACTATGTCCCGCTCAAGGCCCGCGAATGGCAGACCGACGCGGTGCTGACAGTCGGCAGCGGCTTCGGCGGCTTCCAGAGCGCGATGGTCCTGCGGAGGACGGCGTGAGCACTTCGGTAGTGGTGACGGGGCTGGGTGTCACGGCTCCCAACGGGCTCGGTACCGACGAGTACTGGGCGGCGACCAGAGGCGGCAGAAGCGGCATCGAGCCGGTCAAACGGTTCGACGCGACGGGCTACCCGTCCGTGCTGGCGGGTGAGGTCCCCGGCTTCGTCGCCGAGGACTACCTGCCCAGCAGGCTGATGCCGCAGACCGACCACATGACGCGGCTGGCGCTCGTCGCGGCCGACTGGGCACTGGCCGACGCCGGTGTCCAGCCGTCCGAGTGGGAGGCGTTCGACATGGGCGTCATCACCGCCAGCTCCTCCGGCGGCTTCGAGTTCGGCCAGAACGAGCTCCAGGCGTTGTGGAGCAAGGGCGGCCAGTACGTCAGCGCGTACCAGTCGTTCGCCTGGTTCTATGCCGTGAACACCGGTCAGATCTCGATCCGCACTGGCATGAAGGGCCCCAGCGGGGTCGTCGTGTCGGATCAGGCGGGCGGCCTGGACGCCGTCGCCCAGGCCCGCCGCCAGATCCGCAAGGGCAGCCGCCTGATCGTCACGGGCGGCGTGGATGGCTCGGTCTGCCCCTGGGGCTGGGCCGCCCAGCTCGCGGGCGGCCGGCTGAGCACCAGCGCGGACCCCGGACGGGCGTACCTGCCGTTCGACCCGGAGGCCGCGGGGCACGTGCCCGGTGAGGGCGGCGCCCTCGTCATCCTGGAGGACGCCGACTCCGCGCGCGAGCGCGGCGCCCGCGTCTACGGGGAGGTCGCCGGCTACGGCGCGACGTTCGATCCGAGGCCGGGCAGCGGGCGCGAGCCCGGTCTGCGGCGGGCGATCGAGATCGCGCTGGACGAGTCCGGTCTCGAACCCGCCGAGCTCGACGTCGTGTTCGCCGACGCCGCGGCGGTGCCCGAGTTGGACCGCGTCGAGGCCGAGGCCATCCGGGCGGTGTTCGGCCCGCACGGCGTGCCGGTCACCGCGCCCAAGACGATGACCGGCCGGCTGCTGTCCGGCGCCGCCTCGCTGGACCTGGCCGCCGCGCTGCTGTCCATCCGGGACGGTCTCATCCCGCCCACCACCAACGTTTCGCCGCTCCCCGAGTACGAGCTCGACCTGGTCGTCGGCGAGCCGAGGATCGCCGACGTCGGCTCGGCGCTCGTCCTCGCCCGCGGGGACGGCGGCTTCAACTCGGCCATGGTCGTGCGCCGGGTCGCCGGCTGACCACCGGCCCGCTCACCAGGCTCACGAGGCTTACGAGGCTTACGAGGCTTACGAGAACGAAGGATTGAGATGGCCTTTCAGGAACTCACCATCGAAGACCTCCGGCGCATCCTGCGGGAGGCCGCCGGTGAGGTCGAGAGCGTCGACCTCGACGGCGACATCCTCGACCTGACCTTCGAGGAGCTGGGCTACGACTCGCTCGCCCTGCTGGAGACCGGCAGCCGCATCGAGCGCGAGTACGGCATCGCGCTGGAGGAGACCTCGGTCGCCGACGTCGAGACGCCCGGCGCGCTGCTGACGGTCGTCAACAAGCAGCTCGCCACCGAGAACGCGGCCTGACCGTCCCTGCCACCGCTCCGCCGCCGCGTGCCCCGCACGCGCCCGGCGGCGGAGCCGTGCGAAGGGACCGGCACACCGACAACCCGGCACACACCCAACCAGTTCGTATAGGTAAGGAGAAGGCATGGCCGTTGAGGGGCAGCGGGTCGCTCTCGTCACGGGGGCCACCAGCGGAATCGGGCTTGCCGTCACCAGGGCTCTGGCCACGCAGGGCCACGCGGTGTTCATCTGCGCGCGCAGCGCGGACACCGTCGAGGTGACGGTGAAGGAGCTGCGCGACGAGGGCCTTGACGTGGACGGCGCCGCGTGCGACGTCACGTCCAAGGACGACATCAAGGCGCTGGTGCAGGCGGCCGTCGACACGTACGGCCGGGTCGACGTCCTGGTCAACAACGCGGGCCGCAGCGGCGGCGGCGTGACCGCCGACATCGAGGACGACCTCTGGTTCGACGTCGTCAACACCAACCTCAACAGCGTCTTCCTGATGACGCGCGAGGTGCTCAACACCGGCGGCATGCGGCACCGCGACCGCGGCCGGATCATCAACATCGCGTCGACGGCCGGCAAGCAGGGCGTCGTCCTGGGCGCCCCCTACTCGGCGTCCAAGCACGGCGTCGTCGGCTTCACCAAGGCCCTCGGCAACGAGCTGGCCCCGACCGGCATCACGGTCAACGCGGTCTGCCCGGGCTACGTCGAGACGCCGATGGCCGCGAAGGTCCGCGCGGGCTACGCCGCCGCGTTCGACACCACCGAGGACCAGATCATGCAGAAGTTCACGGCCAAGATCCCGCTCGGCCGTTATTCCACCCCCGAGGAGGTGGCCGGCCTGGTGGGTTACCTCGCCACGGACACCGCCGCCTCCATCACCGCCCAGGCCATCAACGTCTGCGGCGGTCTCGGCAACTTCTGAGGCCACCGCAGCACGGGCCCGAGGCCACCCGCACCGTTTTTCCGAGGGATTGGGAGACTTGATGATGACGGAGTCCGGCCACCGCGAGGTGGAGCACGAGATCACGGTGGACGCCCCGGCCGCCGACGTCTACCGGCTGATCGCCGAAGTGGTCAACTGGCCGCGCATCTTCCCGCCGACCGTGTTCGTCGACCACGTCGAGCGCAGCGGGAACACCGAGCGCATCCGCATCTGGGCCACCGCCAACGGCGAGGCCAAGAACTGGACCTCGCGCCGGGTGCTCGACCCCGAGAAGCTGCGGATCGAGTTCCGCCAGGAAGTGTCCACGCCGCCGGTCGCGGCCATGGGCGGGACCTGGCTGATCGAGTCGATCTCCGACACCCAGTCACGGGTGCGGCTGCTGCACGACTACCGGGCCATCGACGACGACCCGGACAGCCTGGCCTGGATCGACCAGGCCGTGGACCGCAACAGCCGGTCCGAGCTGGCCGCCCTGAAGAAGAACGTCGAACTCGCCACCGGCGCCGACGACCTGTACCTGGCCTTCGAGGACACGGTGCAGATCGACGGCTCCGCCAAGGACGTGTACGACTTCCTCAACGAGGCGTCGCTCTGGAAGGAGCGGCTGGCGCACGTCGCCCGCGTCGAACTCACCGAGGACACCCCGGGTCTGCAGATCCTGGAGATGGACACCCGCACCAAGGACGGGTCCACGCACACCACCAAGTCGGTGCGCGTGTGCTTCCCGGACAGCAGGATCGTCTACAAGCAGATCACGCTGCCGGCGCTGATGACCCTGCACACCGGCTACTGGAAGCTGGAGGAGAACGCCGACGGCGTCGCCGCCACCTCCCAGCACGCGGTGATCATCAACACCGAGAACATCAAGAAGATCCTGGGCGACGACGCCGGTCTGGCCGAGGCCAAGACGTTCGTCAAGAACGCCCTGAGCACCAACAGCACCGCCACCCTCGGGTACGCCAAGGCGTACGCGGAGGGCAAGCGCTGATATGGACACCCAGGTCATCATCGTCGGCGCGGGGCCGGTCGGCCTGATGCTGGCCGGTGAGCTCCGGCTCGGCGGGGCCGAGGTGATCGTGCTGGAACGCCTCGCGACCCCGACCACCGAGTCCCGCGCCTCGACTCTCCATGCCCGCACCATGGAGATCCTGGACCAGCGGGGCCTGCTGACCACGCTGGGCACACCGCCCAACGACCCGGTGAGCCACTTCGGCGGCCTGCCGCTGGACCTCGGCGGGCAGCCGTCCCGCTACCGGGGCCAGTGGAAGGTGCCGCAGGCGCGGGTCGAGGCCCTGCTGGCCCAGTGGGCCGGCGGACTCGGCGCCGACATCCGGCGCGAGTACCGGGTCACCGGCCTCGTCGCCGGCGAGGACGGGGTCGAGGTCGAGGCCGCCACACCCGGCGGCCCGGCCCGGCTGACCGCCGCCTGGGTCGTCGGCTGCGACGGGGAGGACAGCGCCGTACGCCGCCTGGGCGGCTTCGACTTCCCCGGCCACGACGCCACCCGCGAGCTGGTGCGGACCGATGTCACCGGCGTCGACATCCGCAACCGGCGCTTCGAGCGGACGCCCAACGGGCTGGCCATCGCGGCCACCCGGGACGGCGTCACCCGGGTCATGGTCCACGAGTTCGGCCGGCCGCCCGGAGTGCGCGACGGAGAGCCCGAGTTCGCCGAGGTCGCCGAGGTGTGGTCCCGGGTGACCGGCGAGGACATCAGCGGCGGCACCCCGATCTGGGTCAACGCCTTCGGCAACACCACCCGCCTGGCGGCCCGTTACCGCCAGGGCCGGCTGCTGCTGGCCGGCGACGCCGCGCACCGGCAGATGCCGGTCGGCGGACAGGCGCTGAACCTGGGCCTCCAGGACGCGGTGAACCTGGGCTGGAAGCTGGCCGCCGAGGTGACCGGCCGGGCCCCCGCCGGGCTGCTCGACACCTACCACGAGGAGCGGCACGGCGTCGGCGAACGGGTCCTGGGCAACATCGAGGCCCAGGCGCTGCTGCTGCTCGGTGGCGGCGAGGTCGACGCGCTGCGCGCCACCACGGGCGAGCTGATGGGCCACACGGCCGTCCGCGACCGCCTGGGCGCGATGATCAGCGGCCTCGACATCCGCTACGACATCGGCGACGAGCCCCTGGTCGGGGCCCGTATGCCGCATCTGGACCTGGTGACGGAATCCGGGGTGACGAGCACCATCGCGCTGCTGCGCGGCGGTCGGGGTGTCTTGCTGGACCTGTCCGGCGACCCGGACCGGCGCGCGGTGCTGACCGCGCTGGCCGCCGGCCGGGTGGACGTGGTGGCGGCGCTCGCCGCCCCCGACGCCCCGCTGGAGGGCCAGGAGACGGTGCTTATCCGCCCGGACGGATACGTCGCCTGGGCCGGCGACCGGGCGGCCGATCCCGCCGCCGTACTGGACCGCTGGTTCGAAGCTGCCCGCACGGCTGACACGTCCAGTTCGCACGAGGCACGGAAACGCGATTCCGAAGAGAGAGGCGGGCTGATGCCCAGCAAGATCAAGGCAACGAGTGAGGCCAAGGGGCCCGAGCAGGCCCAGACGTGCGACGTTCTGATCCTCGGTTCCGGTCTCGCGGGCTCGGTGGCCGGGGCGTGCCTGTCCCGGCAGGGCGCGAACGTGGTGCTGGTCGACGCCGGGCAGCACCCGCGGTTCGCCATCGGCGAGTCGATGACACCGCAGCTCGTCGAGTGGCTGCGCATCTGCGAGAAGCGCTTCGAGGTCCCGGAGATCGGCTACCTGCTGGACGCCAAGGCGGTCGCCAAGAACATCGGCCCGCACCACGGGCGCAAGCAGAGCTTCGGGTTCATCAAGCACAAGGTCGGGCAGGAGCCCGACCCCGAGGAAGCGACGATGTTCGTCATCCCCAAGGTGCTGACCGACGCCAGCCACCTGTTCCGCCAGGACACCGACCAGTTCTTCTTCAACGTCGCCGCCAAGTACGGCTGCACGACGCGCCAGAACTGGCGCGCGGCCGACCTGGACTTCGACGACGACGGGGTCACCGTCACCGGCCAGAACGGTGAGGTCTTCCGGGCGAAGTACCTGATCGACGCCAGTGGTTTCCGTTCCCCGCTGGCCGAGAAGTTCGACCTGCGGGAGAAGCCGGCCCGCTTCAAGCACCACGCCCGGTCGATGTTCACCCACTTCATCGACCTGAAGCCGTTCGACGACGTGTCGCACCACCCGGTGAGCCAGCGCCCGCCGGCCAAGTGGCACGACGGCACGCTGCACCACCTCATCGACCGCGGCTGGTTCTGGATCATCCCGTTCAACAACCTCAAGGGATCGGCGAACCCGGTGGTCAGCGTCGGTCTCACGATCGACGAGCGCACCTACCCCAAGCCCAAGGACATGACCCCGGAGGAGGAGTTCAACAAATTCCTCGACATGTACCCGGCGGTCAAGCGCCAGTTCGTGGGCGCCAAGCGGGTGCGTGAGTGGATCTCCACCGACCGGCTCCAGTACTCCTCGAAGCGTTCGATCGGCAACCGCTGGTGCCTGATGTCGCACGCGGCGGGCTTCCTGGACCCGCTGTTCTCCCGCGGCCTGTCCAACACCTTCGAGGTCGTGTACTCGCTGTGCACGCGCATCCTCGACTCGCTGGAGGACGACAACTGGTCGGAGGAGCGGTTCGAGTACGTCGAGCAACTGGAGCGGGGTCTGCTCCAGTTCAACGACGACCTGGTGAACAGCTCCTACATCTCGTTCTCCCACTTCCGCCTGTGGAACGCGATGTTCCGCGTCTGGGCCGGGTATCTCACCCCGGGCGTCATCCGGCTGGTCCGGGCGGTCGGCGAGTTCGAGCTGAGCGGCGACGACAAGTTCCTGCGCGACCTGGAGAATCCGCCCTACCCGGGGCTGTGGTTCCCCGAGAGCCACAACCTCAAGAAGCTGGTCGACCTGGCCGCCGAGACTTGCGAGAAGTACGAGGTCGGGGAGATCGACGGCGACACCGCCGCCGACATCATCTTCGACTTCATGCGCAAGGACCCCACGATGAACCCGGTCTTCGGCTTCAAGGATCCGGAGAGCACCCGGTTCATCTACCCGACTGCGGCCGACATCGCCAAGTTCATGTGGTGGGCGAACACCAAGGCTCCCGAGGGCGAGATGCGGCAGATGGCCCGGCAGATGGTCAAGGTCGCCGCGCGCGCCACCGCGAAGGGCAAGCGGCTGATCTAGCCCGCCCCGTACGGCCGTTCCCGTACGGCCGGCCCGCACTGCCTTCCCGAATTCCGCACACTGGAGCAGAAGAGGAATCGCCCTATGGCCGACACCATGGCCTCCGCACCGGACCAGACGGCCCCGTCCGCCCCGCTGGCCATCTCGGATCTGGAGCTGAACACCAACCCGTTCATCAAGGCGTTCATCCGGTTCAACGTGTACATGTACTCGAAGCCGCCGCGTAAGGGACAGCTCGCGTTCAGCAAGTTCGGCCTGCGCATGCACATCGCCCTCTACAAGGCGTCCAAGGGCAAGATCATGGGCAAGTTCGGCGACCTGGACGGGATGCTGATCACCACCGTCGGCCGCAAGTCCGGCCTCAAGCGGACCGTGCCGGTCGGTTACATCTACGACAAGGGCCACTTCTACTCGATGGCCGCGCCCGGCCACTTCGACGTGCCCGGCGGCCCCAAGGGCAAGCACCCCGGCTGGTTCGTGAACCTGCGCGCCAACCCCGAGGCCATCATCGACATCGGCCCCGAGCAGATCGAGATCACCGCCGAGGAGCTGCACGGCGACGAGCGCGACGCGATGTGGGAGCACTTCTGCGAGGTGTTCCCCTTCATGCGGTACTTCCAGTCCCGGTCCAGCCGTCTCATCCCCGTCGTGCGGATGACGCCCAAGGACCTGCACCCGAAGGAGCTGTGACCATGCCCCAGGTCGCACACCTCGACCCGTCGACTCCCATGCCGGCCCAGCTGCAGGAGAAGACCGGCCCCATCGTCCTGGTGAACACGTTCTTCGTGCCCCGCGAGGCGATGGACGAGTTCCTCGAACTGTGGGGGGCGGACGCCCGCGTCATGAAGTCCCAGCCCGGCTTCATCTCCACCCAGATGCACCGGGGGACGGCCGGCAGCCAGCTCCTGGTGAACATCGCCGTGTGGGAGTCCACCGAGGCGCTCGCCAAGGCCCACTCCAGCCCGGAGTTCCGGGCGGCGTCGAGCAAGCTCCCGGACGGCGTCATCGCCCACCCGCACGTCTTCGAGAAGATCGCCGTCGAGGGCGTCTGCGTCGCCTAACACACCTGACACATGGGGGGTGGTGCCCAGCGGCACCGCCCCCCGCTGTTGTTGTCGACAGTGCTATCCACCACAGGGAGTCATGGTGTCCGTCAAAAGACGACTGGCCCGGTTCAACCGTGTCGTCGCCAACCGCGTCATCGGCCAGGTCATCTCACGGATGCCGGGGTTCGGCGCCGTGTACCACCGCGGCCGGAAGTCGGGGCGCCCGTACCGCACCCCGGTGAAGGTCTTCCGCGCCGGTGACCGTTTCATCCTCTCGCTGCCCTACGGCCCGGACTCCGACTGGGTGAAGAACGTGGTGGCCGCCGGCGAGTGCGAGTTGCTGACCCGCTGGCGCCGGGTGCGTGTGGTCGACCCCAAGGTGTACGTGGACACCGTGCAGGCCGACATCCCGCGTCCGCTGGCCGCGGCGCTGAAGAAGATCAAGGCGTACGACTTCATCGAGCTGCACGTGGCCGAGGCCGCCGCCCGGAAGCCGTGAGGCCACCGGGAGCCGTGCGGCCGGCGGCGGGCCGCTCCTGGTCCTGGCTCTAGGGTCCGTGCTCACCGGAGGCGTCCGTCCGCGGCGTCCGGCGCGTGCGACCCGAAGGCGCCGGATCGCCCGCGTACGCATGGGGTCCCCCCCGGACAGAGTCGGGGGGAGTACGTGGGTGATCCGGCGACGCGGCGAGCGTGCCTGCCAGGCGTCGCGGGCAGGGCGGCCTCTTCTCTACGAAGACGGGCCCTGGTCCCGCTCCGGGGCCCCGGCGGGCTGGACACGGGCCAGCTTCTCGGGGTTGGTGACGGCGTAGATCTCGCGGACCTGGTCGCCCTCCGGGGTCAGGTCCATCACGACCACCGCGAACGGGGTGTCGCCGGAGAACACCACGGCCGACTGGTCCCCGCCCGCCCGCCCGTAGCGGACCCGGAGCTCCGCGGGCGGCCGGGAGGCGTAACCGGCCATCAGGCGGGCCACCTTCTCGCGGCCGGTGACCGGACGCAGCGCCGCCGACCGCACCTTGCCGCCACCGTCGGTCCACATGGTCACGTCGGGGGCCAGCAGCCGCAGCAGGGAGTCGATGTCGCCGCCGAGCGCGGCGGCCACGAAGCGCTCGGTGACCTGCCGTTGCAGGGCCGGGTCGGCCCGGAAACGCGGCCTGCGGGCATGGACGTGCTCGCGGGCGCGATGGGCGAGCTGCCGCACGGCGGACGGACTGCGGTCCAGGATGCCGGCGATCTCGGCATGGGCGTAGCCGAAGACCTCGTGCAGCACGAACACCGCGCGCTCCAGCGGGGTCAGGGTCTCCAGCACCACCAGCACCGCCATCGACACCGACTCGGTGCGCAGCGCGCGGTCCCCGGCGTCGGAGGTGTCGGCGACCAGCGGCTCCGGCAGCCAGGGGCCGACGTACGCCTCGCGGCGGCGGCTGATGGCCGCCTGCCGGGCCAGCGCCTGGTTCACGGCGATCCGCACCAGGTAGGCCCGCGGATTGTCGATCTCCGGCGCCGCCGGCCGCGCGCTCGCGCGGGCCCACGA
This sequence comes from Streptomyces sp. NBC_01803, assembly GCF_035917415.1. NCBI lineage: Bacteria > Bacillati > Actinomycetota > Actinomycetes > Kitasatosporales > Streptomycetaceae > Streptomyces > Streptomyces sp. NBC_01803. The sequence goes on from NZ_CP109073.1 coordinate 5,290,592, forward strand.
CAGCCATGTCTCCTGGAGCACGTCCTCGGTGTCCGCGACGCTGCCGAGCATGTTGTAGACGATCGAGAACAGCAGCTCCCGGTGGCCGACGAACACGCTCGTCGCGGCGTCCAGCGACGAGTCGGTCGAGTCTGCTGCCGGAGTGTCGGACATCGTGCTGCCTTTCCTGCTGGCGCGCTCCCCGCGCGGGAGGGACGGCGCCGACCGGAGGGTGACGTTCGCTCCGGCGAGCATAGCGGCCCCCGTGTGACCTCGGCGGACCGCTTCCCCACGCCCGGAATCCCCCCAACACATCACGTACAGCGGACCTTTCTCGTACTGGGAGGAACACGACAGCATGAACACAACCACCACGGAGTCGCAGGCGCCCGAGCCGTACGACGTCGCGATTCTCGGCGCGGGCATGGCCGGCGGCATGCTGGGCGCGGCGCTGGCCCGTAACGGGGTCAAGGTCCTGCTGATCGACGCGGGCGTCCACCCCCGCTTCGCGGTGGGGGAGTCGACGATTCCCTACACCTCGTCGATGACCAGGATCATCGCCGAGCGCTACCAGGTGCCCGAGATCGAACCGCTGGCCAGCTTCAAGGGCATCCAGGAGACCGTCGGCCGGATGAGCGGCCGGAAGCAGAACTTCGGCTTCGTGTACCACCAGGAGGGCCGGCCGCAGGACCCGGAGCAGATCAACCAGCTGGTGGTCCCGGAGTGGCAGCGCACCGAGAGCCACCTCTTCCGGCAGGACATCGACAGCTACCTGTTCAACGTCGCCGTCCGCTACGGCGCCGAGCCGCGCACCAACACCCGGATCAAGGACATCCTGATCGAGCCGTCCCTCGGCGTCCTGCTCCGCGCCGACAACGGCGAGGAGTTCCACGCCAAGTACCTGGTGGACGGCAGTGGCTTCCGCTCGCCCGTGGCCGACGCCTTCGGCCTGCGCGAGACCCCGACCCGCGCGCGGGCCCACTCCCGCACGATCTTCACGCACATGATCGGCGTCACCCCCTTCGACGACGCCCCGGCGGCCAAGTCGCACGACCAGCCCAGCCCGTGGCACCACGGAACGCTGCACCACGTCTTCGACGGCGGCTGGCTGTGGGTCATCCCGTTCGACAACCACGACGGGTCGCTCAACCCGCTGTGCAGCGTCGGGCTGACGCTGGACCCGCGCATGTACCCCAAGCAGGAGGGCGTCGGCCCGCAGCAGGAGTTCGAGGACTTCCTGAAGCGTTTCCCGGAGATCGCCGAGCAGTTCACCCAGGCGAAGGCGGTCCGCCCGTGGGTGGCCACCGGCCGCCTCCAGTACTCGTCGACGAAGACGGTCGGCGACCGGTACGTCCTGACCGCGCACGCCGCCGGGTTCATCGACGCGCTGTACTCGCGCGGCCTGACCAACACCCTTGAGGTCGTCAACGCCCTGGCGTGGCGCCTGATCGAGGCGTCGCGCGACGACGACTGGTCCACCGAGCGCTTCGCGTACGTGGACCGCCTCCAGCAGGGCCTGTTCGACGTCCACGACGACCTGGTCTTCTGCTCCTTCGTCGGCTTCAAGCACTACGACCTGTGGAACGCGGTCCTGCGGGTGTGGGAGTCGACCAGCATCCTGCCGACGGTCACCATCGACCAGGCGTACCGGCGGTACATGCAGAACCGCGACGACCAGATCTTCCGCGACCTGGAGAAGCGCGACGTGCCCGGCCTGCCGGCCGCGGTCGGCGCGGACATCAACGGGCTGCTGACCTTCGCCCGGGAGACCTGCCTGGCCGTCGAGGACGGCTCGCTGGCCCCGGCCGAGGCGTCCGAGCGCCTGTTCGCCAGGCTCCAGGAGGCCGCGTTCCTCCCGGCGCCGTTCCGGCTGGGCGCGCCGGACAACAAGTGCTTCAACGCGACGCAGGAGCTCATCGGGAAGGCCGTGCAGTGGGCCGGGACCGACGCTCCCGAGAACATCGCCGCGCTCTTCCGCCCCTGAGGCGGGACCGCCGCCCGGCCCGCGCCCGGGCGGCCCTGGGACCCCGTACCCCTTCCCCCGGGTGCGGGGTCCCACAGGCGTGTCCGGAGTCGGCGCGGCCCGCGGGCGGACGGCAGGAGCGGGGAGAAGGTGTCCGGCCCCACCGCCGGGCGTTGATCTCAACCGCGTAGCATGCTGCGACAGTTGAGCCGCCTCCCCGATGACTCCCAAGGACACCTGGAGATCTGCCGTGACCGGTTCCGCCCCCGCCTCGGACCTCACCGGATGGCGCGTCGTCCCCTTCACCGGGGCCTCACTCACTCACGACGTCTACGAGAAGGGCACCGGGCCGGGCGTGGTGCTGATGCCCGAGATCCCCGGCATCACGCCCCAGGTTCTCGGCCTGGCCGACCACCTGGTGGAGCAGGGGTTCACCGTCGCGATGCCCTCCCTGTTCGGGACGCCGGGCCGCCCGGAGTCGCCGCTCTCCTTCATGGGCGCGTTCGCGAAGCTGTGCGTCTCCTCGGAGTTCCGCGCCTTCGCCCTCAACGCCCGCCGCCCGGTGGCGGATTACGTGCGTGAGCTGGCCCGCGACCTCAACTCCCGTACGCCGGGCCCCGGCGTCGGCGTCATCGGCATGTGCTTCACCGGCGGGTTCGCCCTGGCCGCCGCGGTGGACGACGCCGTGCTCGCCCCCGTCGTGAGCCAGCCGACCGTCCCGTTCCCGTTCGGCGGCGCCCGCAAGGCGGATCCCGGCCTGTCGGAGGAGGAGCTGACCACCGTCGCGGCTCGCACCACCGACGCCAACCTGTGCGTGCTGGGCCTGCGGTTCAGCGAGGACGGCATCAGCCCCCGGGACCGGTTCACCACTTTGAGCAAGCGCCTCGGCGACGCCTTCGAGGTCATCGAGCTGGACTCCCGCAAGGGCAACGCGGCCGGCTTCGCCAAGGGCGCCCACCAGGTCCTGACCGTCGAGGTCCGCGAGGAGCCGGGCCACCCGGCGTTCGCCGCCCGCGAGCGCGTCGTCGCGTTCCTGCGCGAAAGGCTCGTCGACGCCGCCGCCTGACCGCTCGCAATGTCCCGGCAGAGTTCCCGACACATCGCGTTTATATTCTGTCGTCCGATCGTGTGACATACGTCTCAGAGGGCGCTGAGATGTCACACGCTTCGGGGCCATCGCCCTCTTGGGGGCATGGAACTGAATGCCGCGCCGGCGGAAGCTGACCCCCACGCGCGTGGCGACGAGACCGTGAGCGCCATTGCCGCCCACGGCAAGGAGGATTTGTGTTGAGGAAATGGCACGGCAACCCGTGGGCGATTCTGGCGGTTCTCTGCCTCGGGTTTTTCATGACGCTGCTGGACCTGACGATCGTGAACGTCGCGATCCCGGATCTGACGGATGATCTGGACGCCTCACTTGACAATGTCCTGTGGGTTGTCAACGCCTACTCTCTCGCCCTGGCAACGCTGATCATCACCGCCGGACGCCTGGGCGACCTGCGCGGAAAGAGGAACATCTTCCTCGTCGGCGTGGCCGTCTTCACCATCGCCAGCCTCGCCTGCGGTCTTGCCCAGGACCCCGCCCAGCTCATCGCGTTCCGCGCGGTGCAGGGTGTCGGTGCCGCCATGCTGATGCCGCAGACGCTGTCGATCGTGGCCGACGTCTTCCCCCCGGAGAAGCGCGGCGCGGCCCTGGGCATCTGGGGCGCGACCGGTGGTGTCGCGGGCGTCGTCGGCCCGACGCTGGGCGGTGTGCTGACCACCCACCTCGACTGGCGGTGGATCTTCTACATCAACATCCCGCTGGGCCTGTTCGTGCTCTTCATGGGCATGCAGGTCATGCCGGTGACCGGCCGCATGGTCAAGCACCGTTTCGACATCCCCGGCGTGGCCCTGGCTTCGGCCGCCCTGTTCTGCCTGGCCTTCGGTCTGACCGAGGGGGAGAAGTACGACTGGAACGGCGGTATCTGGGCCCTCATCGGCGCCTCCACCGTCCTGTTCGCGGTCTTCCTGGCCTACGAGCGCACCCAGCAGGACAACGAGCCGCTGATCCCGTTCTCCCTGTTCAAGGACCGGAACTTCTCGATCGTCAACTTCATGGGCATCGCCGTCTCGTTCGGCGTCATCGGCCTGTTCCTCCCGATCACCATCTACTTCCAGTCGGTGCTCGGCTTCAGCGCCCAGAAGACCGGCCTCGTGCTGCTGCCGCTCGCGCTGGCCACGATGGTGGTGGCGGGACCGGCCGGTGTGCTGTCCGAGAAGTTCGGCGGCAAGTACGTCCTGACAGTCGGTCTCGGCGGCTTCGGCGCCGGCATCACCTGGCTGGTGGCCTCGGCCGAGACCGACAGCAGCTGGACCGCGTTCATCGGCCCGCTGCTGGTCGTCGGCCTCGGCGTCGGCTGCACCTTCGCCCCGATGGCCTCCGAGGTCATGCGCAACGTCCCGCCGCAGCTCACCGGCGCCGCGTCCGGCGTGAACAACGCGCTGCGGCAGGTCGGTTCCGTGCTGGCCGGCGCCGTGATCGGCGCCGTGCTCCAGGCCCAGCTGGCATCCTCGCTGGTCGACGAGGCCGAGAAGAGCGCCGAGGCGCTGCCCCCGGAGGCCCGTGACGGCTTCGTCGGCGGCTTCGAGGAGGCCGGTGACGAGGGGCTGAACATCGGTACCGAACAGAGCTCCGGCGGCCTGCCCGACGGCCTCCCCTCGGACGTCGTCCAGACCATCCAGGAGCTGTCCGGCCAGGTGTTCGGCAACGGCTACGTGGACGCCCTCGGGCCGACGATGGGGGTCTCGGCCGTCATCCTGTTCGTCGGCGCCCTCTTCACGTTCGCCCTCAAGGGCGGCGCGACGCCCAGCGGCGCGGGGCACGGCAAGCCCCCCGCCGCCCAGCCGGAGCCGGAGAGCGGCGAGAGCGCGGCCGTTCCGAGCTGACCGACCCGACACCGGCCCGACGACCGGCCTCACTCCAGGCCGTGATCAGGGGATTCGCCGCACAGGCCAATCCTCTTGGTCACGGCCTGGAGTGCTTTCCGGAATGGCCAAGGGTTGACACGGGGTGTGAGCGCGTGTCACGCTTTTTCCGGCGCTCGAAGTATGCCTGTCTGCAGGCTGCGTTCGCGCACATTGCTCGAAAAAAGCCGCGAATTTACGCCACTTCCCGATCGCGTTCCCGATTCCGTCGGCCGAGGAATTTCCCGGCGGTCCACTTCGCTTTCGCCCGGCGCGCATTCGGCGCCGCATTCTTTCCGCCGCCGCCGGGCGCAGCCGGGCACATTCCCGCATCGCCGCGGCCGGTGCACGAGCTCGCTCACCAGGAGGGCGCCATGACGGAGCAGGCAGCAAAGGTCATCCACCTGGATGACATCAAGCCCATCAACTACGGCGGCGGCGAGGAGACACGCATCCTGCTGCGCGCCGAGGACACCGGCGGCGCGTACTCGTTCTACGAGGTGTTCATGCCGCCCGGCGAGGGCTCGCTCTACCACGTCCACCACCACATGGACGAGGCGTTCTACGTCATCGAGGGCGAGTTCGAGATCAAGATCGACCAGGAGATCCACAAGGCGCCCGCCGGCACCCTGGTGCACGGCCCGCGCGGCGTGTTCCACTCCTTCTACTGCGTCTCCGAGCGGCCCGGCAAGATGCTCTGCACCACGACGCCCGGCGGCATCGAGGTGTTCTTCGAGGAGCTGAGCGCCCTCCTGTCCACGGACACCCGCCCGACGTGGGAGGAGCTGCGCGGCCTCGGCGAGCGGCACGGCATCATCGCCCACCCGCCCCAGGGCGGCCCGCACGGAGGCCCGCCGACCGGCGACCCGCGGTAGCGCACGCGACCGTCGAGCGCGGCCGGGAGCCGGAAGCCACGGCGCGCGGGCCGCGCTCCTCCCCTTCCTCCTGGAGGTGACATGGCAGCGGCCGACGGCCTGCCCATGGAAGCGATCGTCATGGCCGACATCGCGATCGTCCTGCTCGCGGGGGCCGTCATGGTCAAGCTGAGCAGACGGCTCCACCAGCCTCCGGTGGTCGCCGAGATCGCCACCGGCATCATGCTCGGCCCCAGCGTGCTGGGGCTGTTGCCCGGCGACCTGCCCGCGCGGATCTTCCCGCACGACGCCCTGCCGATGCTGTCGGCCATCGCCCAGGTCGGCCTGGCTCTCTTCATGTTCCTCGCCGGCTGGGAGCTCGACCTCAGCCGGCTGCGGGGCCGGGGGAGAGCGGTCGGCACCATGGCCGGCCTGGCGATGGCCGTTCCGTTCGTCCTCGGCCTGGGCGCCGCCGCCCTGCTCTTCGGCGGCCACGGCGCCGACGGCGTCAGCGGCCTGTCGTTCACGCTCTACCTGGCGACGGCGTTCTCCATCACCGCCTTCCCGGTGCTGGCCCGCATCATCAGGGACAGCCGTCTGTCCCACACCCGGGTCGGCACCATGGCGATGGCCTGCGCGGCCATCGGCGACGTGGTCGCCTGGTGCGTGCTGGTCCTGGTGGTCGCCATCGCCGACGCCAGCGGCGCCGGCCAGTTCCTCTCCGTCGTCGCCTGGACCGTCGCCTACGGCGTCGGAATGGCCGTGATCGTACGGCCGTTGCTGCACCGCGTCGTGCGCCGCGTGGCCCGGCGCGGCGACACCGCCTCGCTGCTGATCCTGATCGTCTCCGGAGTGTTCCTGTCCTCCTACGCGACGTCCTGGATCGGCATCCACGCCATCTTCGGCGCCTTCGCGTTCGGGCTGATCATGCCGCACGGCCAGGCGCCCGAGCTGCACGAGCACGTCGGCTTCCCGCTGGAGAAGGCGGCCGGGCTCCTGCTGCCGGTCTTCTTCGTCATCACCGGCCTGTCCGTCGACATCGGCGCGCTCGGCGCGGGCGGCCTGTTGTCGCTGGCACTGGTCATCGCCGCCGCCGTGATCGGCAAGTTCGCGGGCGCGGCGATCCCGGCCCGGCTGTCGGGGATGAGCTGGCGCGAGGCCGGCGCCTTCGGGGCGCTGATGAACACCCGCGGCCTGACGGAGATCGTGATCCTCGACATCGGCCGCGAACTCGGCCTGATCGACGCCGAGATGTTCACCATGATGGTGGTGATGGCCCTGCTGACCACCACCATGGCCGGACCGCTGCTGCGCGTCCTGCGCGTGGGACCGTCGGCGCCCGCGGCCGGCGGCGGCCCGGCCGCCGTGCCCCGGGACTCGCCCGACGCACACCTGGACACCGTCCCCTCCGGCACCGGCCTGCGGCCCCTGCCCGAAGGCTCCGCGTGAACCACCCACGCGGCACCGCCCGATCCACCGACCCACGGCAACGGACCCAAGGGGTGTGTGTGACCACGCCAGACAGTCAGGCCCTGCACCGGGCGAAGCCGGTCGAGGGAAGAACCCTGCGCGACGTGTGCGGGCACTTCGTCACCGGCGTCACCGTCATCACCGCCGGAACGGGGGAGGAGGCGGCCGGCACCACGGTCAACTCGTTCACCTCCGTCTCCCTCGACCCGCCGCTGGTGCTGTTCTGCCTGCACAACGACTCGCGGCTGCGGTCGATCGTGGAGGACGGCGGCGCCTACGTCGTCAACTTCCTCTCCGGCCGCCAGGAGAAGCTGGCCCGCGCCTTCGCGGGCAAGTCCACCGCGGCCATCACGGACGTGGCGCACCACTCGTCGGTGACGGGAGTGCCGGTGCTCAGCGACGCGCTGGCGTTCCTGTCCTGCCGGCTCGTCAACACCTTCCACGGCGGCGACCACACCATCTTCGTCGGCGAGGTCGTCGAACTCGGCGTCCCGCGCGACAACCAGGAGCCCCTGATCTTCTTCCGCGGCTTCCTCGGCGCCCTGGAGGAGGAACCGCGCGGCGTCCACCCGATCTTCGACGGCTGAACCCGGCAGCCGCCGGCCCCGAACACCACTACCCAGGGGGTATATGTGACTCCTGCATCCACTCAGGCGCCGCACCAGGTGAAGCCGGTCGAGGGAAGGACCCTGCGCGATGTGTGCGGGCTCTTCGTCACCGGTGTCACCGTCATCACCGCCGGAATGGGGGAGGAGGCGGCCGGCACCACGGTCAACTCGTTCACCTCCGTCTCCCTCGACCCGCCGCTGGTGCTGTTCTGCCTGCACAACGACTCGCGGCTGCGCCCGGTGGTCGAGAGCACCGGCGCCTACGCGGTCAACTTTCTCGCCGGGCGGCAGGAGCGCGTCGCGCGCGCCTTCGCCGGCAAGGACACCGCCGCCATCACGGACGTGGCGCACCACTCGTCGGTGACGGGGGTGCCGGTGCTCAGCGACGCGCTGGCGTTCCTGTCCTGCCGGCTCGTCAACACCTTCGACGGCGGCGACCACACCATCTTCGTCGGCGAGGTGCTCGAACTCGGCGTACCCCGACAGTCGCAGGAACCGCTGATCTTCTTCCGCGGCTTCCTCGGCGCCCTGGAGGAGGAACCGCGCGGTGTCCACCCGATCTTCGACGGCTGATTCTTCGACGGCTGTCCCTTCGACGGCCGTCCGGACCGTTCTCGTCACCGGGGCGACCGGCACGGTGGGGCGCGCCCTCGTGGCGTCCCTGCTGGCCGCCGGCGCCTCGGTCCGGGCCGTCACCCGCGACCCACTGACCGCGGGACTGCCCGGGCGGGCCCAGGTCGTCGGCGGCGACCCCAACGCGCCGGAAACCCTGGCCGGCGCCCTCGACGGCGTCAGCGCCGTCTTCGTCAACCCGGCCGCGGCCGGGGACCTCACCGGCAGGCTGCTGGGCCTCGCCCGCGAGCGGGGGGTCGGCCGCGCCGTGCTGCTGTCCTCCGCGGCGGTCCGCGACGAGGCCGCCCAGGACGCCGACCCGCTGGTGTTCTGGCACCGGCTGCTGGAGGAGACGGTCACCGCCTCCGGGCTGGACTGGACGGTGCTGCGCTGCTCCGAGTTCGCCGCCAACACGCTGACGGGCTGGGGGCCGGGCATCCGCGCCGCGGGCGTGGTCCGCGAGGCCCACGCCATGGCGGCGTCGGCGCCCGTGCACGAGCGGGACGTCGCCGACGTGGCCGCCCGTGTCCTGCTCTCCGGCGGGCACGCGGGCGCCACGCTCACGGTGACCGGCCCCGAGTCCCTGACCCGCAGGCGCATGGCGCGCATCGTCGCGCAGGCGATCGGGCGGCCCGTCCGGTTCGAGCGTCTGCCGCGCGAGCGGGCCGTCCGGCACCTGATGGCCACCCGCGGACTGTCCGAGGGCATCGCGGAGTCGGTGGTGCGCCTCCAGGAAGAGGCCGCCGGCCGACCCGCGTTCGTCACCTCCGAGGTGGAACGCGTCACCGGCCGCCCGGCGTTGACGTTCGCCCGGTGGGCGGCCGAACACGTCGCCGACTTCGCCCGCGTTCCCGCGCCCGCGCCCGTGCCGGTGGCGGCGCCCGGGTCCGGGTCCGGGTCCCTGTCCGTCTCCGACCGCCCCGCCGCGCGCAGTGGAAGGTAGCTCCCGAATGCAGCTTGAAAGCCTGGACCCGTCGACGCCGCTCCCGGCCCAGCTCCAGGAGAAGACCGGCCCCATCGTCCTGGTGAACACCTTCGTGGTGCCCGAGGGAAAGATGGACGAGATGATCGCCGTCTTCCAGGCCGACGCCGCGTTCCTCAGAACCCGGCCCGGCTTCCTCTCGGCGCAGCTCCACCGGGGCACCGCCGGCAGCAACCTGCTGCTGAACGTGGCGGTCTGGGAGTCGACCGAGGCGCTTGCCGGTGCCTTCAACGATCCCGAATTCCACCGCGGCGCCCACCGGTTCCCCGAGGGCGTGCGCGTCCTGCCGCACGTCTACGAGCGGATCGCGGTCCCCGGCGTCTGCGTCGCCTGAACGCCGGCCGAACCGGACACGTCGCAGCCGTGTTTCCCCGATGGCATGATCAACCCGGCCGCATGGTCGCTCGCGGGAGTGGGCAAGCTGTCCGTCGAGGAACCATCCCCAGAGAATTTTCCAGATGGTTCGTCAGAAAGTCGGCCTCAGAAGACAGTTGGCCAATTACACTGCGCCTGCCGCTTCTTGGAGCGCAAGCACGACCACCGCACCATGCCCGCGCACCCAACGACGCCGTGCGCGCGGCCATCCCCGCACGCACACCCTGTCGTTACGCCGTGTCGGGCCCACGAACTTCCGGCTTCCCGCACTCAGGGATCCACTCATCCGCTTAACACGTTACGCGGGGATGTCCCAACGGTGCAATACCCCCGGTCGATCGCGGGCACGGCTGACTGCCGGGCACCGCCGAGGCCCCTGTCCGGCAGCGAGGCGACGACGCTCATGACCCATGAGCGAAAGGAATCCCCATGATGTTCGCTGCCGCCGCGGTCCCCCCGATCGCGCACCATGAGCTGCTGGTTCTGCTCACCCAGGTCGGCGTGCTCCTCCTCCTCGCCATGTTGCTCGGCCGGGTGGCCGAGAGACTCGGCATGCCCGCCATCGTCGGCGAGCTGTCCGCCGGCGTTCTGCTCGGGCCCTCGCTGATGTCCAACATCTTCCCCGACCTGGGAGGATGGCTCTTCCCGCAGGACCCCGCCCAGATGCACCTGCTCGACGCTCTCGGGCAGCTCGGTGTCATCCTGCTCGTCGGCTTCACCGGTATGCACCTGGACCTCAAACTCGTCCGCAGGCAGGGCTCCCGGGCCGCCACGGTCAGCGCGGCGGGCCTGATCCTGCCGCTGGGCCTCGGGGTCTGGCTCGGCTTCCTGCTGCCCGGCTCGCTCCGTGAGGACGGCGCCGACCAGGCTGTGTTCGCGTGCTTCGTCGGCGTCGCCATGTGCGTCAGCGCCATCCCGGTCATCGCCAGGACGCTGATGGACCTGAAGCTGATCCACCGCAACATCGGCCAGATGATCCTCGTCGCCGGCACCATCGACGACGCCGTGGGCTGGGTGCTGGTCTCGCTGGTGGCCGCCATGGCGACCGCCTCCGGCCTCAGCGGCGGAGACGTGGCCACCGCGCTGGGTCACCTCGCGATCGTGCTGCTGGTGATGGTCACCGTCGGCCGGGTCGTCGTCCGCATGGTCATGCAGGCCGCGATCCGCTCCGGCGTGCGCGGGCTGCCCATCGTCACCGCGGTGGTGCTGACCATACTGTCCGCGGCCGGCACCCACGCGCTGGAACTGGAGGCCGTCTTCGGCGCCTTCCTGTGCGGCATCCTCATCGGCTCCGCCAAGGACGTCGACGTCCGGCCCCTGGAGCCCCTCAACACCACCGTGGTCACGGTGCTCGCCCCGATCTTCTTCGCCACCGCCGGTCTGCGCATGGACCTCACGGCGCTCGGCGACCCGGAGATCGCCCTGTGGGCCCTGGCGGTGGTCACCGTCGCGGTCGTCGGGAAGTTCCTCGGAGCCTTCGTCGGCGGCATGTTCAGCAAGATGACCAAGTGGGAATCGCTCGCCCTCGGCGCAGGCATGAACGCCCGGGGCGTGATCGAAGTCATCATCGCCATGATCGGCGTTCGCCTCGGACTTCTCAGCGTCGAGATGTACAGCATCATCGTGCTCGTCGCCGTGCTCACCTCCGTCATGGCCCCGCCACTGCTGCGGCTGGCCATGTCCCGGGTGGAGCACACGGCGGAGGAGGACCTCCGCGAGCGCAGGGTGCTGGACCTCATGGGCGCGCCCGCCGACAAGGACACCACCACGTAACACCCAGTGGAAGGACGTCACATGTCCGCGACCGAGCGCACCGCTCACCGCCGGGAGCCGGCGGCTGCCAACCTCGACCAGCCGCAACTCTCGGTGGTCGCGATCTTCGTGACCGGACCGGGTACCGTCCAGCGTGCCGGGGGCACGCCCCGGCAGGAGAAGACACCACCTCCGCAGATCGCCTGGACCGCCGAACAAGAGGCGGAGTACAAGGCGATCCTGACCCAGGTGCGGGACCGGTTCTCCCAACCCGTCCGGAACCGCTTCCTGGCCCGTGACGGCCGCGCGGGGGTGCTTCCGCTCACCGCCGCCTGACGGCCGCCACCGCCCGGCCCCGAGGGAGTCCCCCCTTCGGGGCCGGGTCACGCCGCACCATGGCGCACCGCCCCGAGCGGTCGCCGTTCCCGGCCCACGGGGCATCGCTTCCGGTCTACCGGGCGTCGGCCGGGTCCCGGTCGTCCTCGTCCGTCACCGGCTCCTCGGCGAGCCGGACGTGGGCCAGCTTGTCGGGGTTGGTGACGGCGTACACCTCGCGGACCTGGTCCCCCTCGGGGGTCAGATCCATCACCACCACCGCGTAGGGCGAGTCGCCGGAGAACACCACGGCCGACTGGTCGCCGTTGACGTGCATGTAGCGCACGTCGAAGTTCTTCGGCGGTCGGGAGGCGTAACCCGCCATCAGGCGGGCCACCTTCTCGCGGCCCTTGACCGGCCGCAGCCCGGCCGAGCGGGTCTTGCCGCCGCCGTCGGTCCAGAACGTGACCTCGGGCGCCAGCATCTGCATCAGGGACGCGATGTCGCCGCCCAGCGCGGCCTCGACGAAGCGTTCGGTGATCCGCCGCTGGAGGTCCGGGTCGGCCTGGTACCGGGGCCGCCGGGCCTGCACGTGCTCCCGCGCCCGGTGCGCGAGCTGGCGCACGGCCGACGGCGTGCGGCCCAGGATCTCGGCGATCTCCGTGTGGGCGTAACCGAAGACCTCGTGCAGCACGAACACCGCGCGTTCCAGCGGAGTCAGCGTCTCCAGCACGACCAGCAGCGCCATCGACACCGACTCGGTGCGCAGGGCCGCCTCGGCGGCGTTGTCGCCGTCCGAGGCGTCGGTCACCAGCGGCTCGGGCAGCCACGGACCGACGTAGGTCTCGCGACGGCGGCTGATCGTCGCCTGGCGCGCGAGCGCGTGGTTGACGGCGATGCGGATCAGGTAAGCGCGGGGGTTGTCGATCTCCGGCGCCGTGGCCTGACCGGACTTGCGGGCCCAGGACAGCCAGGTTTCCTGGAGCACGTCCTCGGTGTCCGCGACGCTGCCCAGCATGTTGTAGACGATGGAGAACAGCAGTTCACGGTGGCCGACGAAGACGCTCGTCGCGGCGTCGACGGACGAGTCCTCCGGACCGGTCCCGATGCCTGCCGGGTCTCCCGACGGGGTGTCGGACATGGTGTGCCTCCCGTGTGATGCGCTCCCAGATGAGAGGGCCGGTGGGCGCCCGAGTGTGACATCGCGACGGCGGATGACGGGAAATGTGGCCTGCGTCTCACCTCGGGCCGCTGATGTCACATCCACGACGTCAGCTCCCTCTTGGCAGCAGGGAGCTGAGCGTCAGTGTGCCGAGAGTCGCCTGGTGAACGGTTCCTCCGGCCGGGCCCGCCGCATTCGTCGTCAGAATTCGCCGGGAACGGCCTCCGTACGTTCTCGCCGCAGAACCGATGAACCGATGTCCACAGAAGGGACAGCGCGCATTATGGCTGACGCGCAGCAGGACAAGATCAACTTCGACGTCATGTTCGCGACGCACGACGCCTTCCGTCGCGACCTGGAGCGCCTGGAGGCCGCCGCCGTCGCCGGCAAGACCGACACGCCTGAAGTCCGCGCCGGCTGGGAGAACTTCAAGCACCAGCTCCACATCCACCACACCGTCGAGGACGAGCGGCTGTGGCCCACGGTCCAGAGCAAGGTGGGTGACAAGCCCGAACCGAACGAACTCCTGCGGGAGATGGAGGCCGAGCACGGCCAGCTCGACCCCGTCCTCACCGCGGTCGACGAGGCGCTGGCGGCCAAGTCGCCCGACCTCATCGAGAAGATCAAGGAGCTCGGCGCCGTCCTCGGCTTCCACATGAAGCACGAGGAAGAGAGCGCGCTGCCGCTCATCCAGGAGACGTGCACCAACGCCGACTGGACGAACTTCGCCAAGGGCATGGCCCAGGCCCAGGGGATCAAGGGCGCCGCCGTCTACATTCCCTGGATCCTCGACAGCATCTCGGCGGCCGACCGCCAGAAGTTCCTGGTCAACATGCCCCCGCCCGCCCGCGCCCTCAACAAGCTCTTCTGGGAATCCCGCTACCACAAGAAGCAGCTCTGGAAGTTCTGACCGGAGCCGGCACCGCCGGATCCTCTCACTGAACCCGCGGGGCGCGTTCACCTCACACCGTCCCCGTCGCGTCCCCGGACCTTGTCCCCTCCGGGGGCCCGGCGCGGGCCGGACGGCCGTACGCACCATCTTTCGAGAAGGAGCAGTGACGTGCAGATGACCACGCCCACCCTCGACGCCTCGCCCGGAGTACGGCGCATCACCCTCGACGCCGCGGGTGTCACCCTCTCCGGCCTGCTCATCGAGCCCGAAGGCCCCCCGCGCGCCGCGGTCGTCGCGCTGCACGGCGGCGGTATGAGCGCCGGTTACTTCGACGGCCAGGCCCACCCCAGCACCTCCCTGCTGGCTCTCGGCGCGAGCCTCGGCTACACCGTGCTGGCCGTCGACCGCCCCGGCTACGGCGACTCGGCCGCCCAGCTCCCCGAGGGCGCCACCCTCGCCGAGCAATCCGCCGCCCTGCACGCCGGCCTGGAGGACTTCATGGCCCGGTACGACACCGGCGCCGGGCTGTTCGTCCTGGCCCACTCCTACGGCGGCAAACTCGCCCTGACCGCCGCCGCGGACGACGCCGACGACCGGTGGCTGGGCATCGACATCTCAGGCTGCGGCCACCGCTACGCCGCCACCGCCGAGCAACTCCCCAACGACCGGCGGCACGGGCACTGGACCCTCAACTGGGGGAAGCTGAGCCTGTATCCGCCCAACACCTTCCGCTTCAGCACCTCGATGGTGAAGCCCATGCCGCCCAGGGAACGGCAGGAAGTGGCCCGTTGGCACGAGATCTTCCCCGGCGTCGCCGCCCGCGTCCGCGTGCCCGTGCGGCTCACGTTCGCCGAGCACGAGACGTGGTGGCACCACGACGAGGAGACCGTCGCCGACCTCACCTCCCGGCTCGCCGCCCCCCGCGTGCTCGTCGACCGCCAGCCGGACACCGGCCACAACATCAGCCTCGGCTGGTCCGCCCGCGCCTACCACCTGCGGGCCCTGGCGTTCCTGGAGGAGTGCGTCGCCCAGCGCGCGTCGACGGCCCCCGCACCGGCCCGGGTGTGACCGAGGGCCCATGAAGAAGATCCTCACCACCACCTTCCGCTCCCTGTCCGTCCGCAACTTCCGGCTCTTCGCGGGCGGACAGGTCGTCTCCGTCGCGGGCACCTGGATGATGGTCGTCTCCCAGGACTGGCTCGTGCTCGGCATGACCGACGACTCGGGAACGGCACTGGGCCTGGTGACGGCGCTCCAGTTCACCCCGCTGCTCCTGCTGACGCTCTACGGCGGGAAGCTCGCGGACCGGTACGACAAGCGGCTGCTGCTCACCGTCTCCAACGTGATCTCCGGCGTCTTCGCCCTCGCCCTGGGCCTGCTGGTGGTCACGGACGCGGTCGAGCTGTGGCACGTCTATCTCTTCGCCCTCGCCCTCGGCACCGTCAACGCCGTCGAGGTGCCCACCCGGATGGCGTTCGTCAGCGAGATGGTCGGCGCCGACCTCCTGCCCAACGCCTCGGCCCTGAGCGCGGCCTACTTCAACGTCGCCCGTGTCGTCGGCCCGGCCGTCGCCGGTCTCCTCATCACCGCCTGGGGGACCGGCCCGGTGATGTTGATCAACGCCGTCAGCTACCTCGGCACCGTGGTCGGCCTGCGGATGATGCGCCCGGCCGAACTCCTGCGCGACGCCCGTCAGTCCGCCCGCGGCGGCGTGCTCGACGGCTTGCGCTACATGCGCAGCCGGCCCGACCTGATGCTGCCGATCTCGCTCGTCGCCGTGATCGGCCTGTTCGGCCTCAACTTCCAGCTGACCGTGCCGCTGATCGCCAAGACCGTCTTCGACGCCGACGCCACCTCCTTCGGCCTGCTCACCACCTCGCTGGCCGCCGGATCACTGATCGCCGCCTTCGCCGCCACCGGCCGCCGCGGCCGGCCGTCCAGCCGCACGGTCATCGGCGCGGCGCTGGCGTTCGGCGTCACCGAAACCCTCACCGGCTGGGCCCCCACCTACGGCGCCGCCGTGGTGCTGATGGCGCTCACCGGCTTCACCTCGATCTACTTCGCCCAGGCCGCCAACCACCGCATCCAGCTCGGCAGCGACCCCCAGTACCGGGGCCGGGTGCTGGCCCTTTACACCCTGATCCTCCAGGGCTCCACCCCCCTCGGCGCGATCTTCGTCGGCTGGCTCTCCGAACTCCTCGGCGCCCGCTCCGGCCTCTACGTCGGCGGCCTGGTCTCCCTGACCGCCGCCCTGGCCGCCACCCTGATCGAAGCCCGCCCCCGCCCCCGCCCCCCGACCACCCCAACCGAAGAACCTCGCAGCCCCGCTACCCGCACCCCCGGGTAGCGGGGCTTTTCCGCATTTCCCGACCGGACCGCCGCGCCAACGGCACCCGGCGGTGGTCGACGCATCTCCCGGTCGCTCGCCCCCTCAGCCGGGGGGCTGAGGCGGGCGCCATCGTCCCGATCCGAGCTCAGTCAACAGGTCCCGGCTCGCGGTTGTGAAGGGGTGGTCGGCGCCCAGGGCGCGTTCGCGTCTGGTCACGACATCGGCCATCAGCGCGATCCCCGAGTCGATGTGACCGAGCGCCGACTGGGTCCGGGCCAGCAACTGCTGTGCCGCGAGCGTGATCGGGTAGTCCGGGCCGAAGCGACGCTGGTACGCCTTGGTGACCAGCCGGATCTCGGCGTCGGCCGTGTCAAAGCGCCCCAGCACGTACAGCGCCCAGGCATGGTTGTGTCTGGCCCCCAGCGTGACGGTGTGGTCGGGCCCGAGTTGGCGGACGCACTCCTCGGGCAAGGACAGCAGCGCGCCCTCGTCCTCGGCGGGAAGCTCGGATGCGGAGAGCAGCACCAGCAGGCCGGCCCGTGAGCGGAGGGTCAGCGGGTGAGAACGCCCCAGCGCCGTCTGTCGGCCCGACACGGTCCGCCGTGCCAGTGAAAGGGCTTCCTCGCGCCTGCCGAGATTGCCCAGCACGAGCTGAAGGCCATGGCAACTGTCGAGAGTGTCCGGGTCGTCGGCCCCGAACAGGCGCTCCTGGGCGGTGCGGACGCGGCGGAGCAGCGTTTCGGCCTCTGCGTATCTTCCCAGCCTGAACAGTGCACGACCGGCCCTCGAACGTGTGGCCAGGACCAGCCGGTGATCCGCGCCGAGAGACCGTTCCGCGAGAGCCGTCGCGGCTCGGGCGCTCTCCCAGGCGGACAGATAGTCGCCGGTGCGGTGCAGTGCGGTGGACAGGCGCGCGGCGACCGCCAGCATGCCGGGGATGGCCGTCGGGTCCGTCAGACGCCGCAACAGGGCCAGCAGGTGCGGCGCGAGCAACCGGAGCCGGGTGTCGTAGGGGCCCGCGTCCGGTTGGGCGGGGACGGCGGCATCGAGCAACCGGATGGCTGTCGCGTTGAGAGCGGGGAGTTGCTCGGGCGGCGTGGCGGCGGCGACGCTGTCCAGCAGGACACCGTGGCTCTGCGCGCAGCGCACCCCGGCATCGACCAACTCGGTCAGCGAATGATCCAGCAGCGCTCTCAACGCTGTCTCGGCGCGGGCGCGCGGCAGCACGCCCGCGATCTCCCGGCGGTTCAGCACCGAGAGGGGCAGAGGTTCTGGCGCCAGTCGAGCCAGCAGTCGCAGCAGCGCCGCCGCCTCGGGCAAGCCCCGGGTTTCGAAGGCGTCCAGCGTCAACTGCCAGGTGCGGCCCACCAGGTGCCGGGGATCCTCGTCTGCCAATGCGTCTGCTCCCTGGTCGATCAGCTCGACACGTTCGTCTTCGTCCAGATGGCGCCCATAGGCGTCCATGGTCCAAGGATCAATCATCTGGTGAGAGAGGAAACCGCCCGCGAGGGTGAGCGCCAGCGGCAGCCGTCCGAGCCGGTCGGCGATCTCGGCCGCCTGTTCCAGCGTGCCGCTTCCCGGAGCCAGGTCGCACAGCACCCGGGCCGCGTCCTCGCGCGGCAGCACGCCGATGTGCTCCAACTCCGCCCCTGGCCACCAGTGAGCCGCTGCCCGGCGGGTGGTGACCACGACAGTGCCACGCGGACTGGTGCGCAGCCAGCTTCCGTCGCGGAGGATCGCGGGATCGTCCGCGTTGTCGAGGACGAGCAGCCAGGGCTCCGCAGACCGGTCGAGATGCTCCCACACGAGATCGGCGGCGGGGCGCAACCCATTGCGGGCGGCGAGCAGTTCTCCGTCGCCGGCGCCTCGGTCGGCCGCGACGGCCAGCATGCCGGCCCGCAGGCTCGCGCGCTCCGAGGCATTGACCCACAGACCGATCCGGCCGCCCTCCTCGATGGCGAACTGGAAGACGGCGCATGCGACGGTTGTCTTGCCGCAACCCCCCATGCCATGAAGCACAAAGACTTCGCCGAGGCCGGACGTGACGCCTTCCCGCAAGCGCTCCAGCACCTCGGCTCGGTCCCGCAGGACGACCGGCGAGCGGCCGACCGTGGGGCGGCGAACGGAATCGGGGCCGCCCACGGTGAAGGCGCCGTCCGCATAGTGGTGGTGCTCGGTGATGTGCTGGTCGCCCGATGCCTGGTAGACGCGGCCATCGTCCTCAGCGTGCCCGTCCATCGCCCCGCTCATCGCTTTCCGGCCTGCCGAGTGGAGGCGCACCGGTGCGCGGCGATTCCTCGCCGCCGAAGCGGGGATGCCTCGGTCACCTGAGTGGCAGGCGTGTCCTCAGTGTCCTCAGTGCTTGAGGTGCTTCTCCCATTCACTGTTCCCTCGCTGTGCAGTGCGGCGATCACTCGCCCGTTTACCGGCGGGTCGAGTAGCTTACCGTTGCTGTGATCGAATACAAACCCTTATTGATCAAGGCTGACGCGGCTTTGTGCTGTTGGGGGGAAATCGTTACCCCTATTTGGGTGGCCGGTGATAATTGACGACAGCATATGCCAATTTGCGACAGGCTCCTGCGCTCGGGCCTCTGACCGGGCGTCACATGCTACGGTTGCGACGGTCCGTAAGGCGTGCTGAGGGGATGATGACTGTGGCCAGGCCATGGGAAGCCGACCCGGCAACGGGATTCAAGAAGAGGTGGGGCAAATCGCCCCAGGAATTAGGGCATACGACTGATACTCCCGACTGCCCCGACATCTGGGAGCTGGACAATGGGGATGTCGCTATCATCGGCAGGGATCTCACCGAATCACTCGGCAAGAACCTGCCCGCAGGAGTCTCGATCGGCAGTGACGAACGACTCGTGATAATCCCCAGGAACATGATGATCGCGGCGAAGCCGGATATCCCCAATGTTTGATTCATTCTCGCGAGGCGCGTCCGAACGCCTCGACCGCCCCGCGTATCACGCGGATTTCTACCGGGTCTTCGAGAGCGGTATCCGGCACTTGCACAAGCTCGAACGTGGCCAGCACTTCAAGGAACGGGGCTTCGCGAGCTGGGAAGCGTTCGCGGCCGGGGAGTGGGAGAAGGCGCTCTCGCTCGCCGAGGAGAGGCGCGACACCTACGCCGAGCAGATCCGGGACACTGTCCGTCGCGGCATCACGCAACGTCGCCTGCGCGTCGTCGAGTTCCCGGTGACTCCGTATGTGCAGTGGGAGTTGTTCGTCCTGCGCCTCCGAGTGGAGCTCGGCGACCGGATCAGGGTGATCGATGCCCGCACGATCACGGATATCGAGAAGGGCGCCGCCGTTCCCGAGGTGGTGATCCTCGGAGACTCGGTGATGTACGAGGTGCTCTACGACGACGACGGAAACGCGGCTGGAGCCAAGCGGTACACCGATCCGGGGCTGATCGAGGAGACTTCGACCGGGTTCTGCGCGCTCTACGAGCGTGGCGAGAGCTTCTTCGACTTCTTCGACCGGGAGATCGCCCCGCTGCCGCCGCCGTCTGTCGAGGCCCGGGCCTCCGTCGAGTGATTCCGGTCGTGCGGATCCGAGCGAGGCGTCAATCAACCCACCGATTGCGGCACATGGGCGCGCCCGTCGGTGACCGCTGCCGCGTCGCACCCATCATCGCTCCCGACCCCGGGCCGCCTGTCCCGGGACTGGTAACCGGAGGCTGAGCCGGGCACCGCAGTTCTGGGCGACGTGGCCGAACCCAGTGCCCGCCCGGCCTGATCCGTGCCCGCCCCTCCGACGGCACGCTGACCGGCACGGGGCGCTGGGTGCTGCCCCTGCCCGGTGGTCGGTGTGCCGTCGAAGAGGCGGTTCACGCGGACTCCGCGGTGCCGGAAACGGCGAACGGCCGCTCACCCACGAGCATCTTCCGGGCCCGTCCGCACCGTGCGATCAGTCGCCCGTCAGCTCTCGTATCAGTGGCGTCACCTGGTCCGTCTCGATCAGGAATCCGTCGTGGCCGTGTGGGGATTCGATGACGCGGACGTGGTCGGCGCCGGGGATGCCGGTGGCCAACTCCGTCTGCTGGGACAGGGGGTACAGGCGGTCGGTGTCGATGCCGGCCACCAGGGTGGGGGCCGTCACGCGGCGGAGCGCGGCGGCCGTGCCGCCCCGGCCGCGGCCGATGTCGTGGGTGTTCATCGCTTCCGTCAGGGTCACGTAGCTGCCCGCGTCGAAGCGGCGCACCAGCTTCTCGGCGTGGTGGTCGAGATACGACTCCACCTGGTAGCGGCCGTCCCCCTGCGGCGAACGGCCGAAGCGCGCCTGGAGTTCGGCCTCGGTGCGGTACGTCACCTGGGCCAGCCGCCGCGCCAGGCCCAGGCCGGTGTGCGGGCCGTGGCCCGGGGGTGCGTCGTGGTAGTGGCCGCCGCGCCAGCCCGGGTCCGCGCGGATCGCGCCCACCTGGACGTTCGCCCACGCGATCTGCTCCGCGCCGGCCGCCGCGGGGCAGGCGAGCAGCAGCAGGGCCCGCGTCCGGTGGGGGAACGACACCGCCCACTCCAGAGCGCGCATGCCGCCCATCGAGCCGCCGATCACCAGCGCCCAGGCGCCGATGCCCAGCGCGTCGGCCAACTCGGCCTCGGCGGTCACCTGATCGCGCTGCGTCAGCCGGGGGAACGCGCCGCCCCACCGCCCTCGCCCGTCCGGGCGGAACGACGAGGGGCCGGTGCTGCCCTGGCAGCCGCCGAGCACGTTGGGCGCCACGATGAACCAGCGGTCCGGATCCAGCGCCCGCCCCGGGCCGATCAGTCGGTCCCACCACCCCGGCGTGGGGTGGCCGGGGCCGGCCGGGCCCGCGGCGTGGCTGTCCCCGGTGAGCGCGTGCAGCACCAGCACCGCGTTGGACCCGTCGGGCGCCGGCCGCCCCCAGGTCTCGTAGGCCAGCCGCACGCCCGGCAGTTCGCCCCCCGACTCCAGTGGCAGCGGCTTCTCCGGCGTTGCCCACCGGCGGCGGCCGGGCGGCGAGACCCCCTCCTGCCAGGCGCCGGACGCCGGCCGGAGGGGGGAGAGCGGCGCGGACCCGGTCAGGACGCGCCCTTCGCCGCGCGGAACCCGGCCGCCAGGTCCGCCTTCAGATCCGTGACGTTCTCCAGGCCGACCGACAGCCGGACCAGGCCGGGGGCGGTGCCGGTGGCGCCGAGCTGCTCCGGGTCGAGCTGGCTGTGCGTGGTGGACGCCGGGTGGATGATCAGGCTGCGCACATCCCCGATGTTGGCCAGGTGGCTGAACAACTCCACCGCGTCCACGAACCGCTTGCCCGCCTCGACCCCGTCCCGCAGTTCGAACGAGAGCACCGCGCCCGCCCCGTTGGGCAGATAGCGCCCGGCCGCCTCGTACCAGCGGTTGGACGGCAGCTCCGGGTAGTGCACCGCGCGCACCTCGTCGCGCTGCTCCAACCACTCGGCCAGGGCCAGCGCGTTGGACGAGTGCCGCTCGATGCGCAGGCTGAGCGTCTCGACGCCCTGGAGCAACAGGAAGGCGGAGTGCGGCGCGAGCGCCGGGCCAATGTCCCGCAGCAGCTGCACCCGCAGTTTGATGGCGAACGCGCCGGGGCCGAGGGCCTCCCAGTAACGCAGCCCGTGGTAGCTGGGGTCGGGCTCGGTGAAGCCGGGGAAACGGTCGGCGTGCGCGCCGAAGTCGAACGTGCCGCCGTCGACCACGATGCCACCGATGGTCGTGCCGTGCCCGCCGATGAACTTCGTCGCCGAGTGCACCACGATGTCGGCGCCGTGCTCAAGGGGCCGCAGCAGATACGGAGTCGGCACCGTGTTGTCCACGATCAGCGGCACGCCGGCCTGGTGGGCGACGTCGGCGATCGCCCGGATGTCGAGGACGTTGCCGCGCGGGTTGCCCAGCGATTCGCCGAACAGCGCCTTGGTCTCCGGCCGGATCGCGGCCCGCCAGGCGTCCACGTCGTCCGGGTCGTCGACGAACGAGACCTCGATGCCGAACCGGGGGAGTGTGTGCCGGAAGAGGTTGTACGTCCCGCCGTACAGAGAGGTGCTGGTGACGATGTGGTCCCCGGCGCCCGCCAGGTTCAGGATCGCCAGCGTCTCGGCGGCCTGCCCCGAGGCGACGGCCACGGCGGCCACGCCGCCCTCCAGCGCGGCGATCCGCTGCTCGAAGACGTCCGTCGTGGGGTTGTGGATGCGGGTGTAGATGTTGCCCGGCTCCGCCAGCGAGAAGAGGTTCGCGGCGTGTTCGGTGTCGCGGAAGACGAACGAGGTCGTCTGGTAGATCGGCACCGCCCGCGCCCCGGTGGCCGGATCGGGCACGGCCCCGGCATGGATCTGCTTGGTCTCGAACGACCAGGCGGGAGTGGCGGATTCGGCGGACTGACTCATGACTGGTTTCCCCTTGGAACGGAACGGCTCGGCGCAGCTCGATACGGCAGGGCACGGCTCGGCACGGCCTGAAGGCATGGTGAGGAACGCGCCACGGGCGGCGCGGTGACGGGCAAGGGCGGGTCGCGAGGCGGCTGTTCAGCGCCCCACGGCGCCCGGGATACAGCTCGTGCCGGGGCGGCGCGCGAACGTCCTGACGCTCACCTGGCCTCCTTCGGACGGCCGGTGGCGACGTCGAGGACGAAGCCGCGCAGGGAGTCGGTGTGCGGCACGAACGGGCCGGCCGCGATGCGCCGCGCCGCCTGCGCCACGTCCTCCTCGGCGTCCGGGAAGGACTCGGCGGCCCAGCCGGGCCGGAGACCGGTCTCCTCCTCGATCCCGCGCTTGACCACGTCGTCCGTGAAGGTCGTCATGCCGCGGTCGGTGTGGTGGACAAGGATGATCTCCCGTGCCCCCAGGAGTCGTTGGCTGATCGCTGGTGACCGGATCGCGTCATTGGTGACCACATCATCGGCGTTCCGGATCGCACGCGCCTCGTCCTCCCGCGGGCCGAGGACGCCGTTGACGTTCAGCCGGGTGTCCGTACGGACGACGACGGCCACCTGCCGGGAGGGCGGCAGCGGCAGCGGGCCGGTGAAGGGGGCCGCGTAGGCTTCGTTGTTCGCCGGATACTCGTCGGTGACGGACACGGCGCTCCCCTTCCTCGCGGCTTGCCGGCGAGTTCCCGGCGTCGGCTCCGACCACCCACGTTAGGGCAGGTCCGGGGGGCCGGAAAGCCGGGTCGGCGGATGGCCACGAGACCGCAAGGCGCGCTCATCCCACGGCAATACGGCCGCAACAGAACACCGCCGCCCATGACCTCCCCGCCCGCTCCCCGCCCGCTCCCCGCCCGCTCCCCGCCCGCTCCGCCGGCGGCAGACGGCCGGAGTCCGTCACCCCGGACAGCACGTGGTCGGCCGCGGCGAGCGCGAACTCCGTTCGTCGGTGAGGTGCGGATCCGGCGTGCCCGCCGCCCTCCGTCAGCGGCGGGCCGAATTTCCCGGGCGCGGCCAAGAAGGGAAAAGAGTCCGGGGTGCGACCGTCCCGGCGTGCTCCGGAATTCCGGCCGCGAGGTGGTCGGTCATCTCACCCCTCAAGCGCGGACTCCAGCAGCCGCTGCGCCACCGCCACCGCCGGCTGAGGCCCCGCCGCCTCGCCCGGACCGTTCTTGGCCAGGTGCTCGCCGGTCACCGGCGCGTCCTCGGTGATCGGGACGCACCACTCGTTCGACGGTCCCGCCCGGACCGGCGGCGTTGTGTCGGCGAGCCGGGTCTGCGAAGGGGCCGCGGGCTTCGACGGTCAGTCCGGTCCGCTCTTGGGCGGCTCGGGGCGTTCGCGGT
This sequence comes from Streptomyces sp. NBC_01803, assembly GCF_035917415.1. NCBI lineage: Bacteria > Bacillati > Actinomycetota > Actinomycetes > Kitasatosporales > Streptomycetaceae > Streptomyces > Streptomyces sp. NBC_01803. The sequence continues at coordinate 5,314,580 of NZ_CP109073.1, forward strand.
AGCGGAGAAGGAGGTGCGTGCCGAGGATGAGCAGGCCGGAAAAGCCGAGCATGACGGCGCCTTCGCCGAGGATGAGTCGCATCCGGTCGCCGAGAGGGAGATCACCGCCGTAGGTGAGCTGGATGGTGCTGAGGATGAAGGCGATGGCGGCGAGGAAGACCGTGATCATGGTGATCAGGTGACTGGTCGCGGCGTTGAGCTGGGCCTCGACCTTGCGGTACGTCGCGTTCTGCTCCTCCCAACGACGGCGGTGGGACGCGGTTTCGGCGGCACGCAGTCGTCCTTCCAGGATGAGTTCGCGGCGTGCGAGGTACTGCTCCTGGAGCTGTTTGTGGCTGCCCCGGCTGCCCATCGCCGGGAGCAGTGCCAGGGCGAGGTCGACGGCTTCGAGGGCGGCGTCGTGTTCCTGGCACATGTGGAGTCCGGTGGCCAGGCGGAAGACGAAGATGTGATTTTCGGGCCACTGGGTCGCCGCCTCGCGGGCCCGGTCGCGCAGCAACTCGCCCTGGGCGGGGAACGGGGCTGCGGCGGCGAGGGCGTTGAGGCAGATGTCGACGGTGTGCGGGGTCCGCTGGGGGGAGAACCAGGCGTGGTCGAGCAGGTCGGCGGCGTGTTCGGCCGTGAGTCTGCGGCTGCCGCAGGCGGCGAACGCGCGCAGCGCGGTGAACAGCGGGCCGTCGCGGTGGGGGCCGGCCGCCAGGGCGAGGAGGGAGGACTCCAGGAAGCCGTGCAGTTCGTCGAAGCGGAAGTTCGCCCGCAGTTTGCCGGCGTGGTAGAGGGCGGCGAAGTAGGCGGTGTCCGCCGAGCCGACGATGTCGCCGCAGGCATCGGCGATCTCGGCGGGGGACTCCTCGCTGTCGCGGGTGATGAAGGCGTAGCCCAGAGCCCACTTCTCCTCTATCTCGGTGTAGTGGGTCTGGCCGATGGTGTCCTCGCGGCCCGGGCCGTGGGCCTGGAGCCAGCGGGCGCACTCCGCGGCGGTGCGCACGGTGGGCCGGTCGAGGAACCGCAACCGCCAGTAGCGGTCGGCGCAGATCAAGAAGGGGTCGGAGGCGAAGTTGGCCGAGGTGAGCTGGTACGGCGGCTCCGTCCCGGCCGCGCGGAGCGATACCGCGACCTCCTCGCACACACGGTCCAGCTCGCGGGAGTCCGCGGTCGCGACCCGGCTGAGCGGCGCGATTATCGAATTACCCTCCATGCACCCGTACTTACCACGAATCGGTGCGCCCAAGGAATCTTCGGCCTAAAGTCTGAGCCCATGCGAGTGGATGTCGTGACGGCTGTCCACGCGCCGTATGCCAGGTTCCTGGCCGCCGCGTGGGCATCGTTGCGTGCCCAGACCCACCGGGACTGGCGATGGCTGATACAGGTCGACGGCCCGCACGACGGCGCGTTGCGGGCCGCGCTGGTCGCCTGCGGCGCGGCGGTGGACAGCCGGGTCCAGATCGCCGCGCACCGCACCGCGGAAGGCCCGGCTGTCGCGAGGAACCTCGCCCTGGGGCGCTCCAGCGCGCCGCTGATTCAGAACCTCGACGCCGATGATGAGCTCGAACCCTCGGCGTTGACGCTCCTCGCCGGGGCACTGCGCGACGATCCGCGGACCGGTTACGCCGCGGGCCGCGCACGCGACCTGATGCCCAGCGGCCAACTCCACGACCGCCCCCTTCCCTTGCGCGGTGGCCCGTTGCCCCGGGGCATCCTTCTGGAGCACTGGACGACGGCCTCGGGCCGCTACCGCCTGCCCCTGCACCCGGCCGGCGTGATGTGGCGCCGTGACCTCCTGCTGTCCCTGGGCGGGTGGTCCGCGATGCGCGGCATGGAAGACACGAGCACCTTGATGGCCGCGTCCGCGCGAGCCGTCGGCGTACTGCTGGAAGCCCCGACCCTCCGCTACCGCAAGCACTCCCAGCAGATCTCCGGCCGAACATCGGATTTCGCTGGGGGGGGGGGCGCAGATCGCCCTCATCCGCCAGCGCGCGCTGCACCTGCTCACCGCCCCCGCATGGTGCCCGCCACCACCATCGCCTCCCGGCGCAGGTGACACCGCCCACTGAGCGTCAGGCCCTGTTCCCGCGAGAGACCGCGTCGACGGTCGCCGCCGTGCGCCGGACGTCGCCCCCGGAGCGCCTTCCGCGTCAAGCACGGCTCCTATCGGCCAGGTCGCCGTCGGCCGGCGCGGTGCCCGTGCCCACCGGCCCGCCTCGGGTCCGTACGAGCCGGAAGTCCCGGCCGCGCTCCCGCCGTTCGCCGAGGCCCACCACCGCACCCAGCTCGCTCTGCTCCGGACCCCCGGCCTGCCCGCCTGCGGCAAGGCCCTGATCACCCGGGAAGCCGAACGGGCCCAGCGTACTGGTGGTGTCCGAGGGGGGACTTGAACCCCCACGCCCTTAAACGGGCACTAGCACCTCAAGCTAGCGCGTCTGCCATTCCGCCACCCGGACGGGGTGTGACGCCGGGACGGTGTGTGATGTCGCGGCGACGCGGGAAACGATAGCAAAACTCCCGGCCTACGCGATCTCCGCCCAACGGGGGAGGATGGGAGCGGACCCCACCGCAGGAGGAGTGCAGCGTGAGCCAGTCGAGCCCGAGCCCGGAGCGTGCCGGGGGCAGCCAGAGGGCGATGTCCGCCGAGGACGAGGTCGTCGGGCTGTGCCAGGACCTCATCCGCATCGACACCAGCAACTACGGCGATCACTCCGGGCCCGGCGAGCGCGCCGCCGCCGAGTATGTCGCCGAGCGGCTCGCCGAAGTCGGGCTCGAACCGCGGATCTTCGAGTCGCACCCGGGCCGGGCCTCCACCGTGGCGCGGATCGAGGGCGAGGACCCGTCGCGGCCCGCGCTGCTCATCCACGGGCACACCGACGTCGTGCCCGCCGACGCCGCCGACTGGACCCACCACCCGTTCTCCGGCGAGATCGCCGACGGATGCGTCTGGGGCCGGGGCGCGGTCGACATGAAGGACATGGACGCGATGACCCTCGCCGTCGTCCGCGACCGGCTGCGCTCGGGGCGCAAGCCGCCGCGTGACGTCGTCGTCGCCTTCCTCGCCGACGAGGAGGCGGGCGGTGTCTACGGCGCGCGGTATCTGGTGGACCGTCACCCCGAGCTGTTCGAGGGCGTGACGGAGGCGATCAGCGAGGTCGGCGGCTTCTCGTTCACCGTCAACGAGAACCTGCGGCTGTACCTGATCGAGACCGCCCAGAAGGGCATGCACTGGATGCGCCTGACCGTGGAGGGCACCGCCGGCCACGGTTCGATGACGAACAAGGACAACGCCATCACCGAGCTGTGCGAGGCCGTCGCCCGCCTCGGCCGGCACAAGTTCCCGGTGCGGGTGACCAAGACGGTCCGGGCGTTCCTCGACGAGCTCTCCGACGCGCTCGGCACCGAGCTGGACCCGGAGGACATGGAAGAGACGCTGGCCAAGCTCGGCGGCATCGCCAAGATCATCGGCGCGACGCTGCAGAACACCGCCGCCCCCACCCAGCTCGGCGCCGGGTACAAGGTCAACGTCATCCCCGGCACCGCGACCGCGCACGTCGACGGGCGGTTCCTGCCCGGCTTCGAGGACGAGTTCCTCGCCGATCTCGACCGCGTCCTCGGCCCGCGGGTGAAGCGCGTGGATATGCACTCCGACAAGGCGCTGGAGACGTCGTTCGACGGGTCCCTGGTCGAGGCCATGCGGTCCGCGCTGGTGGCCGAGGACCCGGTCGCGCGCGCCGTCCCGTACATGCTGTCCGGGGGTACGGACGCGAAGTCGTTCGACGACCTGGGCATCCGCTGCTTCGGGTTCGCGCCGCTGAAGCTGCCACCGGAGCTGGATTTCGCCGGGATGTTCCACGGGGTGGACGAGCGGGTGCCCGTGGACGGGCTGAGGTTCGGCGCGCGCGTGCTCGATCGTTTCCTCGATCAGTGCTAGAACGCCATCGCGCAAATAATCGCACAAGCGTGTGAGATTCCTCAGAGTGGGTGAAAGATCGTGACGGTTCGTGCCCTGCTTTCGCCCGCCTCGTTGCAACCAGTGCAGTCCCCGGCTGGGGCCGCATTTGTCAACGAGGAGGAATAATGATCAAGAAGGTCGTCGCCACCGCGGCCGTTACCGGCAGCCTGATGATGGCCGGAGCCGGCCTGGCTGTGGCGGACTCCGGTGCCGACGCGAAGGCCGCCGCGGTGGGTTCCCCCGGCATCATCTCCGGCAACGACGTTCAGGTCCCGATCGGCATCCCGGTCGACCTGTGCAACAACACGATCAACATCGTCGCCCTGCTGAACCCCGCCTTCGGCAGCACCTGCGTCAACGCCTGATCCTGGCCCCACTCCACGAGGGCTTGAACCGCGGTCCCGGGGTGCGAGCTCGCACTCCGGGGCCGTTCGGCTCGACAGCGGGCGCGGGTGCCCTCATTCCCCCACCCCGCGTCCCATATATGACGAGGCAGGGAAAACAACCATGCGACAGGTCACGAAAAAGGGCCTGATCACCGTAGCCGCCGCCGGCGGCTTGCTGGCCTTCGCGACCGGCTCGCCCCAGGCGGCCGGCGCGGATGCCGACGGCGCGGCGGTCGGTTCACCCGGCGTCGCGTCGGGCAACAACGTCCAGATCCCGGTCGGCGTGCCGGTCAACGCCTGCGGCAACACCGTCAACGTGGTCGGCGCGCTGAACCCGACCTTCGGCAACAGCTGTGCGAATGTCGACGGCGGCGGTCAGAGCGGCAGCGAGGCCCCGGCCCCGGCTCCGGGTGAGGACGAGGGCGGCTCCGAGGCGGCGTCCGGCTCCAGCGGCGCCGAGGCCGAGGGCGCGGCGGTCGGTTCACCCGGCGTCGCGTCGGGCAACAACGTCGAGGTCCCGGTCGGCGTGCCGGTCAACGCCTGCGGCAACACCGTCGATGTCGTCGGCGTGCTGAACCCGGCGTTCGGCAACGAGTGCGTGAACACCGGCGGCGGCCAGCAGCCGCACGAGCCGGAGCAGCCAGGAGAGCCGGAGGAGCCAGGAGAGCCGGAGGAGCCAGGAGAGCCGGAGGAGCCGGAGGTCCCGGCCGAGCCGGGTCCCGGCGGCCAGCCGGACGAGGGGACCGCTCCGGACGACGAGGCCCCGGCCGACTCGGAGGAGCCGGAGCACGAGCCGGCGGACGAGGCGGTCCAGCCCCAGGGCGGGCAGCTCGCCGAGACGGGCGATGACCTGGCCATGAGCGGCGCGCTGCCTGTCGGCGCCGGTCTTCTGGTCGGTGGCGTAGTGCTCTACCAACGCGGCCGAATGGCCCGTCGGCGCTGAGACACGGGCATCCCGCCCAGTGTTCTGACCGGACGAGTGGGTCCCGCCTCCGGGCGGGGCCCACTCGTCACCATGTGGGGCGGAGCTGGCGGATGATCCGGCGCCGCAGGCGCACCTGGCGGCTGCCGTCCGGATACAGGCGGAGCCGGGCCAGCTCCCAGTGTCCGTACTCGGCGTGCTCCGTCAGCAGACGGGTGGCTGCCGCGCGAGAGACCCCCCGCGGCACGTACACATCGCGAAACTCGTATTCCGGCATCGAATCCATTGTGCGGGCAAGCCCCGGATGCCGATACCGTCTGCACCATGTCTGATGCTGTGCAGCCCCAGGCTGCCGAAGTTCGCGCAGCCGCCGACGCGCTGAAAGAGGCGATCGACCGGCACCTCGCCGCGATCGAACGGCGTGCGGCGTCACCCGCGGCGGGGCCCGAGGCGGACGCCTCGGTCTTCGCCGCGTTCAACGAGATGGCAGCCGCGGGCGAGGCTTACGACGAGCTGCTGTACGACGTCTACGACGAGGTCACGCCCTTCGAAGTGCCGGACACGGAGGGCAGTTCGCCCTATACGGGACCGGCGGAGCCCGACGCGCTGAGCGTCTTCATCCGCCGGGACTACACGGTGGTCGAGCCGAGGCGGCTGTTGGCGCAGGCGCAGCGGGTCGCGGAGCTCGACCCGGAGGCGACGGACGAGGACGAACCGGACGCGCCGGAGTCGGCCGCCCGCAGCACGCACGCCGCCCTCGGGGTGCTGTTCGGCGAGTTCGACCCCGACGAAATCGCCTCTCGGTACAAGGAGTTCGGCTTGGAGGAGGGCGACTCCACGCTCTGGGTGCTGGCCGCCGACGAGCCGGCCGAGCCGGGGGAGTGGCTGGCCGCCCCCTTCGACTCCGTCGACCTGGAGCGGGTCGTCTGCCGCTTCGACGTCAGCGAGGCGTTCGAGGAAGAGGACGACCTGGACACCGTCGACTGATCAACGGACGCCGGTGGTCGACCGACCGACCGGCGCCCCGGCCGCGGCGATCGTCGCCTGCTCGCGCAGCAGCGTGCGCAGGCGGGTGCCGCGCGCGTCCACGGGCGGGGCGGCGACCGCGCGGGCCAGCGCCGGTCCGGCGCCCTGGACCACCGACAGATGCGCCTCGCCCCGGCTGAACGCCGTGTAGAGCCAGGCCCGGTCGATGTCCCGCACCGCGTCGCCCGGCAGCACCACCACGGCCGCCGGCCAGCGGCTCCCGGCCGCCTGGTGGGCGGTGACCGCCCAGCCGTGCCGCACGGTGTCCGCCACCAGCTCCCTGGCCACGGCGAACCGGCCGTCGCCGCCCTGGAGATCCTCCAGCCACAGGCCCTCCGCGTCGGCGTCGGCCACGGTCGCCAGCCGGGTCCGCCCCGGCGCGGGGGAGTGCGCGACCCGGTCGCCCGGGTCGAACCCGCCGAACCGGCCCGGCCCCGGATTGAGCCGCGCCTTCAGCGCCGCGTTCAGCGCGCGGGTGCCGGCCGCGCCGCCGTGCCCCGGGGTGATCACCTGTACCTCGTGCGCGGCGCGGCCGAAGGCGCGCGGAATCGAGTCCGCGACGAGCTGGACCGCCCGGTGCACGGCCTCGCCCGCGTCCCGCACCGGCACGATCACCACCTCCTTGTCCGGCGCCGCCACATGCTGCAACTCCCCGGCGCCGACGCCGGAGACCAACTCGCCGACCGGGCCGGGGTCCGGCGTCCGCGACACGATGTGCGGGCAGACCCCGGCGGCCAGGACGTCCGTGAACGCCTGGCCCGCGCCGGCCGGGCCGAGCAGCATCGGATCGCCGCTGAGCACCAGCCGCGCGCCGTCCGGCAGCGACTCGACCAGCGCCGCGGCGGCCTCGGTGTCGAGCTGGGCGGCGTCCAGGACGGCGAGCACGTCGAGCGCGAGCAGCCCTTCGCCGTCCCGGCCCGGACCCTCCCGGCCGGTGAGCAGCCCGTCCACCGTGACGGCGGCGTCGGCGTCACCGTCCGGCAGCAACGCGGCCAGCCGCCGCCGTCCGTCCGGTCCGTGCGTGGCGGCGAACGCCCGCAGGCCGAGCGACCGCGCCGCCGCGACCAGCGCGGCCGGCTCGGCCCGCGCGGCCTCGCCGCCGGCGTGCGTCACCAGCGGGCCGCCCGCCGCCGCCCGGATGAGCTCGGCGGCGGACGGGGACGGCGCGGCGGCGCCGACCGCCGCCCAGTCCGCGTCGTCGGCCTCCCGCGCCTCGAACGTGCCGCGCAGCCGGGACAGCCCGTCCGCCAGGCTCTCCTCGGCCAGCGCGAACCGCTCCAGGCCGAGCAGCACATGGACCGCGCCCCCCGCCTCCCCGGCCATCTCCGGATCGGCATCCGGATCGGCATCCGGATCGGCAGCGGGGTCGAGATCCAGGCCGGGAGCCGCGTCCGGGTCCCGGTCCTGGAAGACCAGCACCGCGCCCGCCTCGATCGCGTCCCGCACCGCCTCGTCCGGGTCCGGAACGCCGTGCTGGGACAGGCCCTTGGCCACGGCAGCCGACTCCAGGGCCGTGTGCCCGGCCAGGGCCGCGCGCTCCAGCAGCCACCCGGTCAGCGCGCGCGTCCTGCGCGCGTCGCCCGGGGTGCACTCCGGTCCGAGCAGCGCCCGCGCGAAGCCGTCCGCCTGCTCGGGACGCACCCCGTCGACCGCGAGCAGCCGCCACGGATCGGCGGCCAGCTCGCCGGCCGCGCCCTCGCCGAGCGCCGCCACCACCCGGGGCGCGAGCGCCTCCGGTGCCCCGCCCCTGGCCAGCAGCTCGGGCACCTCGTCCGGCACGGACACCGCACGGGCGGTCCGCTGTGCCGCACCCCCTCCGGCCCGCGCCGGGGCCGGGGCCGGGCGTGGCGGTGGGGGAGCGGGCCGAGTGAAGAACGAGGCGGCGGGCCGTTCGCCGCTCTCCACGGCCCGCACGGCGGCGCGGAGCTGGGCCGCGGCGTCCTGCGGCGGCACGTCGTTCTCGGCGGTCACAGGGAGCTCCAGTCCTGGTCGGGGTAACGGTGCAGCGGCGCCGAGACGTCGTCCAGCGCTCGGCGGATCTCCTCCGGAAGGTTAAGGGCCTCCACTGACAACGCCTCGGCGAGCTGCCGCGCCGTCCGCGCGCCCACGATCGGCGCCGTCACCCCCGGCCGGTCGCGCACCCACGCGAGCGCCACCTGGAGCGGGGTCACCGCGAGCCCGTCCGCCGCTATCGTCACCGCGTCCACGATCCGGCCCGCCGCCTCGTCCAGGTACGGCGCGACGAACGCCGCGAGCTGGTCGGACGCCCCGCGCGAGCCCGCCGGCCGGGCTCCCCGCCGGTACTTGCCGGTGAGCACCCCGCGCCCGAGCGGTGAGGACGGCAGCAGTCCGACGCCCAGGTCCCGCGCGGCGGGCAGCACTTCCCGCTCCACCCCGCGCTGGAGCAGCGAGTACTCCATCTGGGTGCTGGCGAGCGGGAACCGGGTGTCCGGCGCGGCCAGTTGCCAGGTGGCGGCCTTGGCGAGCTGCCAGCCGCAGAAGTTGGACACCCCGGCGTACCGGGCCCGGCCGCTGCTCACCGCGATGTCCAGGGCCCGGAGCGTCTCCTCCAGCGGGGTCGCCGTGTCGAAGGCGTGCACCTGCCACACGTCCACGTGGTCGACGCCGAGCCGTTCGAGGGAGGCGTCGAGCGCGGCGAGCAGGTGCCCGCGCGAGGAGTCGAAACGACGGTCCGGATCCGGCACGCTGCCCGCCTTGGTGGCGATGACGAGGTCCGCGCGTGGCACCAGGCCGCCGATCAGCCGGCCCAGCAGGTATTCGGCACCGCCGTCCGCGTAGACGTCGGCCGTGTCCACCAGGGTGCCGCCCGCTTCCCAGAACGTCTTCAGCAGTTCCGAGGCGTCGTTCTCGCCGGTGTCGCGGGTCCAGGTGAGGGTGCCGAGACCGAGCCGGGAGACGCGCAGGCCGGTGCGGCCCAGGTGCCTGAGATCCATGGCCGTTGAGCGTACTTGCGGCGACGGGTTACAGTCCTCGGGACCGGTGGGTTACTGGTCGGTAAAGCGGGCTGAAGGAGCGACGATGCGCCTTGGAATCAATCTCGGCTACTGGGGTGCCGGGATGGACGCGGACAATCTCGCGGTCGCCCAGGAGGCCGACCGGCTCGGCTACGCCGTCTGCTGGGCGGCCGAGGCGTACGGCTCGGACGGCGCGAGCGTCCTGGCCTGGGTCGCCGCCCAGACCGAGCGCATCGACATCGGCTCCGGCATTTTCCAGATCCCGGCCCGCACCCCGGCCATGACCGCGATGACGGCCGCCACCCTCGACTCCCTCTCCGGCGGGCGCTTCCGCCTCGGCCTCGGGGTCTCCGGGCCGCAGGTCTCCGAGGGCTGGTACGGCGTCAGGTTCGACCGGCCGCTGGCCCGCACCCGCGAGTACGTCGAGATCGTCCGCAAGGCGATGGCCCGCGAACGCCTCACCCACGAGGGCGAGCACTGGACGCTGCCGCTGCCCGGCGGTCCCGGCAAGCCCATCAAGCTCACGGTGCACCCGGTCCGCGAGCGCGTCCCGCTCTACATCGCCGCCATCGGCCCGAAGAACCTGGCTCTGACCGGCGAGATCGCGGACGGCGCCCTGCTGATCTTCTTCGCCCCCGAGCACGCCGAGGAGACCACGCTGGGCGCGCTCCGCGCCGGCCGGGCCACGGCGGGGAAGACGCTGGACGGCTTCGACGTCGTGCCGACCGTGCCGATGGCCCTCGGCGACGACGTGGAGGCGCTCGCCGACCACTTCCGCCCGTACACCGCGCTCTACGTCGGCGGCATGGGCAGCCGTGAGCAGAACTTCTACAACCGGCTCGCCCGGCGCATGGGGTACGAAAAGGAGGCCGCCGAGATCCAGGAGCGGTACCTGTCCGGCGACAAGCAGGGCGCCGCCGCGGCCGTTCCGCACCGGCTGATCGACTCCACCACCCTCATCGGGCCCGTGGAGCGCCTCGCGGACCGGATGCGGGTCTACGCCGAGGCCGGCGTCACCACTCTCTCCCTCGCCCCCGCCGGTTTCACCCTGGAGGAGCGGGTCGCCTCGCTGCGGGCCGGTGTCGAGGCCCTGGAACGCGCCGGTCTGGCCTGACCGGCCGGTCCGTCCGCGCCTCCCCTAGGCTGGCGTCATGCCCACCCTGCTGCTTCTCCGTCACGGCCGCACCACCGCCAACTCCTCGGGGGTGCTGGCCGGTCGCACCCCCGGCATCGGCCTCGACGAGCACGGTGCCGCGCAGGCCGCCGCGCTTCCGGCCCGGCTGGCCGGCATCCCGCTGGCCGCCGCCGTGCACAGCCCGCTCCAGCGGTGCGCCGAGACCCTGGCGCCGCTGCGCGAGGCCCGCCCGGAGCTGCCGGTGCGCGCCGAGGAGCGGATCGTCGAGTGCGACTACGGGGAGTGGACCAACCGCAAGCTCAAGGACCTCGCCGGGGATCCCCTGATGACGACCGTCCGGCGCCAGCCGTCCGCCGTCGTCTTCCCCGGCGGCGAGTCGCTGCGCTCCATGCACGCCCGCGTGGTGGCCGCGGCCCGCGACTGGGACGCCAGGATCGAGGCGGAGCACGGCGCGGACGCGATCTGGCTGATGTGCACGCACGGTGACAACATCAAGGCCGTGGTGGCCGACGCCCTCGGGCTCCACCTCGACATGTTCCAGCGCATCGTGCCGCACCCGGCCTCCGTGACGGCCATCCGCTACGGGGAGCCGCCGCTGCTGCTGCGCTTCGGTGACACCGGCGACCTCGCCGAGTTCGTCCCGCACACCGACGAGGCGGCCCGGGACGCCGCCGAGGCCACCGAGGCGCCGGTGGGCGGCGGTGCCTAGGCACGTTGATCGCGAAGCGCAGTAGGGTGCCAGTGTCTTAAGCAGCAAGAAGTCGACCCCACGGAGCAGTGCGTGTCCCGTCAGGTGTTCCTCTACGACCCTCCCGAACGCTTTGTCGCCGGGACCGTCGGATTGCCTGGCCGCCGTACCTTCTTCCTCCAGGCAACGGCGGCGGGCCGAACCACCAGCGTGGCCCTGGAGAAGGCCCAGGTGGAGGCGCTCGCCGAGCGCATCGACGAGCTTCTGGATGAGGTGGTGCGGCGCTCCGGCGGCAATACGACGGTCCCGGCCGTCGCCTCCTCCGAGCTGTCCGACACCGGCCCGCTCCAGACGCCGGTCGAGGAGGAGTTCCGCGTCGGCACCATGGCCCTGGCCTGGGACAGCGAGAACGAGCGCATGATCGTGGAGGCCCAGGCGCTGGTCGAGCTGGAGGCCGAGTCCGAGGAGGCGTTCGCCGAGGCGGAGGAGCGGCTGCTGCGGGACGACGAGAACGGCCCGCCCATGCTGCGCGTCCGGCTCACCGGGACCATGGCCCGCGCCTTCGCCCAGCGCGCCCTCGAAGTCGTCAACGCGGGACGGCCGCCCTGCCCGTTGTGCAGCCTGCCGCTCGACCCGGAAGGACACGTATGTCCGCGCCAGAACGGATACCGCAGAAGCCGGGTGTGACGGCGGAGGCGGTGCTGGCCCGTGGCGAGTTGACCGTGCACGGGCGCATCGCGGAAGCCTCCAACGCCGTTCTCTACGCCACCGCCGGCCTCGACGGGCACCACCTGCCGTGCGTCTACAAGCCGATCGCGGGGGAGCGCCCGCTGTGGGACTTCCCCGAGGGGACCCTCGCCCAGCGGGAGGTCGCCGCCTACGAGGTGTCCCGCGCGCTGGGCTGGGACCTCGTGCCGCCCACGGTGCTGCGCGACGGGCCGCACGGCGAGGGCATGTGCCAGCTCTGGGTGGGCCCGACGCCGGACGATCCAGGTGACCCGGACGCCCCCGAGCGGGGCCCGGACGGGCTCCTCGCGCTGGTCGACGCGGACGCGCCGGAGCCCGGCTGGAAGGCCGTCGGGTTCGCGGACGTCGGCGGCGGCCGGACCGCGCTGCTGGTGCACGCCGACGACGAACGGCTGCGCCGGATCGCCGCCCTGGACGCGGTCATCAACAACGGCGACCGCAAGGGCGGCCATCTGCTGCCGCTCGCGGACGGCCGGCTGTTCGGCATCGACCACGGTGTCACGTTCCACATCGAGAACAAGCTCCGGACGCTGCTGTGGGGGTGGGCCGGCGAGCCGCTGCCGACCGCCGTACGCGCGGCCCTGAGCCTGCTTCAGGACCAACTCGCCGACGCCGGGCCGCTGATGGCCCGGCTGCGCGAGCTCATCACCGCGGCCGAGTGCGAGGCGCTGCGTGACCGGACGGCGGATCTGCTGAGCGACGGCCACTATCCGCGGCCCACCGGCGAGTGGCCCGCCATCCCCTGGCCCCTGGTCTAGGACGGGCCGCGCCGGGGTGCGGTCGTCCAGGCGCGGGAGGGGCGGATAGGCTCGGGGCATGTATGCCTGGCCAGCACCCAAGGTCCCCGCCCTGCCCGGTCAGGGCCGTGACCTCGCGGTTCACGACACCTCCACGGACGGTCGGGTGACCCTCAGCCCCGGTTCCGTCGCCCGGCTCTACGTCTGCGGGATCACCCCCTACGACGCGACCCATCTGGGGCACGCGGCGACCTACATCGCGTTCGACCTCGTCCAGCGGGTCTGGCTCGACGCGGGGCGGCAGGTGCACTATGTCCAGAACGTCACCGATGTGGACGACCCGCTGCTGGAGCGCGCCGCCGCCACCGGCGTGGAGTGGACGGCGCTGGCCGAGCGCGAGACGGCCCTGTTCCGCGAGGACATGACGGCCCTGCGCATCCTGCCGCCGCGCGACTACATCGGGGCCGTGGAGGCGATACCGGACATCGTCCCCCTCATCGAGCGGCTGCGGACCATGGGCGCCGCCTACGACGTCGACGGCGACGTCTACTTCTCGGTCGACTCCGACCGGCACTTCGGCGAGGTCTCCCGGCTGGACGCCGCCGCGATGCGGGCGCTGTCGGCCGAGCGCGGCGGCGACCCGGAGCGGCCCGGCAAGAAGAACCCCGTGGACCCGCTGCTGTGGCGGGCGGCCCGCCCCGGCGAGCCCTCGTGGGAGGGCGCCTCGCTCGGCCCGGGGCGCCCCGGCTGGCACATCGAGTGCGTCGCGATCGCCCTCGACCGGCTCGGCATGGGCTTCGACATGCAGGGCGGCGGCTCCGATCTCGTCTTCCCGCACCACGAGATGGGCGCCTCGCACGCCCAGGTCCTCACCGGCGACCACCCCTACGCCGCCACCTACGTGCACGCCGGGATGGTGGCCTACGAGGGCGAGAAGATGTCCAAGTCCAAGGGGAACCTGGTGTTCGTCTCCCGGCTGCGCCGGGACGGCGTCGACCCGGCCGCCATCCGGCTGGCGCTGCTGGCCCACCACTACCGCTCGGACTGGGAGTGGACGGATACGGATCTGGACGCCGCCGTCCGGCGGCTGGCGCACTGGCGGGCCGCGGTCTCCCGGCCCGACGGGCCGCCGGCCGAGACGGTGATCGAGGAGATCCGCGCGGCGCTGGCGGACGATCTCGACGCCCCGGCCGCGCTGGCCGCCGTGGACCGCTGGGCGGACGTCCAGCACGGCGCGGGGGGCGAGGACACGGGTGCCACCGGGGTGGTCTCCCGGGCGGTGGACGCCCTGCTGGGCGTCGCGCTCTAGGCGCGGACCGCGCGGACCGCGGGGGCCGCGGGAGAGCCGGGCGGGCGCGGCGGGCCGGGAGCGGTCAGTCGTCGGACTCGGCGGACGGCGGCCCCGGCTCCGGCGGTCCCTGGCCCTCGCCGCCCTCGGGCGGCCGGCGCCGGGGGCGGGTCCGGCCGCTGCCCGGGTCGCGCAGATACGACCCCGGATCGCCGGCCGGGGGCTGGCCGTCGCGGCGGCGCAGATAGCGCTCGAACTCCTTGGCGATGGCCTCGCCGGACGCCTCCGGCAGGTCGGCCGTGTCCCTGGCCTCCTCAAGCGACTTCACATACTCCGCCACCTCGCTGTCCTCGGCGGCCAGTTGGTCGACGCCGATCTGCCAGGCGCGGGCGTCCTCGGGGAGGTCGCCCAGCGGGATGTTGACGTCGAGCAGGTCCTCCAGGGAGTGCAGCAGCGCCAGCGACGCCTTGGGGTTGGGAGGCTGGGCCACGTAGTGCGGAACGGCCGCCCACAGCGTGACGGCCGGCACTCCGGCGTGCGTGCACGCCTCCTGGAGGATGCCGACGATGCCGGTGGGGCCCTCGTACCGCGACTCCTCCAGATCCAGCGTGCGCGCCAGATCCTCGTCGGACGTCACGCTGGTGACGGGCACCGGCCGGGTGTGCGGGGTGTCGCCCAGCAGCGCGCCGAGCACCACCACCATCTCCACGCCCAACTCGTGGGCGAAGCCAAGGATCTCGTTGCAGAACGAGCGCCAGCGCATGCTCGGCTCGATGCCGCGCACCAGCACGAGGTCGCGCCGCTTGACGGGACCGTTCTCGGAGCCGATCCGCACCACCGACAGCCGGGTCGTCGGCCAGGTGATGCGGCGCACGCCGCCGTCCAGCCAGATGTGCGGCCGGTTGACCTGGAAGTCGTAGTAGTCCTCGGCGTCCAGGGCCGCGAACACCTCGCCCTTCCACTCCCGCTCCAGATGAGCGACCGCGGTGGAGGCGGCGTCACCAGCATCGTTCCAGCCCTCGAACGCGGCCACCATGACCGGGTCGACCAGCTCGGGAACTCCATCGAGCTCGATCACCCAGCGCCTCCTCCCGGCCGGGTCGGAGCGGGTGCTCCCGGCCCGGCTGCCGTAAGTGTTCCGTGCGGCCCCCAGCCTACGGCGTCACCGTGCCCACCCCGCAGCCCTCGTACGCATGCGCAGGGTGATCAGGGGTGACCGGCCGCTCACGGCCGGTCCACCCGGATCACCCCGCGGACGGGGGCGACGGTCAGGATTTCCGGCCGAGCACCTCGTCGACGCGGGCGCGGACGCCCTCGCCGTCCAGACCGCGGATCGTCAGCGTCGTGCGGCGGCGCAGCACGTCGTCGGCGGTCTCCGCCCACTCGTGATCGCGCGCGTAGACGACCTGCGCCCAGATCTCGGGGCCGTCGGGGTGGACGCGCTCGCCGAGGGACGGGTCCTGGTGGACGAGGTCGGCGATGTCGAAGGCCAGCGAGCCGTAGTGGGTGGCCAGGTGACGGGCCGTCGCCGGGTCGATGGCGACGCCCGGCTCGCGGTCGATGAGCAGGCGGTGCGCGACCGCGTTGGGGTTGGCGACGCCGGGCAGCGGCGCGTGGCGGACCAGGTCGGAGACCGGCTCCATGTCCCGGCCCAGCGACACGCCCGGCAGCTTGGCCAGCGCGGCCAGCACCGTGCGGCCGATGTGCCGGTAGGTGGTCCACTTGCCGCCGGCCACCGACAGCATGCCGCCGCGGCCCTCGGTGACGACCGTTTCGCGCTTGGCGGACTCGACGCCGCCCGGTCCGCCGGGCAGTACGCGCAGACCGGCGAAGGCGTACGTCATCAGGGAGCGGTCCAGCGCCTCGTCGCGGACGGAGAACGCGGCCTCCGCCAGGATCTGGTCGATGTCGGCCTCGGTGGCGCGCACGTCGGCCGGGTCGCCCTCGTAGCGCTCGTCGGTGGTGCCGAGCAGCAGCATGTCCTCCCAGGGGAGGGCGAAGGTGATGCGGTACTTGTCGACCGGCGTGGCCATCGCGGCGCCCCACGGCTGGCTGCGGCGCAGCACCAGGTGGGCGCCCTTGGAGAGCCGGACGCTGGGCATGGCGTCCGGGTTCTCCATGCGGCGCAGGTGGTCGACCCACGGGCCGGTGGCGTTGAGGACGAGGCGGGCGTCCACGCCGAACTCGGTGCCGTCGATCCGGTCCTTGAGGTCCGCGCCGGTCACGCGCCCGCCGGTGAAGCGCAGGCCGGTCACCTCGGCGTGGTTGAGGACGACGGCTCCGGACTGGGCGGCGGCCCGGACGGTCATCACGGCGACCCGGGCGTCGTTCATCTGGTGGTCGCCGTAGACGGCGACGGCCTTGAGGTTGTCGGTGCGCAGCGCCGGGTTGGCGGCGGCGGCCTTGGCCGGGGAGATGAGGCGGCCGACGCCGTCGCCGAAGGCGGACAGCGCGGAGTAGGCGAAGACGCCGGCGCCGAGCTTCACGGCGCCGTGCGGGCCGCCCTTGTAGACGGGCAGGTAGAAGGTGAGCGGGTTGACGAGGTGCGGGGCCACGTCCCGGGCCAGCACGCGACGCTCGTGGTGGTTCTCGGCGACCAGCCTGACCGCGCCGGTCTGGAGGTACCGCAGTCCGCCGTGGACGAGCTTGGAGGAGGCGGACGAGGTGGCGCCGGCGAAGTCGCCCGCGTCCACCATCGCCACCCGCAGCCCCGACTGGGCGGCGTGCCAGGCGACCGAGGTGCCCAGGATGCCGCCGCCGATGACCAGCAGATCGTAGGTGGCGGCGGCGAGCCGCCCTCTGGTTTCGGCCCGCCGGTCTGCCTGGCCGGGGGCGCCGGGGGCGCCGGGGGCGGCGGTCGGGTGCAGCGTGTTCATGTCGGTCAGCTTTCCGTGTCGGTCAGTTCTGTCGTTGTGTCCTGTCAGTCGGACTCGGCGAGCCAGCCCATGGTCCGCTGAACGGCCTTGAGCCAGAACTGGTACTCGCGGTCACGCTCGGTCGGGTCCATCCGCGGGGTCCACTCCGCGGCCCGGCGCCAGTTGGCGCGCAGTTCGTCGGTGCTCGACCAGAAACCCACCGCCAGGCCGGCGGCGTAGGCGGCGCCCAGACAGGTGGTCTCGGAGACCATCGGGCGGACCACCGGGGCGTCGAGGAAGTCCGCGATGTTCTGCATCAGCAGGTTGTTGGAGGTCATGCCGCCGTCGACCTTCAGCGCGGTGAGCTCGACGCCGGAGTCCTTCTTCATGGCGTCGACGATCTCGCGGGTCTGCCAGGCGGTGGCCTCCAGCACGGCGCGGGCGATGTGCGCCTTGGTGACGTACCGCGTGAGACCGGCGATGACGCCGCGGGCGTCGGCGCGCCAGTAGGGCGCGAACAGCCCGGAGAAGGCGGGGACGACGTACGCGCCGCCGTTGTCCTCGACGGAGGACGCCAGCGTCTCGATCTCGGCCGCGCTGTTGATCAGGCCCATCTGATCGCGCATCCACTGCACCAGGGCGCCGGTGACGGCGATGGAGCCCTCCAGCGCGTAGACCGGCTCCTGGTCGCCGATCCGGTAGCCGACGGTGGTGATCAGGCCGGCGTAGGAGTTGATGGCCTCGGTGCCGGTGTTCATCAGCAGGAAGGTGCCGGTGCCGTAGGTCGACTTGGCCTCGCCGACGTCGAAGCAGGTCTGGCCGAAAAGCGCGGCCTGCTGGTCGCCGAGGGCGGAGGCGACCGGGACGCCGTCCAGCGCGCCGCCCTTGGCCTTGCCGTAGACCTCGGCGGAGGAGCGGATCTCCGGCAGCACCTGGGGCGGGACGCCGATCGAGGCACAGATGCGCTCGTCCCACGTCATGCCGCGCAGGCTCATCAGCAGGGTCCGGGAGGCGTTGGTGACGTCGGTGACGTGGACGCCGCCGTCGGCCCCGCCGGTGAGGTTCCAGATGACCCAGGAGTCCATCGTGCCGAAGAGGATGTCGCCGCGCTCGGCGCGCTCACGCAGGCCCTCGACGTTGTCGAGGAGCCAGCGGATCTTCGGGCCGGCGAAGTACGAGGAGAGCGGCAGGCCGGTCTCGCGGCGGAAGCGGTCCTGGCCGACGTTGCGGCCCAGCTCCCGGCAGAGGGCGTCGGTGCGGGTGTCCTGCCAGACGATGGCGTTGTGCACCGGCTCGCCGGTCGTCCGGTCCCACAGCAGGGTGGTCTCCCGCTGGTTGGTGATGCCGATCGCCTTGACCTGCTCCTTGGTGATCCCCGCCTTCTCCAGGGCGCCGGCGACGACTTCCTGGACGTTCGTCCAGATCTCGGCGGCGTTGTGTTCGACCCAGCCCGGCTTGGGGAAGATCTGCTCGTGCTCCTTCTGGTCGACGGAGACGACGCGCCCGTCGCGGTCGAAGACGATGCAGCGGCTGGAGGTGGTGCCCTGGTCGATCGCGGCGACGTACTCGCGCGGGGTGGCGCGGAGGTCGGCGTCGTGTCCGTCGGTCATGGGGTGCGGCTCCTGATCGGGGTGCGGGCGGCTGAGGAGTCAGAACAGCAAGGTGTGGATGCCGGCCGCGAGGGCGCCGCCGGTGAGTGGTCCGACGACCGGGATCCAGGCGTAGCCCCAGTCGGAGCCGCCCTTGTTCGGCAGCGGCAGGAGCGCGTGCACGATGCGCGGCCCGAGGTCGCGGGCCGGGTTGATGGCGTATCCGGTCGGACCGCCGAGGGACAGCCCGATGCCGACGACGACCAGGGCGACCATCAGCGCGCCGGTGCCGGACAGCGCCAGCCCCTCGTTGAGGCCGATGCCCAGGATCAGCAGCACCAGCACGGCCGTGCCGATGATCTCCGTCGTCAGGTTCTGCGCGACGTTGCGGATCTCGGGGGCCGTCGAGAAGATGCCGAGCACCGGACCGGGCTCGCCGGGTCTCGCCACCGGACGCTCCTCGGGGAGTGCGGGCTCCTCGACCGCGGCGGGGCCGGGGGTCTCGGAGCCGCCGACGATCTCGCGGCCCGTGAGATGGGCCTGGAAGTGGCCGTAGTAGGCGAGCCAGACGAGCATGGCGCCGAGCATGGCGCCGAGCATCTGGCCGGCGACATAGGTGGGAACGTCGCCCCATTCGCCGGAGTCGATCGCGATGCCGAGGGTGACGGCGGGGTTGAGATGGGCGCCCGAGAGTTGTACGGAGACGTATGTGCCGGAGAGCACGGCCAGGCCCCACCCGAAGGTGATCGCCACCCAGCCGGCGCCGAACGCCTTGGATCTCTTGAGTACCACGCCGGCAACCACGCCGCCGCCGAGGAGGATCAGCACGGTGGTGCCGAGGATCTCACCGAAGAAGATGTCGGAGCTGGACACCGGTGACTCCTTTGTCCTTGTCCAGGGGCTACGCTCGGCCAGCGTTCGTCCGTTGTTCGGTAATGCCGACCGTCGAGCGGCAGTTTTCTCCTCGGGGCAGCCCCCGTCAAGAGGTGGGCGACAGGTAGCCTATAATGCCCGGATTGCCCTAGAAGCGCCCGGCGCCCAGATCGCGCGACACGGAGCGCGCGCAGTCGCGCACCGCCGCCACCAGGCGCGGGTGGAATGTCCCGTCCGCCTGCAGGCGCTCCACCGCGCCGGTGATCCCCACGGCGCCGACCGGCATCCTGCGGCGGTCCAGGATCGGCGCGGCGATGGAGGCGACCCCGTCCCAGGTCTCGCCGAGATCGCTCGCCCAGCCCCGGGCTCTGACCTCTTCGAGCCCCTTCTCGAACTCGGCCGGGTCGGTCACCGTCAGCCCGGTGATCGCGGGGAACCCGCCGTCCATGACCTCGTTGTGCGCCACCGGGTCGTAGGCGGCGAGCACCTTGCCCAGCGCGGTGCTGTGCAGCGGCTGCATGGCGCCCACCTCCAGCACCTGCCGGCTGTCGTCCGGCCGGAAGACGTGGTGCACGATGAGCACCCCCTGCTGGTGGAGCACCCCGAGATAGGCGCTCTCCCCGCTCGACCTGGCCAGATCGTCGGCCCACACCAGCGCGCGGGCGCGCAGCTCGTGCACGTCGAGATAGCTGTTGCCCAGCCGCAGCAGCTCCGCCCCCAGCTGGTACTTGCCCGAGGCCGCGTCCTGCTCGACGAAGCCCTCCTGCTGGAGCGTGCGCAGCAGGCCGTGAGTGGTGGCCTTGGCCAGCCCGATGGCCGAGGCGATGTCGGACAGGCCCAGCCGCCGCTCGCCACCGGCCAGCAGCCGCAGCAGCGCCGCGGCGCGCTCGAGTGACTGGATCGTCCGAGCCATGTGGCAGCCTCCTGGTCTCCGGTCTCAGCTTTTCCCATGTTCGACATTGTCGAACGCAAGCGGGTTATGTCGATACCCCACGGGGCGGGGAACGAGTCTACGGGTGTCTACGTTCCGGACGGTCTCCTCGGCGCCCGCCCCCGGCCGTTAGTCTGACCTGGTGCGCTTCGCGCGGAACGCGCATAGCCGACAGCCGTCGCACTCCCGGGAGCACTCCATGGTCTCTGCCAGCCCCCCGTCCGCCCCCCAGTCCCAACGAGCCGCCGCTCTCCGTGACGCCCTCGCCTCGCGCGTCGTGGTCGCCGACGGCGGGATGGGCACCATGCTCCAGGCGCAGGACCCGACGCTGGAGGACTTCGAGCAGCTCGAAGGCTGCAACGAGGTGCTCAACGTCACCCGCCCGGACATCGTCGCCACCGTCCACCGCGCCTACTTCGATGTCGGCGTCGACTGCGTGGAGACCAACACCTTCGGCGCCAACCTCGCCGCGCTGGGCGAGTACGACATCGCCCACCGCGTCTTCGAGCTCTCCCACGCCGGCGCCGTGATCGCCCGCGAGACCGCCGATGGCTTCACCGCCGCCGACGGCCGCCAGCGCTGGGTCCTCGGCTCGATGGGACCCGGCACCAAGCTGCCCACCCTCGGCCACGCCTCCTACGCGCCCCTGCGCGACGCCTACCAGCGGAACGCCGAGGGCCTGATCGCCGGCGGCGCCGACGCGCTCCTGGTGGAGACCAGCCAGGACCTGCTCCAGACCAAGGCCGCCGTGCTCGGCGCCCGGCGGGCCCTGACCGCGGCCGGCGCCGACCTGCCGCTGGTCGTCCAGGTCACCGTGGAGACCACCGGGACCATGCTGCTCGGCTCCGAGATCGGCGCGGCCCTCACCGCGCTGGAGCCCCTCGGCATCGACATGATCGGTCTGAACTGCGCCACCGGCCCCGCCGAGATGAGCGAACACCTGCGGTATCTGGCGAGGCACGCGCGGGTGCCGCTGTCCTGCATGCCCAACGCGGGGCTGCCGGTGCTCGGCAAGGACGGTGCCCACTACCCGCTGTCGGCCGGTGAGCTGGCCGACGCCCACGAGATGTTCATCGGCGAGTTCGGGCTGTCCCTGATCGGCGGCTGCTGCGGCACCACTCCCGAGCACCTGCGGCAGGTCGTCGAGCGGGTGCGGGACCTGCGCCCCGCCGGACGCGACCCACGGCCCGAGCCCGGCGCCTCCTCGCTCTACCAGACCGTGCCCTTCCGCCAGGACACCTCCTACCTGGCCATCGGCGAGCGCACCAACGCCAACGGCTCCAAGAAGTTCCGCGAGGCGATGCTCCAGGGCCGCTGGGACGACTGCGTGGAGCTGGTCCGTGAGCAGATCCGCGAGGGCGCCCACATGCTCGACCTGTGTGTCGACTATGTCGGCCGGGACGGCGTCGCGGACATGACCGAGCTGGCCGGCCGGTTCGCCACCGCCTCCACGCTGCCCATCGTGCTGGACTCCACCGAGCCCGCCGTGCTGGAGGCCGGCCTGGAGAAGCTCGGCGGCCGGGCCGTCATCAACTCGGTGAACTACGAGGACGGCGACGGCCCCGACTCCCGCTTCGCCCGGGTCACCCGGCTCGCCGTCGAGCACGGCGCCGCGCTGATGGCCCTGACGATCGACGAGCAGGGCCAGGCCCGCACCCCCGAGCACAAGGTCGCCATCGCCGAGCGGCTGATCGCCGACCTCACCGGCAACTGGGGCGTGCACATCTCCGACATCATCATCGACTGCCTGACCTTCACCATCTGTACGGGGCAGGAGGAGTCCCGCCAGGACGGTCTCCACACCATCGAGGCGATCCGCGAGCTCAAGCGCCGCCACCCCGACGTGCAGACCACGCTCGGCCTGTCCAACATCTCCTTCGGGCTCAACCCCGCCGCCCGCCTGGTCCTGAACTCCGTCTTCCTCGACGAGTGCGTCCGGGCCGGCCTGGACTCCGCGATCGTGCACGCCGCGAAGATCCTGCCGATCGCCCGGATCGACCCCGAGCAGGTCGAGGTCGCCCGCGACCTCGTCTACGACCGGCGCCGCGAGGGCTACGACCCGCTGCAGCGGTTCCTGGAGCTGTTCGAGGGCGTCGACGCGAAGTCCATGAAGGCCGGCAAGACCGAGGAGCTGCTGGCGCTGCCCCTGGACGAGCGTCTCCAGCGGCGCATCATCGACGGCGAGCGCAACGGCCTGGAGGCCGACCTCGACGAGGCCCTGGCCCAGCGGCCCGCCCTGGAGATCGTCAACGACACCCTGCTGGCCGGCATGAAGGTCGTCGGCGAGCTCTTCGGCTCGGGACAGATGCAGCTCCCGTTCGTGCTCCAGTCCGCCGAGGTCATGAAGACCGCCGTGGCCTACCTCGAACCCCACATGGAGAAGACCGACGACGAGGGCAAGGGCACCATCGTCCTGGCCACCGTGCGCGGCGACGTCCACGACATCGGCAAGAACCTGGTCGACATCATCCTGACCAACAACGGCTACAACGTGGTCAACCTCGGCATCAAGCAGCCGGTCTCCGCCATCCTCGACGCCGCGTCCGAGCACCGCGCCGACGTGATCGGCATGTCGGGACTGCTGGTGAAGTCCACGGTGATCATGAAGGAGAACCTGGAGGAGCTCAACCGGCGCGGCATGGCGGCCGACTTCCCCGTCATCCTCGGCGGCGCCGCCCTCACCCGCGCCTACGTCGAGCAGGACCTGTACGAGGTCTACCGGGGCGAGGTCCGCTATGCCCGCGACGCCTTCGAGGGCCTGCGGCTGATGGACGCCCTGATCGCCGTCAAGCGTGGCGTCCCCGGTGCGACGCTCCCCGAGCTGAAGCAGCGCCGCGTCACCTCCCGCACCGCCGCGCTCCCCGAGCCGGAGGAGACCGACGGCCCGGTCCGTTCCGCCACGGCCACCGATGTGCCGGTGCCGGCCATGCCCTTCACCGGGACACGGGTGATCAAGGGCATCCCGCTCAAGGACTACGCGGACTGGCTGGACGAGGACGCCCTGTTCAAGGGGCAGTGGGGCCTGAAGGCCGCCAGGACCGGCGACGGCCCCGACTACGCCGAGCTGGTCGAGACCGAGGGCCGGCCCCGGCTGCGCGGCTGGCTGGACCGCCTGCACACCGACAACCTGCTCCAGGCCGCCGTCGTCTACGGGTACTTCCCGTGCCGTGCCGAGGGCGACGACCTGGTGATCCTGGACGACGAGGGCAAGGAGCGCACCCGCTTCACCTTCCCCCGTCAGCGGCGCGGCCGGCGCCTGTGCCTGGCCGACTTCTTCCGCCCGGCGGAGAGCGGCGAGACGGACGTGGTCGCCCTCCAGACCGTCACCGTCGGACCCCGGGTCAGCGAGGCGACGGCGGAGCTGTTCGAGGCCGACGCCTACCGCGACTACCTGGAGCTGCACGGCCTGTCCGTCCAGCTCGCCGAGGCGCTGGCCGAGTACTGGCACGCCCGGGTCAGGAGCGAGCTGGGCATCGCCGCCCAGGACCCGGCCGAGCTGACCGGGATGTTCCGCACCGAGTACCAGGGCTGCCGGTACTCGCTGGGCTACCCGGCCTGCCCCGACCTGGAGGACCGGGCCAAGATCGCCGCACTCCTGGAGCCGGAGCGGATCGGCGTGACGCTCTCCGAGGAGTTCCAGCTCCACCCGGAGCAGTCCACGGACGCGATCATTCTTCACCATCCCGAAGCCAGCTATTTCAACGCGCGCTAGCTCGACCGGGTGACATGGCGGAGGCGACTTCTCCCCAGCCGACGTAGACTGATCGGTCCGGTACAGGCCGGCCGCCCCCGCACGGGGGCGGCCGGCCTGCTCGCTCCTTACGGAGGTGCGCGCGGATGACGAGTTCCCTGCCCGCTATCGACACCACGATGCCGCTTGGCCCCGACCCGCAGGCCGTGCTGCTCGACATGGACGGCACGCTGGTCGACACCGAGGGTTTCTGGTGGGACGCCGAGGTCGAGGTGTTCCGCGCGCTCGGGCACGAGCTGGCGGACGAGCACCGCGAGATCGTGGTCGGCGGGCCCATGACCCGCAGCGCCGGCTACCTGATCGAGGTGACCGGCGTCGACATCGGCCTGGACCAGATGCGCGACCTGCTGAACGCCGCGTTCCTGCGCCGTCTCGACGGGGGCGTGCCGCTGATGCCGGGCGCGCGACGGCTGCTGACCGAGCTGGCCGCCCACGGGCTGCCCACCGCCCTCGTCTCCGCCTCGCACCGGACCGTCATCGACCGCATGCTGCTCTCACTCGGCCCGGAGCACTTCACGCTCACCGTGGCCGGCGACGAGCTCACCCGCACCAAGCCGCACCCCGACCCCTATCTCGTCGCCGCCGCCCGGCTGGGCGCCGACCCGGAGCGCTGCGTGGCCGTGGAGGACACCGCGACCGGTGTCGCCTCGGCCGAGGCGGCGGGCTGCCGGGTGATCGCGGTGCCCTCGGTGGCCCCCATCCCGGCCGCCGCCGGCCGGGTGGTCGTGGGCTCGCTGGAGGGGGTCGACCTGGCGTTCCTGCGCTCCGTGGTCACCGCCCCCGCCGTCCGTGACCTATCTCACCGGGGAACGACGGCACGGCCGGTCTAGGGTTTCGTTCCGGCCCATCCGGAGCGGAACGCGAGGAAGAAGACACGTGAGGAAACGCGCCCTGGGGACGTCGCTCCCGGCCGTCGCGGGGCTCGTCGCCGCCGCGCTGCTGCTGGGCGGATGCGGTCTGATCGGTGACGACCCCGGCGAGGGCGCGCCGATCGTCGTGGGGACGACCGACGACGTGCCGGCCACGGACCCGGCCGCGGGCTACGACCCCGGCTCCTGGCTGGTCTTCACCAACGTCTTCCAGTCGCTGCTGAGCTTCCCGCCCGGCGGCGCCGAGCCACGGCCGGAGGCGGCCGAGGAGTGCGGCTTCACCGACCGGGTCAGCCGCCGCTTCACCTGCACCCTCCGCGACGACCTGACGTTCAGCAACGGCGACGCACTCACCGCCCAGGACGTGAAGTTCTCCTTCGAGCGGACGCTGCGCATCAACGACCCCGAGGGGCCCGCGGTGCTGCTGTCCACCATCGACCGGATAGAGACCCCGGACGACCACACCGTCACCTTCCACCTCACCCAGCCGGACGCCACCTTCCCGCAGAAGATCGCCTCCGGCGCCGGATCGATCGTCGACCATCGCGTCTACCCGGCCGACGCGCTGCGCACCGACGGCGAGGTGGTCGGATCGGGCCCCTACACGCTGGAGAGCTTCGCCGGGGACGAGGCGGTCTTCGCCGTCAACGGCGACTACCGGGGCCCGGCCGAGACGAAGAACTCCGGGGTCACCCTGCGGCTCTTCCACGGCGACCAGGAGGCGCTGCGGGAGGCGGTGGAGGGCGGCGCGGTGGATGTCGCCTACCGGGGGCTCGCCGCGGCGGACCTCGCCGAGCTGGAGACCACGGCGGTCACCGGTGACAGCGGCCTGAAGGTGGTGGACGGCACCGGCGCCGAGGTGCAGCACATGGTGTTCAACATGGACGACCCGGTGGTGGGCGACATCGGGGTGCGCCGGGCCATCGCCCACCTGATCGACCGGACCGCGCTCGTGCGCGACGTGTACCGGCGGACCGCCGAGCCGCTGTACTCGATCGTCCCGGCCGGGATCACCGGGCACACCACGTCCTTCTTCGACCGCTACGGCGACCGGCCCGACCCCGGCCGGGCCGAGGAGGCGCTGCGCGCCGAGGGCATCACCGAGCCGGTCGAGGTGACGCTGTGGGTCACCCCGACGCGCTTCGGCCCGGACACCGTCGCCGCCTTCGAGCAGATCGCCGACCAGCTCAACACGGGCGGCCTGTTCGACGCGACGGTCCGCAGCGTCGGGGCCGACGAGTTCGAAGAGGGTGTCGAGAACGGCGACTTCGGGGTCTACGTGCGCGGCTGGGTGCCCGACTACCCCGACCCGGACAACTTCACGGCGCCCTTCTTCGGCGAGGGCAACGTGCTGGCGAACAACTACGAGTCCGCGCGGATCACCGAGGAGCTGATCCCCGACACCGCCGACGAGAGCGACCGCAGCCGGACCGTCACCGACTTCGCCGACCTCCAGGACATCGTCGCCGAGGAGCTGCCGGTCATCCCGATCTGGCAGGGCAGGCAGTACGCCGTCGCGGCGGAGAACGTCGACGGGCTCCAGCGGACCCTGGACGCCTCGACCGTCTTCCGCTTCTGGGAGATCGGCAAGCCGACCGGGGACTGAGGCCGCCGGGCCGGCCGCCGGGCTCAGCTGCCGGGCCGCACCAGGCCGCTCTCGTACGCGAACACGGCCGCCTGCACCCGGTCGCGCAGCTCCAGCTTGGTCAGCACGTGACCCACATGGGTCTTGACGGTCGTCTCGCTGACGAACAGGTCCGCCGCGATCTCCGCGTTGGACAACCCCCGCGCCACCAGCTTCAGCACCTCGACCTCGCGGTCCGTCAGCGTGCCCAGCGCGTCCGGGACCGAATCCTCGCCCGAGGGCAGCTTCTCCGCGTACATGTCCAGCAGCCGCCGCGTGACGCTCGGCGCCAGCATCGCCTCGCCCGCCGCGACCACCCGGATCGCCTGCACCAGCTCCACCGCCGGGGCGTCCTTCAGCAGGAACCCGCTGGCCCCCGCCCGCAGCGCCTCCACCACATACTCGTCGAGGTCGAAGGTGGTGAGCACGAGCACCTTGGCCGGCCCGTCCTTCTCCGGGCCGGTGATCTGTCGCGTCGCCTCCACCCCGTCCATCCTCGGCATCCGGATGTCCATCAGGACCACGTCCGGCTGGAGGGCCCGCACCTGCTCCAGGGCCTGCAGGCCGTCCCCGGCCTCCCCGACGACGGCGAGGTCCTGCTCGGCCTCCAGGATCATCCGGAACCCGGTGCGCAGCAGCGGCTGGTCGTCGACGAGCAGAACGCGGATGGGCATGGAGGCACCCTTCGATCGGTGGGACGGCGAAGTCCCCGTCGGCCGGTGCCCATTCTGGCTCACGGAAGGGACCTCGCGGCGCCGCGCGCGGCGCCGGCGTCCCCGCCGGCCCCCTCCTCCAGCGGCAGCCGGGGCTGGACCAGCAGTGGATAGGGCGGGGGAGTGCCGCCGAACTCCGGGCAGCGGGACCGGTGATCGCACCAGTCGCACAGCCGGCCCGGCTTCGGCCGCCAGTCACCGGTCTCCGTCGCCCGCCGGATCGCGTCCCACAGCGCCAGCAGCTTCCGCTCCACGCTCCGCAGATCCGCCTCGGCCGGGTCGTACGTCAGCACGTCGCCGCTGCCCAGATAGACGAGCTGGAGCCGGCGCGGGATCTCGCCCCGCAGCCGCCACAGCACCAGCGCGTAGAACTTCATCTGGAACAGCGCGTCCGCCGCGTACTCCGCGCGGGGGGCCTTGCCCGTCTTGTAGTCGACGATGCGGATCTCCCCGGTCGGGGCGATGTCCACCCGGTCGATCACCCCGCGCAGCCGCAGGCCCGAATCGAGTCGCGTCTCCACGAACAGCTCGCGCTCGGCCGGCTCCAGCCGCGTCGGGTCCTCCAGCGAGAACCACCGCTCGACCAACTCCTCCGCCTCGGTCAGCCACTTGGCCAGCCGCGCCGGGTCGACCGCGACCGCGCCCCGCTGCCCGCCGGCGTCGGCGCCGTCATCGTCGGCACCGTCCCCGCCGCCCTCCTCGGCGAACAGCCGCGCCAGCTCGGGACGCTTCGTCAGCAGCCGCTCCCACTCCCTGCCCACCAGCGAACGGGCCCGCCGCGCGTCGCGCTCGCCCGCCGGCGCGTCGAACACCCGCTCAAGGACGGCGTGGACGACCGTCCCCCTGGTCGCCGCCGCGCTCGGCTCCTCGGGCAATTTGTCGATCACCCGGAAGCGGTACAGCAGGGGGCACTGCATGAAATCGGCGGCCCGGGACGGGGAAAGGGAGTTGGGCGGCGTGGCGGGGGAACCGGTCATGCAGCGAACCCTACGGCGCGTCACTGACAGCCGGCCGCATACCATCGACACTGAGCCCGCGCGCACGGCACGCGCGGGCGCGACGCGACGAGGGGAACCGGTGGGAGACTCCGAAAGCGACAGGCCACAGCGCCCCGCGGGGACGGGCGGCGGGATCCTGATGGGCCGCGTCCTCGGCGTCCCGGTCTACGTCGCGCCCAGCTGGTTCCTGGTCGCGGCCCTCATCACCTGGTTCTTCGGCAACCAGCTCGATCGCGTGCTGCCCGGCCTCGGCGGCGGCCGTTACCTCGTCTCCCTCTTCTTCGCCGTCGCCTTCTACGCCTCCGTGCTCGTCCACGAGCTCGCCCACACCGTCGCCGCGATCCGCTTCGACCTGCCGGTGCGGCGGATCCAACTCCAGTTCTTCGGCGGGGTCTCGGAGATCGAGAAGGAGTCCCAGACCCCGGGCCGCGAGTTCGTCCTCGCCGGCGCGGGCCCGCTGCTCTCGCTCGTCCTGTCCGGTGTCTTCTACATCGGCGTGCTGGCCGTCGAGTCCGACACCGTGCCCGGCGTGCTGCTGGCCGGCCTGATGGTCTCCAACCTCATCGTCGCCGTCTTCAACCTCCTCCCCGGCCTGCCCCTGGACGGCGGCCGGATGCTGCGCGCCGTGGTGTGGCGGCTGTCCGGCAGCGCCATGACCGGCACGGTCGCCGCCGCCTGGACCGGCCGGGTGCTGGCCATCGTCGTCCTCATCGGCTTCCCGCTCGCCACCCACCTGGGCTCGGTCGGTGAGCGCCAGTCGTTCGCCGGCCTGGAATCCCTCACGGACGCCCTGCTGGCCGCGATCCTGGCCGCCATCATCTGGACCGGCGCGGGCAACAGCCTGCGCATGGCCCGCCTGCGGGAGCGCCTGCCGAGGCTCAACGCCAGATCCCTGACCCGCCGGGCCGTCCCCGTCACCGGCGAGACCCCGCTCTCCGAGGCGCTGCGCCGCGCCAACGACGCCGGCGCCCGCGCCCTGGTCGTGGTCGACACCGAGGGCAGCCCCGTCTCCGTGGTCCGCGAGTCCGGCATCGCGGGCATCCCGCAGCACCGCCGCCCCTGGGTCGCCGTGAGCACCCTGGCCCAGGACCTGACGGACGGCATGCGGGTCCCGGCCGATCTGGGCGGCGAAGGGCTCCTGGAGCACCTGCGGGCCACCCCGGCCAGTGAGTATCTGGTGGTCGAGGAGACCGGCGAGATCTACGGCGTGCTGTCCACCGGCGACGTGGAGCGCGCCTTCATCGAAGCGATGGCCCGGCACAGCCCCTCGGCGGGAGGGCGGTCAACCGGGTGACCCCGGCTGGACTAGGCTGTCGTCCATGTCCGAACCGACCGGTGCAGCCCGCCGTCGCGGGCCCTTCCAGGTTGGGGACCAGGTCCAGCTCACCGATCCCAAGGGTCGCCACTACACGTTCACGCTCGAAGCGGGGAAGAGCTTCCACACCCACAAGGGAGCCTTCCCGCACGACGAGCTGATCGGTGCCCCCGAGGGGACCGTCGTCCGCACCACCGGAAACGTCGCCTACCTCGCGCTGCGCCCCCTGCTCCCCGACTACGTCCTGTCCATGCCACGCGGTGCCGCCGTGGTCTACCCCAAGGACGCGGGGCAGATCCTGGCCATGGCCGACATCTTCCCCGGCGCCCGCGTCGTGGAGGCCGGTGTCGGCTCCGGCTCGCTCAGCACGTTCCTGCTGCGCGCCATCGGCGACCAGGGCATGCTCCACTCCTACGAACGGCGGGCCGACTTCGCGGAGATCGCGCGGGAGAACGTCAGCCGGTACTTCGGCGGTCCGCACCCGGCCTGGTCGCTGACTGTCGGGGACCTCCAGGACCAGCTCTCGGACCCCGACGTCGACCGCGTGATCCTGGACATGCTCGCCCCCTGGGAGTGCCTGGACGCCGTCTCCAAGGCCCTCGTGCCCGGCGGGATCGTCTGCGCGTACGTCGCCACCACCACGCAGCTCGCCCGGACGGTCGAGTCCATCCGCGAGCACGGCACGTTCAACGAGCCGCGCGCCTGGGAGACCATGGTTCGCACCTGGCACGTGGAGGGCCTCGCCGTCCGCCCCGACCACCGCATGATCGGGCACACCGGCTTCCTCCTCACCGCCCGCAGGCTCGCCGACGGGGTGACGCCGCCGCTGCGCCGCCGGCGCCCGGCGCCCGGCGCCTACGGCGCGGACTACACCGGGCCCGGCTCGGGCTCCGGCCCCGTGGACTGAGGCCGCGCACCCCGCCGTTCCGCGGCCGTGTGAGATATGGCACGATGCCGACACCTGCCGACGTGCAGGTTCCCGCACCGTGTCATTTCTCACACCCCACCCTTCCCAGGAGTCCCTCGCGTGCAGCTCCCGGCAGGTCACGACCTTCCGCACACCCGCACTCGCACCGTCCACTGGCTCATCACCGCCGCGTTCCTGGCCGCCGTGACCGGCGCGGCGGCCCTGCTCCAGCCGCCCGACGCGACCGCCGAGCCCGGCGCGGTGGCCGCCGATCCCCGGGGTGGGCCGCGGGCCGCGCCCGAGCCGTTGCCCGCGCCCGATCCCGAGGCCGTCGACTTCCCGCTGGACTGCGGTGCGCCGGGCGTGGTGGTCACCGAGCGGGCCACCGTCGATCTGGGCGCGGACGGTCGGGCCGAGACCATCGCGGTGGTCCGCTGCGACGCCGGCTCCGGCACTCCGCCGAACGGCATGTACCTGCTCACCCGGGACGGGGACGGCGACCCCCGGGTCGCGGAGACCCTGGTGGACCCGGCCGAAGGGATGACCGTGGACGAGCTCACGGTCACGGACGAGGGCGCCATCGGGGCGCGGCTCCTCGGCTACTCGTCGTTCGACGTCCCGCGCTGCTGCCCGGATCTGCGGCGCGACGTGAGCTGGGTCTGGCACGACGGCCGCCTGGAGCTGAACCCGGCCCGGGCCGCCAACAGCGTCTGAGCCCCCGCCGGGGGCATCTCAACGGGGGCACACCTCAATGGGGGAACGGGCCGGGCGGACTAGCCGGCGTCCGGCCCGTAGACCTCGACGCCGTCGGTGACACGCCGGACGTGGATGCACTGGCCCGGGCACTCCTTGACCGAGGCGGTCACGTCGCGCAGCAGCGGCAGGGGGACCGGGACGGTCGCGCCCGGCGCCGTCAGGAGGTCGGCCTCGGTGCCGGGCGGGGCCGGCGGCTTCACGTAGGCAAGCCCGTCGATGTCCAGCTCGAACACCTCCGGGGCATACTGAGCACAGATACCGTCCCCCGTGCAGAGGTCCTGGTCGATCCAGACCTCCAGCTCTTCGGCGGCTTCGTTCTGCGCGGTCATATGGCCTACCGTTCCTCGTAGGTGTGAATCAAAGGGAGCCATCCCTGACGGGTGTTGACCGGTTACGACCATACAGCGGTCAGCTTTCCGATGGAGAAGCGTGGGTATTCCCCTGGCGTGAGGGAGTGCGCAAGGGTGAAGATCGGACACACCCCCGACCGTCTTTGTGATCTAGGGGTTTCGAACTGCACCGGTCCAGGTAGGGTCTGGAAGCGTCCAGCTCCCCTTGGAGGAGGTGAGGACCGTGGTATCCCAGAATGACGACAGCAACCGCGGCATCCGGCCCGGTCGGGGTTCCGACGACCCGGCCCGGCAGATTGCCGACCTTGAGCAGGAGATCACCGTCCTGCGCCGAAAGCTGGCCGACTCTCCGCGGCACACTCGGATTCTCGAGGAGCGGATCGTCGAGCTGCAGACCAATCTGGCAGGCGTGTCGGCGCAGAACGAGCGACTGGCCGGCACGCTGCGCGAGGCGCGTGATCAGATCGTCGCCCTGAAGGAGGAAGTCGACCGGCTCGCCCAGCCGCCTTCCGGCTTCGGCGTCTTCCTGTGCGCCAACGAGGACGGCACGGCCGACATCTTCACCGGTGGCCGCAAGCTCCGGGTGAACGTCAGCCCCGGCATCGAGGCCGGCGACCTCAGGCGCGGCCAGGAGGTCATGCTCAACGAGGCGCTCAACGTGGTCGCCGCGATGGAGTTCGAGAGCGCCGGGGACATCGTCACCCTCAAGGAGGTCCTTGAGGACGGCGAGCGCGCCCTGGTGATCGGCCACACCGACGAGGAGCGGGTGGTCAAGCTCGCCGACCCGCTCATGGACGTCACCCTCCGGGCCGGTGACGCGCTCCTGCTGGAGCCCCGATCCGGTTATGTCTACGAGGTCGTCCCCAAGAGCGAGGTCGAGGAGCTCGTCCTCGAAGAGGTCCCCGACATCGACTACACCCAGATCGGCGGCCTCGGCGGCCAGATCGAGATGATCCGGGACGCCGTCGAGCTCCCGTATCTGCACCCGGACCTGTTCCGCGAGCACGAGCTGCGCCCGCCCAAGGGCGTCCTGCTCTACGGCCCGCCCGGCTGCGGCAAGACCCTGATCGCCAAGGCCGTCGCCAACTCGCTGGCGAAGAAGGTCGCGGAGGTCACCGGCAAGCCCGCGGGGAAGAGTTTCTTCCTCAACATCAAGGGCCCCGAGCTGCTCAACAAGTACGTCGGCGAGACCGAGCGGCACATCCGGCTGGTCTTCCAGCGGGCCCGGGAGAAGGCGAGCGAGGGTACCCCGGTCATCGTCTTCTTCGACGAGATGGACTCCCTCTTCCGCACCCGCGGCTCGGGCGTCAGCTCGGACGTGGAGAACACCATCGTTCCCCAGCTCCTCTCCGAGATCGACGGCGTGGAGGGCTTGGAGAACGTCATCGTCATCGGTGCCTCCAACCGCGAGGACATGATCGACCCGGCGATCCTGCGCCCGGGACGCCTCGACGTGAAGATCAAGATCGAGCGCCCGGACGCGGAGGCCGCGCGTGACATCTTCTCCAAGTACCTGACGCCGACGCTCCCCCTCCACGCGGAGGACCTCTCGGAGCACAACGGCAGCCGGGGCGCGACGGTCGGCGGCATGATCCAGACCGTCGTGGAGCAGATGTACGCCGAGACCGAGGAGAACCGCTTCCTGGAGGTCACCTACGCCAACGGTGACAAGGAGATCCTTTACTTCAAGGACTTCAACTCCGGCGCCATGATCCAGAACATCGTGGACCGGGCGAAGAAGATGGCCATCAAGGATTTCCTGGACCACAATCAGAAGGGCCTGCGCGTCTCCCACCTGCTCGCCGCCTGCGTGGACGAGTTCAAGGAGAACGAGGACCTGCCCAACACGACCAACCCGGACGACTGGGCCCGCATCTCCGGCAAGAAGGGCGAGCGGATCGTCTTCATCCGCACGCTCGTCACCGGCAAGCAGGGCGGTGACACCGGCCGCTCCATCGACACGGTGGCGAACACCGGTCAGTACCTGTAGCGCACACAGCGTCCGGCTGCGGGGCCCGCGAGGCGGCCCCGCAGCCGGACGTTTTCCCTGACAGTCCCGAGGAAACCCGCAGTGATCTCCGCAGCGCAGCCCGTGTCCCCTAGGCTCGTGTCCGGCGGTGGCACGGTGGAAGGTCGCCGCTGGCCAAGGAGGGCTTCATGACTGTACGGCGAGTGATGGGCATCGAAACCGAGTACGGCGTTTCCGTTCCAGGTCACCCGAACGCCAACGCCATGCTCACCTCCTCCCAGGTCGTGAACGCGTACGCGGCGGCCATGCATCGCGCCAGGCGCGCCCGCTGGGACTTCGAGGAGGAGAACCCGCTCCGCGACGCCCGGGGCTTCGACCTGGCCCGGGACAACGCCGACGCCAGCCAGCTCACGGACGAGGACATCGGCCTGGCGAACGTCATCCTGACCAACGGCGCCCGGCTCTACGTCGACCACGCGCACCCCGAGTACAGCGCTCCCGAGACGACCAACCCGATGGACGCCCTGCTGTGGGACAAGGCGGGCGAGCGCATCATGGCCGAGGCGGCCCGGCGCGCCGCCGAGGTCCCCGGCACCCAGCCGATCCATCTCTACAAGAACAACACCGACAACAAGGGCGCCTCCTACGGCACGCACGAGAACTACCTGATGAAGCGGGAGACCCCCTTCTCGGAGATCGTGCGCCACCTGACACCGTTCTTCGTCTCCCGTCAGGTCGTCTGCGGCGCCGGCCGCGTCGGTATCGGCCAGGACGGCAGCGAGGACGGCTTCCAGCTGAGCCAGCGCGCGGACTACTTCGAGGTCGAGGTCGGCCTGGAGACGACGCTCAAGCGGCCCATCATCAACACCCGCGACGAGCCGCACGCCGACGCCGAGCGCTATCGCAGGCTGCATGTGATCATCGGCGACGCCAACCTCGCCGAGATCTCCACCTACCTCAAGCTCGGCACCACCGCGCTGGTCCTGGCGATGATCGAGGACGGCTTCATCGCCGTCGACCTCGCCGTCGACCAGCCGGTGCGCACCCTGCACCGGGTCAGCCACGACCCGTCTCTCAAGGAGCTCGTGACACTGCGCAGCGGCCGGACGCTGACCGCCGTCCAGCTCCAGATGGAGTACTACGAACTGGCCCGCAAGTATGTCGAGGAGCGCTGGGGCGCGGACGCCGATCCGCAGACCGCGGACGTCCTCGGCCGCTGGGAGGACGTGCTCACCCGCCTGGAGCGGGACCCGATGAGCCTCTCCCGGGAGCTGGACTGGGTCGCCAAGCGCGAGCTGATGGAGGGCTACCGCCGTCGCGACGGCCTCGGATGGGACGCGGCGCGCCTCCACCTCGTGGACCTCCAGTACGCCGACGTCCGCCCCGACAAGGGCCTGTACAACCGGCTGGCGGCCCGGGGCCGGATGACCCGGCTGCTGTCGGAGGAGGACGTCCTGCGCGCCCAGGGCGACCCGCCGGACGACACCAGGGCGTACTTCCGGGGCCGCTGCCTGGACAAGTACGCGGACGACGTGGCCGCCGCGTCCTGGGACTCGGTGATCTTCGACCTGCCGGGCCGGGACTCCCTGCAGCGGGTGCCCACGATGGACCCGCTGCGCGGTACGCGGGAGCACGTCGAGAGCCTGCTGGACCGCTGCGCGACGGCCGAGGATCTCGTCCGGGCGCTGTCCGGCGGCTGATTT
Source organism: Streptomyces sp. NBC_01803 (assembly GCF_035917415.1). Classification (NCBI taxonomy): domain Bacteria; kingdom Bacillati; phylum Actinomycetota; class Actinomycetes; order Kitasatosporales; family Streptomycetaceae; genus Streptomyces; species Streptomyces sp. NBC_01803. The sequence continues at coordinate 5,349,627 of NZ_CP109073.1, forward strand.
TCCGTCGATCCGGGAATCATGGAGGTAGTCCCCGGACGTTGTAGCGAGGGAGCACCTTGGAGCAACGCAAGCCGCTCCGGGGCAACGCAGCCGCTCGGGAGCAACGCAGCCGCTCCGGAGCAACGAAAGGCCGATGTCAGCCCCGGCTAGTAGGGTCTGATCTTGTCACGTCGAACTGAGCATGGGGTGAGGGAGATGGCGACCAAGGACACCGGCGGCGGCCAGCAGAGGGCGTCGCGCACGAGTGAAGAGACCGAGGAGCAGACCCAGGACGCCGAGGTCTCGGAGGACCTCAAGGAGCGCCAGGAAGCGCTGACGGACGATGTGGACTCCGTCCTGGACGAGATCGACGAGGTTCTTGAGTCGAACGCGGAGGACTTCGTCCGCAGCTTCGTCCAGAAGGGCGGCCAGTAGCCAGGGCCGCGGGGACGCTCCGCGACCCGTGTGGATCATCGCCATGTGACGGGTAGGGTCCATCGCATACGCCGCCGCTGCCCCGGCCGCATCACCGGACCGGGGCAGCGGACCGTTTCCTACCTGGAAGGAATCCTGTGGCAGCCAACTCGCACGACCAGGGGCGCCTCCCCGCAGCCTTCCTGAGGCCGGGGTCCTCGTCATTCTTCGACTTCCTCTCCGACTACGCGCCCGAGCGGCTTCCCGGTGGCCGCGCGCTGCCGCCGATCGAGGGCGCGATCGAGACCGTGCACGGCACCACGATCGTGGCGGCCACCTTCGCCGGCGGCGTGGTGCTGGCCGGTGACCGCCGGGCCACGATGGGGAACATGATCGCCCAGCGCGATGTGGAGAAGGTCTTCCCGGCGGACGAGTTCTCGGCGGTCGGCATCGCGGGCACCGCGGGCCTCGCCGTCGAGCTGGTCAAGCTGTTCCAGCTGGAGCTGGAGCACTTCGAGAAGGTCGAGGGCCACGTGCTGTCCCTGGAGGGCAAGGCCAACCGGCTCTCCACCATGATCCGGGGGAACCTGGGCATGGCCATGCAGGGCCTGGCCGTGGTCCCGATGTTCGCCGGATACGACCTGGAGCGGGAGAAGGGCCGGATCTTCTCCTACGATGTGACCGGCGGCCGTTCCGAGGAGCTGGGCTTCGCCGCCGTCGGCTCCGGATCGATCTTCGCCCGCGGCGCGCTGAAGAAGCTGCACCGCCCCGACCTGACCGAGCAGCAGACGGCCACGGCCGTCGTCCAGGCGCTGTACGACGCGGCCGACGACGACTCAGCCACGGGCGGACCCGATCTTGCCCGGCGGATCTTCCCTATCGTCACGGTGATCACCGAGGATGGGTTCCGCAGGCTCACCGAAGCGGAGGTCTCCGAGATCGCCAGGACCGTGCACGAGGGGCGTCTCCAGCTGCCCAACGGGCCGCAGGCCCCGGTTCTGTAGATTCCGGTGCGGTAGAGCTGAAGACTTCTGACGGACAGGAAGGGACGAGTAGCCGGTGTCGACGCCGTTCTATGTCTCACCCCAGCAGGCCATGGCCGACCGCGCCGAGTACGCCCGCAAGGGCATCGCGCGCGGCCGGAGCCTGGTCGTGCTGCAGTACGCCGACGGCATCGTGTTCGTCGCCGAGAACCCCTCGCGCGCGTTGCACAAGGTGAGCGAGATCTACGACCGGATCGCCTTCGCGGCGACGGGCAAGTACAACGAGTACGAGAGCCTGCGCATCGGCGGCACCCGCTATGCCGACCTGCGGGGATACACCTACGACCGCGAGGACGTGACGGCCCGCGGGCTGGCCAACCTCTACGCCCAGACGCTGGGCAACATCTTCTCCAGCGCCGCCGAGAAGCCCTACGAGGTGGAGCTGCTGGTCGCCGAGGTCGGCGAATCGCCGGCCGACGACGAGATCTACCGGCTGCCGCACGACGGCTCGATCATCGACGAGCACGGCTCGGTGGCCGTCGGCGGGAACTCCGACCAGATCGGCAGCTATCTGGGTCAGCGGCACCGCGACGACATGGACCTCGGCGAGGCCCTGCGGCTGGCCGTCGAGTCCCTGACCCGGGACAGCAACGGCGGCGAGCGGGAGCTGACCGCGGATCAGCTCGAAGTCGCGGTCCTGGACCGGACCCGGCCGCAGAAGCGGAAGTTCAAGCGTGTGCCGGGCCGTCAGCTCGCGCGCCTGCTGGAGGGTGACGGCGGCTCCGCTGCCGCCGCCGAGCCGGAGGAGAGCGGCTCCGAGGAGGAGTGAGACGGCGTCACGACGCCTGACGGCGGGGCGCCCGGCGACGAGCCGGGCGCCCCGCCGTCCGTTGAGCGCGGCTCTTCCCGGAGCCTCGGCCCGCACGCGGTTGTCGGTGCCGGGAGTCCGGGCGGCACCGTGATCCGGCGAGCCGGGGAATCCGGCCGGCCGGGAGGCTCGCCCCGGGGCGAGCCGGGGTCAGGGGGCGGCCGGTGGGGGTGCGCTCGAGCCGCGGCGGGAGAGGGCCACCGGGAGCACCGTCGTGCCCCGCGCGTGGCCGGCCAGGACGGCCAGCAGGGCGCGCATGCCCGCGGCGCCCAGCTCCTCCCCGGGAAGGGAGACCGTGGTCAGCTCCGGCTCCACCGCCGTCGCCACGGTCAGGTCGTCGAAGCCCGTCACGGAGAGGTCCTCCGGCACCCGCAGCCCGCGCCGCCGCGCCGCCTTGCAGGCCCCCACCGCCAGCATGTCGTCGTCGCACACCAGCGCCGTCGGCCGGTGCGGACCGGCGTCCGCCAGGAGCCGCCCGGCCGCGCCCAGGCCGCCCGCCACGCTGATCGGCGCCCGTTCCGTCCGCACGATCTCCGCGCCGGGCACCGTGGCCAGCTCCTCGGCGAGGACCCGGGCCCGTACCCGGAACGTCCAGGAGTCCACGTCCGCCGCGAGGTGCGCGAAGCGGCGGTGACCGAGGCCGAGCAGGTGGGCGGTGACGAGCCGCATGCCCGCGGCGATGTCCGGGTTGACGGTGGCGGCGGCGCCCCCGTGCGGCTCGCTGTCCAGCATGACCAGCGGCAGCCCGCCCCCGCTGAGCGCCGCCAGCGCCTCGGCGGCCATCGAGGAGGCGAGCACGCCGTCGAGGGTGGCGCTCGCGGAGGCGAACGGATCGCGGGCCGGGCCGACGCCCTGGGGCGAGGGGTAGAGCACCACCCCGACGTCGTCCTCGGCGGCCACCCGCGCGGCGCCGGCGTGCACCCGCGCGAAGAACTCGTTGGTCAGCGCGGGCACCACCACCAGGGCCGTGCGGCTGCGGCCGAGCCGCAGGGTGCGGGCGGCCAGGTTCGGCCGGTAGCCCAGCTCCCGCGCGGCGGCGCGCACCGCCTCGGCACGGGCCGGTGAGACGCGGCCCCGCCAGCGGTCGCCGAGCACCAGCGAGACCGTCGCCTGGGACACCCCGGCGTGCTGGGCGACATCCCGGCTGGTGGGTCTCGGCGGGATCGCGTTGCTCACTTTCGCCTACCTGTTGCCTGGATCCGCCGGAACCCGGCTATCGTACGTACACTGGCGACGTTATACGTAACACTAGCGGGGGTGAGGCCATGGCCGGGGGCTATCTGGAGCTGCTGCGGGCACGCCATGTGGCGCGGCTGCTGACCGGCACGCTGGTCGGCCGTCTGCCCAACGCGACCGCGCCGCTGGCCATCGTCCTGTTCACCCGGGCGGAGGACGGCGGCTACTCGCTGGCCGGCGCGCTCGCCGCCGTCTACGGGCTGGCCACCGCCGTCGGCCAGCCGCTCCTGGGCCGCCTCGTGGACACCCGCGGGCAGCTCCGGGTGATCCTGCCCGCCGCCGTCGTCTCCGCGCTCGCGATGGCCCTGTTCGCCCTCGTGGGCACCGGACCGCTCCCGGTGGCCGTCACCGCCATCCTGGTCGCGGGCGTCGCCACACCGCCGCTGGAGGGCGGTCTGCGGGCCCTGTGGCCCAGCGTCCTGGACCGCGGCGACCGGGTGCACCGGGCCTACGCGCTGGACGCGGTGGCGCAGGAGGTCATGTTCGCGGCCGGACCGCTGGCCGTGATGCTTCTCGTCGCCGTCCGCTCGGAGGCGGCGGCCCTGCTGGTGATCAACGCGCTCGGCGTCCTCGGCGCGCTCTCCGTCGTCGTCTCCCGCCCCTCCCGGCGCTGGCGCGGTGCCCCGCGCGCGGCCCACTGGCTGGGCGCGCTGCGCTCCCCGGGACTGCTCGCGCTGCTCGGCTGCTTCTTCTTCGTCGGCGCGGCCCTCGGCGCCATCTCCGTCGCCGCCGTGGCCTACGCGGACACGCACGGCGACGAGGCGGTGGCCGGCTACCTGCTCTCCGCGCTCGGCGTCGGCGCCCTGACCGGTGGGCTCTGGTACGGCGCGCGGCACTGGGGCGGGGAGCCGGAGCGGCGGCTGGTGTTCCTGGTGGCCGCCCTCGCCGCCGGCTATCTGCCGCTGCTGTCCACGCCCGGCTCGGTGCCCGTGATGACCCTGCTCGCCGGAGTCTCCGGCCTGTTCCTCGCGCCCGCGCTGGCCTGCGCCTTCGTGGTCATCGACCGGCACGCCCCGGTCGGCACCGTCACCGAGGCGTTCTCCTGGCTGGTGACCACGTTCGGCGTCGGGGCCGCGGCCGGCACGGCCGCGGTCGGACCGGCTGTCGAATGGGGGCGCGACCCGGCGGGCTTCGCCGTGGCCGGGGTCGCCGGCGGGCTCGCCCTGCTGGTGCTGATCGCCACGCGCCGTGTTCTCGCTGCTCCCGGGCATGTGCCCGGCGAGGGGCCGGAATCGCGAAATGATCGAAACGCCGCACTCGAACCCGGTTTCAGAACCGGGCATCAGGCGTAATGTTCACTCATGGATCGCCGAATCTTCGGGCTTGAGAACGAGTACGGCGTCACCTGCACGTTCCGCGGACAGCGACGGCTGTCCCCGGACGAAGTGGCGCGGTATCTCTTCCGCCGTGTCGTGTCATGGGGTCGCAGCAGCAACGTGTTTCTGCGCAACGGCGCCCGGCTGTATCTGGACGTCGGCTCGCACCCCGAATACGCGACGCCCGAGTGTGACAACGTCACCGAGCTCATCACCCACGACAAGGCCGGTGAGCGCATTCTGGAGGGCCTGCTCGTCGACGCCGAGCGCAGGCTCCACGAAGAGGGGATCGCCGGCGACGTCTACCTGTTCAAGAACAACACCGACTCCGCGGGCAACTCGTACGGCTGCCACGAGAACTATCTGGTGGCCCGGCACGGCGAATTCTCCCGGCTCGCGGACGTGCTCATCCCGTTCCTCGTCACCCGACAGATGATCTGCGGCGCGGGCAAGGTCCTCCAGACCCCGCGCGGCGCGGTCTTCTGCGTCAGCCAGCGCGCCGAGCACATCTGGGAGGGCGTGAGCTCCGCGACCACCCGCTCGCGCCCCATCATCAACACCCGCGACGAGCCGCACGCCGACGCCGAGCGGTACCGCCGGCTGCACGTCATCGTCGGCGACTCGAACATGTCGGAGACGACCATGCTGCTCAAGGTCGGGGCCACCGACCTGGTGCTGCGCATGATCGAGGCCGGCACGGTCATGCGCGACCTCACGCTGGAGAACCCGATCCGGGCCATCCGCGAGGTCAGCCACGACATCACCGGCCAGCGCAAGGTGCGGCTCGCCACCGGGCGGGAGGCGTCGGCGCTGGAGATCCAGCAGGAGTACTACGAGAAGGCGCTCGACTTCTGCGAGCGCCGGGGCATGCGCACCGGGGTCACCGAGCAGGTCCTCGAGCTGTGGGGCCGGACCCTGGAGTCCATCCGGGCCCAGGAGCTGGACAAGATCAACACCGAGATCGACTGGGTCATGAAGTACCAGCTCATCGAGCGGTACCGGGCGAAGCACAACCTGACGATGTCGCACCCGAGGATCGCGCAGATAGACCTCGCCTACCACGACATCCACCGTCGCCGCGGGCTGTACTACCTGCTGGAGCGCAAGGGGCAGGCCCAGCGCGTGTGCAACGACCTGAAGATCTTCCAGGGCAAGTCGGTGCCCCCGCAGACCACCCGGGCCAGGCTCCGGGGCGACTTCATCCGCCGGGCGCAGGAGCAGCGGCGGGACTTCACGGTCGACTGGGTGCATCTCAAGCTGAACGACCAGGCGCAGCGCACCGTGCTCTGCAAGGACCCCTTCCGGTCGGTGGACGAGCGGGTGGAGAAGCTGATCGCCGGCATGTGACGGGTGGTGGGGCGACGCCGCCCGTCAGGTGGTGCGGGGGAGGCCGTAGGGTGGGGCGGGACCAGCGGGGTCCCGCCCCGGCCGTGCCTACCGCCAAGTTGGACTGATGATCCTCACCAAACGAGCGCGCCGCATCGTCGCGGTGCTGACCGTTCCCGCCTTCCTGGTGGGCGCCGCCGCCTGCGGTTCCGATGATTCCGACTCCCCGTCCGCCGACGAGCCGGTGGCCGCCGTGTCGGGCGAGCCCGGCCGGCCGCCGGAGATCTCGGTCGAGGGCGACGCCGCATTCGGTGAGGAGACCGTGACCGACGTCCTCACCGAGGGAGACGGCGCCAAGGTGGCCGAGGGGGACTTCGTCCGCCTCGACGTCGTCGGGCGCGTCGCCAACGCCGATCTGGAGCTGGTCAACACCTGGCCCGACGAGGGCGCCGAGGGCGACACCCCCCGCCAGCAGTACGTCGTCCAGCCGGGTGTGGAGTCGACCCTGCCGCAGACCGCGACCGAGTCGCTGGTCGGCAAGAAGGTGGGCAGCCGCGTCCTCGTCGAGGGACGGGTCAGCGAGATGCTCGGCGCGGGCGCCGAGCAGGCCGGGATCCCGGCGGACGACGGCGTGGTCTGGGTCTTCGACATCGCCGCCACCGCCGCCGTCGACCCGCAGGGCGAGGCCCAGGGCGAGCAGGCCGCCACCGAGGAGGGCCTGCCCGAGGTGGAGGCGCCCAGCGGGGAGCCGGCCACGATCACCATCCCGGAGGGCGAGGACCCGCCGGCGGAGCTCCAGGAGCAGGTGCTGATCGAGGGCGACGGCGCCGAGGTCGAAGCCGGTCAGGGCCTGGTCGCCCAGTACACCGGCGTTCTGTGGGACGGTGGCGAGAAGTTCGACTCCTCCTGGGACCGGGGGATGGCCTCCGGCTTCCAGATCGGCACCGGTTCGGTCGTCCAGGGCTGGGACCAGGGCCTGGTCGGCAAGCACGTGGGCGACCGGGTGCTGCTGGTCATCCCGCCCGACCTGGGCTACGGCCCGGAGGAGCAGGCCGGCGGCGCCATCCCGGGGGACTCCACCCTGGTCTTCGTCGTCGACATCGTCGGCACCGTCTGAGGCCGCGCGGCGGCCCGTTCACAGCGATCGTCACAGGAGAGTTTTCAAGTGAGCATCGACAAGCCCGAGATCGACTTCCCCGGTGGCGAGCCGCCGGCCGACCTCGAGATCAAGGACATCTGGGAGGGCGAGGGCCCGGTCGCCCAGGCCGGGGCGCAGGTCTCCGTGCACTACGTGGGCGTCTCCTTCAGCAGCGGCGAGGAGTTCGACGCCAGCTGGAACCGCGGCACCCCGCTCCGCTTCCAGCTCGGCGCCGGTCAGGTCATCCCCGGTTGGGACCAGGGCGTGCAGGGGATGCGGGTCGGCGGTCGGCGACAGCTGACCATCCCGCCGCACCTGGCCTACGGTGACGCCGGAGCCGGCGGCGGTCTGATCAAGCCGGGCGAGACCCTTATCTTCGTCTGCGATCTGGTCTCGGCCTGATCCGAACAGGCGGTACGGTGGGCCCATCCCCCTGTGGGATGGGCCCACCGCGCTCACGTGGTCGGGGAGTTGTGGAGGGAGGTGACGCGCCGATGGCGATCGCCAAGGCGGAGCGGCTGATGAATCTCGCCCTGTGCCTGCTGGGCACCGGCCGCCCGCTGAGCAAGCGGGAGCTGCGGACCTCTATCGAGGCGTACATCGAGGTCGCCTCCGAGGACGCCTTCAACCGGATGTTCGAGCGCGACAAGGACGATCTGCGCGAGCTCGGCATGGTGATCGAGACCGTCGAGAGCGTCGACGGCGATGTCGGCTATGTCGCCCGCCGCGACCGCAACCAGCTTCCGCCCGTCACCCTCGACGCCGAGGAGGCCGCCGCGCTCGGCCTGGCAGCCCGGGTCTGGCAGCAGGCCAGGCTCGCCGGCGCCGCCAGCGGCGCCCTCCAGAAGCTGCGGGCCGCGGGCATGCCGCTGGCCGAGGAGGAGCAGGAGAGCTACAGCGCCCTGGAGCCCCGGGTGCCGGCCGGCGAGGCGGCGTTCGAGCCCCTGATGATCGCCTGCCGCGACCGGCGGCCCGTCACCTTCGCCTACCGCAAGTCCAACGCCGTCCGCGCCGACACCCGGCAGGTCGAGCCCTGGGCCCTGGAGTGCTGGCGCGGCCACTGGTACCTGGCCGGATACGACCGCGACCGCGGCGCCGCGCGCGTCTTCCGGCTCTCCCGGATCGCCGGCCGCGTCCGGTCGCGCTCCGGCGCCTTCAGTGCCCGGGTCCCCGACCAGGTCGCCCTCCGGGAGAGTGTCGCCCGGTGGGCCGGGGAACACGCCACGGGCCAGGCGCGGATCAGGCTGCGCGCCGGCTCGGGATACCCGCTGCGCGCCCGCGCGACCCGGATCACCGGTGTGGACGCCGACTGGGACGAGCTGGAGATCCCCTACGGGCACGGACTCGACGCCTGGCTCGCGGAGTTCGGCCCGGACGTGCTCGTGCTGGACCCCGCCGAGCTGCGGGCGGACGTGGTGGACCGGCTGCGCGCGGTCGCCAAGGGCTGAGCGGGCCGGGAAGGGGAGAGGAGCGGACATGGCGACCACGGCCATCGACAGGACGCGGCGCATGCTGTCGCTCGTGACGTATCTGCGTGAGCGCCCCGGCGCCCGGGTCGACGAGGTGGCGCGGGCCTTCGGGATCTCCGAGGACGAGCTGATCTCCGACCTCAACGTGCTGCCCATGTGCGGCACCAGCTTCCGCGGCGGCGATCTGCTCGACATCGACACCGACGGCGAGCACATCTGGTGGCACAACGCGGACGCCGTCGGCTCCGGCACCGGCCAGCCGCTGCGGCTCGCCGCCGACGAGGCGACCGCCCTGCTGGTCGCCGCCCGCGCGGTGGCGACCCTGCCCGGACTGCGGGACGGCGACAAGGAAGCGCTGCTGCGGGCCACGGCCAAGCTGGAGGCGGCGGCCGGGGAGAGCGCGGGGGCCAGCTCCCGCCTGTCGGTCACCTTCGAGGCCGAGGGTGGGGTCTTCGCCGTCGTCGACCGTGCCATCACCGAGCGCCGCCGGCTGCTCATCCGCTACTACTCGCCGGGCCGCGACGAGCTGACCGATCGGGAGATCGACCCGATCCGGCTCTTCGTCCTGGGCCACACCTACGTCGAGGCGTGGTGCCGCCGGACGGAGGCTCGGCGCACGTTCCGGCTGGACCGCGTGGCCCGCATCGAGCTACTGGAGACCCCGGCCGACCCGCCGCCCGTCGAGCCGCGCGACCTGAGCGAGGGGCTGGTGCAGCCGGCCCCCACGGACCCGGAGGTCGTGATCGAGGTGGGTCCCGGCGGCCGGTGGGTCGCGGAGTACTATCCGCACGACACGGCCGAGGAGCTGCCCGACGGCGGGCTGCGGGTGACGCTGCGCACCCCGGACCCGGCCACGCTGCGCCGCCTGGCGCTGCGGCTCGGCGGGGACGGCCGGATCGTCTCCCCGCCGGAGCTGGCCGACAGCGCCCGGGCGGCGGCCCGCGCCGCCCTGGATCTGTACGAGGAGATCGTCTAGCGATGTTCTGGCCCATGTTCCAGCTCGCCCTCGCCTTCTGCGGGGTCGCGGTCCTCGCGGTCCTCGCGGTGCTCGTCGGCGTCGAGGTCCGCCGGTTCACGCGGGCGGTCGGCGACAGCTCCGAGCGGATCAGCCGGGCCGTGGACGAGCTCGAACGGTCCGCCGCGCCGCTGGCCACCCGGGGGGGCGCCGTGCGCCGTTCGTACGGCGGGCAGAGCGAGGGAGAATAGGCGGACGCTCGGCCATTGCCCCATGTTCATCGTCGCGCGTTAAAATTGCAGCTCGTGCGGCCGGCCGGGGAACATCCGGGGGTCCGCGCGGTGGACAGATCACTCCCGATCAGAGACTGGACGGACGATATGGGCTCGCTTTCCGCATGGCACATCCTCCTCGTCGCCCTTGTCGTCGTGGTCGTCTTCGGCTCCAAGCGCCTGCCGGACACCGCCCGCTCGCTCGGCAAGTCGATGCGCATCATCAAGAGCGAGGCTTCCGCGCTGAAGACCGACAAGACCCCCGCAGACGCGGACGGCTCCGCGCCGGGCACCGCGCCCCGGACCATCGAGCCCGCCGTGGGCGACACGACCGCCGCGCGTCCGGTGGACGAGCCCAAGGGCACGACGCAGGGCTGACGTACTGTCGTGCCAGCAGTGAGACCGGGTGGTCGGCGTCGTTCCGGCCCCCCTACGAGATGAGGACGAGGGGTGCCCAAGGCCGCGCGCAAGAAGGAGAAGGACCCCGAGGGGCGGATGCCCCTCACCGAGCATCTGCGTGAGCTGCGCAACCGGCTCGGGGTGTCGATGGCGGCGATCCTCGCCGTCACGATCGTCGCGCTGTTCTTCGCCCAGGACATCATGGACGTCCTCACCGCGCCGCTGCCGGAGTGCGATGAGGTCAACGACACCCGGGGCGCCGTCGAGCGCTGCGCCCGGCTCACGCAGAACGGCCTGACCGCGCCGTTCGCCACTTACTTCCGGGTCTCCCTGCTGGTCGGTCTGATCGCGGCCTCCCCGATCTGGCTCTACCAGTTCTGGGCGTTCATCGCGCCCGGGCTGCACAGGCACGAGAAGAAGTACACCAGCGCCGTCGTCGGCTTCGGCGTGCCGCTGTTCCTGACCGGTGTCTACTTCGCGTACTGGCTGCTGCCGCGGGCCATTCCCGTGCTGCTGAGCTTCAGCGCCGAGGACGCGGAGAATCTCGTCACCGTCGAGGAGCTGCTGGACCTCACCGTCCGGATGGCCCTCGCCTTCGGCCTCTCCTTCGAGCTCCCGCTGCTGCTCGTGATGCTGAACTTCGGCGGCATCCTCTCCGGCAAGCGCATGCTGAGCTGGTGGCGCTGGATGGTGGTCGGCATCGCCGTCTTCGCCGCCGCCATCACCCCGACCGACCTGCTGTCGATGGTCGCGCTCCAGGTGCCGGTCACCGGGCTGTACTTCCTGGCCTGCGGTATCTCCATCCTGAACGACCGGCGCCGGGAGCGGGCGGACCCCGACGCGGAGCTGGGCGATGACGAGGCGTCCGCCCTGGACCTGACCCCGGTCCCCGTCGAGCCGGTCGAGCCCGTGGAGCGGGTCGGCGCGGCCGGACCGGACGACGGCCCCGCGCGGGTCAACGGCTTCGACGACGCGACGTGACCCGGCCGGGGCGCGCGTGAGCGCTGAGGTCACCGGGCTGATCAATCCCGGAGCGGGCCGGGGCAAGGGTGCCCGCGCGGCGCTGTCCGCGGCCCGGGTGCCGCGCGACGCCGGGTTCCTGGTGCGCGCGGTCGTCGGCGAGGACGCGGCCGACGCGCCGCGCCGGGTCCGGTCGGCCGTCGACCGGGGCACCGGGGCCGTGGTGGCGGTGGGCGGCGACGGTCTCGGCTCCCTCGCCCTGGGAGCGGTCGCGGGCACCGGCACCCCGCTGGCCATCGTCGCCGCCGGCACCGGGAACGACACGGCCCGCGGCTCAACGACACGGCCCGCGGCTGTGGGCCGCCCACCCGCGACCCGCGCGTCGCCGCGGCGCTGATCGCCGCCGCCCTGGAGGCGGGGCAGATCCGGCGCGTGACGCCGGGCGGGTCGGCGACGCCTGGTTCGGCAGCGTGCTGGCGGCCGGGTTCGACTCGCGGGTGAACGACCGGGGCAACCGGACGCGGTGGCCGCGCGGCCCGCGGCGCTACGACCTCGCCGTGCTCGCCGTGCTGGCCGCGTTGCGGCCGATGCCCTTCCGGCTCCGGCTCGACGGCGGCCCGTGGCGGGAGATCGAGGCCACCCTGATCGCGGTGGGCAACGGCGCCAGCTGCTACGGCGGCGGCATGCGGATCCGCGCCGGTGCCCGGGTGGACGACGGGCTGTCCACCGTCACCGTGGTGGGCGACGTCAGCCGGACCACGCTGCCGCGTGTCTTCCCCCGGGTCCACCGGGGCACCCACCTGGCCCACCCGGCGGTGTCGGTGCGGGAGGCGGCCCGGCTGGAGATCGACGCTCCCGCGTCACCGGATACGGACGGCGAACCCCTGGGCCCGCTGCCGCTGACCGCCGCGTGCGTGGCCGGCGCCGTCCGGCCGCTGGCACCCGTCGACGCGTAAAGTTCACGCCGCCGTCCTGGGCGGGGCCGGTAGGCTCGTAAGCACAATGACCGACCACATGTCCCCTGCGGAGCGCTACACCGCCGCCCAGCGGCGTGCCGCCGAGCAGGCCACCGCGCTCGCCCCGTTCCGCGAGCTGTACGACTTCGGGCTGGACCCGTTCCAGATCGAGGCGTGCCAGGCCCTTGAGGCCGGGAAGGGCGTCCTGGTCGCGGCGCCCACCGGCTCGGGCAAGACGATCGTCGGGGAGTTCGCCGTCCACCTGGCCCTCGCGCAGGGCCGGAAGTGTTTCTACACCACCCCGATCAAGGCGCTGTCGAACCAGAAGTTCACCGACCTGGTCAAGCGGTACGGTGCCGACCGGGTCGGCCTGCTCACCGGCGACAACAGTGTCAACGGCGACGCGCCCGTGATCGTGATGACCACCGAGGTGCTGCGGAACATGCTCTACGCGGGTTCCCAGGCGCTGACCGGCCTCGGCTATGTGGTGATGGACGAGGTGCACTACCTCTCCGACCGCTTCCGCGGCGCCGTGTGGGAGGAGGTCATCATCCACCTCCCCGAGTCCGTCACCCTGGTCTCGCTCTCGGCCACCGTCTCCAACGCCGAGGAGTTCGGCGACTGGCTGGACACCGTCCGCGGCGACACCCAGGTCATCGTCTCCGAGCACCGCCCGGTGCCCCTGTGGCAGCACGTGCTGGCCGGGCGGCGGCTGTACGACCTGTTCGAGGAGTCCGGCGACAAGCGCGAGGTCAACCCCGACCTGCTGCGCATGGCCCGGATGGAGAACACCCGCCCGTGGACCGCCCGCGACCGGTTCCGTGACGGCCGGGACCGCAAGCGCGCCGCGGACCGGGAGCGCGAGCGGCGGCAGCGCGCCCGCGTCTACACGCCCAGCCGCGTCGAGGTCATCGACCGGCTGGACGCGGAGGGCCTGCTGCCCGCCATCACCTTCATCTTCAGCCGGGCGGGCTGCGAGGCGGCCGTCCAGCAGTGCCTGCACGCCGGGCTACGGCTGAACGACGCGCCGGCCCGCGCCCAGGTGCGGGAGATCGTGGAGCGGCGGACGGCCGCCATCCCCGACGAGGACCTGCACGTGCTGGGGTACTTCGAATGGCTGGAGGGCCTGGAGCGGGGCATCGCCGCGCACCACGCCGGCATGCTGCCGACGTTCAAGGAGATCGTCGAGGAGCTGTTTGTCCGGGGGCTGGTCAAGGCGGTGTTCGCCACCGAGACGCTGGCCCTGGGCATCAACATGCCGGCCCGTTCCGTCGTCCTGGAGAAGCTCGTCAAGTGGAACGGGGAGCAGCACGCCGACATCACGCCAGGCGAGTACACGCAGCTCACCGGGCGCGCCGGGCGGCGCGGCATCGACATCGAGGGCCACGCGGTCGTGCTGTGGCAGCGCGGCATGGACCCGGCGGCGCTGGCCGGGCTGGCCGGGGCGCGCACCTATCCGCTGCGGTCGTCGTTCAAGCCGTCCTACAACATGGCGGTCAACCTGGTGGCGCAGTTCGGGCGGCACCGCTCGCGTGAGCTGCTGGAGACGTCGTTCGCCCAGTTCCAGGCGGACCGCTCGGTGGTGGGCATCTCCCGCCAGGTGCAGCGCAACGAGACCGGGCTGTCCGGGTACCGGGAGGCGATGACCTGCCACCTCGGGGACTTCGAGGAGTACTCCCGGCTGCGCCGCGACCTGAAGGACCGCGAGACCGAGCTGGCCCGGGAGGGCATGGTGCAGCGCCGGGCCGCGGCGCACACCTCGCTGGAGCAGCTCCGGCCGGGCGACATCATTCACGTGCCCACCGGCAAGTACGCCGGGCTGGCCCTGGTCCTCGACCCCGGCATGCCCAGCGGGCGCAGCGCGGGGCACCGGGGCTTCGACCACCAGGACGGGCCGCGTCCGCTGGTGCTGACCGAGCAGCGGCAGGTCAAGCGGCTGGCCTCGATGGACTTCCCGGCGCCGGTGGAGGCGCTGGAGCGGATGCGTATCCCGAAGTCGTTCAACCCGCGCAGTCCCCAGTCGCGGCGCGACCTGGCGTCGGCGCTGCGCGCCAAGGCCGGGCACGTGGTGCCGCGCCGGCACCGCAAGGGGCGGGCCGCTGCGGCCGACGACGCCGAGATCGCGCGGCTGCGGCAGGCGATCCGCGCCCATCCGTGTCACGGCTGCGACGAGCGGGAGGACCACGCCCGGTGGGCCGAGCGGTACCACCGGCTGAGGCGGGACACGCGGCAGCTCGAACGGCGCATCGAGGGCCGGACCAACACCATCGCCCGCACCTTCGACCAGGTCGCCGCGCTCCTGACCGAGCTGGAGTACCTGCGCGGCGACGACGTGACGCCCGAGGGCCGCAGGCTGGCCCGGCTCTACGGGGAACTGGACCTGCTGGCCAGCGAGTGCCTGCGGGAGGGCGTGTGGGAGGGGCTGGACCCGGCTGAGCTGGCCTCCTGCGTCTCCGCCCTGGTCTACGAGACCCGCAACGCCGACGACGCCCCGGCGCCCGAGGTGCCCGGCGGGCGGGCCCGGCACGCGCTGGGGGAGATGGTCAGGATCTGGGGCCGACTGGACGCGCTGGAGGAGCGGCACCACATCAACCAGGCCACGGGCGTCGGCCAGCGGGAGCCAGACCTCGGCTTCGCCTGGCCCGCCTACCGCTGGGCCCAGGGTCATGCTCTGGACGCGGTGCTGCGCGACGCGGACATGCCCGCGGGCGACTTCGTGCGCTGGTGCAAGCAGGTCATCGACGTCCTCGGCCAGGTCGCGGCGGCGGCGCCCGAGGGCGGGACCGTGGCGGCCAACGCCCGCAAGGCCGTCGACAAGATGCTGCGCGGGGTGGTGGCGTACAGCTCCGTCGGGTAGGCGGGCGCTGTCCGTCCCCCCGGCGCTGTGCCCGTGCTCGGTTGGCCGATGCGCGGTTTCCCGTGCCCGTCCCCGGGTGCTCAGGGCCGCAGGGAGGTCAGCAGGCGGGTGAGCGAGCCGCCGAGGCCCCAGCGCGCGTTGAGCGCGTCCAGGGCCTCGGGGGCGCGCGGCTCGGTGGGCAGCGCCGCGTCGCGCTCCGGCAGCGGCACGTCCCGCGCGACCCGCACCACGCGGGGGGCGACGGCCAGATAGGGCCTGGCCTCCGTCAGGCGCTTGCGCTGCGCCGGGGTGAACGCGGTGCCGCCCGGCTCGTCCAGCGCGGCCAGGATGCCGGCCAGGTCGCCGTGGCGCTCCAGCAGCCTGGCGGCCGTCTTCTCACCGATACCGGGAACGCCCGGCAGTCCGTCGCTCGGATCGCCGCGCAGCAGCGCCAGATCGGCGTAGCCGGGGCCGTCGACCCCGTACTTCTCGCGCAGCGCCGCCTCGTCGAACGCGGCCAGGTTGGCCATGCCCTTCACCGGGTAGAGCACGCGCACGCCGCGCGCGTCGTCGATGAGCTGGAACAGGTCCCGGTCGCCGGTCACGATGTCCACCGGCCCGGTGGCCCGGCCGGTGAGGGTGCCGATGACGTCGTCGGCCTCGTAGCCGGGGGCGCCGAGCCGGGTGATGCCGATGGCGTCGAAGACCTCCTCGATCACCGGGACCTGGGGCGAGAGGGTGTCGGGCACGACCTCGGTGTCCGGCCCGTCCGGGGCCTCCTCGGCGACGCGGTGCGCCTTGTAGGAGGGGATCAGCTCCACCCGCCAGGCCGGGCGCCAGTCGTCGTCGAAGCAGGCGACGAGATCGTCGGGCCGGTGGTCGAGAACGAGGCGGGCGACGAAGTCCAGCAGGCCGCGCACGGCGTTGACGGGCGTGCCGTCGGGGGCGCGCACCGACTCCGGGACGCCGAAGTAGGCCCGGAAGTAGAGCGAGGCGGTGTCGAGCAGCATCAGTCGTCTGGTCACACAGGGATCATGCCGTAAGACGGGTGCCGGGCACGGCGAGCCCCCGGTAGGGGAAACGGGCCGGAAAAGTCCTTTGGTAAGCTAAGTTTTGACCTTTTCTTGACCTGGGCTTGACTCTTTTGGTCCCGGACCGACAGCCGCACGCCAGGAGGAACCATCCACGCGGACACCCTGCTCGCCATGGGCGGCGCCTTCGTCGCTGCCGCCGTCCTCGCCCGGCTCGGCAGCCGCATCGGGCTGCCGACCATCCCGCTGTTCATCCTCGCCGGGATCCTGCTCGGCCCCAACACCCCCGGGTATGTGCTGGTGGAGGACCCGCACGAGCTGGAGATGCTCTCGGCGCTCGGTCTCGTGCTGTTGCTGTTCTACCTCGGGCTCGAATTCCACATCGACGATCTGAAGAGCGGCGGCCGGAAGATGGCGGCGGCGGGCGGCGCGTATCTCGCGCTGAACGTGGGGGCCGGGCTGGCGTTCGGCTTCGGCCTGGGCTGGGGCACCGAGGAGGCGCTGGTCCTCGCCGGGGTCCTCGGAATCTCGTCGTCCGCGATCGTCACCAAGGTGCTGGTCGACCTGAATCGCATCAACAACCCGGAGACCAGGCCGATTCTGGGCATCATCGTGGTGGAGGACGTCTTCCTCGCCCTGTATCTGGCGGCCCTGCAGCCGGTCATCTCCGGTGCGGACAACCTGGGTTCGACGGTGTGGGACTTCGGGAAGGCATTCGGCTTCCTGCTGCTGCTGGCGGTCGCCGCCCGTTGGGGAACGGGGATCGTCGGCCGGATGTTCGCGACGAAGGACGACGAGTTGCTGGTGATCTCCTTTCTCGGCGCGGCCGTGCTCGTCGCCGGGGTGGCCGAGAAGTTCGGGGTGGCGGACGCCATCGCCGCGTTCATGGTCGGCCTGATCCTGGGCAACACCGGCTCGGGGGAGCGGATCCTGCACATGGTGCACCCGCTGCGGGACGCCTTCGCCGCGATCTTCTTCTTCGCCTTCGGCCTGTCCATCGACCCCGGCGATCTGCCGACGGTCATCTGGCCGGTGCTGATCGCGCTGCTCGTGACCGTCTCGATGAACCTGCTGGCGGGGCTGCTGACCGGGCGGATCTACGGGTTCGGGCCGAAGCCGTCCGCCCATGTGGCCACCACGCTGCTCGCGCGCGGGGAGTTCGCCCTGATCCTCGCCACCATGGCGGCGGGGGCCGGGCTGGACGAGCGGCTGTCGCCGTTCATCGCGGGCTATGTGCTCATCCTCGCCGTGATCGCGCCGCTGGCCGCCGGGCGTTCGCACTGGCTGGCCCGGGTGCTGCCGGGCGGTCGCGCGTGGTCGCGCGCGGGGACGGGGGTGGAACGGTGACGGCCGTGCGGCGGGTCGTGTCGCTGGTGCCGTCGCTGACCGAGGCCGTGGCCGCGACGGCGCGGGAGCTGCTCGTGGGCGCGACCGACTGGTGCGAGTGGCCCGCGGACTTGGACGTGGCGCGGATCGGCGGCACCAAGAATCCGGACGTGGCGCGGGTGGTGGCGCTGCGCCCGGACCTGGTGATCGCCAACGAGGAGGAGAACCGGGCCCCGGATCTGGCGGCGCTGCGCGCGGCGGGTATCGAGGTGCTGGTCACCGAAGTGCGGTCGCTGACCCAGGCGTTCGCGGAGCTGGAACGGGTGCTGGTCGCCGGCTGCGGGCTGGCGCGGCCCGGGTGGCTGGCCGAGGCGGAGTCGGCCTGGGCGGCGGTGCGGGCCGGGAGGCCCGGGCGCGTCGCCGTGGTGCCGGTCTGGCGGCGGCCGTGGATGGTGCTGGGCCGCGACACGTTCGCGGGCGACGTGCTGGCCCGGCTCGGCATACGGAACGCCTACGACGGACATCCGGAGCGGTATCCGCGGGTCCCTCTGGGGGAGTTGACCGCCCTGGGCCGGGCGGATCTGGTGGTGCTCCCCGACGAGCCGTACGCGTTCACCCGGGACGACGGACCCGAGGCGTTCCCCACGCTGCCCGCGGCTCTGGTCAGCGGACGCCATCTGACGTGGTACGGCCCGTCGTTGACCGAGGCCCCGGCGGCGCTGTCCGCCGCACTCGACGCGGCACGCTGAGCGGCCCGGCGGCCCGGCGGACGGGGGAGCGGGGGAGCGGGGCATCGCGGCGGGTCGATGATCCCGGGCGGGGGTCCGGTCTGGCGGTGGTGGCCGCGTCGCGATGCCGTGTCACCGTGTCACCGTGTCACCGTCACGGCGGTGAGTGCTGCCCCGGCCCGGTCGCGGCATGCGCGTTCCGTCCGGTTTCGCGGCGTGGCCGGTGCCGTGATCCTGGTCCCCCAGCCGCCGGTCAGAGCGGGAAGTCCCGACCTGGCCCGGTCGGTTGCCCGGTGCCCCGGTGCCTGGGGACTGGGGACTGGGGGCGCGATCACGATGCGTGGGGCCGGTTCGTTCGGGGCGGGTGATTCCGGTCGGGGGCCATGGGCCCGTCGGGTTGTTCGTGAGTCGCGGAACCGTGGTGCGCCGGTGTGCGGTGGCCGCCGTGAGGGCGGGTGACCGCGGTCGGCTTCGGGGTCAGGGGGTGCGTGCCGCCGTGATCAGGGCGTGCGTCACGGAGATGTCGTGGCCTGCCTCCGGGTGCCATTGCACGGCCAGGGCGAAGCCGTCGGCGGCGGGCAGTTCCACCGCCTCGATCATGCCGTCCGGTGCGTGGGCCGAGGCGATCAGTCCCGAGCCGAGTCCGGCCACCGCCTGGTGGTGGTACGCGGGGACCCGGATCGGGTTCGGGAGGGCATCGGCCAGCAGGGTGCCGGCGACCGGGGTCACTTCGTGTTCCGCGAAGACGCCCGGTGGGCCGGTGTGGCCGTCCACGTGCTGGTGGAGGGTGCCGCCCAGGGCCACGTTCAGCAGCTGCATCCCCCGGCAGACGCCCAGCAGCGGCATCCGCCGGGCCAGTGCCGCGTCGATCAGCGCCAGCTCCCAGGCGTCCCGCTCCGGCGCGGGCGGGCCGGTGCGCGGGTCGCGGGGTGCGCCGTACCGGGCCGGGTCGACGTCCGGGCCGCCGGCGATCACCAGGCCGTCGAGGCGCGCCAGCACCGCCGTGGCCGCCGCCGGGGCGGCGTCCGGCGGCAGCAGCACCGCCACGCCGCCCGCCCGCTGCACCAGCCGGTGGTAGCCGGCCGGCAGCAGGGCGGCGGGCTGGTCCCACACGCCCCAGCGGACCGATGCCTCCAGATAGGTGCTGACACCGATCAGCGGCGGTTCGCTCCCCGGCACGCTGTTCACGGCGATCTCCTCTCACTCACGGGCGAGTTCGGCCTCCGCCTCGGCCAGCGCCGCGAACTCCTCCTCGGGAGCGGCGGCCACCAGCCGGTGCCGACTGTAGAAGGCGAAGTACGCGACGGCCACCGCGTACACGCCCAGCGCGATGAACGCGGCGTCCCGGTCCACCAGGAACGTCGCCGCCACCGCCGACAGCGCGAGCATGAACGCCACGCCCGAGGTGACCACGCCGCCCGGCGTCCGGTACGGACGCGGCAGGTCCGGCTCGCGGCGGCGCAGCACGATGTGCGACAGCGTCATGAAGCAGTACGAGATCGCCGCGCCGAACACCGCGACGTTCAGCATCCGCGCACCGTCCCCGGTCGTCGCGGCCAGGCCGAAGCCCAGCGCGCCCGGGATCAGCAGGCCCAGGTACGGGGCATTGCGGCGGCTGGTCAGCGACAGGAAGCGCGGCAGATAGCCGGCCCGGGAGAGGGCGAAGAGCTGCCGGGACCCGGCGTAGACCAGCGAGAAGAACGAGGCCACCAGGCCGGCGAGCCCCGCGTAGTTGACGAAACGGCTCAGCGCCGTCGTCTCGCCGTGCGGCTCCAGCGCCGCCACCAGCGGGTTCCCCGCCTCCCGCACGGCGTCCGAGCCGCGCGCGCCCGACGCGGCCAGGAACGTCACCGCCGCCAGCACCAGCAGCACGCCGATCGCCCAGGCCATCGCGCTCGGCAGGGTCCGGGCCGGGTCCCTGGTCTCCTCGGCCGCGAGCGGGACGCCCTCCACGCCGAGGAAGAACCACATGCCGAACGGGAATGCCGCCCAGATGCCCAGCAGCCCGAACGGCAGCCAGGAGCTGGATCCGAGCGCGTCGGAGTCCACCGGGATGTCGTTGAGTGAGTCCGCGCTGAAGTCCGTGAACGCGCCGCAGGCGAAGACCACCAGGGCGGCCACCGCGATCGCCGTCACCACCAGGCTGAAGCGCAGCGCCTCACCCACGCCCCACAGGTGGATGGCGAGGAAGATCACGAAGCAGCCCAAGTAGACCGGCCAGCCGGAGGTCAGGCCGAACAGGTCGAGGGATTCGACGTAGTCGCCGATGAAGATCGCGATCGCCGCCGGGGCCAGCACGAATTCGATGAGGATGGCCGTCCCGGTCAGGAAGCCGCCCCACGGGCCGAGCGCGCGGCGCGCGAAGCCGTAACCGCCGCCCGCCGTCGGCAGGACCGACGCCAGCTCGGCCAGCGCGAACACCATGCAGGTGTACATCAGGCCCATCAGCACGGACGCCACCGCCAGCCCGCCGAAGCCGCCCTCGGCCAGGCCGAAGTTCCAGCCGGCGTAGTCGCCCGAGACGACGTACGCCACCCCGAGCCCGGTCAGCAGCAGCGGGCCCGCGCTGCCGGTGCGCAGGGTCCGACGGCTGAGATAGGCGTCGTCCCCCTCGGGTATGCCGGACTCGGTGCCTTCGGTCATGGGCCGCTCCCGCCTCGCGCCGCAATGGTCTAGCGGCATACCTTTGCCGTCCCGGCGGCCCGAGCGCAAGACCCCCCCCGTAAGACGGCGGTTACGTCCCGGGTCACGCCAGGAAGCCGCGCAGCAGGGCCGCCGTCCCGGCGCAGTGCTCGCGCATCACCGCGCGCGCCCTGTCCGCGTCGCCCGCCAGCACCGCCGCCACCAGGGCGGTGTGCTGTGCCTGCGAGTGTTCCAGGTGCCGCACCAGCAGCGGGACACAGTCCAGCAGGCCGTTCAGGGTGGCCCGCACCGCCGCGTACTGGGCGGCCAGCGACGGCGAGCCCGACAGCTCCGCGAGCGTCAGGTGCAGCAAGGTGTCCGCGCGGCGGTACTCGGTCAGCGGTGTCTCGCCCGTCCCGGCCAGCGCCGCGCGCAGCCGCCCCGCCGCCCCCGCGTCGAGCCCGTCGGCCGCGCACAGCCCGGCCGCGCCCACGTCCAGCACCTCGCGCAGCCGCAGCGTGTCCTCCACGTCGGCCCCGGCGATCCGCCGCCGCAGCTCCTCCTCCCCGGCGCCGCCGCCCGCGGGCTCGGGGCGGCGGCGCACGAACGTCCCGCCGTACCGGCCGCGCCGGCTCTCCACCAGACCCTCGTCCGCGAGCACCTTCAGCACCTCGCGCAGCGTGACCCGGCTGACGCCGAGCAGCGGCGCCAGCTCGCGTTCGGCGGGCAGCCGTCCACCACCGGGCACCAGGCCGAGCCGCAGCACCTGGAGTATCTGCCGCAACGCCTCCTCGAACCCGTTGCCCGTCCGCACCGGCCGCAGCACCCCGGCCGGCCAGGCCGCCGCGTCCGCCGCCCCGCCACCGCCGTCCACGCCGTCGTCCATCGGACCTACTTCCCAATCAATGGTCTGCGTGGATACCTTATGGCCTCCGGCTGAAGCGACAGGAGGCCGCAGACGTGGCGATCCGCACACCCCCGCTGTCCATCGAGGAGCTGAGAGGTCTGGTCGACCTCGGCGAGCTCGACACCGTCGTCCTCGCCTTCACCGACATGCAGGGCAGGCTCCAGGGCAAGCGGTTCGCCGCCCGCTTCTTCCTCACCGAGGTCCTGCCCCACGGCACCGAGGGCTGCGACTACCTGCTCGCCGTGGACGCCGACATGAACACCGTCGACGGATACGCCATGTCCTCCTGGGAGCGCGGTTACGGCGACTTCGCCCTGCACGGCGACCCCGCCACCCTGCGCCGCGTCCCCTGGCACCCCGGCACCGCCATGATCACCGCCGACCTCGCCTGGCACGACGGCTCGCCCGTGGCCGTCTCGCCCCGCCAGATCCTGCGCCGCCAGCTCGACCGGCTGGCCGAGCGCGGCTGGACCGCCTTCGTGGGCACCGAGCTGGAGTTCATGGTCTTCAAGAACACCTACGAGGACGCCTGGAACGCGGCCTACCGGGGCCTGACCCCGGCCAACCAGTACAACGTCGACTACTCGGTGCTCGGCACCGGCCGCGTCGAGCCGCTGCTGCGCCGTATCCGCAACGAGATGGGCGCCGCGGGGCTCACCGTCGAGTCCGCCAAGGGCGAGTGCAACCTGGGCCAGCACGAGATCGCTTTCCGTTACGCCGACGCCCTTACCACCTGCGACCAGCACAGCGTCTACAAGACCGGCGCCAAGGAGATCGCCGCCCAGGAGGGCGTGGCCCTGACGTTCATGGCCAAGTACGACGAGCGCGAGGGCAATTCCTGCCACATCCACTTCTCGCTGCGCGACGAGGACGGTCGGCCCGTCTTCGCCGACTCCGCCGGACCGTACGGCGGCATGTCGGCGACGATGCGGCACTTCCTCGCCGGACAGCTCGCCGCCCTGCGCGAGCTGAGCCTGCTCCACGCCCCGAACGTCAACTCCTACAAGCGTTTCCGGGCCGGCTCCTTCGCCCCCACCGCCGTCGGCTGGGGCCCCGACAACCGCACCTGCGCGCTGCGCGTCGTCGGCCACGGTCCCTCCCTGCGCATGGAGAACCGGGTCCCCGGTGGGGACGTCAACCCCTACCTCGCGGTGGCCGGCATGATCGCGGCCGGGCTGCACGGCGTCGAGCACGGCCTCGAACTCCCCGGGCCGGAGACCGGGAACGCCTACACGGGCGACGCCGACCGCGTTCCGGCCACCCTGCGCGACGCCGCCGCGCTGTGGGCCGGTAGCCGGCTCGCCCGCGAGGCGTTCGGCGACGAGGTGGTGGACCACTACCTCAACATGGCTCGCGTCGAGCAGGACGCCTACGACTCCGCCGTCACCGACTGGGAGCGGTTCCGCTCCTTCGAGCGCATGTGAGGACACCGATCGCCGTGCACGACGAGCCGCAGGTCCGCGAACACCGGGTGGTCAACCCGGCCACCGAGGAGCTGATCGCCACCGTCCCCGCGACCACCCCCGCCGAGGTCGACGCCGCCGTCCGGCGCGCGGCGCCGGCCCAGCGGCGGTGGGCCGCCCTCGCGCCCGCCGACCGCGCCCGGCTGCTGCGCCGGTTCGCCGCCGCCGTGGACACGGCGGCCGAGGAACTGGCGCTGCTGGAGGTCCGGGAGGCCGGTCACCCGCTGGGCAACGCCCGCTGGGAGGCGGGCAACGTCCGTGACCTGCTCGACTACGCCGCCGGGGGAGTGGAGCGCCTGACGGGCCGTCAGATCCCGGTCGCCGGTGGCCTGGACGTCACCTTCCACGAGCCGCTCGGCACCGTCGCCGTGATCGCCCCGTGGAACTTCCCGATGCCCGTGGCCGCTTGGGGGACCGCCCCCGCGCTCGCCGCCGGGAACGCCGTCCTGCTCAAACCGGCCGAGACCACTCCACTGACCGCCCTGCGGCTGGCCGAACTCGCCCTGGACGCGGGGCTGCCCGCGGGCCTGTTCCAGGTGCTGCCCGGCGCCGGACCGGTCACGGGCACGGCCCTTGTCGACCATCCCGGCGTCGCCAAGGTGGTGTTCACCGGCTCCACCACCGTCGGCAAGGGCATCATGGCCCGCTGCGCGGCCCGGGTGAAGCGCGTGACTCTCGAACTCGGGGGCAAGAGCCCGAACATCGTCTTCGCCGACGCCGACGTGGAGCGCGCCGCCGCCACCGCGCCCGGCTCGTTCCTCGACAACAGCGGTCAGGACTGCTGCGCCCGCAGCCGTATTCTCGTCCAACACGCCGTCTACGACCGGTTCCTGGAGCTGCTGGAGCCGGCCGTGCACGCCGTCCGGGCCGGCGACCCGGCCGATCCCGCCACCGCCCTGGGCCCGTTGATCTCCGCCGCGCAGCGCGAGCGCGTGCGGTCCTACGTCCCCGAGGACGCGCCCGCCGCCATCCGCGGTGAGGTCCCGGCGGGCCCGGGGTACTGGTATCCGGCGACCGTGCTGGAGGCGCGCGCGGCCGGCGACCGGGCCGCCGCCGAGGAGATCTTCGGCCCGGTCGCCGTCGTCACCCCCTTCGCGGACGAGGAGGAGGCGATCCGGCTGGCCAACGCCACCGACTACGGGCTCTCCGGCTCGATCTGGACCCGGGACGTCGGCCGCGCGCTGCGCGTCTCGCGCGCCGTCGCCGCGGGCAACCTGTCGGTCAACTCGCACAGCAGCGTCCGTTACGCCACGCCCTTCGGCGGGTTCAAGCAGTCGGGGCTCGGCCGCGAGCTGGGCCCGGACGCCCTGGCCGCGTTCACCGAGACCAAGAACGTCTTCCTCGACACCGAGCACTGAGCACTGAGCACTGAGCATCGACCACCAAGCACCGAGCACTGAGCATCGACCACCAAGCACCGGGCATCGACCACCGAGCACCGAGCACCGAGCACCGAGCACCGAGCACCGAGCACCGAGCACCGAACGACAAGGGGACCGCAGTGACCGAGACCACCGCCGTATGCCGCCGCCTCGTGGGCCGCACCGCCGTCGTCACGGGGGCGGGCAGCGGCATCGGCCTGGCGACCGCCCGCCGGCTGGCCGCCGAGGGCGCCCACGTGGTCTGCGCGGACGTGGACACCGAGCGGGGCGAGGCCGCCGCGGCCGAGACCGGCGGCCGGTACGTGCCGACCGACGTCACCGACGAGGAGCAGGTCGAGGCGCTGTTCAAGGCTGCCCACGACACCTACGGCTCGGTCGACATCGCGTTCAACAACGCCGGTATCTCGCCGCCCGACGACGACTCCATCCTCACCACAGGGCTGGACGCCTGGCAGCGGGTACAGCGGACCAACCTCACCTCGGTCTTCCTGTGCTGCAAGGCCGTCATCCCCTACATGCGCCGCCAGGGCAAGGGCTCCATCATCAACACCGCCTCGTTCGTCGCCGTGATGGGCGCCGCCACCTCCCAGATCAGCTACACCGCCTCCAAGGGCGGCGTGCTCGCGATGTCCCGGGAGCTGGGCGTGCAGTTCGCCCGCGAGGGCATCCGCGTCAACGCCCTGTGCCCCGGGCCGGTCAACACCCCGCTGCTGAAGGAACTGTTCGCCAAGGACCCGGAGCGCGCCGCGCGCCGGCTGGTCCACGTGCCGGTGGGGCGGTTCGCCGAGCCGGAGGAGATCGCCGCCGCTGTGGCCTTCCTCGCCAGCGACGACTCGTCGTTCGTCAACGCCGCCGACTTCCTGGTGGACGGCGGCATCTCGGGCGCGTATGTGACGCCCTTGTAGCCACATCGCGAGGGGAAGCGGCCGGATACGGCCGGACGGGATCGGACGCAGCCGGATCGGTGCTGGCCGGGGCGGGCGCGGCTGTGAGAGGTTCACCGGGTGAGCATGACGACTCCGCCCGGTTGGTACCCCGACCCCGGCCACTCCAACGCCGGGCCCGCGCTGGAGCGGTGGTGGGACGGCTCCGCCTGGACCGGTCAAACCCGGGCCGTCGGCGGCGGCTCCCCGGCGGCCCCCGCGGTGTCCCTGGCGCCCCCGGGATACCAGCCGTTCGGCCCGCCGCCGCCCTCGCCGTCGTCGCCGCCCGGGCGCCGCCGGGGCGTGGTCGCCGCGGTCGTGACCGGCGGCGTGGCCGTGGCCGCCGCCCTGGCGGTCACCGCCGTGCTGCTCCTCGGCGGCGGCGACGGAGACGGCGGCGGAGACGGAGACGAACGCGCCGACGGGCCGAGCGCCTCGGCGGAGGAGGATCCCGGCGACGCCGGCGGCGCCCCCGGGGACGGGACGCCCGAGGACGAGCCGGGCCAGGACGACGAACGGCCGGATCCGGACGGGGAGTCCGGCGATCCGGGCGGTGGCGCGGCCGGGTTCACCGAAGCGGCGGCCGGCGGCGTCGCCCTGCCCCTGCTCGACGGCTGGACGGAGGGCGAGCTGACCGACGGCGTCGCCGTGACCTCCGGGGCGTACCCCTGCCCCCGGGACGAGAGCCTGCGGTGCGTCAGCGGTGGCGCGTTCCTCTTCGTCCTGCCCGGGATGGCGAGCGTCCCCGCCGAGGAGGTCGTGGCCGCCGACATCGGCGAGAACGAGCGCGAGTCCTACAACGACGAGGCGTACGGGGGCGTCACCGGCTCGCAGCGGGTCCTCGCCGAGGAGGTGACCGTCGCGGGGCAGGAGGGCTACCGCGTCCGGAGCCGGATCGAGACCGAGGCGGGCACCCGGGCGTACGTGGAATCCGTCGCCTTTCCCGCTCCCGACGGCTCCGGCGACCTGATCGTGATCCGGCTCGGATTCGACATCGGGGACGACGCTCCGCCGGTGGCCGATCTGGATCGTGTGGTGCTCGGCGCCCGGGCCGTCTCCGGCGCACCCGGTACCGAAGTCTGAGGTCGCGACCGTAGAGTGACCCCAGTCGAGCGAGATCAGCGGGACGCGGGCTGGCCGGGGAGTGTGCCGATGAACACCGAGCAGGGACCGCGAAGTTCACAGCTTCCGCCCCTGACGCCTCCGGTCCCGCCCGTGCCGCCGAGGCCCTCCGCGCCGCCCCGACCCGCCCCGGCCGTCCGGGTCCACGCGGCCCTCACCGCCCTCACCGCCCGCGCCGCCACGGTGAGCGCCTCCACCCGGCTGATCGGCGCGGTGATCTGTCTTGTGCTCGGCACCGGGCTGCTCGGCGGGGCCGCCGCCGGAACGTGGCTGGCCGGTGACGGCGACGACCGCACCGCCGCGCAGGTCGCGTTCGACGAGGGCCGGGCGCTGTGGCGCGAAGTCCCCGTGGACGAGCTGTTCCCGCCCGAGCTCGCCGCCGAGGAGGCCGGACCGGGCGGCGCCGACCGGCGCTGGATACGGGTGGCGGTCGCCCCCGACAGCGGCTGCGACCGGGCGTTCGACCCGCTGCTCGCCGACGCGCTCGCGTCGGTCGGCTGCCACCGCCTGGTCCGCGCCACCTACACCGACGAGACCGCGACCAACGTGACCACGGTCGGACTGCTCTTCACCGAGGCGGACACCACCGGCATGGCCGCGCTGAGCGAACGGCTCACCGCCGACAGCCTGGCCACCCGGCCCGATCTGATGCCCCGCCCCTTCCCCGTTCCCGGGACCCCCGCCGAGGACTTCGGAGACGCGCAGCGCGGCTCCTGGAGCATCCGGGTCGTCCCCGAACTGCCCGTCGTGGCCTACACGGTCACTGGATTCGCCGACGGCCGCGCCGTCTCCGAGCCCGAGCCGGCCGCCGAGGCCACCGCCGACGGCCACCACACCACCATCGCGCTCGCCGGCCTCGGCCACGACGCCGAGGCCGTCGCGGACCGGGTCGAGCGCGGCCTGCGCGCGACGGCCGCCCGGCAGGCCGCCCAGGAGCCCCAATGACCCCGCGCCGCCCGCGCCGCCCGCGCAAGCTGCTCGCCGCCCTCGCCTTCGGGGCGCTGCTCGCCGCCGGCCCGCCGCTCGGCACCGCGCCCGCGAGCGCCGACTCCATCCGCGACCAGCAGCAGTGGGCGCTGGACGCGATCAACGCCCCGGACGCCTGGGAGACCACGCGCGGCGCCGGCGTCACCGTCGCCGTGCTCGACACCGGCGTCGACGCCTCCCACCCCGACCTGACGGGCGCGGTGCTGGACGGACAGGACTTCGTCGGCATGGGCGCCGAGCGCGGCGACCCCCAATGGGCCGAGCACGGCACCGCGATGGCCGCCATCATCGCCGGTCGCGGACACGGCGCCGACGGTGGCGACGGCGTGCTCGGCGTCGCCCCCCAGGCCGAGATCCTGCCCGTCCGGGTGCTGCTGGAGGACGACGACCCCGATCGCGACGAGGCCCGGGAGACGCGCTCGGGCGCGCTCGCCGAGGGCATCCGCTGGGCGGCCGACCACGGCGCCGACGTCATCAACCTCTCCCTGGGCGACGACAGCGAGTCCGCCCATCCCGACCCCGAGGAGGACGCGGCCGTCCGCTACGCGCTGGCCGAGGGCGCGGTGGTGGTGGCCTCGGCGGGCAACGGCGGCGAGAACGGCGACCCCGTCTCCTACCCGGCCGGCTACCCCGGCGTGATCGCCGTCGCGGCCGTCGACCGGAGCGGCAGCCCCGCCGAGTTCTCCACCCGCCGCTGGTACGCCACCCTCAGCGCGCCGGGCAAGGACGTCATCGTGGCCGACCCCGACCGCGACTACTACACCGGCTGGGGAACGTCGGCGGCGGCGGCGTTCGTCTCCGGCTCGGCCGCGCTGCTGTGCGCCGCCTACCCCGACCTCTCCCCGGTCCAGGTACGGCGGCTCCTCACCGACACCGCGCAGAACCCGCCGGAGGCCGGCCGCGACGACGCGCTGGGCAGCGGCGTCGTCGACCCGGCGGCGGCCCTGGCGGCGGCGGAGGTGATCACGGCCGACTCGGCGGTGGCGGTGGAGAGTTACGCGGAGGAGTACTTCGGGCCCGGCCCGCGCCCGGTGGAGTCCGGCTCGGGCGGCGTGGCGTGGCTCGCGCCCGTGGCGGGCGCGCTCGGTGTGCTGCTGCTGGGCGCCTCGGCGGCGCTGGTCGGCGGGATCGCCCGCCTGCGGGGGAAGGTCAGACGCCAGGCCGCTGGCCGGTCCGGGCTCCCGTACTGAGCGCGTCCACGGCGGCGACGGCGGCGGTCTCCACGACGGCTATGCCGTCGGCGTGCGTGAGGTGGCCGTCGGAGACGACGGCCACGAGATACTCCTCTCCCCCCGAGGTGACGCGGCCGATGCTGTTGACGTCCCACAGGCCGGTCCGGGTCCGCGGCAGCCAGCCGTTCTTCAGCTCGAACGCCTCGTCGGCCGCCGCCGATATCCCCCACCGCTGGCCGGGCACCACCCCGGCCATCAGCTCCCGTATGTACGACCGCGACGCGGCGTCCAGCGGCGAGTCGTCGCCGTAGACCACCCGCAGCAGGGCTATCTGGTCCGCGCTCGTGGTCTGGGTCAGACCCCAGTGGCCGTCCGGGCCGCCGGTCGTCTCGGTCAGGCCGAGCCGCTCGTTGGCCGCGTCCAGCCCCGGGGCGCCGCCTATGGACCGCCACAGCTCGTCGGCCGCCGCGTTGTCGCTGCGCTGGATCATGACCTCGGCGCTCTGCCGCTCCGCCTGGGTCAGCTGCCGCCCCTCGTCCTGCGCCTGGAGGAGCAGGACGGCCAGGATGTCCACCTTGGCGATGCTGGCGGTGTCGTACAGGTCGTCGCCGTACGCGGCGCTCGCGCCGGTCTCCAGGGAGACCACGGCGACGGACAGCCGGGTGTCACCCTCGGCGATCAGCGGCGCCACGGCCTCGGTCAGCAGCGCGGTCGCCCCGTCCGGCGGCTGGAGCGACCGCGGCGCGGCACCGGCCCGCTCCCACACGGGCCCGGGTGCCGCGGGGTCCGCCGCGCCGAGCGAGGACCCCACGTCGTCCGGCGTCAGCCCCAACGGCCCCGCGTCGCCGGCGGCGAGGACGGCCAGCAGCGTGGTGGCGAGCGCGGTGTTCACCACCACGGCTGGGCTGATCCGCCGCGGCAAACTCATGATCAGCACGTTATCTCTCCGTAGTGCCATAGTCATCGCCCGTTGAATGAAGAACACGTAACAGCCGACGCGGGAACGGCGGCCCCGCCGGCCGCCGACGGGCCGGGCCCGGGCGCCGGATACCCTCGACGGGTGGCGCTCAAGAACATCCCCCGGCCCGCCTTCGCGGACGACGACGGAGCCGCGGACCCCGCGCTCGCCCAGGCGCTCGCCGACTGGTCGCGCGACCCGGCGGCCGAGCCCCGGCTCCTGACGGCGCTCGCGGGGGCCCGCCTCCTGGTCCCCGTCGTCGCCGTCCTCGGCGAGGCGGAGACCGGCCCGGACGGTCTGCGCCGCGAGAAGAGCAGCGACATGGCGGTGCTCACCCTGGCCCTCCCGGACGGCCGCCGCGCCCTGCCGGTCTTCACCGCCACCCAGACTCTGGCCCGCTGGCGCCCCGACGCTCGCCCGGTCGCGGTCACCACCGGACAGGCGCTGCGCGCCGCCGTCCAGGAGAACGCGGGCGCGCTGGTCCTCGACGTCGCCGGGCCGGTCACCTACGAGCTGGCCGGCGCCGCCCTGCGGGCCGTCGCGGGCGGCGGCACGCCCGCCGCGCACCCCGCCGTCGTCCGGGCCGTGCGCGACCTGCTGCGGGCCGAGCCCGCGGTGACCGCCGCCCACCTGGTCCCGGGCGGCGAGGCGGACGGCACCCTGGCCCTGACGTTCGACGCCACCGCCGACGCGGCCGACGCGGCCGGTCGTCTCGCCCGCGCCCTGGCCGCCGACGAGACCTTGCGCGGCCACTTGGTGCGCGGCCTGCGCCTGGCGGTCCTGCCTCCCACCAGCACCCTCCCGGGCGAGCCGACCTACCGCCGCTGACCTCCCCGCCCGCCGCCGCGCCTCCCGGGGCGCGGGCCACCCGACCGGCACCGCCGGAGTGCGTCCGGCGCGGGCCTGGCGAAGACTGCGAAGCAAGTCACCCGTCAGGCACTGGAGGGCGCATGACCAGCGAGACGTCCGGCGAGACCGACGCGCAGCCGCTCGCGGCCGAGCTGCTGGGGACCCTGCTCCTCGTCTTCTTCGGCGTCGGCTCCGCCGTGCTGGCCGGTGAGTACATCGGCACCCTCGGCATCGCGCTGACCTTCGCGTTCACGCTGCTGGCGCTCGTGCACGTCCTCGGGCCGGTCTCCGGCTCCCACGTCAACCCGGCGGTGACGCTGGCGATGCTGCTCGCGGGCCGGATGGGACCGCGCGCGGCCGGGATGTACTGGGCGGCGCAGCTCGCCGGCGCCATCATCGGGGCCGCCCTGCTCTTCCTGGTGGCCCATCAGGTGCCGGGTCTGGAGACGAGCGACGCGTTCGGCAGCAACGGCTACGACGACCGCTCGGCCGTCGGCCTGTCCATCGGTGGCTCCTTCGTCACCGAGGTGATGCTGACGTTCCTGCTCGTCTTCGTGTTCCTCTCGGTGACCCGCGAGGTCACCTCGCGTGGCCTGGACGGCGTGCCGATCGGGCTGGCTCTGGGCGCGGTCAGCCTGATCGGCGTCCCGTTGACCGGCGCCTCGGTCAACCCGGCGCGCAGCCTCGGCCCCGCGCTCTTCGCGGGCGGGGACGCGCTGGCGCAGCTGTGGCTGTTCCTCCTCGCGCCGCTGATCGGCGCGGCCCTCGCGGCGCTGGTGCACCGCGTCGTCCTCGCGCCGCCCGGCGTCAGCCGTGGACCGGTCCGGTGAACTTCTCACCCGGTCCCTGGCCCGGCTCGTCCGGCACGGCGGACGCCTCCCGGAAGGCGAGCTGCAACGACTTCAGTCCGTCCCGCAGGGGGGCCGCGTGGTAGGTGCTCACCTCGGTCGCGCTGGCCGTCACCAGACCGGCCAGCGCGGTGATCAGCTTGCGGGCCTCGTCCAGATCCTTGTGCCTGTCGCCCTCCTCGGCCAGCCCGAGATTGACCGCGGCGGAACTCATCAAGTGCACCGCGACCGTCGTGATCAGCTCCACCGCGGGCACGTCCGCGATATCCCTGGTCATGCCGCCGATGTCGTCACTCGTGTCGCTCATGGCGCCCAGACTATGCCGGGCGGATGGGCGGGTGGCACGCGGCTAGCGCACGGCGTGCGGTCTTGCAAGGCTGATGTACCATGGAAAGCGACCGGCCGGACATTCGTGTGTTCCGGCCCGCAAGTGGAGGGCTCCGCACTCCCACCTCCCGGCCCCTGGGTCGGCAGGTCACTGGTCAGGTCGCGCCCCGCGGTGACACCGTGGCGGTGCTCCCGGTCTGCGTGGAGCCCCGCCTGTGTGCCGTTCGGGGCGTTTTTTGACGCCGCCGTGCGGCGGTCCACATGATCTATCCAGCGCGGCTGTTCGCCAGACATCCGCGCGGCGCAACCGAGGAGGCCCCATCAGCGCCGAACCCCGCATCAACGACCGGATCCGCGTCCCCGAGGTGCGACTCGTTGGTCCCAGTGGCGAGCAGGTCGGCATCGTGCCGCTTGCCAAGGCCCTGGAGCTTGCCCAGGAATATGACCTGGACCTGGTAGAGGTGGCGGCCACCGCCCGCCCGCCGGTCTGCAAGCTCATGGACTACGGGAAGTTCAAGTACGAGTCGGCCATGAAGGCCCGTGAGGCGCGCAAGAACCAGGCGCACACGGTCATCAAGGAGATGAAGCTCCGGCCGAAGATCGACCCGCACGACTATGACACCAAGAAGGGTCACGTCGTCCGGTTCCTGAAGCAGGGGGACAAGGTCAAGATCACGATCATGTTCCGCGGTCGCGAGCAGTCCCGCCCCGAGCTGGGGTTCCGGCTGCTGCAGCGGCTCGCCGAGGACGTCCAGGATCTGGGCTTTGTCGAGTCCAACCCCAAGCAGGACGGCCGGAACATGATCATGGTCCTCGGTCCGCACAAGAAGAAGACCGAGGCGATGGCCGAGGCACGGGAGGCACAGGCCGCCCGCAAGGCCGAGCGCCAGCACCAGCAGGAAGCTGAGCGCCAGCAGGAAGCCGAGCGCCAGCAGGGCAAGGCGTCGGCCTGACGCCGAGCGCCGCCCCGCCGGGCGCAGGACAGTGAAGACGACGAGGAGAGAACGGCGACATGCCGAAGAACAAGACGCACAGCGGTGCCGGTAAGCGCTTCAAGATCACTGGCTCCGGCAAGGTGATGCGCCAGCGCGCCGGTCGCCGTCACTACCTGGAGCACAAGTCGTCGACGCTGACCCGTCGCCTCGCCGGCACGACGGAGACGGCTCCGGCCGACGCCAAGAGGATCAAGAAGCTTCTCGGCAAGTGATCCGGCCGCGACCGCACGCCGACTCCCGGCGGCGGGCGCCGGACAGCCGACCGGACCCCCCATCCGTTTCCGGGCCGCGTGAGAATCCCGCGGCCCCGCAACAAGGAGTACACACGTGGCACGCGTGAAGCGCGCAGTCAACGCCCACAAGAAGCGCCGGGCGATTCTGGAGCAGGCCAGCGGCTACCGCGGTCAGCGCTCCCGGCTGTACCGGAAGGCGAAGGAGCAGGTCACCCACTCCCTCGTCTACAACTACAACGACCGCAAGAAGCGCAAGGGCGACTTCCGGCAGCTCTGGATCCAGCGCATCAACGCCGCCGCCCGCGCCAACGGCGTCACCTACAACCGCTTCATCCAGGGTCTGAAGGCCGCGGAGATCGAGGTGGACCGCAAGATGCTCGCCGAGCTGGCGGTCAACGACCCGAACGCCTTCACGGTGCTGGTCGAGACGGCGCAGAAGGCGCTGCCGAGCGACGTGAACGCGCCCAGGGCCGCGGCCTGAGCGACGTCTCCACGTCCCAGCGCGACCAGGACCCGCAGGCCCCGTGCCTGCGGGTCCCGCGTTTCCCCCGCCGTCCGCCTCCGCCGCTCCCCGCCCGCCGTCGCACAGAAGTGAGCCGTCCGCCATGGGTCCCGCCGCCGAGCTGACCTCCCCGCGCTCCCCGCGCGCCGTCGCCGCGAGGCGGCTGGTCCGTCGCGGCTTCCGGGGCAAGGAACGCAGGTTCCTCGCCGAGGGACCGCAGGCGGTGCGGGAGGCCGTCGCCCACCGCGCCGACGGCCTCGCCACGCTGGTCGAGCTCTTCGCCACGCCCGAGGCCGCCGAGCGGCACGAGGAGGTCGTCGGGGCCGCGCACGCGGCGGGCGCCCGGGTCCACCTGGCCGGTCCGGAGCTCCTCGCCGGCCTCTCGCAGACCGTCACGCCGCAGGGGCTCGTCGGCGTCTGCCGCTTCCTCGACCGCCCGCTCGACGAGATCCTCGCCGCCCGCCCCCGGCTGGTCGCCGTGCTCGCCCACGTCCGCGACCCCGGCAACGCCGGCACGGTGCTGCGCTGCGCCGACGCCGCGGGGGCCGACGCCGTCGTGCTCACCGACGCCTCCGTCGACCTCTACAACCCCAAGGCGGTCCGCGCCTCCGCCGGGAGCCTCTTCCACCTCCCGGTGGCCGTCGGCGTGCCGGTCGAGCGGGCCGTGCGGGGCCTCGCCGACGCCGGGGTGCGGGTGCTGGCCGCCGACGGCGGCGGCGATCGCGACCTGGACGCCGAGCTGGACGCGGACCGCATGGGCGGCCCCACCGCGTGGATCTTCGGCAACGAGGCGTGGGGCCTGCCCGAGACGACGCGCGCGCTCGCCGACGCGGTCGTCCGCGTGCCCCTGCACGGCCGGGCCGAGAGCCTGAACCTCGCCACCGCCGCCGCCGTCTGCCTCTACGCCTCGGCGCGCGCCCAGCGCGCGCCCGGCGGCTGTCGCGCGGCACGGTGACCGCCCCCGCCGGGGACGGTCGCACCCGGCGAGCACTAGTAGGCTGACGCGCACGCGGAGAGGGGCGAACGGGATGGACACGGCATCCGGCGCCGGGGAGTTGGACCTCCGGCCCGATGATCTTCCCGACGGGCTTGTGGTCGCCGACCGGCTCGGCCTGGTCACGTGCTTCAACGCCGAGGCCGCACGGCTCACCGGCCGGGCGCCGGGCGCCGCGCTCGGCCGCCCCATCGGGGACGCGCTCCCGCTGGAGGACCTCGACGGCCACCCCTGGTGGCGGGTCACGGATCCCTACCACGGCCTGGCCACCCGCTCCGGCCAGCCCGAGCGGAACCTGCTGCTGCCCGGCGGGCGCGAGGTGCTGGTCTCCGCCCGCTATGTCCGCACCCGCCCCGGCGGGCCGGTCCGCCGCCTCGTCGTCGCCCTGCGCGGCACCGACGCCAGGAAGCGCGCCGAACGCAGCAACGCCCAGCTGATCGCCACCGTCGCCCACGAGCTGCGCTCCCCGCTCACCTCCGTCAAGGGCTTCACGGCCACCATGCTCGACAAGTGGGAGCGCTTCACCGACGACCAGAAGCGGCTCATGCTCCAGACCGTCGACGGCGACGCCGACCGCGTCACCCGCCTCATCACCGAGCTGCTCGACGTCTCCCGCATCGACTCGGGACGGCTGGAGATCCGGCGCCAGCCGGTCCGGCTGGACGAGGCGGTCCGTCGCCACGTGGAGACGCTGGTCAACGGCGGCTGCCCGGCCGACCGTTTCGACCTGTGCGTCGCCGGGCCGCTGCCCGGCCTGTGGGCGGACCCGGACAAGATGGACCAGGTGCTGGTCAACCTGCTGGAAAACGCCGTGCGGCACGGCGCGGGGACTGTCACCATCGAGATGGACCGTGTACCGCCGAGCAGAACGCGACAGGAAGGCATGTCCGTCACCGTGAGCGACGAAGGACCCGGCATCCCCGAAGAGGCGATGCAACGGGTCTTCACGCGCTTCTGGCGCGGTAGCGACCGCGGCGGCACGGGGCTCGGCCTGTACATCGTCAAGGGCATCGTCGAGGCCCACGGCGGCACCGTCACCGTCGGCAGGTCCGCCGGGGGCGGCGCCCGGTTCCGATTTATCCTGCCCGCGGGCACCCCGGCGTTCCTCTCCTGACGCCCTCCGGCAGGCCCCGCGGGCTCCCACCGCATGCGTAACAGTCACGTGTGCCCCCTTAGACTCGGTCCCGGGCACCCCGGGGCGCGCAGCGGGGCGCAAGCCAATCGGAAGCACGGGAAGAGATGTCGGCACCCAACAAGTCGTACGACCCTGTCGAGGTCGAGGCACTGAAACCGGAAGAGATCGATCGCGTGCGGAGCGAGGCGCTCGCGGCGATCGCCGTCGCGGACAGCCTCGACGCGCTGCGTGAGGTCAAGGTCGCGCACGCCGGCGACCGTTCGCCCCTCGCCCTGGCCAACCGCGAGATCGGCGCCCTGCCGCCGCACGCGAAGGCGGACGCGGGCAAGCGGGTCGGCCAGGCCAGGGGCGCGGTCAACAAGGCGCTCGCGGCCCGCCAGGAGGAGCTGGAGGCGGAGCGCGACGAGCGCGTGCTGGTCGAGGAGGCGGTGGATGTCACCCTGCCCCACGACCGTGTGCCGGCCGGCGCCCGCCACCCGCTGACCACGCTGTCCGAGCGGATCGAGGACATCTTCGTGGCCATGGGCTACGAGGTCGCCGAGGGCCCCGAGGTCGAGGCCGAGTGGTTCAACTTCGACGCGCTCAATCTCGGCCCGGACCACCCCGCCCGTTCCACCCACGACACGTTCTTCGTCGAGGGTGCCAAGAGCGAGTCCGCCGACGCCGGGCTGGTGCTGCGCACGCACACCTCCCCGGTGCAGATCCGCTCGATGCTGGAGCGCACGCCGCCGGTCTACGTGATCTGTCCCGGCCGCGTCTACCGCACCGACGAGCTGGACGCCACCCACACGCCCGTCTTCAGCCAGGTCGAGCTGCTCGCCATCGACGAGGGCCTGACCATGGCCGACCTCAAGGGCACCCTCGACCACATGGTCCAGTCCCTGTTCGGGGAGGGCATGCGGACCCGGCTGCGCCCGGACCACTTCCCGTTCACGGAGCCGTCCGCCGAGATGGACATGGTGTGCTTCCGCTGCCGCGGCGAGTCCGCGGGGAACCCGGACCGGCCCTGCCGGACCTGCTCCAGTGAGGGCTGGATCGAGCTGGGCGGCTGCGGCATGGTCAACCCGCGCGTGCTGGTGGCCTGCGGCATCGACCCCGCCCGGTACAGCGGGTTCGCGTTCGGCTTCGGCATCGAGCGGATGCTGATGTTCCGCCACAACGTCGAGGACATGCGAGACATGATCGAGGGTGACGTGCGCTTCACCCGGCCGTTCGGGATGGAGATCTGATGCGCGTCCCGCTTTCCTGGCTGCGCGAGTACGTCGACCTGCCGACCGCGGTGACCGGCCGGGAGGTCGCGACGCGGCTCACCTCGGCCGGGCTCCAGGTCGAGGCCGTCGAGCGGCTCGGTACCGACATCACCGGTCCCCTCGTGGTCGGCGAGGTGCTGACGATCGAGGAGCTGTCCGGGTTCAAGAAGCCCATCCGGTACTGCCAGGTGGACGTCGGCACCGCCAACGGCACCGGCGAACCGCAGAACATCATCTGCGGCGCCACCAACTTCCGCGTCGGTGACAAGGTCGTCGTCGTGCTGCCGGGCGCCGTGCTGCCCGGCGGCTTCGCGATCGCCGCGCGCCCCACGTACGGCAAGGTGTCCGAGGGCATGATCTGCTCGGCGCGCGAGCTGGGCATCGGCGACGACCACGGCGGCATCATCGTGCTGCCGCCCGAGCACGAGGCCGGCACCGACGCCGTCGAGCTGCTGGAGCTGGTCGACGAGGTGCTGGACATCGCCGTCAACCCCGACCGCGGATACTGCCTGTCGCTGCGTGGTATCGCCCGCGAGACCGCGACCGCCTTCGGGCTGCCGCTGCGCGACCCGGCGCTGCTCGACGTGCCCGCGGCCAACGGCGACGGCTTCCCGGTCGAGGTCGGGGACCCGGCGGCCTGCGACCGCTTCGTCGCCCGCGCCGTCACCGGCCTGCGGCCCGAGACACACTCGCCGATCTGGCTCCAGCGGCGGCTCCAGAAGGCCGGCCTGCGGCCCATCTCGCTGGCCGTCGACATCACCAACTACGTGATGCTGGAGATCGGCCAGCCGCTGCACGCCTATGACCGGTCCCGGCTGACCGGGCCCCTCGGGGTCCGCCGCGCCGAGCCGGGCGAGAAGCTGACCACCCTGGACGGCGTGCAGCGGGCCCTGGATCCCGAGGACCTGCTGATCACCGACAGCGGCGGGCCCGTCGGCCTGGCCGGGGTGATGGGCGGCGCCGACACCGAGATCGCGGACGCCGCCGAGGAGTCCGCGACCGGCGTCGTTCCCGGCACCAGCGAGATCGTCGTGGAGGCCGCGCACTTCGACCCGGTCACCGTGGCCCGCGCCGCCCGCCGGCACCGGCTGCCCAGCGAGGCGGCCCGCCGCTTCGAGCGCGGCGTCGACCCGGAGGCCGCCGCGGCGGCGGCGCAGCGCGCGGTCGACCTGCTGGTGCTGCTCGGCGGCGGCACCGCCGATCCGGGCGTCACCGAGGTCACCGCCCCCGCCGTGCCCCGCGTCATCGTCGTCCCGGCCGACCATCCCGACCGGGTGGCGGGTGTGACGTACGGGCGGGAAACGGTGGTGCGGCGGCTCCAGGAGGTCGGCTGCGACGTCACCGGGACCGACGAGCTGACCGTCACCCCGCCGAGCTGGCGCCCCGACCTCAACGACCCCAACGACCTCGCCGAGGAAGTCATCCGCCTGGAGGGCTACGAGGCGCTGCCCTCCACCCTCCCGCGCCCGCCGGCCGGACGCGGGCTGACCGGGCGGCAGCGGCTGCATCGGCGGACGGGCCGCGCCCTGGCCGGCGCGGGCTATGTCGAGGCGCAGAACTATCCGTTCGTCGGTCGGGCCGCGCTGGACGGCCTCGGCCTGCCGGCCGAAGACGACCGCCGCCGCACCGTGCGCCTGGTCAACCCGATCTCCGACGAGGAGCCCTGGCTGCGCACCACGCTGCTGCCGGGGCTGCTGGAGGCGCTGCGCCGCAACCACGGGCGGGGCGCCGGGGACATCGCCCTCTTCGAGACCGGCCTCGTCTTCCGCCCCACCGGCGACGAGGCGGTGCCGGTCCGGCTGCCGGTCACCGGTCGGCCGTCGGACGAGGAGATCGAGCGGCTCAACGCCTCGCTGCCCCGGCAGCCGCGCCGGGTCGCGGCCGTCCTCGCGGGGAACCGCGAGCAGGCGGGGTGGTGGGGCCCCGGCCGTCCGGCCGACTGGGCGGACGCCGTCGAGGCGGCCAGGACCGTCGCGCGGGAGGCGGGCGTGGAGCTGACCATCGAGAACGATCGGCACGCGCCCTGGCACCCCGGCCGGTGCGCCGCGCTGTACGCGGTCGTGGACGGCGACAGGACGCTCGTCGGCCACGCCGGTGAGCTGCACCCGCGCGTCGTCAAGGCGCTGGGCCTGCCGGCCAGGACATGCGCCATGGAGGCCGAGCTCGACTTGCTGGAGCGGGCCGGCGGCGGACCCCCGAGCGCGCCGCCGATCTCATCGTTCCCGGTGGCCACGCAGGATGTCGCCCTGGTCGTGGACGAGTCGGTCCCGGCCGCCGCGGTGGAGGCCGCGCTGCGCTCCGGCGCCGGTGAACTGCTGGAATCGCTGCGGCTGTTCGACGTCTTCACCGGCGAACAGCTCGGCGCGGGCCGGAAGTCGCTGGCGTACGCGCTGAGGTTCCGCGCCCCGGACCGCACCCTGACGGCCGAGGAGGCGTCGGCCGCCCGCGAGGCGGCGGTGGCCGCCGCGGTCGAGCGCGCGGGCGCGGCCCTGCGCGGCGCCTAGCCCGCCCTCCGTCACCGAACCCGTCCGCCCCGCCGGTCCCCGCGCATCGCGCGCACGCGGGCGGCGGGGCGGACGGGTGTCAGCGTGCCGCCGGGAGGGGGGCGGCGTCGGCGGGGTCGGTCAGGGGGAACAGCAGGTCGCCGTGGCGGGCCAGGCGGGGCGGGATGTCGGTGAGGTGGAAGTCGAGCCGGGCCGGGTCGGCGCACGTCTCGACCTCCTCCCAGGTGACCGGTGTGGAGACCGTGGGCCGGGCGCGGGCGCGGACCGTGTAGGGGGTGGCCGTCGTCTTGCGGGCCGCGTTCTGGCTGTGGTCGATGAACACCTTGCCGGGGCGCAGATGGCGGGCCATCGCCGCGATCGCCAGGCCCGGCAGCGCGGTCGCCGCCTCCGTGGCCAGGGCCTTCGCGTACGCCGAGGCGTCCGCCGACGGTGCGGGCCGCAGCGCGCACAGCAGGTGCAGGCCCTTGGAGCCCGAGGTCTTCGCGTACGCCGTCAGCCCGTCGGCCGCCAGCCGGTCGCGCAGCCAGCGCGCCACCACGCAGCAGTCCACGATCGTGGCCGGCGCCCCCGGGTCGAGGTCGAACACCAGCCGGTCCGCCATTCCGGGATCGGCGGCCCGCCACTGCGGGGTGTGGAACTCCACGACCAGGTTCGCCGCCCACGCCAGCCCGGCCAGGTCCTCGACCACCACCTGCCGCATCGTGCCGCCGCCCGAGCGCGGCACCTCGGCGACCCTCACCCAGTCGGGGGTGCCCGGCGGCACGTTCTTCGCGAAGAACCGCTCGCCCTCCGGGCCGTCCGGGTACCGCAGGAAGCTCAGCGGCCGGTCCCGCAGGTGGGGCAGGAGCACGGCGCCGTGGGCGGCGTAGTGGTGGAGCAGCTCACCCTTGGTGGTGCCGTCCGGGTAGAGGACCTTCTCCAGATTCGACAGCGTCAGCCGACGCCCCTCCACGGTGACCACAGGCATACCCTGAGACTGGCACGAAAGGGGCAGATGATGCGAACGATATGGAAGGGCGCCATATCCTTTGGCCTGGTCACCATCCCCGTCAAGGTCGTCGGCGCGACGGAGAACCATGCGGTCTCCTTCCGGCAGGTCCACGTCGCCGACGACGGGAAGATCCGCTACCGCAAGGTGTGCGAGCTCGACGGCGAGGAGCTCTCGGGGGACGCGATCGGCAAGGGGTACGAGACAGCGGACGGCACCGTCGTCCAGCTGACCGACGACGACCTGGCCGCCCTGCCGCTGCCCACCGCCAGGACCGTCGAGATCCTCGGTTTCGTGCCCGTCTCCAGCATCGATCCCTATCAGCTCGACCGCTCCTACTATCTGACCGCCGACGCCGGCGCGGCCAAGCCGTACGTCCTGTTGCGTGAGGCGCTGCGGCGCGCGGACAAGGGGGCCATCGCCAAGCTCGCGATGCGCGGGCGCGAGACCCTCGCCCTGGTCCGACCCCTGGAGGACGAGGAGGTGCTCGGCATGCACACGCTGCTGTGGCCCGACGAGATCCGGTCGGCCGCCGGGCTCGCGCCCGCCGAGAAGGTCACGGTCCGCGACGCCGAGCTGGATCTCGCGTACACCCTGATGGACACGCTCGGCTCGGTGGACATGTCCGAGTTGCACGACGAGTACCGGGAGGCCGTGGAGGCCCTGGTCAGCGCCAAGCTCACCGGGACCGCGCCCGAGCGGCCGGGGGAGGCCGTTCCGGTGGGCGGCAAGGTGGTGGATCTGATGGCCGCCCTGGAGGACAGCGTGCGCGGCGCCCGGCAAACGCGCGGCGAGGCGGGTGAGGGCGAGGAGGCGACCGTCACGCCGATCAAGAAGACGGCCGCCAAGAAGGCCCCGGCGAAGAAGGCCCCGGCGAAGAAGGCCGCCGCGAAGAAGGCCCCGGCGAAAGAGGCCGCCGCGAAGAAGTCGGCGGCGAAGAAGTCCGGGGCCAGAAAGACGGCGGGGAAGTCCGAGCCCGGGAAGAAGTCGGCCACCCGCAAGCGCGCCTCGTGACCCCGGCCCGGCCCGGGCCCGGCTGGGTCCGCGGCTCTCCCGGGCGACATCCGGGAGAGGGAGCCGGGAGAGGTCCCCAGAGCTGTCCCGCCATGGTGGAACCGCGCTACATGCGTCTCTGACTTGAGACTGCGTGAGACTTCTGCGCCCGCGGGCTGAATCGGCACCCATCGGTTCACGCTGTCCTCGACGGCGGTGCGGCGGGACAGCGCCGTTGGATTGCGGGACAGCCTTTTAGCCGACGCGGTCGTACGGATAGAACCCGGTGCCCGTCTTCCGGCCGAGGTGGCCGGCGGCGACCATGCGCAGTAGCAGGGGCGGCGGGGCGTACAGCGGCTCCTTGAGCTCCGCGTACATCGAGTCGGCGATCGACGCGACCGTGTCGAGGCCGATCAGGTCGGCCAGCTTCAGCGGGCCGAGGGGGTGGGCGCAGCCCAGCTCCATGCCGTTGTCGATGTCGTCCCGGCTCGCCGCGCCGGACTCGAACATCCGGATCGCGGCCAGCAGATAGGGCACGAGCAGCGCGTTGACCACGAAGCCGGAACGGTCCTGGGCCCGGATGGCCTCCTTGCCCAGCACCTGGGTGACCAGCAGCTCGACCCGTTCGACCGTGTTCTCGGACGTGGTCAGCGCCGGGACCAGCTCGACCAGACGCTGGACCTGCGCCGGGTTGAAGAAGTGAACGCCGAGCACCTGGGAGGGGCGGGAAGTCGCCACCGCCAGGTTCACCAGCGGAATGGCCGAGGTGTTGGACGCGAGGATCGCGTCGGGGCGGGTCACGACCTGGTCGAGGACCTGGAAGATCTCGATCTTGACCGGCTCGCTCTCGACCACGGCCTCGATCACCACATCGCGGTCGGCCAGCTCGCCCAGGTCCGTGGTGAAGGTGATCCGCTCCAGCGCGGCGTCCCGTTCCGCCTCCGTGATCTTGCCGCGCCCGGTGGCCCTGCCGAGCGAGTTGGCCAGCCGGGTGCGGCCGAACTCCAGGGCCTCGCCAGTCGTTTCGGCCACCCGCACGTCGAGCCCGGCCCGGGCGCACACCTCGGCGATGCCGGCGCCCATCTGGCCGCAGCCGACGACTCCCACCCGTTCGATATCGGTCACACCTCGCACCTTCGTCCTTTCGGTTCTTCGGCCTCTATGTGATCGATCATCCTGCTCTCGACGGTACCTCCGCCGCTGTGACACGGGGGCGCCCGGGGTGCCGAGTGCGGAACCGGCCGGGTGGGCGGGGCGTGTGGGGCGATGGTGTTAACTGGCCCGCGTCCCCGCCGCACGGCGTGTCACGGAAGCGTAACGGTGAGGACTCCGTCACGCTGTGCCGAGTATGCGTAACGTAGAGGTACGGCAGGGGGTCGAATATGGGACGGATCAGCCGCAGGGGCCTGGCCGTCGCCGCCGTGGGCACGTTCGCCGGGGTGCTGACGCTCAACCAGGCGTCGGCGTCCGGGCCACGGCCGCGGCGGTACGCGATGGTGGCCGCGTCGCAGACGCGCGGCATGTGGATCGCGACCGTGGCGAACATCGACTGGCCGGACAAGCCGGGGCTGTCACCGGACGAGGGCAAGGCCGAACTGTCCGCGCTGCTGGACGCGGCGGTCGAGCGGAAGCTGACCGCGGTGTATCTCCAGGTGCGGCCGACGGCCGACGCGCTCTGGCCGTCGCCGTACGAGCCGTGGTCGGAGTGGCTCACCGGCGTGCAGGGGCAGGACCCCGGCTGGGATCCGCTGGACTACGCGGTGCGCGAGGCGCACGCGCGCGGGCTCGCGCTGCACGCCTGGTTCAACCCGTATCGCGTCGCCACGCACGACGACCCGGACCGGCTGACCGAGGAGCACCCGGCGCGGCGGCACCCGGAGTGGGTGGTGTCCTACGGCGGGCGGCTGTACTACAACCCGGGGATTCCCGAGGTCAGGGCCTTCGTGCAGGACGCGATGGCGGACGCGGTGGAGTCCTACGAGATCGACGGCGTGCACTGGGACGACTACTTCTACCCGTACCCGGTGGCGGGCGAGGAGTTCGACGACGACGACGCCTTCGCGGCGTACGGCGGGGACTTCGACGACCGCGGCGACTGGCGGCGGCACAACATCGACCTGCTGGTGCGGGAGATGCGGGACCGGGTGCGCGCGACGAAGCCCGGCCTCCCGTTCGGCGTCAGCCCGTTCGCCGTCTGGCGCAACAAGGAGACGGATCCGCTCGGCTCCGACACCCGGGCCGGCGTCCAGACGTACGACGACCTGTACGCGGACGTGCGCACCTGGGTCAGGGAGGGCTGGCTGGACTACGTCGTCCCGCAGGCGT
Organism: Streptomyces sp. NBC_01803; assembly: GCF_035917415.1. Taxonomy (NCBI): domain Bacteria; kingdom Bacillati; phylum Actinomycetota; class Actinomycetes; order Kitasatosporales; family Streptomycetaceae; genus Streptomyces; species Streptomyces sp. NBC_01803. Next base: position 5,393,298 of record NZ_CP109073.1, read on the forward strand.
ACTGGCACATCGGGAACGAGGCGGCCGACTACGAGACCGTGGTCGCGTGGTGGGCGGACGTGGCCGACGGCACCGGGGTCGATCTGTACATCGGTGAGGCCCTCTACAAGGCCGGCGACCCGGCGCAGCCCGACGCCTGGCAGGACCCGGCCGAGCTGTCCCGCCATCTGACGCTGTGCGGCGAGCATCCGCAGGTCGGCGGCAACATCTTCTACTCGGCCGGTCAGGTCGTCTCCGATCCCATCGGTGCCATGTCGCGGGTGGTGGCGGATCACTACGACACGACGGCGGCGCGGTCCGCCCAGCCCACCGGGCTCGGGGGGCGGCCGTAGGGCGGGAAGCCGGCCCCGGCGCGGACCTCGTGGCGTCGCGCCGGTGGTCGTGGTCGTGGTCGTGGTCGGGGGAACGACGTCGCGGAGCCGCGCGGAGCTCGCTGGGCCGGTGATCGCGCGGGACAGCCGACCCGGGCTCCGGTCGGGGCGTACGCCCCGATGCCGACCGGACGCAGCGACGCGAACGCTCGACGCGATCCCGATCCCGATCGCGGCCCCGATCCCGATCCCGATCGCGGCCCCGATCCCGATCCCGGCCCCGATCCCGGCCCCGATCCCGATCCCGATTACGGGCCTGGACCCGGACCCCGCTGGTGTCGCCGGACAGTCGGCCGGTGGTGATCGCGACGGTGGCGAACACCGACGGGCCGGACAAGCCGGGGCCCTCGCCGGACGAGGGCGAAGCCGAGGAGCCACGCGCTCCGGCCGTCGGCGTACGAGCCGTGGCCGGGGTCGCCCACCCGCGTGCGGGTGCGAGACCCCGGCTGGGACCCGCTGGACCTCGCGATGTCACGGGCCCCGGGATGCTCCGGGCCGGAGCGCTCAGCGGCGGCGGCGTTTTCCGGCGGGGGTCACGGTCGAGTCGGGGCCGGGGGAGACCACGCTCTCGTGGCCGTCCTCGGCGCGGACCCGGTACGGGGGTTCGCCGTCCCGGCCGAGCACTTCCACGATCTCGGTCACCCGGTCCGGCTGTCCCACGGTCCGGCCATGTGTCACGACCCGGTCTCCGGTCTTGGCTCGCATCAGGAGTGCCTCCTGTCGCCTCGTGTGGTGATGTGCGTCACTCGTCTCCCAGCGTACGGCCCTCATCCCCGGGCGCGCTGGGTGACGGCGACGCAGACCAGCACGCCCACCGCCGCCGCCGGGGCGGCGGGGGGCAGCCGGGCAACGGGACCCGCGCGGCCCGCAGACAGCAGCCCGCGATGGGGGCGGCGAGCACCGTACGCGCGGCGGTCACCGTCCAGGGGCCGAAGCCGTCGAGTGCCCAGACGGTGGCCGGGAAGGTGAGGGAGAAGGCGGGACGCCGAGGGCGGCCAGGACGAGACCGCCGCGGACGTCGGGGTCGACCCGCTGCCGGCCGTACTTCCCGGCCGAGCGGCCCGCGCCGAACATCCGGCTCAGCTTCGCCCCGGCCTCCGGCACGGCGGAGATCGTGGAAGGGGTGCGGCGGTTGCGCCGCACGGGCGAGGAGGTGTTCGGCCCCGGCGCCACCTGATTCGGGAATCCTCGGTGACCGGGCTGCTGATGACACCGCGGTAGTGGTGCCGCTATTCGAGTGCTCGTACGATCGCGCCATGCTGGTCACGCTGATCGCCGCAGCCCGCAGAACGCCCGTTCTCGACGCGCGTTTCGGTGATGACCGTCCACTGGATCCCGGGGACTGGCGGGCACTGGAGCGGGCCATCCCGATGCTGCTGCCGCTGGCCGCCGCCGAGCTCCGCTACTGCTCGCCGACCCTGTCGAGCAGGCAGACGGGCGACGCCCTCGGGCTCTCGCCGCTGTCCCAGCTCGCGCTGCGCGAGTGCGACATGGGGCGATGGCACGGCATGACTCTCCAGGAGGTCGCCGGCCGGGAGCCGGAGGCCGTGGACGCCTGGTTCGCCGATCCCCGGTCGGCGCCGCACGGCGGGGAGCCGCTGTTGGCATTCGTCTCCCGGGTGGGCGCCTGGCTGGACACCCGGCCCATGGCGAACGACGGGCGGATCGTCGCGGTGACCGAGTCCTCGGTGATCCGCGCGGCCACGCTCTACGCGCTCAAGGCACCCCCGCAGTCGTACTGGCGCACCGAGGTCCGCCCGCTCTCCGTGGTCAATCTCAGCGGCTTCCGCGGCGGCTGGAGCCTGCGTCTCGGCTGAGGTCGACGCGCGTCACTCCTCGTCCCGCCCGGGGTGGTCGCCGGTCGCGCCGTCGATCAGCTCGCGCAGGATGTCCATGTGGCCCGCGTGCCGCGCGGTCTCCTCGATCATGTGGATCAGCACCCAGCGCAGCGACACCGCGTCCCCGGACCACGCCGTGCCGAGGTCCTCCACGTCGGTCTCGGTGATCACCCGGTCCGCGGCGGCCCGCGCCCGGCCGTAGAACGCGACAACGTCCCCCGGCTTCTCGTGCGGCTCCAGCCGCAGGTCGGCGTTCTCGTCCTCGTCGTCGAACGGCAGCGGCTCCGTCTCGCGGCCGAATGTCTGGCAGAACCAGGCGTACTCGACGGCCGCCAGATGCTTCACCAGCCCCAGCAGGCTCGTCCCCGACGGCGTCATCGGCCGCCGCGCCGTCTCGTCGTCCACACCGTCGAGCTTCCACAGGACCACGTCGCGGTGGCGGTCCAGAGCGGCCCGCAGGCTTTCCTTCTCACCGCCGGTGAACGGCACGCGTTTCGTCATGCGGGGACCGTAACAGCCGGGTCCGACAACGCCCGGCGGAACGGGGCGGGACGGCCGGGCGAGCGGGCCGGTGGGCGCCGGGCGCCGCGCCCCGGGGCGGGCAACGATGCGCCGCCCCGGCCGGGTTGGCATGCTAGGCCCATGACGACGAGGACCGGGCAGGACGAAGCGATCGTGGTGGGGGCCGGTCCCAACGGGCTGGCCGCCGCCGTCACCCTGGCCCGGCACGGGCTGCGGGTGACCGTGCTGGAGGCGGCCGACACGATAGGCGGCGGCACCCGCAGCGGTGAACTGACCGTGCCCGGCGTGCTGTTCGACCACTGCTCCTCGACGCACATCATGGGCGCCGGCTCGCCGTTCCTGCGCTCGCTCGACCTCAAGCGGTACGGCCTGGAGTGGGCCTGGCCCGAGGTCGACCTGGCGCACCCGCTGGACGGGGGCGCCGGTGCCGGGGCGCTGTACCGGTCGGTGGAGGAGACGGCGGCTGGTCTCGGCGAGGACGGCCCGGCCTGGCGGCGGCTGTTCGGGCCGCTGGCCGCCGACGCGGAGGCGCTGACCGACGAGGTGATGCGGCCGATGCTGAAGGTGCCCCGGCACCCGTTCCGCCTCGCCCGCTTCGGCCTCCGCGCGCTCCAGCCCGCGTCCCTGGTCGCCCGCCGCTTCCGCACCGCGCGGGCGCGGGCGCTGTTCGGCGGGGTGGCGGCGCACTTGTTCGGTCCGCTGGACCAGCCGGTCGGCGCCTCGGTCGGGCTGATGATCATCGCCGCCGGGCACCGGTTCGGCTGGCCGGTCGCCCGGGGCGGCTCCCAGGCCATCGCGGACGCGCTGGCCGCGATGCTCACCGAGGCGGGCGGCCGGATCGAGACGGGCGTCCGGGTCCGTTCCCTGGCCGAGCTGCCCCCGGCCGGCACGGTGCTGCTCGACCTCGCCCCGGCCGCCGCCGCCGGGGTGATCGGCGACCGGCTGCCGCCGCGCGTCCGCCGCGCCTACACCACTCGCTTCCGGCACGGCCCGGGCGCGTTCAAGCTGGATCTCGCGGTCGAGGGCGGCGTGCCCTGGCGCGACGAGGCGTGCCGCCGCGCGGGCACCCTGCACCTGGGCGGGACCTTCGAGCAGATCGCGCGGGCGGAGGCGGAGATGAGCCGGGGGCGGATGCCCGAGCGGCCGTTCATGCTGATCTCCCAGCAGTACCTGGCGGACCCCGACCGGTCGGCGGGCGAGGTCCACCCCGTCTCGGCCTACGCGCACGTCCCGCACGGCTGGCCGGGCGACGCGACCGAGGCGATGCTCGACCAGTTCGAACGGTTCGCCCCCGGCACCCGCGAGCGGATCGTCGCCGCCGACGCCAAGTCGACCGCCGAGCTGGAGCGTGACAACGCCAACTACGTCGGCGGCGACATCGTCGGGGGCGCCAACACCCCCCTCCAGCTCACCATGCGCCCGCGCGTCGCCCTCGACCCGTACCGCACCGGCGTCCCCGGGGTGTACCTCTGCTCGGCGGCCACCCCGCCCGGCGCCGGGGCGCACTGCATGAGCGGCCACAACGCGGCCCTCTCCGCGCTGCGCGCCCTGGGGATCCGCCGCTGACCGTCGCGTCCAGCGGATACGTATACGCCTCCACCCCTGACCGGCCTTGGGGCCGATTGCATAAAGCTGCCGCGCTACGTATAGTCATGCCATCACCCATGAGGAGGCGATGGCGGTGCGCGCTGCGGTGGCGGGAGCGAGTGGCTACGCGGGAGGGGAGATCCTGCGGCTCCTCCTCCAGCATCCACGGATCGAGATCGGCGCCCTGACCGGCAACGCCAACGCGGGGGAGCGGCTCGGAGCCCTTCAGCCGCAGCTCCTCCCGCTGGCCGACCGGGTGCTGGAGCCGACCACGCCCGAGGCGCTGGCCGGCCATGACGTCGTTTTCCTCGCCCTCCCGCACGGCCACTCGGCCGCCGTCGCCGAGCAGCTGGGCGACAGCGCGCTGATCGTCGACTGCGGCGCCGACTTCCGGCTGCGGGACGCGGCGGACTGGGAGCGGTTCTACGGCTCCCCGCACGCCGGCACCTGGCCGTACGGCCTGCCCGAGCTGCCCGGGGCCCGCGACGCCCTCAGGGGGTCCACCCGCGTCGCGGTCCCCGGGTGCTATCCGACGGCCGTGAGCCTCGCGCTCTTCCCGGCCTACGCGGCGGGGCTGGCCGAGCCCGAGGCCGTGATCGTGGCCGCCTCCGGCACCTCCGGCGCCGGCCGATCGCTCAAGCCGCACCTGCTGGGCAGCGAGGTGATGGGCGCCATGAGCCCGTACGGTGTCGGCGGCACGCACCGGCACACCCCCGAGATGGTCCAGAACCTGTCGGCGGTCGCCGGCGAGCGCGTGACCGTCTCGTTCACACCGACCCTCGCGCCCATGTCCCGGGGCATCCTCGCCACCTGCTCCGCCAAGGCCAGGCCCGGCGTGACCGAGGCCGCGCTGCGGGAGGCGTACGCCAAGGCGCTGGCCGCCGAGCCGTTCGTCCGGCTGCTCCCGGCCGGCCAGTGGCCCACCACCGGCGCCGTCGCCGGCTCCAACGCGGCCCTGGTGCAGGTCACGCTGGACGAGGCCGCCGGCCGGCTCATCGCCATCAGCGCCATCGACAACCTCACGAAGGGCACCGCGGGCGGCGCGGTGCAGAGCATGAACATCGCCCTGGGCCTCCCCGAGGACACGGGGCTGTCGACGATTGGAGTGGCTCCATGAGCGTCACGGCAGCACGGGGATTCACGGCGGCGGGCATCGCCGCGGGGATCAAGGAGAGCGGCGGGCCCGACCTCGCGCTCGTCGTCAACCAGGGGCCGCGCACCGCCGCCGCCGGCGTCTTCACGAGCAACCGCGTCAAGGCCGCCCCCGTGGTCTGGTCCGAGCAGGTCCTGCGGGGCGGCCGGATCTCGGCCGTCGTCCTCAACTCCGGCGGCGCCAACGCCTGCACCGGACCGCTCGGCTTCCAGGACACCCACGCCACCGCCGAGAAGGTGGCCGACGTCCTCGGCCACAGCGCCGCCGAGGTGGCCGTCGCCTCCACCGGCCTCATCGGCATCCGGCTGCCGATGGACAAGCTGCTGGCCGGCGTCGAGACGGCCGCCGGGGAGCTCTCCGCGCACGGCGGCGAGCGGGCCGCCATCGCGATCAAGACCACCGACACCGTCCACAAGACCGCCGTCGCCGGCGGGACCGGCTGGGTGGTGGGCGGCATGGCCAAGGGCGCCGGGATGCTCGCCCCCGGCCTGGCCACCATGCTCGTCGTCCTCACCACCGACGCCGACCTCGACGCCCCCGCCCTCGACCGGGCGCTGCGCGCCGCCACCCGGACCACGTTCGACCGGATCGACTCCGACGGCTGCATGTCCACCAACGACACGGTGCTGCTGCTGGCGTCCGGTGCCTCCGGCGCCGTCCCGGAGGAGGCGGAGTTCGCCGAGGCCGTCCGCGTGGTCTGCGACGACCTGGCCCATCAGCTCATCAAGGACGCCGAGGGCGCCTCCAAGGACATCCGGGTCGAGATCGTGGGCGCGGCCACCGAGGACGACGCGGTCGAGGTCGCCCGCTCCATCGCTCGCAACAACCTCCTCAAGTGCGCCATCCACGGCGAGGACCCCAACTGGGGCCGGGTGCTCGCCGCCATCGGCACCACCTCCGCCGCGTTCGATCCCGACCAGCTCAACGTCGCGATCAACGGCGTCTGGGTCTGCAAGAACGGCTCGGTCGGCGAGGACCGCGACCTGGTCGACATGCGCCACCGCGAGGTCGTCATCACCGCCGACCTCGCCGCCGGCGCCGAGTCCGCCGTGCTGTGGACGAACGACCTGACCGCCGACTACGTCCACGAGAACAGCGCCTACTCCTCCTGATCCCTCCGACGAGCCCTCCGCGAAAGCCGGTCATGACGGACAATCACGTATCAGGACCCGTGCCCGCCACCCGCAGGCACACCGCTCTGCCCAAGGCGCGGATCCTTATCGAGGCCCTGCCCTGGCTCACCCGTCACCACGGGAAGACCGTGGTCATCAAGTTCGGCGGGAACGCCATGGTGGACGACGCGCTGAAGGCCGCGTTCGCCCAGGATGTCGTCTTCCTCCGCCACGCGGGGCTGCGCCCGGTCGTGGTGCACGGCGGCGGCCCGCAGATCAACGCGCAGCTCGAACGGCTCGGTCTCACCTCCGAGTTCAGGGCGGGGCTGCGCGTCACCACGCCCGAGACCATGGACGTGGTCCGGATGGTGCTGGCCGGTCAGGTGCAGCGCGACCTGGTCGGCCAGCTCAACCGGCACGGCTCGCTCGCCGTGGGCATGACGGGCGAGGACGCCCGCCTGATGTCGGCGACCAAGCGTTACGCCCGGATCGACGGCGAGCGTGTGGACCTCGGCCGCGTCGGCGACATCACCGGCATCGACCCCGGCGCCGTGCTGGCGCTGCTCGACGACGGCCGCATCCCGGTGATCTCCTCGATCGCCCGCAGCACCGACGACGACCACGTCTACAACGTCAACGCCGACACCGCCGCCGCCGCGCTCGCCGCCGCGCTGGGCGCCGAGACGCTGATGGTGCTGACCGATGTCGAGGGCCTGTACGCCGACTGGCCGGCCAGCGACGAGGTCATCAGCCGGCTGACGGAGAGCGAGCTGGAGAAGCTGCTGCCCGACCTGGCCAGCGGCATGGTGCCGAAGATGGCGGGCTGCCTGTACGCCGTCCGCAACGGCGTGCGCACCGCGCGCGTCATCGACGGCCGGGTCCAGCACGCCATCCTGCTGGAGATCTTCACCGACGAGGGAATCGGGACGATGGTCGTGCCCGACGGGGCCGGCAAGGGAGAGCCGACATGAACGCCGAGACGCATACCGACAGCACCTCCGCCACGGGCACCGCCGTCACGAGCGACGCTGTCACCGGCACCTCCGCCACGAGCGACGCTGTCACGGGCACCTCCGCCACGAGCGACGCTGTCACGGGCAACGCCTCGCTGACCGCCCGCTGGCAGGGCGCCCTGATGGACAACTACGGCACCCCCCGGGTGCCCATCACCCACGGCGAGGGCGCGCGGCTGTGGGACGCCGACGGCAAGGAGTACCTGGACTTCGTCGGCGGCATCGCCGTCAACTCGCTCGGCACCGGACACCCGGCCGTCGTGCGTGCGGTCTCCGACCAGATCGCCCTGCTCGGCCACGTTTCCAACCTCTTCCTGTCCGAACCGCCCGTCGCCCTCGCCGAACGGCTCCTCGCCCTGGCCGGCCGACCAGGGCGGGTCTACTTCTGCAACTCGGGCGCCGAGGCCGTCGAGGCCGCGTTCAAGATCGGCCGGCTCACCGGCCGCCGCCACATGGTGGCCACCCACGGCGGCTTCCACGGCCGGACCATGGGCGCCCTCGCCCTGACCGGGCAGCCGAAGAAACACGAGGGTTTCCTCCCGCTGCCCGGTGACGTCACCCACGTCCCCTACGGCGACGCCGAGGCGCTGCGCGCGGCCGTCACCACGAACACCGCGCTGGTGATCGTGGAGCCGATCCAGGGCGAGAACGGCGTGATCGTGCCGCCCGAGGGATATCTCGCCGAGGCCCGCGCGATCACCCGCGCCACCGGCACGCTGCTGGTCCTGGACGAGGTGCAGACCGGTATCGGCCGCACCGGTCACTGGTTCGCCGGGCAGGCCCAGGGCGTCGAGGCCGACATCGTGACCCTGGCCAAGGGCCTGGCGGCGGGGCTGCCCATCGGCGCGACGATGGCGTTCGGCGAGGCGGCGCGGCTGCTCACCCCCGGCGCCCACGGCTCCACGTTCGGCGGCAACCCCGTCTCCTGCGCCGCCGCCCTCGCCGTCCTGGACACCATCGCGTCCGAGGATCTGCTCCAGCGGGTCAAGGACGCGGGCGAGCGGCTGCGGGACGGCGTCTGGCGCCTGGGCCACCCGCTGGTCGACCGGGTCAGGGGCGCCGGGCTGCTGCTCGGTATCGTGCTCACCGAGCCCCTGGCACCGCGCGTGCAGCAGGCGGCTCAGGACGCCGGACTTCTGGTGAACGCCGTGGCTCCCGACGTGGTGCGGCTCGCTCCGCCGCTCATCGTGGGCGACGAGGAGGTGGACGCCCTCCTCGCGGCGCTCCCGGGCGTTCTCGACACCGTGGACACGTCAGCCGGAGAACGATGACCACCGGGGAGAGAGCATGACCGACGAGCGGCACCCGGCCGGAAACGGCCCGGCCGTGCCCCAGACGCGGACGGCCCGGCACCGCCGGATCGTCGAGATCCTCAACAGACAGGCGGTGCGGTCCCAGAGCCAGCTCGCCAAGCTGCTCGCCGACGACGGGCTGCACGTCACGCAGGCGACGCTCAGCCGTGACCTGGACGAGCTGGGAGCGGTGAAGATCCGCAACACCGGGGGAGAGCTGATCTACGCCGTGCCCAGCGAGGGTGGCTTTCGCACTCCCCGGGTGCCGCTCGGGGAGTCCGCCAAGGAGGAGCGGATGGCCCGGCTGGCGGGGGAGCTGCTGACCTCCGCCGAGGCGTCCGCGAACCTGGTCGTGCTGCGCACCCCGCCCGGGGCCGCCCAGTTCCTCGCCTCGGCCATCGACCAGGCCGAGGTGCACGACATCCTGGGCACCATCGCCGGGGACGACACCCTGCTGCTGATCAGCAGGGACCCGACCGGCGGGCAGTCCCTGGCGGACCATCTGCTGCGGCTGGCACAGAAGCAGAAGGAGCTCCCGGAGGACGAGGAGGACGAGGAGAACTGAACGCGCCACTGCCCCGCGGGCGGCGCGTGGTCGACCGGCCGGGGCCCGCCGGATCCCGGGCACCGCGCCTCGCCGCGTCGCCACGTCACGCGCGTGCGGGCACGGACGAGCCGTGAGACGCCGTGCGCTGTGGTCCGGCGCGCGTGGTCACACCGGCCGCGCGCACCGGCTCACCGCGTAGGACCGCGCTCCCGCACCGGAAACGCGGCCCCGCGCGCGGTGTGGGGACGGAGCCGGGCGGACCGACCGCTGTGGCCCGGGGAGCGTCGCGTCCGCCGCCGTCGATCCGGTCGGGGTCCAGGCCGTGGGTGAGCAGGTCCCGCGCGGCGGTTTCGTCGAGGGGGCCGACCCGGTAGAACGCGGCGCCGGCCGCGTCGAGGGCGGGCAGCGGGTCCCGGCCGGTGACCACGGTCAGGCAGCCGGTACCGGTCGGCAGCAGCGGCCGCACCCGGCCGGCGTCGACGGTGCCTTCCACCACGATGGCAAGGCGCCGGGTGGCGGTGACGCTGCGCCAGTCCGCCATGCGGCCAGCGGTGCTGCCGGGGACGGGTTCGCCCAGGGCGCGCAGCCACGCGCCCAGCACATCCCCCGGCGCGGTGGCGTAGGACAGGTCGGTGGTGAGCTGTCCGTCGGGGTAGGTGTCGGCGATCTGCCCGAGCCAGCGGGCCGCCAGCGCGCTCTTGCCGCTCCCGGCCGGGCCGTGGAGCATCACCACGCCACGGGCACCGGCCCCGTGGCGTGCGGCCCGTACCCGTTCCAGGTCCGCCAGGGCACTGTCGCGGTCCACCCACGCCACCGGTTGCGCGTCCAGTTGGCCGGCACCCGCAGCACCGGCGTTCGGGGGGCGTGCGGGTGGACATCGCCGGTGATGCTCCCGGCCCGCACCAGGCCGCCGACCTCGTTGGCAGCTTCGCCCCCGGGCGTCGTGCCGGTCACCACTGCTCACACACCGGCAGGGGAAGCAGGCCGGGAACGGTCTTCTCACCCCGGGACCGGGCACGTTCCAGACGGGCCAGGGCGTCGTGGAGCTGCTCGTGGCCGGGCAGGGTCGTGTCCTGGAGCTGCCGCAGCGCCTCTTCCAGCCTCAGCCGGGCGACACCGGGGTGTCCGGCAGCGGCCGCCGCAGCACCCCGCATCGCCCGGCACGCGATCTGCCCCCACATATGGGGCAGGGAGGTGAACTCGTTCTGGGCTTCGAGCGCTGGTTCGCCGAACTGACCACCCGCAAACTCCGCCGCTCCGCCCACCGCAGCGTCACCGAGCCGGAACGCGACATCCGAGGCTGGATCAACGGGCGGTTCGGGTGGCCGCCCGGCGTGAGGTGCCGCTGTTGGCCGCGGGGAACATGACCGGGAAGCAGGCCGCGAGGAACCTCGCCGACCGGTTGCTCTCCAAGCATGGGCTGACGCACGTCGTCTACCGAAACGGTGCCCGTGTTCCGGTACGCGCCTGGGCGGAGGCCGCGACCTTGGCGAAGTCGGCCGTCCCTACAACGCCGGCACCCTTAACCGCACACGCCAAGCGGGTGTCGCGGTAGTCGAAGTGTTCGACGGCTTCGACCGCGGATGGACCTCGCACCAAGACGGACAAGGCCACCCGGACTCTACGCACCGTGGAAGAGGCTGCCGACTGGCCGATCTCACACCCGCGCTGCAGACGGGCGTTCGGCCCCGTCCGGACGAGACCACCGGGTGATGGGCACTCCGATAGAAGGCTGCCCGGACACTCGTCCGGGCAGCCTTCTACGTTCACACGGTCGGCAGTGCATCCCTCAGTCGATCCGATAGGACAACCTCGTAGGGCAGTTCGCGAAGATCGTCGGCTGAGACAGCAATGCCCCTGGCCTGCGAAAGTTCGGCAAGCCACTCCCACGGATGGTCACCTGGATAGTCATCGTCGTCGGGCAGCACCACGTTGAGGACGTTGTGTGTGATGGACTCCACGCTCGCGGTGGCGAGAATGGGCTCGTCTCCACTCCCCCCGCCCCAGCCCACGGTAAACCCGCGTTCCGCATGAAGAATCAGACGACGACCGTCTTCCAACAACGCGAACTCGCTGACGATGAAATTTTGGGACCCTCTATCGAGGGAGGGCTCCCCGATATCGCAGATCGCGCCCAGAGCGACGACCCGCAGCTGTTCCTGGGTGCTCATGATGACGGGTAGCAGTTCCGGTCGACGGGCGTCGAGTACGTGTATCCAGAGGGATCTGACGCATCTATCAGCTCGACGTCAACGAACGACCGATACCCGACGGTCCGGGAATCTGCGCATGACTCCCTGGCGGTGGCCCTCCGACCACGCCCCCCGCCTGCGGCATAGTCCCCGCTGTCCGTATCGACGGTTACCCAGCCGCAGCTTCCGCTAGAGGAGCACCTAACCGCCTGAAGGTGGATGTCGACGTTTGCCCGCGCCGGGCAAGTGCCGGAATAATGCAGCCACCAGCCTTGCGTCGACACATCCCCGCTCGAAATATGAACGTTGTCATTCGCCTGCTGGTACCGGCAGCTGCCTGCAGTAATGGGGCCAGACGTCCCCATCGGCGTGACCTCCTCGTTCACTAATGCGGAGACCGGTGCGAAGTAGCCATCATCGGGCTCTGAACTCGCCTGATCTTGTCCTCCATCTGCCGCTGAGGCAGCCGTCGGTGCCAGGCGAACAACAGCAGCGCCAAGCATAAGAGAAGCGCCCGGCCCTGCCCACTCCTGGAATTCTCTCCGCTCATTACCCCTCCCGCTGAAGAGAACCGCATCGTTCCCCGCGGTGATCCGCGAGGCTACAGCAGGTTACCCGACGGAACTCGTCCGTGCCATGGTGAGTCGGCGGAGGCGCTTGTAGCAGCAGATGGCGGCGGCGAGGCTGAGAAAGGCCGGTCCGTCCGCACACAGCGACGCATCCGTGAGGTCGAACAGTTCGTCCCCGCGCGCGGTCAGACAGTCGAATAAGTCCTCCCGGCAGCGTGACGCTTTCGTGAACGCTTCCCCCGGAACATGATCAGGCAGCAAACTCACCACGGCCTTCGTTGTGGTCACGTGTGTCCTTGGTCGGAGCACATGATCAGACGAAGGCCGCCTCAGCGTCTGGCGAATGCCCAGGTGAGCGACCTGGTTCGAAGCGCATTTCGGGACCGTCCCACACGCGACACCGACCTGGCGGTAGCGTGATCGACATGACGGCTGAGGGCGAGAAGGCAGAGGGTGAAGCCCTGGTCGGCGGCATGGTGAACGCGGGCGCGGTCTTCCGCCACGGTGCCCTGGTGGAACGCCCAGCGCCGCGCACCGCGCGCACCCTCCATGTCCATCTCCTCGCGCTCAAAGAGCACGGGTTCGACGCGGCTCCGAGGCCGATCCGTCTCACCGCAGACGGCCGCGAGCAGCTGACCTTCATCCCCGGCAACGTCGCTCTACCGCCGTTTCCGCGCTGGGTGATGACCGAGGCCGCGTTGAGATCGGTGGGGAGCCTGCTGCGACGCCTGCACGACGCCAGCGCCGCCATCGCGGTTGACGCATGCGTCGAGTGGCCCCGATCCCTGGCCGACCCGGCGGGAGGAACAATGCTGTGCCACAACGATGTGTGCCCGGACAACGTCGTCTTCCGCGACGGCCATGCCGCAGCCCTGATCGATTTCGACCTGGCGGCCCCCGGCCGAGCCGTATGGGACGTCGCCATGACCGCCCGCTACTGGATTCCCATGCTCGATCCCATGTCCGCGGCAGTTCTCTATCCCGCGGGGCTGGACGCCCCGGCCCGACTGCGGATCCTCGCCGACAGCTACGGCCTCTCCCCGCGGGAGCGGGCTGAACTGCCCGGCGTCATCGAACAGGCCACCGCATCCTGCCGGGCCTTCGTCGCTGACCGAATGGCCGACGGTGACCCCGTCTACACCCAGGCGCTGTCCGAGCGCGGTGGTTGGCAGCGTTGGGACCGCATCCAGGAGTGGCTGATGGCTCACCACGGGATGTTCACGGCTGCCCTGTTGGGATGACTGGCTAACAACCTCGTGCATGGTTGGCCGTGGCTGATGGGCTTGCTACTCGTTGACCGGTTCGTGGTGGGGGTTGATGCGCGTCGGGTGATCGTGGCGGACCGGCGGATCACAGGGCTGTCGCCTGAGGTGATTGGCGAGCTGGTCGCGGAGGTGGGCCCGGTGTGGCAGGCCCGGCACGATGCAAAGCTGCTGGACCGGCCGCGTCACCGGGCGCCCGGTCCGGCAAGAGCAAGCAGAACGCCGTGAAAGCCCTGGTCCTCACGGACACTTCCGGCCGACTGCTGTTTGGCGGCGAGGCACGGACCGGCAGTTGCGCCGACATCACCCAGGCCCGGCAGGCGGGCCTGGTCGACCTGCTCGCCGACACCATCCACCTGCGGATCCTGGCCGATGCCGGCTATCAAGGGCTTGGCGGCCAGACCTGCGGTCAGGTGGTCACCCCGCCACGCGAACGCCGAGGCAAGCACCTCGAACATCTTCAGTGGCTCATGGCCCACCACCAAGCAGCACGCTTTCGCCCACTCCTCCGCCCGCATCCCCGTCGAGCACGGCATCGCGCATCTGAAAAACTGGCGATCCCCAGCCCGCCACCACGGACGGCGAGAGCAACTGCCCGACACCGTCCGAGCCGTCGCCGCACTTCTGTCCAGTCAGCAGACAACCACCCGCACTGCTGCCGCACTCCCGCCCGGACAACTGGAATGAACCGTCGGCCAAGTCCTCGACCGAGACGACTCCACCCCAACCATGCACGAGGTCGCTAGTGGTCCCGTCGCGAGGCGAGCCGGGCGAGGGCGGCCAGGGGCGCGGCGGCCGGGGGCGGGATGTCCGCCGTGCGCAGGCAGTCCAGGGCCAGGCGCAGCTGCTCCCCGGCCGTCTCCTCGGCCCAGGCCCGGCCCCCGGCCTCCTCCACGAGCGCGGTCAGCCGCGCCGTCTCGGCCGGGTCGGGGGCGGCCGGGTCCGGCCGGTCCGGCCCGCCGTACAGCTCGGCCAGCCGGCGCCCGGCGTCCGTGCCCGAGTCGAGCGCGGCGACGACCGGCAGGGACTTCTTGCGGACCGTCAGATCGGCCCCGGCCGGCTTGCCGGTGACCGCCGGGTCGCCCCATATGCCGAGCAGGTCGTCGGCGAGTTGGAAGGCGATGCCGAGGTGGGTGCCGAACCGCCGCAGCGCCTCCGTCCGTTGCGGGGAGCCGCCGCCCCACAGGGCGCCCAGCGCGCACGAACAGGCCAGCAGCACGGCGGTCTTCCGCTCCGTCATGGCCAGGCACTCTGCGAGCGTGACATGGGAGCGCTCCTCGAAGGCGAGGTCGGTGTACTCTCCCTCGATGAGCTGGGTGGTGGCCTCGCTCAGCCAGCGGACGCCGGTGGCCGCCATGTCCGGCCCGTGCTGTTCGGTCAGCACCCGCGTCGCGTGGATGAGCAGCGCGTCGCCGGCCAGCAGCGCGCTGGAGGAGCCGAACACCCGCCAGGCGGTGGCCCGGTGATGGCGCGTCGCGTCGCCGTCCAGGATGTCGTCGTGGATCAGTGAGAAGTTGTGCACCAGCTCCACGGCGACGGCCGGGGCGAGCGCGGCCTCGGCCGGGGCGCCGACGGCCTCGGCGCAGGCGAAGACGAGCGCGGGCCGCAGGGCCTTTCCGCCGGGCGCGCTCTCGGGGCGGCCGGCGCTGTCCGTCCAGCCGAAGTGGTAGGAGGCGACGCGCGCGATCGGCGCGGGCAGGCGCCGCACCCAGTCGCGCAGCGCCGGGTCGAGCAGGGCGCGGGCCCGGCGCAGGGCCTCCCGGGCGGTGCGCTGCTCGTCGGCCGTGTCGGAGACCGTGGTCATGTCGCCGCTCCCGTTCCGCCGGGCGCCGCGCCGGCGGTCACCGGCGGGGTCGGCAGGGTCGGCACGGTCGGCAGGGTCGGCAGGGTGGTCAGGGCCGTCAGGGCCGTGGTGGTGGTCGTGGACGGGTCGCTGATCATGCGCTCAGCTTGGCCGTCCCAGCGGGGCACTGGAACGGCGCGACCCCGTTCTTCCGTGCGCCCGCCGCGCGCCCCCTGCGCGGTGGCCTTTCAAGGGACTGCGGTTGACCAGGAGTTCCGCTCTGGCCAAAGGATCGCGGGCACCGGGTCACGCGGCCCCAATCACTCGTGTGGGTGACGCGGTACGCGATCACCCTCTATGCGGCGGGGAACGCGGCGGTGAAGGCGTTTCTGGTGGGCGAGGGATCGTGCCGGTCGAGGATCGCGAAGGTGATCCGGTCGAAGTGCCGGGCGAACCGGCCGACGCCGGTCAGCAGCGCGCGGAACGCCCCGGCCACCACGGCCGGGTCGTTCCGGAAGACGCCGCAGCCCCACGCCCCCAGGACCAGCCGCCGGTAGCCCGTGACGGCGGCCACCTCCAGCACCCGTTCGGCCCGCGTGCGCAGCGCCGCCGGGAGGTCCGGCGCGCGGCCGGGCGCGCGCTCGGCGACGACGCCCGCGTTGGGCGCGGCGGCGGTGAGGAACCCGGCCTCGTAGGGCTCGTCGAGCAGCGTCCCGGCGTCGTCGCGGAAGACCGGCACACCCGGCGAGTGGATCACACGGTCGCTGTAGAACGGGTCGCCCGCCGCCCGGTGGGCCGCGTAGAACTCCGGCACCCGCAGCAGACACGTGTAGAGGGCGGAGGCCCGGCACAGGTCCTCCTCCTGTGCCTTGGCTCCCTTGACATATCCGCCGCCCGGATTGCGGGCCGAGGCGAAGTTCAGCACCGCCACCGGCCCGCCCGCCGCCCCGGCCAGCCGGCGCGCGGCGGCCAGGCTGGTCTCCCCGGTCACCTCGAACACCGGCCGCGCGCCGGGGCCACCCGGCGCCGCCGCGTCCGACACCCCCGGTACCGGCTCCGGGCCGAACAGCGCGCTCCCCGCCGCCGCGCGCGCGACGGCCGCGCCGATCTCCACCCGGCCGCCGCCGGGCGCCGTGTACCACCCGGCGGCGACGATCCGCTCGTTGCCGGCCGCGGCCTCGCGCAGCCCTGGTCTCTCCCACATGCTCCGCACGCCGGTCAGACCCCCGACGTCGTGGGCGGGGTCGGCGGCAGGGGGAGGGGCAGGCCCGGCAGACCGTCGATGCTGGTCCCGTTGTGCGTCCGGGCGCGGAAGTAGGCGTCCAACGTCTCGTCCGTCTCGCGCCCGAAGCGGGAGCCGTGCAGCGGGCGGTCGCCCTCGTACGACAGATACGGCACGGCGAACCCGCAGGAGTCCCGGATCAGCTCGGCGGTCACGACGACGATGGCCCGCAGTCCGTGGTCGGACGGGTCGATGGCGGGGAAGTGCGCCAGCAGCCCGGCCCAGCGCGGGTCGTCCCGGAAGACCGGCTCGCCGCGCCCGTGCACCCGGACGACGGTGGGCGGCCCGGAGAAGGCGCACCACATGAGCGTGACGCGGCCGTTCTCCCGCAGATGGGCGATGGTCTCGGCGTGGCTGCCGGCGAAGTCGAGATAGGCGACGGTGCGCTCGTCCAGCACCGCGAGCGAGCCGGTGAGGCCCTTGGGGGAGAGGTTCACGGTGCCGTCCCCCGCGAGCGGGGCGGTGGCCGTGAAGAAGACGCGCTGTTCCTCGATGAACGTCCTGAGCCTGCCGTCTATGCGGTCGTAAGTCTTGCCCATGACAAAAAGTATCCCGCGCGTGCCACCGGATTGACGAACCATGCGGAGCCCTGCATACTTATTCCAGTCAGTGCATGCATCCTAAGGAGACACCGTGACCCAGCGCGTCGTACTCGCCTACTCCGGCGGCCTGGACACCTCTGTCTGCATCGGCTGGATCGCCGAGGCGACCGGGGCGGAGGTCGTCGCCGTCGCCGTCGATGTCGGCCAGGGCGGCGAGAGCATGGACGTCATCCGTAAGCGCGCACTGGCCTGCGGCGCGGTCGAGGCCGAGGTCGTGGACGCCAAGGACGAGTTCGCCGAGGAGTACTGTCTGCCGGCGATCAAGGCCAACGCCCTCTATATGGACCGGTACCCGCTGGTCTCCGCCCTCTCCCGGCCGGTGATCGTCAAGCACCTGGCCGCCACCGCCCGCAAGCACGGCGCGGACACCGTCGCCCACGGCTGCACCGGCAAGGGGAACGACCAGGTGCGGTTCGAGGCGGGCATCGCCTCCCTCGCCCCCGACCTCACGTGCATCGCCCCGGTCCGGGACTACGCGATGACCCGGGACAAGGCCATCGCCTTCGCGGAGACCAAGGGCCTGCCGATCGCCACCACCAAGAAGTCGCCGTACTCCATCGACGCGAACGTCTTCGGCCGCGCCGTGGAGACCGGCTTCCTGGAGGACATCTGGAACGCGCCGATCGAGGACATCTACGAGTACACGCAGAGCCCGGCCACGCCGCGCGAGCCCGACGAGGTCGTCATCACCTTCCGGCAGGGCGTCCCGGTGGCCATCGACGGCAAGGCCGTCACCATGCTCCAGGCCGTCCAGGAGCTGAACGAGCGGGCCGGCGCCCACGGCGTGGGCCGCATCGACATGGTCGAGGACCGGCTCGTGGGCATCAAGTCCCGCGAGGTGTACGAGTCGCCCGGCGCCATCGCGCTGATCACCGCCCACCAGGAGCTGGAGAACGTGACGGTCGAGCGCGAGCTCGCCCGGTACAAGCGGCAGGTCGAGCAGCGCTGGACCGAGCTGGTCTACGACGGCCTGTGGTTCTCCCCGCTCAAGCGCGCCCTGGACGGCTTCGTCGACGAGGCGAACCAGCACGTCAGCGGCGATATCCGGATGACCCTGCACGGCGGCCGGGCGGTCGTCACCGGGCGCCGCTCCGAGCAGTCGCTGTACGACTTCCACCTCGCGACCTACGACACCGGCGACACCTTCGACCAGTCCGCCTCCAAGGGCTTCATCGACATCTTCGCCATGTCCAGCAAGATCGCGGCCCGGCGGGACCTCGCCCAGTGAGTGACGACGACAAGCGGGACGTGCGCCTCTGGGGCGGCCGGTTCGCGCACGGACCGGCCGAGGCCCTGGAGAGGCTCAGCGCCTCCGTCCACTTCGACTGGCGGCTGGCGCCCTACGACATCGCCGGCTCCCGCGCCCACGCCCGCGTCCTGCACGGGGCCGGGCTGCTGACCGCGGACGAGCTGCGCCGGATGACCGAGGGCCTCGACCGGCTCGCGGCCGATGTCGCGGACGGCTCGTTCACCGGCACCATCGCCGACGAGGACGTGCACACCGCCCTCGAACGCGGCCTGCTGGAGCGGCTCGGTCCCGAGCTGGGCGGCAAGCTGCGGGCCGGCCGGTCGCGCAACGACCAGGTGGCCACCCTCTTCCGGATGTATCTGCGGGATCACGCGCGGATCATCGCGGGGTTGATCGCGGACCTCCAGGAGGCGCTGATCGCCCTGGCCGACGCCCACCCGGGCGTCGCCATGCCGGGCCGGACCCACTTCCAGCACGCGCAGCCGGTGTTGTTCGCCCACCACGTCCTCGCCCACGTCCAGGCCCTGGCCCGGGACGCGGAGCGGCTGCGGCAGTGGGACGCGCGCACGGCCGTCTCGCCCTACGGCTCGGGCGCGCTCGCGGGCTCCTCGCTCGGCCTCGACCCGGAGGCGGTGGCGGCCGACCTCGGCTTCGAGGGCGGCTCGTCGGCCAATTCCATCGACGGCACGGCGGCGCGCGACTTCGCCGCCGAGTTCGCCTTCGTCACGGCGATGATCGGCGTCGACCTCTCGCGCATCGCGGAGGAGATCATCATCTGGAACACGAAGGAGTTCTCCTTCGTGACCCTGCACGACTCCTTCTCCACCGGCAGCTCGATCATGCCGCAGAAGAAGAACCCGGACATCGCGGAGCTGGCCCGGGGCAAGTCCGGCCGGCTCATCGGCAACCTGACGGGCCTCATGGCCACCCTCAAGGCGCTGCCGCTCGCCTACAACCGCGACCTCCAGGAGGACAAGGAGCCGGTCTTCGACTCCTGTGACCAACTGGAGGTCCTGCTCCCGGCGTTCACCGGCATGCTCGCCACCCTCACGGTCAACGCGGAGCGGATGGCGGAGCTGGCCCCGGCCGGCTTCTCCCTCGCCACCGACATCGCGGAGTGGCTGGTCAAGCGCGGGGTGCCGTTCCGGGTGGCCCACGAGGTCGCCGGCGAGTGCGTCAAGGTCTGCGAGGCGGAGGGCATCGAGCTCGACCAGCTCACCGACGAGCAGTTCGGGAAGATCTCCGCGCACCTCACCCCCGAGGTGCGCGGCGTCCTCACCGTGGCCGGCTCGCTGGCCGCCCGTGACGCCCGCGGCGGCACCGCGCCCGCCGCGGTCGCCGTCCAGCTCGCCGAGGCGAAGGCGGGCCTGGCTCGCCAGCGCGCCTGGGTGGCCGGCTAGGCCACCCGGGTGAACTCCACCTCCACCTGCGGGGAGCCGCTGGGGGCGCCGTGGTACACGCCCTTGTGCGGTACGACGTCCCCGTACTCCCTGCCCTTGCCCACGATCACGTGCGACTCGCCGGCGCGGGTGCGGTTGGTCGGGTCGTACCCGACCCAGCCGCCCGCCCAGTACTCGACCCAGGCGTGGCTCTGCCCGGCGACCTTCTCGTGCGGCGCCGGGTCCGGGTCCGGGTGCAGATAGCCGGAGACGTACCGGCTGGGCAGCCCGATCCGGCGCAGCAGGGCCACGGTGAGGTGGGTGATGTCCTGGCACACCCCGGCGCCCTGTTCCCACGCCTCCTGCGCGCCGGTGTGCACGCCGGTGCTTCCGGAGATGTAGTCCACCCGGTCCCGGACCAGCCCGGCCACCGCGAGCGCCGCCTCGTGCGGGCCGAGCCCGTCCGCCGCCGCGCGGGCCGCCTCGACCGTCTCGTCCGTGACCGTGGTGAGCGGCGTCGGCAGGCCGAACTCGGCGAGCCGGCCGTTCTCCAGTCGCGCCCGGATCGTCCCCCAGTCCGGCTCCGCGGGCAGCGGCGCCGGGGGAGAGGTCTCCACCAGGCTGGTGGCGACCACGCTGAGCGACTCGTGCGGCTCCATCAGGTCGAACGTCGTCACCTGCGTGCCCCAGTAGTCCCAGTAGCTCCACGTCTGCGCGGTCGGGCTGATCGCGATCCGGGAGTCCAGCGTCGTCTGCGCGGGCAGCGTCAGCGGCGTCATGCGCAGCTCGTTGTGCGACGAGATGGCCGGACCCTGGTAGACGACCCGGGTCTCATGAGAGATCTTCAGTCTGCGTCCGTGCACGGGCTCAGACTCCTTCCTGGGACCACGACACCGGTCCGTCGTACGGGAAGTACTGCGCGGCCACGGCGGCGGCCGACTCGGTGCACGCCTCCTGGAGGTCCCGCAGCAGGCCGGGCAGCCCGCTGCGCAGCACCTCGGGATCGAGGTACTCCAGGCGCGTGCGCATCCGGCCGATGGGCAGCAGCGTCGCGTCGGGCCGCCCGTAGGGGCCGCGACCGCGTCCGCCGTGGTCGGCCAGCGCGGCCAGGCACTCCTCGGCGGTGGCCAGGGCGTGCAGCACCGAACGCGGGAAGTCCCGGTTCAGCAGCAGGAATCCGGCGACGCTCGCCGAGTCGCCCGCGCCGCGATGGGCGCGGAGGAACGATTCGTCGGCGCCGCTCGCGTTCAGCAGCGTCGGCCAGTCCGGGGCGTGCACGGCCGCCAGCACCCGGACGGCCAGCAGCCGGGCCGTCATGTCCACCCGCTCCAGGCTGCGGCCCAGCACCACGAACCGCCAGCCGTCGTCCCGGTTCATCGTGGAGTCGGCGAGCCCGAAGAACAGCGCGGCCCGGCGTCTGACCAGCCCCAGGTAGGAGTGCGGCCCGGTGCGGAGGGCGGCGGCGCGGTGCTCGGCCAGACTGTGCCAGGTCGAGTTCAGGCACTCCCACATCTCCGTGGAGACCACCTCCCGGGCCCGGCGGGCACTCTCCCGGGCGGCGCCGATCGCGCCGTCGATGGAACCGCCGCTGGTCCGGTCGAACGCCAGGTGCTCCAGCACCTGGTCGATGTCGCACGAGAACTCCGGGTCCGGCGTGACGCCGAGAATGGCGTGCAGGGAACGGCAGGCGGCGTCCTCATCGCTCCAGGGGTCTTCCAGCAGCCGGTGCAGATAGGCGTCGAGGATGCGCGAGGTGTCGTCGGCGCGCTCCACGTAGCGGCCCACCCAGAACAGCGACTCGGCGATCCGCGAGAGCATGACGTCGGTGGCCGTCACTGCTGGTCTCCCTGCTGCTCGGCGGCCGGGCCGAGCTGACGCGGGGCGACGCCCCGGGCCGGCGGCAGCGTCTCCCCGGCGGCGATCGCGGACAGGATGGACGGGCCGCCCTCGCCGCGCGTGCGGTGTCTGGGCACCACCCAGGTGTCCTTCGAGCCGCCGCCCTGGCTGGAGTTGACCACCAGATTGCCCTCGCCCAGCGCCACCCGGGTCAGGCCGCCGGGCAGCAGCCAGATGTCCGAGCCGTCGTTCACCGCGAACGGCCGCAGGTCGATGTGGCGCGGCGCGACGCCGCCCTCGGTCAGGGTGGGGGAGGTGGACAGCATGACCGGCCGCTGCGCGATCCAGCCGCGCGGGTTGGCGATGAGGCGCTCGCGCACCGCGTCCAGCGTGGCCCGGTCCGCGCGCGGCCCGATCACGATGCCCGCGCCGCCCGCGCCGTCCACCGGCTTGATCACCAGCTTGTCGAGCTGGTCGAGCACCGCCTCCAACTGCCCCGGCTCCTCCGGTCGGTAGGACTCGACGTTCGGCAGTAGTGGCTCCTCACCGAGGTAGTAGCGGATCAGGTCGGGCACATAGGTGTACAGCAGCTTGTCGTCGGCTATGCCGTTGCCCACCGCGTTGGCCAGCGTGACGCGCCCGGCGCGCGCCGCGCTCATGATGCCGGGGCAGCCGATCACCGAGTCCGGCCGGAAGTGCAGCGGATCGAGGAAGTCGTCGTCGACGCGGCGGTAGACCACGTGGACCGGGACCTCGCCGCGCGTGGTGCGCATCCGCACCCGGTTCCCCGAGCACACCAGGTCGCGGCCCTCCACGAGCTGCACGCCCATCAGCCGTGCCAGCAGCGCGTGCTCGAAGTAGGCGGCGTTGTGCACACCGGGGCTGAGCACCACGACGGTCGGGTCGTGCACGCCCTCGGGCGCCCCGGCCCGCAGCGAGGCGAGCAGCCGCTGCGGGTACTCGTCCACCGGCCGGACCGGGGCCTCCGCGAAGAGGGAGGGGAAGACCCGGGTCATGGCGCGCCGGTTCTCGATCACATACGAAACGCCCGACGGGATGCGGACGTTGTCCTCCAGCACCCGGAATCCCCCGTCCACGTCGCGCACCAGGTCGATGCCCGCGATGTGGACGCGCACCCCGTTGGGTGGCTCCACGCCGTTCGCCGCCCGGTGGTAGTGCGGCGAGGAGTGCAGCAGCCGGTAGGGCACCACGCCGTCCTCGAAGACCTGGCAACGGCCGTACGCGTCGCTGAGATACGCCTCCAGGGCTTGGATGCGCTGCCGGACGCCGCGGGTGATCGCGTCCCACTCCATCGCGTCGAGGATGCGCGGCACGAGATCCAGGGGGAAGGGTCGCTCCTCCCCGGCGTGCGCGTAGGTCACCCCCCGGTCGGTGAAGGACCGGGCCATCTGCTCGGCCCGGAACGACAACTCCGCGGCGTCCAGCGGCTGCAAAGCGGCGAAAACTGGCTCATACGGGGCACGGACCACCCCTGGTCTCTCGAACATCTCGTCCCACGCGTCCGCCATCGTGTACGAGTCGAAAACGTCCGCCATGTCCTGACCGTATGAGTGAGGAGTTTCGTCGTCATGTCGCCAGTGCTTCAAAAACTTGCCTCCCCTGGTCCGTCCGCGGTGCGCCGGAACGGCGTGGACCTGCGCGATCGCGGCCCACGCCCGGCCGTGCGGCGCTCAAGTCGCCCCGCCCGGCCTGGCCTTCGCCGGGCCACGGCCCCGCGCTCGGCAACAGCCTTCCCCGGCGAGCCCGTCGCCACCGCATCCGGGCACGTCTTCACAGGACCGGGGCCGCCGCGGCCGGCCGCCGTGCCGGTCACGCCCGGTACGGTGAGGGCCGTTCCACCCCGTACGACATGCCCAGAGGTCCCCGTATGCCGTTCTCCCGCTTCCACCCCGAGGCCACCCCCGCCGCCCGTGTCGGACTCGGCCTCGCCGCCGTCGGGCGGCCCGGGTACATCAATCTCGGCCGGGCGCGCGACCTGCCCGCCGACCGCACGCGGGAGGCACTGCGCGACCGGACGCACCAGCTGCTCGACGCCGCCCACGCGCGCGGCGTGCGGTACGTGGACGCGGCCCGGTCATACGGGCGGGCCGAGGAGTTCCTCGGCGCGTGGCTGCGCGACCGGCCGGACGCCGCCGGTGACATGGTCGTCGGCAGTAAGTGGGGCTACACCTACACCGCCGACTGGCGGTCCGACGCCGAGACGCACGAGGTCAAGGACCACGGCGCGGCCACGTTCGACCGCCAGTACGCCGAGAGCCGGGCCCTGCTCGGCGACCGGCTCGACCTCTACCAGATCCACTCCGTCACCCTGGAGAGCCCCGCCCTCACCGACCCGGAGGTGCTCGGCCGGCTGGCCCGGCTCGCCGCGTCCGGCGTGAGCGTCGGGCTGTCCACCAGTGGCCCGGCGCAGGCCGCCGCCATCCGGGCCGCCCTGGAGGTCACGGTGGACGGCCGACCGCTGTTCCGGACCGTGCAGTCCACGTTCAACGTGCTGGAGACCTCCGCCGGCCCGGCCCTCGCCCAGGCGCACGCGGCCGGGCTGGCCGTCATCGTCAAGGAGGCGATGGCCAACGGCCGGCTGGCCGCCGACACCGCCCCGCCCGCGCTGCGCCGGATCGCGGCACAGACGGGCACCGGCCCCGACGCCGTGGCGCTGGCCGCCGTGCTCCACCAGCCGTGGGCGGGCGTCGTGCTCTCCGGCGCGGCCACGGTCGAGCAGCTCGACGGCAACCTCGCCGCGGCGACCCTGAAGCTGGACGAGACCCCGCGGGCGGCCCTGGCGGCCCTCGCGGAGCCCCCGGCCGCCTACTGGCGACAGCGCTCCGCACTCCCCTGGCAGTGAGCCCACGCCGACCCGCGCGGACGGAGTCCCGGCGGTGTCGCGCGGGCCGGAGTCGTCACGTTCGGTGGCGGCGGCGCGGCTGTGCGGCGCTTCGCGGTGGTGGGTCGGCGGGGCTGCGCGGCCCGCGCGGGGGTGGCCTGCTCCCGGCCGGAGCCGTCACGTTCGGTGGCGGCGGCGCGGCTGTGCGGCGCTTCGCGGTGGTGGGGCGGCGGGGCTGCGCGGCCCGCGCGGGGGTGGCTCGGGGCACGGGCGGCGCGTCCGTCGGGGGAGGGCCGGGCCCCGGCCGGCTAGGCCGCCTTCACCTTGGTCGCGTACATGTCCACATACTCCTGGCCGGACAGTCGCATGACCTCGGTCATCACCTCGTCGGTCACGGCCCGCAGCACATAGCGGTCCCGGTCCATGCCCTCGTACCGCGAGAAGTCCAGCGGCTCCCCGAAACGGACGGTGATCCGCCGGCCTGGACCCACCCGCGGCAGCCCCCGGCCGCCCGGCTGGACCCGGTCGGTGCCGATCATGGCGAACGGGACCACCGGCGCCCCGGTCATCAGCGTCAGCCGCGCGATGCCGGTGCGTCCCCGGTACAGGCGTCCGTCGGGTGACCTGGTGCCCTCGGGGTAGATCCCGAAGACCTTGCCCTCCTCCAGCACCCGCCGCCCGGTCATCAGCGCCGCGACGCCGCCGTGCCCGCCGTCCCGGTCCACCGGGATCATGCCGACGGCGGTGAAGAACCACGCCATGAGCCGGCCCTTGAGGCTGCGGCCCCGGACGTACTCGTCCTTGCCGATGAAGAACACCTGCCGCTCCATGACCAGGGGCAGGATGATCGAGTCGATGAACGTGAGATGGTTGCCGGCCAGGATGACCGGCCCGTCGCCCGGAATCCGCTCGCCTCCCTCGACCCGTGGGCGGAAGAAGAGCTTCAGCAAGGGGCCGACCAGCACCTTCAGCAGCACGAATCGGGACAACTTCCCCTCCGGTCGGTCATGGGCATGCGTGCGCCCGTACGTCTAGGGACGATACTCGTCCCTTCCTTCGCGTCGCGCACCGGGTTCACACCACCGATACTCAGTTTTGACGCGGATTCCTCATGCGTTTCCTCGCCCGTACCGGTGTGTACAGGGCCGCCCACCAGGATCGGGACGCTATCGGCCGGCCCGCGAGGACCGCGCGGGCCCACAGCAACGAGCCCTACGGAGTGGACCATGGCAGCTCAGCAGGCGGCAGGCGGGGAATCGGCGCGACCCGGCAGACGGGCCGTGCTCGGCGTGGCGGTGGCGGGCACCGGAGCCGCCACGTTTCTCGGGGCCGCGGCCCCCGCGGGCCAGGCGGCGGGCCGACCCGCCGCGGGCGCCGCCGCCCGCGAGCTGCCCAGGCCGACGGTGATCGCCCACCGGGGCGCCTCCGGCTACCGCCCCGAGCACACCCTGGGCTCCTACCAGCTCGGTCTGGACCTCGGCGCGCACGTCATCGAGCAGGACCTCGTGCCCACCCGCGACGGGCACCTGGTCTGCCGCCACGAGAACGAGATCGGCGGCACCACCGACGTCGCCGACCACTCCGAGTTCGCCGGCCGCCGCACCACCAAGACGGTGGACGGGCAGTCCATCACCGGCTGGTTCACCGAGGACTTCACGCTCGCCGAGCTCAAGACCCTGCGCGCCATCGAGCGGGTGCCCGACCAGCGGCCCGACAACACGCTGTACGACGGGCGCTGGACGATACCCACGTACGAAGAGGTGCTGCGCTGGGCGGCCGACCAGGGCCGTAAGCGGAACGAGCCGGTGTGGCTCTACACCGAGACCAAGCACCCGACGTACTTCCGCTCCGTCGGTCTCGGCCTGGAGGAGCCCCTGGCCCGCCTGCTCCGCGAGCACGGCCTGCACCGTGCCAACTCCCGTGTCCTGCTCCAGTCGTTCGAGCCGTCCAGCATGGAACGCCTGGCCGGTCTCGTGGACACCCCGCGGGTCGTCCTCCTCTCCTCGGCGGGCTCCCGCCCCTACGACTTCACCGACTCGGACGACCCGCGCACCGTCGCCGACCTCATCACCCGCGACGGGCTCCGGGAGATCGCCGGGTACGCGCAGGGCATCGGCCCCACCCTCGACCTGGTCATCCCGCGCCGCCCGGACGGCACGCTGGGCACGCCCACCACCTTGGTCGACGACGCCCACGACGCGGGCCTGTTGATCCACCCGTACACCGCGCGGAACGAGAACCGGTACCTGCCCGCCGACTTCCGCCGGGGCGACTCGCCCAACGGATACGGCGACGTGTTCGGCGCGCTCCGCGCCTACTTCGAGACCGGTATCGACGGAGTCTTCGCCGATCAGCCCGACACCGCGCTGCTCGCCGCGGCGGACTTCCGCCGCTGACACCCGGAGCGCGAGTCGGGAATCTCACAACGCAGTTGGCCCAGGGCCGTAGCCCTGGGTCCCGGCTCCCTTGCACAATGCTGACGGCGCGGGGCTGACCTGCGCCGTCAGGGCAATCGTCGGCCGGACCCGCGACCCTCACCGCACGCCGGGCCGGTCCGACACCTCGCTTGGGAGGCGTGTGCACATGGGCATGAGCGTCACGATCGACAGGGCGGCGGAGCAGGACGCCGAGCAGATCCTGAAGCTCCAGTACCTCTGCTACCAGTCCGAGGCGGAGCTGTACGGGGACTACGCGATCGATCCGCTGACCCAGTCCCTGGAAGCCCTGCGCGCCGAAATGGCCGGTACCACCGTGCTGGTGGCCAGGCTCGGCACCGAAGTCGTGGGCTCCGTACGGGGATCGGTCGACGCCGACGGCACGGCCTGCATCGGCAGGCTCTTCGTGCACCCCCGGATGCAGCGCCACGGCCTCGGCGGCCGGCTGCTGGCCGGGATCGAGGCGCGGCTGGCCGCCGAGCGCGCCGCCGCCCGCTACCGCCTCTTCACCGGGCACCGCAGCGTGGGCAACCTGCGCCTGTACCGCCGTCTCGGCTACGCGCCGGTGAGCACCGAGGAGGTCTCCCGCCACCTCAGCCTGGTCACCATGGAGAAGGAGATCTCCCGCGACCTCGCCGCGAGCGCGTAGCGGGGCCCGTCGCCGAGCACGCCGTCCGGTTCAGGCCCGGGCGGCGGCGGGGCGCGACCGGCGCAGCCACAGCAGGCCGGTCACCGGGAGCACGAGGGGCAGGAACAGATAGCCGACGCCGTAGTCCGACCACACCGTCGCGTCCGGGAACGCCGAGGGGTCGGCCAGCGTCCAGGTGCCGACCGCCAGCACGCCGGTCAGCTCCGCCGCGCAGCACACGAGCGCGATCCGCCGCGCCCCCTCGCCGCCGCGCACCAGGCAGACCGTGATGAAGGCGTACACCAGGGCGGCGACCGCCGAGAGCACATAGGCGAGCGGCGCCTCGTCGAAGCGCGTGGAGAGCTGGTAGACCGAGCGCGACGCCGCGCCCACCGTGAAGACGCCGTACAGCGTCAGCAGCAGCCGTCCCGGGCCCCGCTTCAGATCCGGCCCGGCCGGACGGGCCGCCGGCCCCCGCGATGCCGTCGTCTCCTCAGCCACCGACGCCTCCCGCCCACACATCGTCCAGGCGCAGCTCCAGCGCCGCCAGCACCACCGCGCCCGCCGCCACCGTCACCGATCCCCACCTGGTGCG
The DNA here is from genome assembly GCF_035917415.1 of Streptomyces sp. NBC_01803. Lineage (NCBI taxonomy): Bacteria > Bacillati > Actinomycetota > Actinomycetes > Kitasatosporales > Streptomycetaceae > Streptomyces > Streptomyces sp. NBC_01803. Next base: position 5,421,387 of record NZ_CP109073.1, read on the forward strand.
TTCGCCGAGCGAGACGACCGCGACCACGGGCAGGCAGAGCGGGACCGAGACCACATAGGACACGAAGACGGCGGTGCCGCCGTCGGCCGGACGCTCACCGCCCGACATCTGGGCCACCGTGATGCCCGTCTGCACCAGCGTGAGCAGCAGGACGGCACCGACCCCGAGGTAGTGCCAGTCCTTGACCGGCTGGTCCCGGTACGCCGCGTATCCGCACCAGGCGGCCAGCAGCAGCGCGGCCACGATGATCGTGACCGTCAGCGGGGTGAACATGCGCCGACTCTAACGGGGGCCTCCCGCCGCCGGGGGGGAGGGGCGGGCACGTGGCCCTGACCCCAGCCGTGGAGCTGTGACGTAACGCCATGGGAACGTCTGTTTTACTTGTGCACATGACCGCGACGAGCATCCGTCCCCGGACGACCGAGGCATCCACCATGCCCGGTGCTCGTTGTTGTCGCCGCTGTCGCGGCCGAATGTGTGCCCGCTGAGGGCCCCCGCCCGAGCAGCCTCGCGCCCCGAAGCGACCTCCTGAGCCGCGCCCCGCGCCGCCGGTGATCCCCCGGTTCTCCCGCGGTCCGCCGCGCCCGGCTCGGTGCTCCCCCCCGTTCCCGTCACGCCCCCCGTTCCCGTCACGCCCCCGAGGCCGGGCCGTGCCCCGGCACCCGACAGTCACGGAAGTCCAGTGATCACCACCACGGACCTGACCAAGGTCTACCGCTCGCGCGGCCGAGAGGTCGTCGCGCTCGACGGCGTCAGCATCCACGTCCGACCGGGCGAGGTCTACGGCGTCATCGGCCGCAGTGGAGCCGGGAAATCCACCCTTATCCGCTGCCTCAACCTGCTGGAGCGCCCCACCTCCGGCACCGTCACCGTTGACGGCCTCGACCTCACCGCCCTGGCCGGCGGCGGCAACCGCGCCGGCCGCCCGCTGCGCCGCGCCCGCGGCGGCATCGGCATGATCTTCCAGCACTTCAACCTTCTCTCCTCGCGCACCGTCCAGGGCAATGTGGAGCTCCCGCTGGAGATCCTCGGGCTCGGTCGCCACGAGCGCGCCCGCAAGGCCCTCGACCTGCTCGACCTGGTCGGCCTCGCCGACAAGGCCCGGGCCTACCCCGCGCAGCTCTCCGGCGGCCAGAAGCAGCGCGTCGGCATCGCCCGCGCCCTGGCCGGCGACCCCAAGGTGCTGCTGTCCGACGAGGCGACCTCGGCCCTCGACCCCGAGACCACCCGCTCCGTGCTGGGCCTGCTGCGCGACCTCAACCGGGACCTCGGTCTCACCGTGCTGCTCATCACCCACGAGATGGACGTGGTGAAGGCGGTCTGCGACTCCGCCGCCCTGATGGAACGGGGCCGCGTCGTCGAGTCCGGCGCCGTCCCCGAGCTGCTCGCGACCCCCGGCTCGCGCCTCGCGCACGAGCTGTTCCCCGTCGGTGGCGCCGCCTCGGCGGCCGGCCGCACGGTCGTGGACATCACCTTCCACGGCGAGAACGCGGCCCAACCGGTCATCTCCCAGCTCGCCCGGACCCACGCCGTCGATGTCTCCATCCTCGGCGCGGCCATGGACACCGTCGCCGGCCGCCAGGTCGGCCGGATGCGGATCGAGATCCCGGGCCGCCCCGAGGAGAACGCGGCCCCCCTCGGCTTCCTGCGCGGACAGGGCCTGACCGTCGAACTCCCGGACGTACCCCCCTCAAGACCAGTGCCCTCGTGGCCGCCACCGCCGCCCTCACCCTCGGCCTGACCGCCTGCGGCACGGACTCGGACCCGGACCCGGACCCCGGGAGAAACGACGCGGACGGACCGCCCGACGCCGCCGCGCCGCTGACCGTCGCCGCCAGCCCCACCCCGCACGCCCAGATCCTCGCATTCGTCCGGGACAACCTCGCCGAGGACGCCGGACTCAACCTGGAGATCCGGGAGTTCACCGACTACGTGCTCCCCAACACCGCCGTCCACAGCGGCGAGGTCGACGCCAACTTCTTCCAGCACCAGCCCTACCTGGACGACTTCAACACCCACCAGGGCACCGACCTGGTCGGCGTCGTCACCGTCCACCTCGAACCCCTCGGCCTCTACTCCAGCTCCCTCGACAGCGCCGAGAACCTCACCGAGGGCGCCACCGTGGCCGTCCCCAACGACGCCACCAACGAGGGACGCGCCCTCAAGCTCCTCGCCGACAACGGCCTGATCGAGCTGGCCGAGGGCGTCGGCTCGGACGCCACCCTCGCCGACGTCACCGACGACCACGGCCTGTCCTTCGAGGAGTTGGAGGCCGCCACCCTCCCGCGCGCCCTGGAGGACTTCGACGCCGCGATCATCAACGGCAACTACGCCATCGAGGCCGACCTCGCCCCCGCCGAGGACGCCCTCGTGCTGGAGGAGGCCGAGGGCAACCCCTACGCCAACCTCATCGCCGTCAGGGCGGGCGACGAGGACGACCCCCGCGTCCGCACCCTCGCCGAGCTGCTCACCTCCGACGAGGTCCGGCAGTTCATCGAGGACACCTACCAGGGATCGGTCGTCCCGGCCTTCGGCGAGCCCGCCGCCTGACGCCACCGGGCCCGGGCCCCGGCACCAGCCGGGGCCCGGCACCGCGTCCGGCCCGCCGATACTGCATGCTGTCCCCTCAGACACCAGGCATGGAGTGGCCCCATGACATCCACCTTCCCCGACATCGCCATCAGCACCGACCGGCTGGAGCTGCGCCCGTTCGAGGAAGAGGACATCCCGGAGCTCACCGCGATGATGAACGACGAACTCACCGCGGCCTGGACCTCCGCTCCCATCCCCTACACCACGGCGGAAGCCCGGCACTGGATCACCCGCGTCGCGCCCGCCGAGCGCACCGAGGGCAGAGGCATCGTCCTGGCCATCACCGAGCACCTCACCCACCGGCTCGTCGGCAGTGTCCACCTGAAGAGCACCAACTGGCGGACCTTGTCCACCGAGGTCGGCTACGTCGTCGCCCCCTGGGCCAGAGGTGAGGGCTACGCGGCCGAGTCCGTGCTGGCCCTCGTCAAGTGGCTCTTCCACGAGCAGAAGTTCGAACGCCTCGAAGTGCGCACCGCCGCGGGCAACACCGCCTCCCAGCAGGTCGCCCAGAAGATCGGCTGCGTCAGCGAGGGCGTCCTGCGCAACGCCCTGATAGTCCGCTCCCGCACCGAGGACGGCGGCTGGACCGACATCCGCACCGATCTGATCGTCTGGGGACTGCTCCCCGAGGACCTTGAGGAAGCCCCCGGAGCCGGGTACCGCGCAGGGTAGGCTCGTCGCCGTCCACGATCTGCGACCAGTCCAGGAGCACCCCGACCATGGCCGACCGTGTCACGGTGATCGGATGGGACGGCTCCCCGCTCGACCCGGCCGCGCGCGCCGCGCTCCGCGCGGCCACCCTGGTGGCCGGCGCTCCCCGCCACCTGGCCCTGCCCGAAGTCCCGGGCCATGCCGAGCGGGTGACCCTCGGCAGCGTCGCCCTCGCCGCCCGGCGCATCGCCGCCCACCGCGGCACCGCCGTCGTCGTGGCGGACGGCGACCCCGGCTTCTTCGGCGTCGTCCGCGCCCTGCGCGACCCGGAACACGGTCTCGAAGTCGAGGTCGTCCCCGCCGTATCCGCCGTCTCGGCCGCCTTCGCCCGCGCCGGGATGCCCTGGGACGACGCCCGCGTCGTCGTCGCCAATCCCCGCACCCTGCGCCGGGCGGTCAACGTCTGCCGTGCCCATCCCAAGGTCGCCGTCCTCACCTCGCCCGGCGCGGGCCCGGCCGAAATCGCCCTGCTGCTGGGCCGGGTGCACCGCACGTTCGTCATCTGCGAAGCCCTGGGCACCGACCGGGAGCGCGTCTCGGTCCTGACCTCCGACACCGTCTCGCAGCACCAGTGGACCGACCCCAACCTGCTGCTCGTGATCGGCGGCAGCGGCTCCCCGCACACCGCCGACGGCGCCGGCTGGCTGGCCGGGCTCGCCCCGGGCGGCGAGGGCCGGCCGCGCGGCTGGGGCCTGGCCCCGGGCGAGTACCTGCTGCCGGACCCGGGCCCCGCCCCGGACGCCCCCGGGCGCGACCCCCGGCTGCGCGCCCTGGAGCTGGCCGTCCTCGGCCCTCGTGTCGGCGACCTGATGTGGGACATCGGAACGGGCGATGGGCTGACCGCCGTCGAGGCCGCCCGCTTCGGCTCCGCCGTCATCGCCGTCGACCGCGACGCCCAGGCCCTCGCGCGCGCCGAGGCCACCGCGCGGCGCCTCGGCGTCCAGCTCCATACCGTCAACGGTGTCGCCCCGCACGTCCTCGAAGACCTGCCTGAGCCCGATGTGATCCGGGTCGGCGGCGGCGGCCCGCGCACCCTCGCCGCGTGCGCCGACCGCCGGCCGCAGCGCGTCGTGACGCACGCGATGACGCGCGATCAGGCCGAGACCGTGGGCCGCGTGTTGAACGCCGCCGGGTACGCCGTGGAGTGCACGCTCGTGCAGTCCGTCGAGCTGGAGACGCACGACTGGTCCGAACGCGGCAGGTCCGTCGTCTTCCTGCTCGCGGGCCGCCGACCGAACCCGTGACCGGGAGCCCACGCGGGCCCAGGTAGGCTGATGGATCGTTGTGCCGTCAGCCGGACTTGGGGGTATGTCCCGCGATGTCCGGGGTTGGAAGGAGCACCTGCGATGGGCGAGGTGGACGTATGACGGACACCGGCCAGAACCCGGAGGGTCCCCGGCCGGAGCCGGTGGACGTACCGGTTCCCGCCGCCTACACCTTCCCCGGCCACGCCGATGAGGCCGGGGACAGCGAGGAAGAGGACCTGCTGATGCCCGGTGTGAGCGGCGCCTGGGGCGACGCGGCGATGACGCCCCGTCCCACGGTTCCCCAGCCGACCCCGGTCCGCCCACTGGCGGAACGGGCCGCGCCGGTGCCCACGCACACCGAGCCGGAGTACCTCGACATCCCCGCCGACGAGCCCCCGGCCGAGCCCGTCGCCGTCGAGGTGGTGCCGGTCCCGGCCCAGCCGGTGGCGCCCGAAGCGGTTCCCGAGCCCGTGCCCGCGCCCGAGGCGGTGCTGATCCTCGCCCAGGCGGCCGTGCCCGCCGAGGAGACGCCGGCCGTGACCCCGCCGGCTGGGCCCGTCGCCGCCCCGGAGGCGGAGAGCACCTCCCCGCTCCCCGTCACGTCGGGTGCCTGGACCGCCCCCCAGCCCCCGGCCGAGCCGGCCGAGGTCCCCGTCGCATCCGACCCCGTCGTGCCGGAGCCGGTCGCGCCAGAGCGGGTCGTGCCCGAGCCGGTCGTGCCGGAGCCGGTCGTGCCCGGGGCCGTCGCCCCAGAGGCCGTCGCGCCCGGGGCCGTCGCCCCAGAGGCCGTCGCGCCCGGGGCCGTCGTGCCGGAGCCCGTCGCGCTGGAGCCGGTCGCGCCAGAGCGGGTCGTGCCCGAGCCGGTCGTGCCGGAGCCGGTCGTGCCCGGGGCCGTCGTGCCGGAGCCCGTCGCGCCCGGGGCCGTCGTGCCGGAGCGGGTCGTGCCCGAGGCCGTCGCCCCCGAGCCCGTCGTGCCGGAGCCCGTCGTGCCCGAGCCCGTCGTGCCGGAGCCCGTCGTGCCCGAGGCCGCGGTGCCGGAGGCCGTCGTGCCCGAGGCCGCGGTGCCGGAGGCCGTCGCGCCCGGGGCCGTCGCGCCCGGGGCCGTCGCGCCCGGGGCCGTCGTGCCCGGGGCCGTCGCGCCGGAGCCCGTCGTGCCCGGGGCCGTCGCGCCGGAGGTGGCAGTGCCGGAGCCCGCCGTCGCGGAGCCCGTCACCGTCGCGGAGCGCTCCCCCGAGGAGCCCGCCGCCCCCGTGGACGCCGCGCTCCGCCCCCCGGCCCCCGGCTACCCGGACACCGAACGCGAGACCGTGCACCGCCTGATGCGCGAACGCCGCGACATCCGCAACGGTTTCCGCTCCGACCCCATCCCGCACGAGGTGCTGATCCGGGTCCTGGAGGCGGCGCACACCGCGCCCAGCGTCGGCCTCTCCCAGCCCTGGGACTTCGTGCTGGTCCGCTCGCCCGAGACCCGCGCCATGGTCCACGAGCTCGCGGCCCAGCAGCGCGACGCCTACGCCAAGTCCCTGCCCAAGGCCCGTGCCAAGCAGTTCAAGGAGCTGAAGGTCGAGGCCATCCTGGAGACCCCGGTCAACATCGTGGTCACCGCGGACCCCACGCGCGGCGGCCGGCACACCCTCGGTCGGCACACCCAGCCGCAGATGGCGCCCTACTCCTCGGCCCTCGCCGTGGAGAACCTGTGGCTCGCCGCCCGCGCCGAGGGCCTCGGCGTCGGCTGGGTCAGCTTCTTCGACGAGCGCGAGCTGGCCCGCGCCCTCGACCTCCCCGAGCACCTGGAGGTCGTCGCCTACCTGTGCGTCGGCTACGTCGACGAGTTCCCCGGCGAGCCCGAGCTGGCGCGCCACGGCTGGTCCCGGCGCCGTCCGCTGTCCTGGGTGGTGCACGAGGAGGCGTACGGCCGCCGCGCCCTGCCCGGCGCCGGGCCGCACGACCTGCTCAGTGAGACCCTCGCCGAGATCCGCCCGCTGGATGCCCAGGCGCTCGGCGAGGCGTGGGAGCGGCAGAAGCGGATGACCAAGCCGGCCGGCGCCCTCGGCGCCCTGGAGGTCATCTCGGCCCAGCTATGCGGCCTTTCGCGGAGCTGCCCGCCGCCCGTCCCCGAGCCCGCCGCCGTCGCGGTCTTCGCCGGCGACCACGGCGTCCACGCCCAGGGCGTCACCCCGTGGCCCCAGGAGGTCACCGCGCAGATGGTGGCCAACTTCCTGGGCGGGGGAGCGGTCTGCAACGCGTTCGCCACCCAGGTGGGCGCCGAGGTCTGCGTCATCGATGTCGGCGTCAAGAGCGATTTGCCCGGCACCCCCGGCCTGCTGCCGCGCAAGATCAGGCCCGGCACCGCCGACTTCACCGTCGGCCCGGCGATGAGCCGCGAAGAGGCCATGCGCGCCATCGAGGTGGGCATCGAAACGGCCCGTGACCTCGTCGCGGCGGGCAACCGGGCGCTGCTCACCGGCGAGATGGGCATCGCCAACACCACCGTCGCCGCCGCGCTGATCGCCGTCTTCGCCGACGCCGAGCCCACCGAGGTCACCGGGCGCGGCACCGGCATCGACGACGAGACGCACACGAGGAAGGTCGAGGTGGTCCGCCGCGCGCTGCAACGGCACCAGCCCGACCCCGGCGACCCGATCGGCGTGCTCGCCGCCGTCGGCGGCCTGGAGCACGCGGCCCTCGCCGGGCTGATCCTCGGCGGCGCCTCGCTCCGCGTCCCCGTGATTCTCGACGGCGTCAGCGCCGGCGCCGCCGCCCTGGCCGCCCGCGCCATCGCCCCCGAGGCCGTCTCCGTCTGCATCGCCGGACACCGCAGCGCCGAGCCCGGCCATCTGGCCGCGCTCACCGCGCTCGGCCTGCGCCCGCTGGTCGACCTCGACCTGCGGCTCGGCGAGGGCACCGGCGCGCTGCTGGCGCTCCCCGTCGTGCAGAGCGCCGCCCGCGCGATGCGCGAGGTGGCGACCTTCGACTCGGCCGGGGTGACGGACAAGAATTAAGGTGAGGGGCCCCTGCCCGTCAGTGAAGCGTCGAGGAGCCCGCACCACCGATGCCAGAACAACCCGCATACCCCGTCGGCCTGCGCCTGACCGGCCGCCGCGTCGTCGTCCTCGGCGGCGGCACCGTCGCCCAGCGCCGGCTGCCCGCGCTGCTCGCGGCGGGCGCCGACATCCTGCTGATCGCCCCCTCGGTCACCCCCTCCGTCCAGGCCATGGCCGAGACGGGCGAACTGCGCTGGGAGCCCCGGGGATACCGCCGAGGCGACATAGCCGACGCCTGGTACGCGCTGGTCGCCACCGACGACCCGGAGATCAACGCCGCCGCGTCCACCGAGGCCGAGGAGCGCCGCGTCTGGTGCGTCCGCAGCGACGACGCCGAGGCGGCCACCGCCTGGACCCCGGCCACCGGCCGCAGCGAGGGTGTGACCGTGGCCGTGCTCACCGGCCGGGACCCGCGCCGCTCGGCGGCCGTCCGGGACGCCGTGGTCGAGGGCCTGCGCGACGGCACCCTCACCGCGCCCCGACACCGTCTGCGCACCCCCGGCGTCGCCCTGGTCGGCGGCGGTCCCGGCGACCCCGACCTGATCACCGTGCGCGGCCGGCGGTTGCTGGCCGAGGCCGACGTGGTGATCGCCGACCGCCTCGGCCCCCGCGATCTCCTGGACGAGCTGCCCCCGCACGTCGAGGTCATCGACGCCGCCAAGATCCCCTACGGCCGCGCCATGGCCCAGGACGCCATCAACAACGCCCTCATCGAGCACGCCAAGGCCGGCAAGTCGGTGGTCAGGCTCAAGGGCGGCGACCCGTTCGTCTTCGGCCGCGGCAAGGAGGAGGCCCAGGCGCTGGCCGAGGCGGGGATCCCGGTGACCGTGGTCCCCGGGGTCACCAGCGCCGTCTCCGTCCCGGCCGCCGCCGGCATCCCGGTCACCCACCGGGGCGTCGCCCACGAGTTCACCGTGGTCAGCGGGCACGTCGCGCCCGACGACCCGCGCTCCCTGGTGGACTGGAAGGCGCTGGCCGCCCTGCGCGGCACCCTGGTGCTGCTGATGGCGGTCGAGCGGATGGGCGCCATCGCCGAGACCCTCGTCCGGCACGGCCGTCCCGCCACCACCCCGGTCGCCGTCATCCAGGAGGGCACCACCGCCGCCCAGCGCCGCGTGGACGCCACCCTGGAGACCGTGGGCCGGCACATCGCGGAGGAGGGCATCCGGCCACCGGCCGTCATCGTCGTCGGCGACGTGGTGACGGAGGGATGACCGGCCCGGTCCCGGTCGACGACCCCGGCGACCCGCGGCTGGCGGACTACACGGCGCTCACCGACGTCGCCCTGCGCCGTCGGCGCGAGCCGGCCGAGGGCCTGTTCATGGCCGAGGGCGAGAAGGTCATCCGCCGTGCCCTGCGCGCCGGTTACCCGATGCGTTCCATGCTCCTCACCCCCCGCTGGGCCGAGGTGATGGCGGACGTCGTGGCGTCCGCCGCGGCGCCGGTGTACGTGGTCAGCCCGGAGGTGGCCGAGCGGGTCACCGGCTACCACGTCCACCGGGGCGCCCTCGCCGCGATGGGCCGCACGCCCCTGCCCCCGGCCGCCGGACTGCTCGCCGCCTCCCGTCGGCTGGCGGTCCTCGAAGCGGTCAACGACCACACCAACCTCGGCGCCGTCTTCCGGGGCGCCGCCGCGCTGGGCATCGACGCGGTCCTGCTCTCCCCGGACTGCGCGGACCCGCTGTACCGGCGTTCGGTGAAGGTCTCCATGGGCACCGTCTTCTCCCTGCCCTACGCCCGCCTGAGCCCCTGGCCGCGGGGGCTGTGGGACGTGCGGGAGGCTGGCTTCCGGCTGCTCGCGCTGACCCCGGACGCCGCCGCGACGGACATCGGCACGGCCGTCCGGGAGTTCGGCGGCGAGAAGCTGGCCCTGATGCTGGGCACCGAGGGCGAGGGCCTGACCGCCCACGCCCTCGCCGCGGCCGACGCCCGGGTCAGGATTCCGATGGCGCACGGGGTGGACTCGCTCAACGTGGCCGCCGCCGCGGCCGTCGCGTTCTACGCGGTCGCCCAGGGCTGAGACGGGCCGGCGGCGGCGCGGGGGCCGCGCCGCCCCGTCACAGCGGCCCCTGACACCCCTGCGCCGCCGCGATACCGAGCGCCACCATCAGCGTCACCGAGACGAATACCACCAGCCGCTGCCGCAGCAGCCGCCGGTCGACGCCCCGGCGCGCCGCGGCGGTCTGTGGGCGCCGCGTCCCGGAAACGGCGCTCTCGGGCCGCCGGGGCGCGGGGGCGCGGGGCGCCGGGGCGGCGGGCCGCTGGCGCGGCGCCGGCTGACCCACCCCGCGCGCCTCCCGGCCCGCGATCTCCTTCAGACGCAGCGAGAGCTGGAGCGTGCTGGGCCGCTCCTCGGGCGACTTGCTCAGACACGAACGCAGCAGCGGCGCCAACGCGGCGGGAACGCCGCGCAGTTGTGGCTCCTCGTGCACCACCCGGTAGAGCATCACCTCGGAACTGCCCTGTCCGAACGGCGAGTCGCCGAGTGCCGCGTAGGCCAGCGTCGCGCCGAGCGAGAAGACGTCGGTGGCCGGGGTGACCGGCTGGCCCCGCACCTGCTCGGGCGCGAGGAAGCCGGGCGAGCCCACCGCCGTGCCCACATGCGTCAGCGTGCTCGCCCCGGTCGCCCACGCGATACCGAAATCGATGATCCGGGGCCCCTTGGGCGACAGCAGGATGTTGGACGGCTTCAGGTCGCGGTGCACGACCCCGGCCTCGTGCACGGCCACCAGGCCCTCGGCCAGGGCCGCGCCGATGGCGGCCGTCTCGGCGGCGGACAGCGACCCCTGCTCCACCACCTTGTCGTGCAGCGAGGGACCCGGCACGTACTGGGTGGCGAACCACGGCCGGGCGGCGTCCAGATCGGCGGCCACCAGCCGGGCCGTGCAGCCGCCCCGGATCCGCCGCGCGGCGGAGACCTCGCGGGCGAACCGCGAACGGAACTCCTGGTCCTCGGCCAGATCGGGCCGGATGACCTTCAACGCGACCCGCTGGCCGCGCCGGTCGGAGCCGAGGTACACGACCCCCATCCCCCCGGCGCCCAGCCGCCGGTGGAGCCGGAACGCGCCGACGACTCGCGGGTCCTCGCGCCGGAGCCGCATCATCGCCATGTCCACCTCGCTGCCCCGTGCTTGTGATGAGCCACAGCTTACGGACTGCGCGGCCCGAGTACCGAAATGCCGCGCGCACGCGCGCCTTGGCGACCGCGCGCCGCCCGGGGGGAACCCCTGGCTCCCCGGCGGCGGTGTCCACCCTGGGGAGTAGTCGATCATGGGCCGTCTCATCCTGGGGGAGGCCCCCAGGTCAGTACGCCGGGCTGACGTCACGGGCGCCCCCCGGACCTACTGTTGTGGTCAAGCGGCGGGCGCAGCACTCGTCCCCCGAGGTCACCCGCCCGCCGCTGCCAACACGATGTCGGGAGGGGCGAGATGGCACGCACCGCGGCAGGCCCGCGCACCGGTCGGACGGACCAGCGCCATCCGCTGGTGGCCACGGCGATGGTGCTGCCGCTGGCCATCGCCCTCGCGATCGTCATCGGCGGCGTCGACGCCGTCATGACACAGGCGTCGTCCGTGGCCGGCATGCTGGGGCGCTGAGCGGCGCCCCGGACCCGGGAGAGCGGCCCGGGTCGGGGACACCGGCTGAACAACCCCGTGGGGACGGGGATGAGGCGGACGGCTATGGGCCCGGGCAGCTGGGGAGCTGCCCGGGCACCGCGCGCACGCGCGCAGCATGAGAAGAGGCCGGAAGAGCACTGCTCTTCCGGCCTCTTCTCAACAGGCGGTGCGCGATACTGGGATTGAACCAGTGACCTCTTCCGTGTCAGGGAAGCGCTCTCCCGCTGAGCTAATCGCGCGGAGGATCCTCGCGGATCCAGTGGACGATACTGGGATTGAACCAGTGACCTCTTCCGTGTCAGGGAAGCGCTCTCCCGCTGAGCTAATCGTCCGAGGTGGAGACGGGATTTGAACCCGTGTAGACGGCTTTGCAGGCCGTTGCCTCGCCTCTCGGCCACTCCACCGGATGGGGGCGTGCCCCCTTCGAGCGGACGACGAGATTCGAACTCGCGACCCCCACCTTGGCAAGGTGGTGCTCTACCAGCTGAGCTACGTCCGCAATCGCTGCCACCACAGCCACTTCCTCGCTCCGGCGACGTCATGAACCTTAGCGGATTCGCGGGCCAGCTCAAACTTCGTATCCCCTGACCGCCGCCTAGACTCGCACACATGCACGACTCGGCACCGCTCGCCCGCCTCGGCGGATTCCTCGCCACCGGCCTCCGCGACGTCACCGGCGATCCGGCGGCGCTGGACTCCTCGGGCTGGTGGGCGGTGGCCGCGGACTTCGGCGGGCGGCTGGTGTGCGCGCGGTTCTCCGCCGTCCGGCCCGCCCCGCCGCCCGCCGCCGGGCCGGGGCGCTGGCGCGGCCCGGCCCCCGGCGCCTGGACCAGCTCCCTGGACCGGGCCGCCTACACGGCGGGCGTGCGGCGGGTGCGGGACCACATCGCGGCCGGCGACGTCTACCAGGTGAACCTCTGCCGCGTGCTGTCGGCGCCGCTGCCCGGCCAGGACGCCGACGTCGACGCTCTGAGCGCACTGCTGGCCCGCGCCCACCCGGCGGCGTACGCGGGCACCGTACGGCTCCCGGCGCACGGCGTGGAGATCGCCACCGCGTCCCCCGAGCTCTTCCTGCGCCGCCGGGGCCGCACCGTGGAGTCCGGCCCGATCAAGGGCACCGGCCGCAGCGCCGCCGATCTGCTGGCGAAGGACTACACCGAGAACGTGATGATCGTCGACCTGGTCCGCAACGACCTCGGCCGCGTCTGCGTCCCCGGCTCGGTGACCGTGCCCGGCCTGTGCGTCGCCGAGAGCTACCCGGGCCTGGTCCACCTGGTCTCCACCGTCCGTGGCGAGCTGCGGCCCGGCGCCGGCTGGCCGGAGCTGATGGCCGCCGCCTTCCCGCCCGGCTCGGTGACCGGCGCCCCCAAGTCCAGCGCGCTGCGCGTCATCGACGCGCTGGAGACCGCGTCCCGGGGACCGTACTGCGGAGCTGTCGGCTGGGTCGACGCCGATCGAGGCGTCGGCGAACTCGCCGTCGGCATCCGCACGTTCTGGATCGACCGGACCGCCGGCCCGGCCCCGGTGCTGCGCTTCGGCACCGGCGCGGGGGTCACCTGGGACTCCGATCCGGCGGGGGAGTGGGCCGAGACCGAGCTGAAGGCGTCCCGGCTCGTCGGGGTAGCGTCTACGGGAGGCCACCCCGGGCCCGGGGGCGACAGGGAGAGGAGCCACCATGGCGCTGATCTGGCTGGACGGTGAGCTGCGCGACGCCGACAGCGCGCGGGTCTCCGTCTTCGACCACGGACTCACCGTCGGCGACGGCGTGTTCGAGACGCTCAGGACCGAGCACGGCCGCGCCTTCGCCACCAGCCGGCACCTGGACCGCTTGGCCGCCTCCGCCGCCGGTCTCGGCCTGCCCGAGCCCGACCGCGACGAGGTGCGGCGTGCCTGCGCGGCCGTGCTCGCGGCGACGCCGCTGCCGTTCGGCCGGCTCCGCGTCACCTACACCGGCGGGCCCGCGCCGCTCGGCTCGGATCGCGGCGACGCCTCGCCGACGCTGCTCGTCGCGCACGCCGAGGCGACCCGCGTCCCCGAGAGCACCGCCGTCGTCACCGTCCCCTGGACGCGGAACGAGCGCGGCGCCCTCACCGGCCTGAAGACCACCTCCTACGCCGAGAACGTCATCGCGCTGGCCCACGCCCGCCGGGCCGCCGCCTCCGAGGCGCTCTTCGCCAATACCGCCGGCCGGCTCTGCGAGGGGACCGGCAGCAACGTGTTCGTGGTCCTCGACGGGGAGCCGCACACCCCGCCGCTGTCCTCCGGCTGCCTGGCCGGCATCACCCGCGCCCTGATCCTCGAATGGGTGGGCGCCACCGAGACCGATCTGCCCATGGACTCCCTGGAGCGCGCCGAGGAGATCTTCCTCACCTCCAGCCTCCGCGACGTGCAGGCCGTGCGCCGCATCGACGACCGGACCGTGCCCGGCGCCCCCGGCCCGGTGACCGCCAAGGCCGCCCGCGTCTTCCGGGAGCGCTCGGCCGCCGACATCGACCCCTGACGCCCGGCGCGCCGCCGCGTGGCGGGTAAATCGGGTGACGGGGGACCCCGTGGGCGGGTAGACATCCGGCGATGACGACGACACTGCGTCCCGCCGGACCCGAGGAGCGCGCCGCCGACGGCGGCAGATCCCGGACGTTCGACATCCGCGTCAACGGCCGCCGCGCCGGCTCCCTCCGGATCGCCGCCGCGCACGGCGCCGGCCGCGTCGAGCACTTGGAGGTGGCCGAGCCGGACCGCCGTCGCGGCCGGGCCACGGTCGCCGTGCTGGCGGCCGAGGAGGCGCTGCGCGCGTGGGGCTGCCGCGAGGCCGCGGTGGCGGTGCCCGCCGCGGCCCCGGACGCCCTGGCGCTCGCCACCGCGCTGGGCTACACCGAGCGGAACCGTAACCTCGCCAAGCCCGTGACCGGCCCGCCGCCCCCGCCGCCGTCCGGGGGCGCCTTCCGCGACCTGACCGACGCCGAGTATCCGGCCTGGTTCGAGGCCGAGCGGGCCGCGTACACGCGGAGCTGGACCGACCGGGGCATGGACCCGGCCGCCGCCGGGACCAGGGCGGACCACGCCTACGCCACGCTGCTCCCCGACGGCCCCGCCACCAAGGACGTGGTCCTGCGCGTCCTGACACACGACGGCGCGGCCGTCGGCACGCTCTGGGTCTCCCTGGTGGCCGAGCGGTTGCGGCACAAGGAGGACGCCTACGTCTTCGCCGTCGAGGTGGACGAGGCCCACCGGGGGCGCGGCCACGGGCGCACCCTGATGCTGGAGGCCGAGCGCGTCTGCCACGCGGCGGGGGCGCGGCTGCTCGGGCTCAACGTGTTCGCGGGCAACACCCCGGCGCTGCGGCTCTACGCCTCACTGGGGTACCGGCCCGTCGAGATCCACCTCTACAAGCCGCTGGGCTGAGCGAGCAGGGACTCGGCGATCTCGCCGACGCGCTCCCGCAGCCCCTGCTGACTCTGGCCGCCGTCCAGTCGCTCGCCGCCGATCACATACGTCGGGGTGCCGGTGACACCGAGTGCCTCGCCCTCGGCCTGGTCGGCGTCCACGATCAGCATGTGCCGGCCGTCGATCAGCGCGGTGTCCACCTCGTCCGCGTCCAGGCCCAGCTCCCTGGCGACCTCCAGCAGCACCTCGGTGCCGCGCGCCGCCAGATCGGCGGTGCGGGCCAGCAACGCCGACCAGTACTCGTCGCCCCGGCCCTGGAGGTACGCCTCCTCGGCGGCCTGGGCGGCGGCCAGCGCGTGCCGGTGGCGGCTGAGCGGGAAGTGCCGGCGCCTGATCTCCAGCGCCGGCCCGAACCGCTCCCGCAGGGCGCGCAGGTCGGACTCCGCGCGGTGGCAGTCGGGGCACTGGAGGTCGCACCACACGTCCAGCACGGCGCGGGAACCGGTCGTCTCGTTCATGCCGCACAGTCTTCCATCCCCGTCGGGGCGGGGCGGACCCGGAGAAATCCCCGATCCCGGGCCCGGGCCATGGCTTCGCGGCCCGGAGCGCGGCAGGATGGAAAGATGCTGATTGGCGCTGTCTGCACCCTTCTCTCGGCCGCGGGCCTGGGCGTCGCGCTGGTGGTGGCGCGCCGCCGCCGCTTCGCCCTGGCGCTGCGGGTGGCGGCGGTGGCCCTGCTGCCCGTCGGCCTCGCGATGACCGGCGTGGTGCGTTTCGTGCTCAACATGACCTTCAACCCGGTGGCCTGGGCCGGCTGCGGCGTGCTGGGCTGCGCCGTGCTGCTGTTCCTGGTCGGCCGGTTCGCCGAGGGCCGGGGCTCGGGCGGCCGGGACCCGGGCGGCGCGCGGCGCCGTGAGGACGGCCCGGCCCGGTCCCTGCCGGCCGCCGCCCGGCGCGGCGGCGAGGCGGACGACTTCTCCGACATCGAGGCGATCCTGAAGAAGCACGGCATCTGACATAGGGCGTGTCGCGGGGCGAAGAGGGCGTGTTGATCGCGCACAGGCGTCCGATTGCGTCATGATCGCGGCGCCATGCCGCACACAACGTGGGAAGAGACTCCCGAACCGACCGACCACCTGCCGCCGGCCCCGGGTCCGGAGGTCGGCCGGGGCGCCCCCGAGGCGCGCGGCTGCCTGTTCGCCCTGTCGCAGCCGCCGCTGATGCTCTTCCTGACCGTCATCGGCGCCTTGCTGCTCCTCGCCGGGGCGCATGATCAGTTCCTCTTGTGAGCGCTCCCCGCGACGGTCTCGGAGTCCCGCTGCCGGGCCCGGTACGCGGCGACGTGCAGCCGGTTCCCGCAGGTCCGGCTGGAGCAGTAGCGGCGTGAACGGTTCCGCGACAGGTCGACGAACGCGCGCCCGCAGCCGGGCGCCTCGCACCGCCGCAGCCGCTCCCGCTCCCCGGCCACCACGATGAAGCCCAGGGCCATCCCGCAGTCGGCGGCCAGGTGCTCGGCGACCGAGGCGCCGGGGGCGAAATAGTGCACGTGCCAGTCGTGACCGTCGTGATCGGTCAGGCGGGGGGTGGTCCCGGCCGCCGCCACCAGGGCGTTGATCAGCTCGGCCGCCGCCCGGTCGGAGGGGGCGGCGAAGATCGCGGCGAACCGCTCGCGCACCCCGCGCACCGCCCGGAGATCGGACTCGGCGAGCTCCGCCACCCGCACGTCGCTCACCGAGTGGTCGGCCACGAAAGCCCGCAGGGCCGTTATGTCGGTGAGCGCGTCCCAGGAGCCGGCCGCGGTGTTCAGCAGGTCGACGGTGTGGTCGAGTGCGCACCGGGTGTCGTGGTTGATCAGCACGGAGGGCTCCCCGTCCGGTCTGGAAAACGATGAAGCCAGACTCTAGCGGCTGCCCACGCGCGGCGGCGCCGCCGTGGGGGGAATACCCGCGGCGGCGCCACCGTGCTGTTGTGTCGCCGGTCCCACGCCGTCGCCCCGAGTCGGACGGCGTGAGGAACCGGCGGGTCTCTAACTCTCTGCCAGAATGTGCGAGAGCTCCGTATCGAGATCGAAATGACGGTGTTCCGTGCCGGGCGGTACGGCTGCGTCCGTCCGCTTCAGGAAGGATTCGAGGGCCCGGGCCGGGGCCTCGAGCAATGCCTCGCCCTCGGGGGAGCTCAGGGCGATGCAGACGACTCCCTGCCCGTGACTTCGGGAGGGCCAGACCCGGACATCGCCGGTGCCCGTGGGCCGGTGCAGTCCTTCGGCGAGGAGGTCGCGGGCGAAAACCCACTCGACGGTTTCTTCGGCTCCGGTGTGAAATGTGGCGTGTACGGCGTAGGGGTCCGCCGTGTCATACCGCAGCCCCGCGGGTACAGGTAGTGAGGACTCGCTCGATACGACGAGGCGCAGGTGCAGCTCGCAGCTGACCGTGGTGTTCATAAGCGCCAGGGCCTTTCGCTCAGTGTGCGCTCGGGGATTCGCACGTCGGCGAATTCCAGATGCCACGTACCCGCCGGTTGTAAACCCCTCTACCCCAATTGTGGCCTTTAATGTCATTCCAATGGGCGAGTAGTGATATGCCCTAAGCCGGGAGGCGACGCATGACGGACGGCCGGTGGAGCCGTTACCGATTCAACGACGACTGGTGGGTAGGTGCCCCGCCTGGCGCGGTCTATGCCGTTCTGGAGCGGCCCGAGGACTATCCGCGGTGGTGGCGTGAGATTCGGGAGGTCGTCCGGACGGATCCGAACGCCGGACTTGCCCGCTTCCGTTCCTTTCTTCCCTTCTCGCTCCGCGTCGGTGTCCGCGCCGGCCGCCGGGACCCGGCGGCCGGGCTGATCGAGGTGCTCCTCAGCGGCGATCTGGACGGCTGGGTGCGCTGGACGGTCGCGCCCAGCGGGCGGGGCACCGCGGTCCGCTACGAGCAGGACACCGCGCTGCGCAAGCCGCTGCTGCGGCCCCTGTCCTGGCTCGCCCGGCCGGTGTTCGCCGCCAACCACGCCCTGATGATGCGTTCGGGACGGCGAGGGCTGCGCGCCTGGCTGGGAGTTCATTTGGATGACGGGTGACCCGCCCTGTATGGTTCTCACCGTGCCGCAGGGCACCACCCCGGGCGATTAGCTCAGCGGGAGAGCGCTTCGTTCACACCGAAGAGGTCACTGGTTCGATCCCAGTATCGCCCACCCCCGGGAAGGCCGGTCCGCCAAGCGGCGGACCGGCCTTCCGCGTTTATCCCCGTCGCCGCCGGGGTCACGCGGTCGGTACGATGCGGACTGCGCGGCGCGGAGGCCGCGTTCACCACACACGAGTCAGGAGAGACCGGTGTCAGACGTCCGTGTGATCATCCAGCGCGATTCCGAGCGGGACGAACGCGTGGTGGCCACCGGCACGACGGCCGCCGCGCTCTTCGAGGGCGAGCGGTCGGTCGTCGCCGCCCGTGTCGCCGGACAGCTCAAGGACCTGGCCTACGAGCCGGCCGACGGTGACGTGGTCGAGCCGGTGGACATCTCCTCGCCCGACGGGCTGGACATCCTGCGGCACTCCACCGCCCACGTCATGGCGCAGGCCGTGCAGGAGCTGTTCCCCGAGGCCAGGCTCGGCATCGGGCCGCCCGTCAAGGACGGCTTCTACTACGACTTCGACGTCCCCCAGCCGTTCCACCCCGAGGACCTCGGGCGGATCGAAAAGCGCATGCAGCAGATCCAGAAGCAGGGCCAGCGCTTCGCCCGGCGGGCGGTGACCGACGAGGAGGCCCGCGCCGAGCTGGCCGGCGAGCCCTACAAGTTGGAGCTGATCGGCCTCAAGGGCGCCGCGGCCGAGACCGCCGAGGGCGCGGGCGCCGAGGTCGGGGCCGGCGAGCTGACCATCTACGACAACGTCGACGCCAAGTCCGGCGCGTTGTGCTGGAAGGACCTGTGCCGGGGGCCACACCTGCCCAGCACCCGGCTGATCCCCGCGTTCAAGCTGATGCGCTCCGCCGCGGCGTACTGGCGGGGCAGCGAGCGCAACCCGCAGCTCCAGCGGATCTACGGCACCGCCTGGCCGTCCAAGGATCAGCTCAAGGCACACCTGGAGTTCCTGGCCGAGGCCGAGAAGCGCGATCACCGGCGACTGGGGACCGAGCTGGACCTCTTCTCCATTCCGGAGGAGCTGGGTTCGGGACTGGCGGTCTTCCACCCCAAGGGCGGCGTCGTCCGCAAGGTCATGGAGGACTATGCGCGCCGTCGGCACGAGGAATCCGGATACGAATTCGTCAACACCCCGCACATCTCCAAGCGGAAGCTCTTCGAAGTCTCCGGACACCTGCCGAACTACGCCGAGTCGATGTTCCCGCCCATGGAATTCGAGGGGCAGGACTATTACCTCAAGGCCATGAACTGCCCCATGCACAACCTGATTTTTCGGGCGCGTGGGCGGTCCTACCGGGAACTGCCGCTTCGGCTTTTCGAGTTCGGCACGGTCTACCGGTACGAGAAGTCGGGCGTGGTCCACGGACTCACCCGCACCCGCGGCTTCACCCAGGACGACTCGCACATCTACTGCACGAAGGAGCAGATGGCCGACGAGCTCGACGCCCTGCTCACCTTCGTGCTCAACCTGCTGCGCGACTACGGGCTCAGCGACTTCTACCTGGAGCTGTCGACCCGGGACGACTCCCCGAAGTTCATCGGTGAGCCGGAGGAGTGGGACGAGGCCACCGAGGTGCTGCGCCAGGCCGCCGGCAAGCAGGGCCTGGAGCTGGTCATGGACCCCGGCGGCGCCGCGTACTACGGGCCCAAGATCTCCGTGCAGGCGAAGGACGCCATCGGCCGCACCTGGCAGATGTCCACGCTCCAGGTCGACTTCCAGCAGCCGAAGCGCTTCGGCCTGGAGTACACCGCGGCGGACGGCACCCGGCAGCAGCCGGTGATGATCCACCGCGCGCTGTTCGGCTCGATCGAGCGCTTCTTCGCCGTGCTGCTGGAGCACTACGCGGGCGTCTTCCCGCCGTGGCTCGCCCCGGTGCAGGCGGTCGGCATCCCCATCGGGGACTCGCACGTGCCGTATCTGCGGGAATTCGCCGCCGAGGCGAAGGCCCAGGGGCTGCGCATGGAGGTGGACTCCTCCTCCGACCGGATGCAGAAGAAGATCCGCAACGCGCAGAAGCAAAAGATCCCGTTCATGGTCATCGTGGGCGACGACGACGTCGCGAACGGCGCCGTCAGCTTCCGTTACCGCGACGGTTCCCAGAAGAACGGGATTCCGCGCGCCGAGGCGCTGAGCGAGATCGCCGAGGCCGTGCGCGCCCGGGTCCAGATCTAGCGCCGGGAACACCGGCCGAGCGGGCCCCGGGGCCTCCGCCCCGGGGCCCGCTCCGTCCGTACTACGCCATATGCTGGCCAGCATGAGCAGCGAGCCGGAGCAGCAGATCGGAGTGGGGACGCCGGACGCGTTCCAGCGCCTTTGGACGCCCCACCGGATGGCCTACATCCAAGGTGAGGGCAAGCCGACCGGCCCCGGGGCCGACGACGGCTGTCCGTTCTGCGCGATCCCCGGCAAGAGCGACGAGGACGGTCTCATCATCGTCCGGGGCGAGACCGTCTACACCGTGCTGAACCTCTACCCGTACAACAGCGGCCACCTGCTGGTGGTGCCCTACCGGCATGTCGCCGACTACACGGACCTCACGGCCGAGGAGACCGCGGAGCTGGCCGCGCTGACCAAGCAGGCCATGACCGCGATCCGCCGGGCCTCCGGCGCGCACGGCTTCAACATCGGCATCAACCAGGGCTCGGCGGCGGGCGCCGGCATCGCGCCCCACCTGCACCAGCACGTGGTGCCCCGGTGGGGCGGCGACTCCAACTTCATGCCCGTGGTGGGCCACACCCGGGTCCTGCCCCAGCTCCTGGCCGACACCCGGCGGATGCTGGCCGACGCCTGGCCGGACGTCCGGCCCACGTCCTGACGCCCGAGCGCGGACCGGCGGCCCCGGCGGCCCCGGCGGCCGGTCACAGGTTGTACTCGTCGGCCTGCTTCGGCTCCGCCGTCTGCACCTGACCGCTGAGCGCCTGGGCGCGGGCCTCGAACGACGAGATGTCCACGCCGTTCTCCTCCAGCACCCGCAGCGCCGCCGCGTGCGCCACTCGCAGCACCGGGGTCGGGGTGCGCAGCAGGTCGTCCATCATGAAGCGGTTGTTCCCCATCGGGGTGGCCCAGGTGTGGCGCAGGCCGAACGGCTCCGGCAGGGCGATCGTGCCGCCCAGCTTGTCGAGCCGGGCGGGGAACCAGGTCAGCGGGGCGCGGGCGGCCAGTCGCACCACTTCCTTGGCGTCGACCAGCGGCAGCACCTGGTCCTCCTTCTTCCACGGCCGCAGCGCGTTCCGCACCGTCCGCTTGTTGGTCTCCGGCTTCTTGCGGAAGAAGCCGTGGATCGGGCCGAGCGCGTGCGCGGTCACCTCGATGCGCAGCGTGCGGTGCAGCACCGTCACCGTGGTCATCAGCGTGACGACCAGCTCGCCGTCCCACAGCACGAACTGGACGCCCAGGTAGTGCCGGTCGCCGCTGTCGAACTGCTGCTCGTTGCAGATCCGCTGGACCTCGAAGTTGCTGAAGCTGTACCCGTCCGCGGTCGGTCCCTCGGGGCGGGACACCTCCTTGGCGCCCTCGCCGACGTGCCGCACCACCCAGTGCGTTATCGACGGGGGCGTGAAGCCGCCGGTGTGCAACGGGCCGCGCTCCAGCAGCCGGAGCTGGTCGCCCATCGCCCGGGCGACGTCCCAGCTGCGGAAGGGATCGATGTCCCGGCCCGGGTCACGGGGCCGCAGCTCCTCCGCGAGCTGCCAGCTCGCCCAGCGCACGCCCATGCCCAGTATCCCCTTGGGGCCCGCGTAGTAGACGAGGTTGCTGCTCTGCTCCGCCGACAGCTTCGCGAGGCCGATCCGCAGCCGCTCCGCCTCCGCGTCGTTCGGGTTCTGCGGGACCGCCTCCGGGATGCGGGCGCCGGTGCCGCTGCCGCCCAGCAGGCCCGTCCAGTGCGCCCGCAGGTTCTGCGCGGTGCGCTCGGCGATCTGCTTGGCCCAGAACCAGCCGATGATCGGCGCGGGCAGCAGCGCCCACACGTACAGCTGGACGATGCCGGAGACCGGCAGGGCCAGCAGCAGGAGGACGACCAGCCCGAACACCGCCGCCAGCAGCACCTGCCCGAACGCGCCCGCGCGCTGGGCCAGCGACCCGGCCAGCGTGCGGCGCAGCTGGAACAGCCCGAGCCATATCAGCACACCGGGCAGGAAGATCAGTCCGAAGACGGCCATGAGGATCGTCAGCCGGCGGTCGCGCTGCCTGCGGACGCGCTTCGCCGCCAGCGCGTGCTCCACCACGACCTGGGGCTCGACGCCGAACGACTGGATCAGTGGCTTGCGCTTGTCGCCGAGCATGCGGGTCTCGATCGCGCGGGTGAACGCCTCGCCGAGGTTCGGCTCCAGCAGCGAGAAGCGCCCGCCCTTCACCTCGGCCGCGTCGTTCGGCTCCCGGATCTCCTCGGGGGCGCCGTCCCGGTAGACGACCGACGCGAGCGCGTGGCTGACACCGGTCCGCCCGCTCCCCGTGCCGGAGAGCGGGACCTGGGCGCCCGGGGCGAAGTCGAACTCCACCCCCGCCGCGTTCCTCAGGTCGTCCAGGCCCGCCATCGGTACCCCCAGTCCTCGAAACCCCTCGAACACCAGCCGCCGTCAGGCCAGTTCCCTCCTGACGGGCTCAGCACACCTGCCCGCGCCCAGCCTAACGGCCGCCGGGGACCGCCACCGCCCCCTCGGGGAATTCCCACCCTTCGCAACGGGCCCCGCGTCACCGGATCCCGGGCGTGGCTACGATGGGGCCTCCGGCCGTCTGACCACGCGGCCCCTCTGTGACCTTTGGACAAGGACATGCTCAACAAGTACGCGCGTGCCTTCTTCACGCGTGTCCTCACTCCCTTCGCCGCCCTGCTGCTCAGGCTGCGGGTGAGCCCGGACGCGGTGACGCTGATCGGCACCGCGGGGGTGATGGCGGGAGCACTGGCCTTCTACCCCCGCGGTGAGTTCTTCTGGGGCACCGTCGTCATCACCCTCTTCGTCTTCTCCGACCTCGTCGACGGCAACATGGCCCGCCAGCTCGGCCGTTCCAGCCGCTGGGGCGCGTTCCTCGACTCCACCCTCGACCGCGTGGCCGACGCGGCGATCTTCACCGGCATCGCGCTGTGGTACGCGGGCGGCGGCGACAACCAGCTGCTCTGCGCCGTGACGCTGTTCTGCCTCGCCAGCGGCCAGGTCGTGTCGTACACCAAGGCCAGAGGCGAGAGCATCGGGCTGCCGGTGGCCGTCAACGGCCTGGTGGAGCGTGCCGAACGGCTCGTGATCACCCTGGTCTGCGGCGGAATCGCGGGCTGGGAGCGGACGTTCGACGTGCCGCGCATCGGCGTGCTGCTGCCCACCGCGCTGTGGGTGGTGGCCGTCGGCAGCGCGATCACGCTCATCCAGCGGGTCGTCACCGTGCGCCGGGAGTCCGCCGAAGCGGACGCGGCGGCCCCGCGCGAGCAGCAGCAGGGAAGCGGCCAGACATGAGAGAGCGGCTCGCCGACGGGCTGTACGGACTCGGCTGGACCGCCGTCAAACGCCTTCCCGAACCGGCCGCGAACGCCCTCGGCCGCCGTGCCGCGGACGTCGCCTGGCGCCGACGTGGCGACGGCGTGCGCCGACTGGAGGCCAACCTGGCCCGGGTCGTCCCCGACGCCGGCGAGGAGCGGCTGCGCGAGCTGTCCCGCGCGGGCATGCGCAGCTATCTGCGGTACTGGATCGAGTCCTTCCGGCTGCCGGTCTGGAGCCCCGAGCGGATCAGGGCGTCCTACGCCGGCGAGGACATGCGCCACCTCACCGAGGGACTGGCCCGCGGGCGCGGCGTCATCCTCGCCCTGCCGCACATGGGCAACTGGGACCTGGCGGGAGCCTGGCTGGTCACCGCGCTGAACACCCCCTTCGTCACGGTCGCCGAGCGGCTGCGGCCCGAGAGCCTCTACGACCGCTTCGTCGCCTATCGCGAGGGACTCGGCATGGAGGTGCTGCCGCACACCGGCGGCTCGTTCGGCACGCTCGCCCGGCGGCTGCGGGCCGGCGGCCTGGTGGCCCTGATCGCCGACCGCGACCTGTCCGCCTCGGGCGTGGAGGTCTCGTTCTTCGGCGAGACGGCGCGGATGCCCGCCGGACCTGCCATGCTGGCCCAGCAGACGGGCGCGCTGCTGCTGCCCGCCGCCCTGTGGTTCGACGACACCCCGGTGATGAGGGGCCGCGTCCACCCGCCGGTCCCGGTGCCGGAGACCGGCACCCGCGCGGAACGGACGGCGGCCATGACCCAGGCCCTGGCCGACACCTTCGCCGCCGAGATCACCGCGCACCCGCAGGACTGGCACATGCTGCAGCGGCTGTGGACCGCCGACACCGCGCCGGTCCGGACAGCGCCCGAAGGGAGGCGGCCGTCATGAGGATCGGCATCGTCTGCCCGTACTCCTGGGACGTCCCCGGCGGCGTGCAGTTCCACATCCGGGACCTGGCCGAGCACCTGATCCGGCTCGGGCACGGCGTCTCGGTCCTCGCCCCCGCCGACGACGACACCCCGTTGCCGCCCTACGTCGTGTCCGCCGGCCGCGCCGTGCCGGTGCCCTACAACGGCTCGGTCGCCCGCCTCAACTTCGGCTTCCTCTCCGCCGCCCGCGTCCGGCGCTGGGTGCACGACGGCGACTTCCAGGTGCTGCACATCCACGAGCCGGCCGCGCCCTCCCTCGCCCTGCTGACGTGCTGGGCGGCGCGCGGGCCCATCGTCGCCACGTTCCACACCTCCAACCCCCGCTCCCGCGCGATGATCGCCGCCTACCCGATCCTCCAGCCCGCGCTGGAGAAGATCAGCGCCCGCATCGCCGTCAGCGAGTACGCCCGCCGCACCCTGGTCGAGCACCTCGGCGGCGACGCCGTGGTCATCCCCAACGGCGTGGACGTCGGCTTCTTCGCCGACGCCGGGCCCAAGGCCGAGTGGCAGGGCGGCACCATCGGGTTCATCGGCCGGATCGACGAGCCCCGCAAGGGCCTTCCGGTTCTCATGCGCGCACTGCCGAAGATCCTCGCCGCCCGCCCGGACACCCGGCTGCTGGTCGCCGGGCGCGGCGACGAGAAGGAGGCCGTGGCCGGGCTGCCGCGTCCGCTGCGGGACCGGGTCGAGTTCCTGGGCATGGTCAGCGACGAGGACAAGGCGCGGCTGCTGCGCAGCGTCGACCTGTACGTCGCGCCCAACACCGGCGGCGAGAGCTTCGGCATCATTCTGGTCGAGGCCATGTCGGCCGGCGCCCCCGTGCTCGCCAGCGATCTCGACGCCTTCGCCCAGGTGCTCGACGGGGGAGGGGCCGGCGAGCTGTTCCGCAATGAGGACGCCGACGCCCTCGCCCGATCCGCCGTGCGGCTGCTGGGCGACCCCGGACGGCTGGCCGAGCTGCGCGAGCGCGGCAGCGCCCACGTGCGCCGGTTCGACTGGTCCACGGTGGGCGCCGACATCCTCGCCGTCTACGAGACGGTCACCGCCGGCGCCGAGGCCGTGGCGCCCGACGACCGGGTCGGGCTGCTCGGCCGGCTCGGCTTCGCCCGCGACTGACGGTCGGCCCGGCCCGGCCCCGGGAACCCGGGCGCCGGGGACCAGCGCCGCGGCCCGGTAGGGTGACCGGGCGTGACCACAGTGATCTGGATCGCCGCCGCCCTGGTCCTCTTCGGCCTTTATCTCAGCTGGACCGCCGGTCGGCTGGACCGGCTGCACGCGCGGATCGACGCGGCCAGGGCGGCGTTGGACGCCCAGCTCCTGCGCCGCGCCTCCATCGCCCAGGAGCTGGCCACCGCCGGGGTCTTCGACCCGGCCGCCTCGATGGTCCTCTACCAGGCGGCGCACGCCGCCCGGCTGGCTCGGGACGAGCAGCGCGAGGTCGCCGAGAGCGAGCTGAGCCAGGCCCTGCGCGCCGTCTTCGCGGAGCGGGCCCAGGTCAGGGCGGTGTGCGACGCCCCCGGCGGCGAGGCCAGCGCCGAGGAGCTGGTCGCGGCCGTACGCCGGGTGCCGATGGCGCGGCGCTTCCACAACGACGCGGTCCGCGCCGCCCGCGCCGTGCGCAGGCACCGCATGGTCCGCTGGTTCCGGCTGGCCGGACACGCGCCGTTCCCGCTCGCCTTCGAGATGGACGACGAGCCGCCCGCCTCGCTGAACGACTACGCCGTACAAGGCGAAGGACCGGGCCACTGAACGACGATTGGCCCTTTCCGGCCGGGCCACCGTGCGGTGTCATCGAGGCGGTGGCATCCGTTCGTGCGCTCCGCCACTCGTGGTCCGCTTTCGAACGGCTCTACGATGGTTCCCGTTGAACCATTGTTCTCCTTATGTCGTGAGTTCCGCGCTTTCCGTCGAGTGAGGTCGAATCCGTGTCCAGCACGTCCCCCAGTACCACCCAGGCCCCGGAGACCGGCACCGCGCGCGTCAAGCGCGGCATGGCCGAGCAGCTCAAGAACGGCGTGATCATGGACGTCGTCACGCCCGAGCAGGCCAAGATCGCCGAGGACGCGGGCGCCGTCGCCGTCATGGCGCTGGAGCGGGTCCCGGCCGACATCCGCAAGGACGGCGGGGTGGCCCGGATGTCCGACCCGGACATGATCGACGGCATCATCGAGGCCGTCTCCATCCCCGTGATGGCCAAGTCCCGCATCGGCCACCTGGTCGAGGCGCAGGTCCTCCAGGCGCTCGGCGTGGACTACATCGACGAGTCCGAGGTCCTCACCCCGGCCGACGAGGTCAACCACACCGACAAGTGGGCCTTCACCACGCCGTTCGTCTGCGGCGCCACCAACCTGGGCGAGGCCCTGCGCCGCATCGCCGAGGGCGCGGCGATGATCCGCTCCAAGGGCGAGGCCGGCACCGGCAACGTCGTGGAGGCCGTGCGCCACATGCGGCAGATCAAGAACGAGATCTCCCGCCTGCGGGGCCTGGACAACAACGAGCTGTTCGGCGCCGCCAAGGAGCTGCGGGCCCCCTACGAGCTGGTCAAGGAGGTCGCCGAGCTGGGCAAGCTGCCGGTCGTGCTGTTCTCCGCCGGCGGCGTGGCCACCCCGGCCGACGCGGCGCTGATGCGGCAGCTCGGCGCCGAGGGCGTGTTCGTCGGCTCCGGCATCTTCAAGTCCGGCGACCCGGCCAAGCGCGCCGCCGCGATCGTGAAGGCCACCACCTTCTACGACGACCCCAAGATCATCGCCGACGTCTCGCGCGGCCTGGGCGAGGCCATGGTCGGCATCAACATCGACACTCTGCCCGAGGGCGAGCGCTACGCCTCTCGCGGCTGGTGAGTGAGCGAGGCACGGCGCGCGTGAGTTCCCCTGTCATCGGTGTCCTCGCCCTCCAGGGCGACGTCCGGGAGCACCTCGCCGCGCTGGACGCGGTCGGCGCGCGGACCGCGTCCGTGCGCCGGCCCGAGGAGCTGGCGGCGGTCGACGGCCTGGTCATCCCCGGCGGCGAGTCCACCACCATGTCCAAGCTGGCGGCCGTCTTCGGCCTGCTGGAGCCGCTGCGCGAGCGGGTGCGGAGCGGCATGCCCGCGTACGGCTCCTGCGCCGGGATGATCATGCTCGCCGACAAGATCCTGGACCCGCGCGCGGGTCAGGAGACCATCGGCGGCATCGACATGATCATCCGGCGCAACGCCTTCGGGCGGCAGAACGAGTCCTTCGAGGCGGCGGTTCGGGTCGCCGGCGTCGACGGCGACCCGGTCGAGGGTGTCTTCATCCGGGCGCCCTGGGTCGAGTCCCTCGGCCCGCGCGCGGAGTCGATCGCGGAGTACGACGGGCACAGCGTCGCCGTCCGCCAGGACCGCCTGCTGGCCACCGCGTTCCACCCCGAGCTGACCGGCGACCACCGGGTGCACGCCCTGTTCGCCGAGATGGTGCGCACGGCGGGGTAGGCGGCGGCCGGTAGGATCACGGCGTCGGGTTTGAAGTCGGTGACATCGAAGGAGCAGCGCTGTGTCCGGCCACTCCAAGTGGGCAACCACCAAGCACAAGAAGGCCGTGATCGATGCCAAGCGCGGCAAGCTGTTCGCGAAGCTGATCAAGAACATCGAGGTCGCGGCCCGGACCGGCGGCGCCGACCCGGACGGCAACCCCACGCTCTACGACGCCATCCAGAAGGCCAAGAAGAGCTCGGTGCCCAACACCAACATCGACCGGGCCGTCAAGCGCGGCGCGGGCCTTGAAGCCGGTGGTGCCGACTACCAGACGATCATGTACGAGGGCTACGGCCCCAACGGTGTCGCCGTGCTGATCGAGTGCCTGACGGACAACCGCAACCGGGCCGCCTCGGACGTGCGCGTCGCCATGACCCGCAACGGCGGCTCCATGGCCGACCCCGGCTCCGTGTCGTACCTGTTCCACCGGAAGGGCGTCGTCCTCGTTCCCAAGGGCGGACTGGCCGAGGACGACGTGCTGGGCGCGGTGCTGGACGCCGGTGCCGAGGAGGTCAACGACCTGGGCGAGTCGTACGAGGTGATCAGCGAGGCGGGCGACCTGGTGGCGGTGCGGACCGCGCTCCAGGAGGCCGGTATCGACTACGACTCGGCGGAGGCGGGCTTCCTGCCGACCATGCAGGTCGAGCTGGACGAGGACGGCGCCCGGAAGATCTTCCGTCTGATCGACGCGCTGGAGGACAGCGACGACGTGCAGAACGTCTTCGCGAACTTCGACGTCCCGGACGACGTCATGGCGAAGGTCGACGCCTAGCCCTTCCCGGCCGGGCCTTCCCCGCCTGGGGGCTCTCGTCCCATCGGGTGAGGGCGGCGGGGGTGGATTGTCGGTGGGGGCCGGTAGCCTGCCAGCGGAGTTGATCTGTCGTGGCGAGTGAGGGGGAGTGCCGGTGCGCGTGCTGGGCGTGGATCCCGGGCTCACCCGCTGTGGGGTCGGCGTCGTGGAGGGTGCCGCCGGGCGGCCGTTGCGGATGGCCGCCGTCGGTGTCGTGCGGACGCCCGCCGCCGCCGAGACCGCCGACCGCCTCGTGCTGATCGAGCGCGGCATCGAGGAGTGGCTCGACGCGCACCAGCCGGAGGCGGTCGCCGTCGAGCGCGTCTTCAGCCAGCACAACGTCCGCACCGTCATGGGCACCGCCCAGGCCAGCGCCGTGGCCATGCTGTGCGCCGCCCGGCGCGGGCTGCCGGTCGCGCTGCACACGCCGAGCGAGGTCAAGGCCGCCGTCACCGGCAGCGGCCGGGCCGACAAGGCGCAGGTCGGAGCCATGGTCACCCGCCTGCTGCGGCTCGACGCGCCGCCCCGGCCCGCCGACGCGGCCGACGCGCTCGCCCTGGCCATCTGTCATATCTGGCGCGCCCCCGCCCAGGACCGTCTCCGGCGGGCGCGCGCGGCGGCGCGGTCCGGCCCCGCCGCACCCCGCTCGAAGGGCACCATTCCGTCATGATCGCCTTCGTCTCCGGGCTGGTCGCCGCCCTGGCCCCCGACCGCGCCGTGGTCGAGGTCGGCGGCGTCGGGATCGCCGTCCAGTGCACGCCGGGCACCCTGGCGGAGCTGCGCCTGGGGCAGCCCGCCCGGCTCGCCACCTCACTGGTCGTCCGCGAGGACTCCCTCACCCTCTACGGCTTCGCGGACGACGACGAGCGCCAGGTCTTCGAGCTGCTCCAGACCGCGAGCGGCGTCGGGCCGCGCCTGGCGCAGGCCATGCTCGCCGCGCACAGCCCGGACGCCCTGCGCCTCGCCGTGGCCACCGGCGACGAGAAGGCGCTCATGGCGGTGTCCGGCATCGGTAAGAAGGGCGCCCAGAAGCTGCTTCTGGAGCTGCGGGACCGGCTCGGCGCGCCGGTCGGCACGGGCGCGCCCGCCGCCCGGGCCATGGCGGGTGCGGTGGGCGCGGCGGGCGCGCCCGACTGGCGCGAGCAGGTGCACACCGCGCTGGTCGGCCTCGGCTACGCGCCCCGCGAGGCCGAGCAGGCGATCGCCGCCGTCGCCCCGCCGGACGGCACCGCCCGGGCCGACGGCGCCGAGCCCTCCGTCGGCCGGCTGCTGCGCGCCGCCCTCCAGACCCTGAACCGCGCCAGGTGAGCGTCGCGCGCCGCCGCGCCCGGCCCGGGCGGCCTGTCCATCCACCGACGCGAGGAGGCGAACGACCATGAGCTGGGACGAGGACGTGCCCGTCGACCCCGAGCGGCTGGTCGGCGCCGCCGCCGACGGTGAGGATCTCGCCGTCGAGGCCGCGCTGCGGCCCAAGGACCTGGGGGAGTTCATCGGCCAGACCCGGGTCCGCGAGCAGCTCGACCTGGTGCTGCGCGCCGCGCGCGCCCGGGGGGCGACCGCCGACCACGTGCTGCTCTCCGGCGCCCCGGGGCTGGGCAAGACCACCCTGTCCATGATCGTCGCGGCCGAGATGGGCGCCCCGATCCGCATCACCTCGGGACCGGCCATCCAGCACGCCGGCGACCTCGCCGCGATCCTGTCCTCCCTCGCCGAGGGAGAGGTGCTCTTCCTCGACGAGATCCACCGCATGTCGCGGCCCGCTGAGGAGATGCTCTACATGGCGATGGAGGACTTCCGGGTCGACGTGGTCGTCGGCAAGGGGCCCGGCGCCACCGCGATCCCACTGGAGCTGCCGCCGTTCACCCTGGTCGGCGCGACCACCCGGGCCGGGCTGCTGCCGCCGCCGCTGCGCGACCGGTTCGGCTTCACCGGGCACATGGAGTTCTACGCGCCCGCCGAGCTGGAGCGGGTCGTCCACCGCTCCGCCCGGTTGCTGAACGTGGAGGTGACCCCGGAGGGCGCGGCGGAGATCGCCGGCCGCTCCCGTGGCACCCCGCGCATCGCCAACCGGCTGCTGCGCCGCGTGCGGGACTACGCCCAGGTCCGGGCGGACGGCCTGGTCGACAAGGAGGCGGCGACCCGGGCCCTGGCCGTGTACGAGGTGGACGACCGGGGCCTGGACCGGCTGGACCGCGCGGTGCTGCACGCGCTGCTGCATCTCTTCGGCGGCGGCCCGGTGGGCCTGTCGACGCTCGCCGTCGCCGTGGGGGAGGAGCGGGAGACCGTCGAGGAGGTCGCCGAGCCGTTCCTCGTCAGGGAGGGCCTGCTGGCCAGGACCCCGCGCGGTCGCGTCGCCACCCCGGCCGCCTGGCACCATCTCGGTCTGGAGCCGCCGCGCCCCACGTCCGGCGGCGGACAAGAGGGGTTGTTCGGGACGTGACGGCGGTGATAGCGGCGGTATTTCCCGGTGCGGAACTCCGATAGCATCCTGGACGTTGTTCCCCCGGCGCAGCCTCGCTTAGACTCCGCCGATGCCGCCCGACCCTCAGGGCGGCATGCCACCCGGATACGGGCCGCACTCAGCGGCCGAACACAAGGACATTCCTCCATCGTGGATATCGCGCTTCTGCTCCCATTCATTCTGCTCATCGGTGTCATGCTGCTGATGACTCGATCTGCCAAAAACCGGCAGCGCCAGGCCATGGAGATGCGCGACCAGATGGAGCCGGGGACCGGTGTCCGGACCATCGGGGGCATGTACGCCGAGGTCAAGGAGGTCCGCGACGACACCGTGCTGCTGGAGATCTCCCCCGGCGTGCACGCGCTCTTCGCGAAGAACGCCATCGGCGCCGTGCTGGACGCCGAGGAATACGAGCGGATCATCAGCGGTGAGTCCGCCTTCGCGGACGACGACAGCCCCGTGGTGCCGGACGACGCCTCCTCGCTGACCGGGGACGCCACCGACACCGGGAAGACCGACGGCGACGGCCGGGTGGAGCTGGGCAAGTCCGAGGACGGCGACGAGGCGGACACCCGCGACGCCGGGGACGACGGCGAGAACGGGTCCAAGTCCTGACCGTGACGGCACGGCCGTCCGTCAGCCATTCCGCGTAAGCCGCGCGGCGATCGTTCGGTCGCGGGCCGCTGGACAGAGAGAAGACGAGAAGGTGGCGACACCGAAGAAGGACCTCAGGTCCTCACAGAAGAGGGGTGTCAGGTCCGGGGGAGCCCAGGGCCACCCCGGGCGGGCGCTCGCGCTGATCCTGCTGGCCATCGCGGCCCTGGTCGGAGGCATGTTCGTCTCCGGCCACACCAAGCCCCGGCTGGGCATCGACCTCGCCGGCGGGACGAGCATCACGCTCGAAGCCGTCGCCGACGAGGGTGAAGAGGACGCGATCAACTCGACGAACCTCAACACCGCCGTCAACATCATCGAGCGGCGCGTCAACGGCCTCGGTGTCTCCGAGGCCGAGGTCCAGACCCAGGGCGACCGGAACATCATCGTCAACATCCCCAAGGGGTCCGACGAGCAGCAGGCCCGGGAGCAGGTCGGCACCACCGCCGAGCTGGGCTTCCGGCCGGTGCTCTCCGCCGCCGCCGGTCAGCCGCTCCCCGAGGAGGAGGACACCGGGGAGCCGACCGAGGAGCCCACGGACGAGCCGACCGACGAGCCGACCGAGGAGCCCACGGACGAGGGGACCGGTACCGAGGACCAGGGCCTGCCCGCTCCGGGTACCGCCGACGGC
Source organism: Streptomyces sp. NBC_01803 (assembly GCF_035917415.1). NCBI lineage: Bacteria > Bacillati > Actinomycetota > Actinomycetes > Kitasatosporales > Streptomycetaceae > Streptomyces > Streptomyces sp. NBC_01803. The sequence goes on from NZ_CP109073.1 coordinate 5,453,543, forward strand.
TCGGCCACCACCGCCGGCTACGCCTCCTACCGCGCCGCCGACGACGACACGGACGAGACGGCCGACGAGTCCGAGAACGACGCCGCCGCCCAGGAGGCGGCCGAGATCCAGGCCCAGCTCGACGCGCTCGACTGCACCACCGAGGAGGCCCGCCTGGCGGCGAGCCGGGCGGCGGCGCAGGCCAAGGACGAGGACACCGTGGTGGCCTGTGACTCCGACGGCACCGCCAAGTACATCCTCGGCCCGGTCGCCGTTCCCGGCACGGATGTCAGCGGCGCCGACGCGGTGTTCGACACCCAGCGCGGCCAGGGCTGGATCGTGCAGATGGAGTTCGACGGCTCCGGCGCCGAGAAGTTCGCCGACGTGACCGCCGAGCTGGCCGAGCAGGTCCAGCCGCAGAACCAGTTCGCCATCGTGCTCGACGGCGAGGTCGTCTCCGCCCCCTCGGTCTCCGAGCGGCTCGGTGGCGGAAGCGCCGAGATCTCCGGCAGCTTCAACCAGGAGTCGGCCGAGGACCTGGCCAACATCCTCAAGTACGGCGCGCTGCCGCTGAGCTTCGACGAGGCCAGCGTCTCCACCGTCTCCGCCACGCTCGGCGGCGAGCAGCTCCAGGCCGGCCTCATCGCCGGCGGTATCGGTCTCGCCCTGGTCGTGGCCTACATGCTGATGTACTACCGGGGACTGTCGCTGATCGCGATCGCCAGCCTCGTCGTCTCCAGCATCCTCACCTACACGATCATGGCGCTGCTCGGCCCGACGATCGGTTTCGCGCTGAACCTGCCGGCCGTCTGCGGCGCGATCGTGGCCATCGGTATCACGGCCGACTCGTTCATCGTCTACTTCGAACGGATCAGGGACGAGGTCCGGGAGGGACGCACCCTCCGCCCGGCCGTGGAGCGGGCCTGGCCGCGCGCCCGGCGCACCATCCTGGTCTCGGACTTCGTGTCCTTCCTGGCCGCCGCCGTGCTGTTCGTGGTGACCGTCGGCAAGGTGCAGGGCTTCGCCTTCACGCTCGGCCTCACCACGGCCCTGGACGTGGTGGTCGTCTTCCTGTTCACCAAGCCGCTGATGACCCTGCTGGCCCGCAGGCGGTTCTTCTCCAGCGGGCACTCCTGGTCCGGCCTCGACCCCGCGCGGCTGGGTGCCAAGCCACTGCTGCGCGGTCGCCGTCCCGTTCCCGCTTCCGTTCCCAGCGACCCGAAGGAGGCGTGAGATGTCACGGCTCGGCGATCTCGGTGCCCGGTTGTACCGCGGAGAGGTCGGCGTCGACTTCGTCCGCAGGCGGAAGATCTGGTACTGCGTCTCGATCCTGATCACCATCCTCGCCTTCGCCGGTCTCGCCGTGCGCGGTCTGCACATGGGCGTCGAGTTCGAGGGCGGCGCGGTCTTCACCACCCCGGCGACGGAGGTGTCCGTGGAGGAGGCGCGTGAGGTGGCCGAGGAGGTCTCGGGCAGCCAGGCGCTGGTCCAGACGCTCGGCGACGACGGCGAGATGCGGATCCAGGTCAGCGGTCTGGACACGGACCAGTCCAACGCCACCCGGGAGGCCCTGGCCGAGGAGCTCGGTATCGCCACCGAGGACCTCAACGCCGAGGTGATCGGCCCCAGCTGGGGTGACCAGATCGCCGACAAGGCGTGGCGCGGCCTGGTGATCTTCCTCGTGCTCGTGGTGATCTACCTGGCCATCGCCTTCGAGTGGCGGATGGCCCTGGCGGCCCTCATCGCCCTGGTCCACGACATCACGATCACCGTCGGCGTCTACGCCGTCGTCGGCTTCGAGGTCACGCCCGGCACGGTGATCGGTCTGCTGACGATCCTCGGCTACTCGCTCTACGACACGGTCGTGGTCTTCGACGGTCTCAAGGAGCAGACCAGGGAGTTCACCCGGCAGACCCGCCACACCTACTCCGAGCTGGCCAACCGCAGCCTCAACGGCACGCTGGTGCGGTCGATCAACACCTCGGTGGTGGCCCTGCTGCCCGTCGGCGCGCTGCTGTTCATCGGCGGCGGTCTGCTGGGCGGCGGCATGCTCAACGACATCGCGCTGTCGCTGTTCGTCGGACTCACCGCCGGCGCGTACTCCTCGATCATGATCGCCACCCCGCTCGTCGCGGACCTCAAGTCCCGCGAGCCGGCGATCAAGGCCCAGGACCGGAAGGTGCTCGCCAAGCGGGCCAAGCGTGACGACGAGGACGAGTCCGCCGCGCCGGAGGACGGGCCGCTGGAGGACGACGGTCCGTACGACGAGGAGCCGCTCGGCCAGGGGTCCGGCACGCCGGTCGCCGCCGTCCGGGGCGCGGTGGGCCCGCGTGCGCCCCGCCGCCAGCCGCCGTCCCGCGGCCGGGGCCGGGGCCGTCCCTCGGGGAAGCGGCGGTGACGGCCGTGGTCCCGGCGTCGCACGAGCCGGGTGAGCTGGCGGATCTGCTGCTCAGCCGGATCCGGGATGTCGTGGACTACCCCAAGCCGGGCATCGTCTTCAAGGACATCACCCCGCTGCTGGCCGACCCGGTGGCGTTCACCGCGCTCACCGACGCGCTGGCCGCGTTCGCCCTGGCGCACGGTGCCACCAAGATCGCGGGCCTGGAGGCGCGCGGCTTCATCCTCGCCGCCCCCGTCGCCGTCCGGGCGGGCCTCGGCTTCGTGCCGGTCCGCAAGGCGGGCAAGCTCCCGGGCGCCACGCTCTCCCAGGTGTACGACCTGGAGTACGGCAGCGCGGAGATGGAGATCCACGCCGAGGACCTGTCCGGCGAGGACCGGGTGCTCGTCGTGGACGACGTGCTGGCCACCGGCGGCACCGCCGAGGCGTCCCTGCGCCTGATCGAGCGCTCGGGGGCGCGCGTGGCGGGGCTCGCCGTGCTGATGGAGCTCGGATTTCTCGCAGGGCGCGAACGAGTGCTCCCCGCGCTGGGCGATGCCCCCTACCAGGCCCTCATCACCGTCTGATCCCTTCCGCTCACACACCAGGGCGCCCGCCGTCAAGCGGGCGCCCTGGTCTGTGCGCCGATTGAGCGGGAGTGACGCGCCAGGGCTCGTTACCATGGCAGTCCGATCGTTTCCCGGCCGGACTCTCCTCGGGCCGCACCAGGGCCCGGAGGACCGCTCCCTCTCCTGTTCCGCCCATGGACGGGAGAGGGCCCGAGAAGGAGTGCCCTTGCCAGACGACGCCAAGCCGCTCGCGTCAGCGCAGCGGAAGAGTGCCAAGCCGTCGACCGCCCTGAGCTGGCGGGACGGCGTGGACCCGCGTACCCCGACGCCGGCGGCCCCGCAGCCCGCGCCCGCCGTCTCCGGGGTCTCCGGCCGTTCCGGCTCCTCCAACCGTGTGCGGGCCCGGCTCGCCCGGCTCGGCGTCCAGCGCTCCAGCGCGTACAACCCGGTCCTCGAACCCATGCTGCGGGTGGTCCGCGCCAACGATCCGAAGGCCGACACCGCCGCGCTGCGGCAGATCGAGCGCGCCTACCAGGTGGCCGAGCGCTGGCACCGCGGCCAGAAGCGCAAGAGCGGCGACCCGTACATCACGCACCCGCTCGCCGTGACCACGATCCTGGCCGAGCTGGGTATGGACGCCGCCACGCTGATGGCCGGGCTGCTGCACGACACGGTCGAGGACACCGAGTACGGCCTCGACACCCTCCGCCGGGACTTCGGCGACCAGGTCGCCCAGCTCGTGGACGGCGTCACCAAGCTGGACAAGGTCAAGTTCGGCGAGGCGGCCCAGGCCGAGACCGTCCGCAAGATGGTGGTCGCCATGGCCAAGGACCCCCGGGTCCTGGTCATCAAGCTCGCGGACCGCCTGCACAACATGCGGACCATGCGGTTCCTGAAGCGGGAGAAGCAGGAGCAGAAGGCCCGCGAGACCCTGGAGATCTACGCCCCGCTGGCCCACCGGCTGGGCATGAACACCATCAAGTGGGAGCTGGAGGACCTGGCCTTCGCCATCCTCTACCCGAAGATGTACGACGAGATCGTGCGCCTGGTCGCGGAGCGCGCCCCCAAGCGGGACGAGTACCTGGCGACCGTCATCGACGAGGTGCAGTCCGACCTGCGCGGCGCCCGGATCAAGGCCGCGGTCACCGGCCGGCCCAAGCACTACTACAGCGTCTACCAGAAGATGATCGTGCGGGGCCGCGACTTCGCCGAGATCTACGACCTGGTGGGCATCCGGCTCCTGGTCGACACCGTCCGTGACTGCTACGCGGCGCTCGGCACCGTGCACGCCCGGTGGAACCCGGTGCCCGGGCGGTTCAAGGACTACATCGCGATGCCCAAGTTCAACATGTACCAGTCGCTGCACACGACGGTGATAGGGCCCGGCGGGAAGCCCGTCGAGCTGCAGATCCGCACCTTCGACATGCACCGGCGCGCCGAGTTCGGCATCGCGGCGCACTGGAAGTACAAGCAGCAGGCGGTCGCCGGCACCTCCAAGGTCCGCTCGGACGCGCCGAAGAAGGGCGGCGGCAGCACCGTCGACGACATGGCGTGGCTGCGGCAGCTCCTGGACTGGCAGAAGGAGACGGAGGACCCCGGGGAGTTCCTGGAGTCGCTGCGCTTCGACCTCTCCCGCAACGAGGTCTTCGTCTTCACGCCCAAGGGCGACGTGATCGCGCTGCCGGCCGGTGCCACCCCCGTGGACTTCGCGTACGCGGTGCACACGGAGGTCGGCCACCGGACCATAGGGGCCAAGGTCAACGGCCGCCTGGTGCCGCTGGAGTCGACCCTCGACAACGGCGACACCGTGGAGATCTTCACCTCCAAGGCCGACGGCGCCGGCCCGTCCCGCGACTGGCTCGGCTTCGTCAAGTCGCCGCGTGCCCGCAACAAGATCCGCGGCTGGTTCTCCAAGGAGCGCCGCGACGAGGCCATCGAGCAGGGCAAGGACTCCATCGCCCGCGCGGTGCGCAAGCAGAACCTGCCCATCCAGCACGTGCTGAGCGGCGACTCCCTCGTCACTCTGGCGCACGAGATGCGCTATCCGGACATCTCCTCGTTCTACGCCGCCATCGGCGAGGGCCACGTCTCGGCGCAGAGCGTCGTGCAGAAGCTGGTCCAGGCGGTCGGCGGCGAGGAGGCGGCCAACGAGGACATCGCGGAGGGCGCGCCGCCCGTCCCGGTGCGCGGCAAGCGACGGGCCCACATGGACCCGGGCGTGGTCGTCAAGGGCGTGGACGACGTGTGGGTCAAGGTCGCCCGCTGCTGCACCCCGGTGCCCGGCGACCCGATCATCGGCTTCGTCACCCGGGGTAACGGTGTCTCGGTGCACCGCGCCGACTGCGTCAACGTGGACTCCCTCACCCAGGAGCCGGGCCGCATCCTGGAGGTCGAGTGGGCGCCCACCCAGTCCTCCGTCTTCCTGGTCGCCATCCAGGTCGAGGCGCTGGACCGGTCCCGGCTGCTCTCGGACGTCACGCGGGTGCTGTCCGACCAGCACGTCAACATCCTGTCCGCCGCCGTGCAGACGTCCCGCGACCGGGTGGCCATCTCCCGGTTCACGTTCGAGATGGGCGACCCCAAGCACCTGGGCCACGTCCTGAAGGCGGTACGCGGCGTCGAGGGCGTCTACGACGTCTACCGGGTGACGTCCTCACCGCGCCGGCCCTGAGAGCCCGGACACGACACGACGACGGCGGGGGCGAGGCACGGTGTGTGCCCCGCCCCCCGCCGCCGTCACGGGGGCCGACGGATCAGCCGCCGAACTCCTGGAGCCCCTTGAGCGCCTGGTCGAGCAGGGCCTGCCGGCCGGCCAGCTCCTGCTCCAGCTTGTCGGCCTTCGCCGTGTTGCCCTGGGCGCGCGCCCGCTCCGCCTGCTCGCGCAGCCGGTCCACGGCGTCCTGGAGCTGGCCGGTCAGCCCGGCCGCCCGGGCCCGCGCCTCCGGGTTGGTCCGCCGCCACTCGGTCTCCTCCGCCTCCGCGATGGCCCGCTCGACGACGGCCATCCGGCCCTCGATCGCCGGCCTGGCGTCGCGCGGCACGTGCCCGATGGCTTCCCAGCGCTCACCGATCGACCGCAGCGCCGCCCGGGCCGACTTCAGGTCGGTGATCGGCAGCAGCTTCTCGGCCTCGGCCGCGAGCAGCTCCTTGCGGGCCAGGTTGTCGCGCTGCTCGGCGTCCCGCTCCGCGAACGCCTCGCTGCGGGCCTGGAAGAAGACGTCCTGTGCCGCCCGGAACCGGGTCCACAGGCCCTCCTCCACGTCCCGGTGGGCCCGGCCCGCCGCCTTCCAGTCCTGCATCAGGTCGCGGTAGCGCGCGGCGGTCGTCACCCAGTCCGTCGAGTCCGACAGCGCCTCCGCCTCGGCGATCAGCTTCTCCTTGCGGCGCCGGGTCTCCTCGCGCTGCGAGTCCAGGGCGGCGAAGTGCGACTTGCGGCGCTTGGAGAAGGCGGAGCGCGCCTGGGAGAAACGGTGCCACAGCTCGTCATCGGCCTTGCGGTCCAGCCGGGGCAGGCCCTTCCAGATGTCGACCAGCGCCCGCAGCCGTTCGCCGGCCGTGCGCCACTGCTCGCTCGCCGCCAGCTCCTCGGCCTCCGCGACCAGCGTCTCCTTGGCGGACCTGGCCTCCTCGTTCTGCCGGGCGCGGGCCGCCTTCCGCTCCTCGCGGCGGGCGTCCACCACCGCGACCAGCTCGTCCAGACGCCGGCCGAGGGCCGCCAGGTCGCCGACCGCGTGTCCCTCGGTCACCTGCTCGCGCAGGTGACCGAGGGCGGCCATGGCGTCCTTGGCCGCCAGGTCCGTCGTGCGCACCCGGCGCTCCAGCAGGTCGATCTCGACGACCAGACCCTCGTACTTGCGCTCGAAATAGGCGAGCGCCTCCTCGGGGGAACCCGCCTGCCAGCTGCCGACGGCCTTCTCGCCGTCCGCCGTCCGTACGTACACGGTCCCTGTCTCATCGACGCGACCCCACGGCTCGCTGCTCACAGCGCCTCCTCGTTCGATGCGCGCGACAGGGCGTGACGCCCCCGGCACCGCACACAGTTCTCGTCCGGGTCCACCGGCTTGTTCTCTCCCCGCCTGACCGGCGTGGCACCCTGCACAACGCCAACATAGGCGACAGGCCGCCCGGCTGTCCGCACCTTGCCGGGCGGAAATTACGGGTGGGGCGGGCGCCGCCTACGGATTCACCGGTTCCACCGTGGCCTCCTCGATGACGACCGTGGCGTAGGGCGCGGTGTTGCCGGTCGTCGGGTCGGCCGGGGCCGCGCCCGTCTCCGCGATCAGCTCCAGCACGTCGAGCCCGGCCGTCACCTTCCCGAACGGTGTGTAATCCGGCGGGAGCGGACTGTCCTGGTAGACCAGGAAGAACTGGCTGCCGCCGGTGTCCCGGCCGGCGTCGGCGGAGGCGTCGTACTGGTTGGCCATGGCCACGGTGCCCGCCGGGTAGACGCCGCCCTCCAGGGCCGGGTCGTCCAGGTTCTCGTCCGGGATGGTGTACCCCGGGCCGCCCTGCCCGGTGCCCTGCGGGTCCCCGCACTGGAGCACGTGGATGCCCTCGGTCACCAGCCGGTGGCAGGGGGAGTGGTCGAAGAAGCCCTCACCGGCCAGGAACGCGAACGAGTTCACCGTGTGTGGGGCCGCCTCGGTGTCCATCGTGATCTCGATCTCGCCACAGGTGGTCGCGAGCCGCAGGACGTGGTCGACGGAGGTGTCCACCGACATCTCCGGCTCGGCGTCCCACTGCGCGGTCGATGGATCGCCCGCCGCCGGCTCGTCGCACGGGTCCTCCGGGGCGCTCGGCTCCTCGGTGGGCTCGCCGTCCGCCGCCTCGTCGGACGTCCCGTCGTCCCCGGTGAGCATCACGAAGGCGGTCACGCCGCCCGCGATCAGCACCACCAGGAGGACGGAGAGCAGCACGCGGAGCCGTCGGCCCTTCCGTGCCCGGTCGAACCGGCGTGCCTGCTGCCGATCCCACTTCGCCCGCGCGAGCTGCTTGCGCCGCTGATCCTTGCTGACCACCGCGCTCTCCCCTTGTCGTCTCGTCGTCTCGTGGCGTCACCGTATACGGGTTCGCACCCGCCGCACCGCCGCCGGTAGGCTCTGAGCCGGCAGCCCGCCCACGACGACGACCGAAGGACGACCGTGCTGATCGCTGGCTTCCCCGCCGGGGCCTGGGGGACCAACTGCTATCTGGTCGCGCCCGCCGCCGGCGAGGAATGCGTGATCATCGATCCCGGCCACCGGGCGGCGCCCGGAGTGGCCGAGACGATCGCCAAGCACCGGCTGAAGCCGGTGGCGGTCATTGTCACCCATGGCCACATCGACCACGTCGCCTCGGTCGTCCCCGTCTGCGGCGCCCACGACGTGCCCGCCTGGATCCACCCGGCGGACCGGTACATGCTCAGCGACCCCGGCAAGGCGCTGGGCATGCGCATCGGCCAGCCGCTGCTGGGCGAGCTGACCGTGGGCGAGCCCGACGACCTGCGGGAGCTGACCGACGGGGCCGAGCTGACGCTCGCCGGGCTGTCGCTCACCGTGGCGCACGCCCCGGGCCATACCCAGGGGTCGGTGACCTTCCGGCTGCCCGACCAGGCCGACATCCCGCCGGTCCTGTTCTCGGGCGACCTGCTCTTCGCCGGCTCCATCGGACGCACCGATCTCCCCGGCGGTGACCACGCCGAGATCCTGCGGTCGCTGGCGCGTGTCTGCCTGCCGCTCGATGACTCGACCGTGGTGCTGTCCGGGCACGGCCCGCAGACCACCATCGGCCGCGAGCGCGTCGGCAACCCGTATCTCCGGGAGCTGGCCGCCGGCCCGGGAGCCGCCGACGCGGCGGCCCCGCGACCAGGATTGTGAACCTTTCTCCGTGAGCACCTTTTCCGCCCCCAAGGGCACGTACGACCTGATCCCCCCGGACTCCGCCGCCGTCCTCGCGGTGCGCGAGGCGCTCGCCGCCCCGGTGCGCCGCGCCGGATACGGCTATGCGGAGACGCCCGGCTTCGAGCACGTCGAGCTCTTCTCCCGCGGTGTCGGCGAGTCCACCGACATCGTGACCAAGGAGATGTACACGCTCACCACCAAGGGCGGCACCCGTCTCGCGCTGCGCCCCGAGGGCACCGCCTCCGTGCTGCGCGCCGCCCTCCAGTCGAGCCTGCACCGCGCGGGCAACCTGCCGGTGAAGCTGTGGTATTCGGGCACCTACTACCGGTACGAGCGCCCGCAGGCCGGCCGTTACCGGCACTTCTCGCAGGTCGGTGCCGAGGCCATCGGCACCGAGGACCCGGCCCTGGACGCCGAGCTGGTCATCCTGGCCGCCGACGCCTACCGGTCGCTCGGCCTGCGGAACGTGCGCCTGCTGCTGAACTCGCTGGGCGACCGTGAGTGCCGCCCCGCCTACCGGGCCGCGCTCCAGTCGTTCCTGCGGGGCCTGGATCTGGACGAGGAGACCCGCGGGCGGATCGAGATCAACCCGCTGCGGGTGCTGGACGACAAGCGGGAGGGCGTGCGGCGGCAGCTCACCGGCGCGCCCCTGATGCGCGACCACCTGTGCCAGGCGTGCAAGGAGTACCACGAGCGGGTGCGGGAGCTGCTCACCGAGGCCGGGGTCGCCTTCACGGATGACGACCGGCTCGTGCGCGGGCTGGATTACTACACCCGCACTACGTTCGAGTTCGTCCACGACGGGCTCGGCTCGCAGTCCGCCGTCGGCGGCGGCGGGCGCTACGACGGCCTGTCCGAGATGATCGGCGGCCCGCCGCTGCCGTCCGTCGGCTGGGCGATCGGTGTGGACCGCACGGTGCTGGCGCTGCGCGCCGAGGGCATCGAGCTCGAACTCCCGTCGGCCACCGATGTGTTCGCCGTCCCGCTCGGCGAGGAGGCGCGGCGGGCGCTGTTCGCCGTGGTGACCGGGCTGCGGCGGGCCGGGGTGGCGGCGGACTTCGCGTACGGCGGGCGCGGCGTCAAGTCGGCGATGAAGTCGGCCAACCGCAGCGGCGCCCGGTTCGCCCTGGTGGCGGGCGATCGGGACCTGGCCGAGGGCGTCGTGCAGCTCAAGGACCTCGTCAGTGGCGAACAGGCGCCCGTCGCCCTGGAGTCGGTGGTGGACGAACTGCGTGGCCGGCTCGCCTGACGCCGGCCGGGGGGCCGTCCGCCGGACCGGCCGGCCCCGCGGCGGGTTGACAGTGCCGCTCCGTAGGCGTTGTGTCACTGAGGCACAATGAGGCCGTACCGGGACGGACGGAATGGACAGGCGGAGATGGTGACATCGGCGATGGACGTGGAGCGCACCGACGGGCCGGCGCGCGGCGGGGACGAACGGCCGGGCGTCGGCGCCGGACGCGCCTTCGCGCTGACGCTGGTGATCACCGGCCTCGCCGGGGTGCTGGCCTCCTGGGTCATCATCCTGGACAAGTTCCACCTGCTGGAGGACCCGGACTTCACCCCCGCCTGCAGCCTCAACCCCGTCGTCTCCTGCGGCAGCATCATGGAGAGCGACCAGGCGGAGGTGTTCGGCTTCCCCAACCCGATGCTCGGCATGGTCACGTACGGCATGGTGATCGCCATCGGCATGGGCCTGCTGGCCGGCGCGCGCTACCGGCGCTGGTTCTGGCTCGGCCTGCAGGCCGGCACGCTCTTCGGCGTCGCGTTCTGCACCTGGCTCCAGTACCAGTCGCTGTACGAGATCAACGCCCTGTGCCTGTGGTGCTGTCTGGCCTGGGCGGCCACGATCGTCATGTTCTGGTACACGACGCTGCACACCGTGCGGCACGGCTTCCTGCCCGCGCCGGCGGGAGTGCGCTCCGCGCTGGAGGAGTTCCACTGGCTGATCCCGGCGGTGCACATCGCCGTCATCGGCATGCTGATCCTCACGCGCTGGTGGGACTTCTGGACGAGCTGACCGGCGCGGGCGGCGCTGTCGGTGCCGTGGCTTAGGGTCGGTGACGTGGAGCCCGAGGACTTGTTCACCGCCGCGGCCGAGGAGCGCGCGGAGAAGGATCTCACCGCCAGGCCGCTGGCCGTGCGGATGCGCCCGCGCACCCTGGACGACGTCGTGGGGCAGCGGCATCTGTTGCGCCCGGGATCGCCGTTGCGCCGCCTGGTCGGCGAGGGCGGTGGGGGGCCGGCCGGGCCGTCGTCGGTGATCCTGTGGGGTCCCCCCGGCACCGGCAAGACCACGCTGGCGTATGTGGTCAGCCAGGCCACGGAGAAGCGGTTCGTGGAGCTGTCGGCCATCACCGCCGGGGTGAAGGAGGTGCGGGCCGTCATCGACGGCGCGCGCCGCTCCTCCGGCGCGTACGGCAGGGACACGGTCCTCTTCCTGGACGAGATCCACCGCTTCAGCAAGGCCCAGCAGGACTCCCTGCTCCCCGCCGTGGAGAACCGGTGGGTGACCCTGATCGCGGCCACCACGGAGAATCCGCACTTCTCGGTGATCTCGCCGCTGATGTCGCGTTCCCTGCTGCTCACCCTGGAGTCGCTGACCGAGGACGACCTGCGCGGACTGCTGCGCCGGGCGGTGGCGGACGAGCGGGGGCTGGGCGGCGCCGTCTCGCTGGCGGCGGACGCCGAGGAGCATCTGCTGCGGATCGCCGGCGGCGACGCGCGGCGGGCACTGACCGCGCTGGAGGCGGGCGCGGGCGCGGCCCTCGCCAAGGGCGAGGAGGAGATCGCCCTCGCCACGCTGGAGGAGGCGGTGGACCGCGCGGCGGTGCGGTACGACCGGGACGGCGATCAGCACTACGACGTGGCCAGCGCGCTGATCAAGTCGATCCGGGGCTCGGACGTGGACGCCGCGCTGCACTATCTGGCCCGCATGATCGAGGCGGGGGAGGACCCCCGGTTCATCGCCAGACGGCTGATGATCTCCGCCAGCGAGGATATCGGCATGGCCGACCCGACCGCGCTGCCCACGGCGGTGGCGGCGGCCCAGGCGGTGGCGCTCATCGGCTTCCCCGAGGCGGCCATCACCCTCGGGCACGCCACGATCGCGCTCGCGCTCGCCCCGAAGTCGAACGCCGCGGTGGTCGCCATCGGCGAGGCCCAGGCGGACGTCAGAGCCGGGCTGGCCGGCCCGGTGCCCGCGCATCTGCGCGACAGTCACTACCAGGGCGCCAAGCGGCTGGGCCACGGCGCGGGTTATCAGTATCCGCACGACGTGCCCGGCGGCATCGCGGCCCAGCGGTACGCGCCGGACGCGGTGCACGGCAAGCGGTACTACCGGCCGACGCGGCACGGCGCGGAGGCCCGGTTCGGGGAGATTCTCGACCGGGTCCGCCGCCGCCTGACCGGCTCCGGGGAGCCGCGCGAGGAATCCTGAAGCGAGGCGCCCGCCGGGCTCAGTCGGCCGCCGCGGCCTCGAAGAGCCATCGCAGGGCGTGCCGGAGCCGGCTGATGTCCCGGACGGGCTCGGGGAATTCGAAGCGCGCGTCGAAGCACGCGCTCCCCGCCCGGAAGCGCACCCGCAGGCCGAACCGGTCGAGCCCGAGCGGGGTGACCGCCTCCCAGGCCGCGCAGCCGGCGCCCCGGTCGCCCAGCAGCGCGCACAGCGAGCGGAGTTCGGGTCCGTGCGCGGCGGCCATGTGCTGGAGCAGTTCGGCCTCGTGGCGGGCCAGCGGATCGGGCTCGGCGTCGGCCAGCTCGTCCGGCTCCACGTATGCGGCGCCCCACAGATCGTCGGTGTACGCCTCGCCCACCTCCAGGCGCAGCAGCGTCCAGTCGGGCCCCGGGACGGGGCCGCCGGGATGGCGTTCGGTGAGGAGCCGGATGCCGGCGGCCCACGCCTCGCCCGTCACCGGGGTGAGCCAGCCGGCCACCCAGCCGCGCCCGCGGATCCGGTAGGGCACCGCGACGGGGGCGACGTCCGTGATCTCCATCACGGCCGTCACGTCGTCGTCCTGCGCGTGCGCCACGGCGCGCGCGGCCGGAGACCGGGACGGGATCAGCACCAGCACGTCGCCCGAGGGCATGACCGCGCGCGACTCGGGGACGGTATGCCCGAGTTCATTGGTTTTGCCCTTCCCTGCGTCGCTTCCCGGGGGTGCCCCCAGTCCCGGAATGGCGAGCGCGGCGGAGGCGTTGGACTCCAGGAGTGTGCGCACGCGCTCGGCCGCCGTCGGCTGCCGGGTGTCGTCGCCGGGGCGCGGCTGGCCCCCTTCCCGGTGTTCCTGGCTTCGGCGTCCGGCGCCGGGCGCGGGCTTCCCAGGTCGAATCATGCGCACTCCTCAGCTAAGGTAAGGCTCACCTAACTTACACGGAGGTCCGTTCAACGTGAACCAGTCGCGTCCCAAGGTCAAGAAGTCGCGTGCCCTGGGCATCGCGCTCACCCCGAAGGCCGTCAAGTACTTCGAGAGGCGCCCCTATCCGCCCGGCGAGCATGGGCGCGGCCGGAAGCAGAGCAGCGACTACAAGGTCCGACTGCTGGAGAAGCAGCGTCTGCGTGCCCAGTACGACATCAGCGAGCGGCAGATGGTCCGCGCCTACGAGCGCGCCCGCAAGGTGTCGGGCAAGACCGGCGAGGCGCTCATCATCGAGCTGGAGCGGCGGCTGGACGCCCTCGTGCTGCGCTCCGGCCTGGCCCGTACCATTTACCAGGCTCGCCAGATGGTCGTGCACGGCCACATCGCCGTCAACGACCGCAAGGTGGACAAGCCGTCCTTCCGCGTCAGCCCCGAGGACGTCGTGACCGTGCGCGAACGCAGCCGTGCCAAGCACCCGTTCCTGGTCGCCCGCGAGGGTGGCTACGCGGGCGAGGGCGAGACCCCGCGCTACCTCCAGGTCAACCTGGAGGCGCTGGCCTTCCGCCTTGACCGCGACCCGAACCGCGGCGAGGTCCCGGTGATCTGCGACGAACAGCTCGTCGTGGAGTTCTACGCCCGCTGACCGCCGGCCGACCGCTCCGGCTCCCCGCCCTCCCGGCGGGGAGCCGGCGGCAGGGCCGGCGGAGCGGGCTCCCGGCGCCCCGGCAGCTCCCTGGGCGCCTGGGCCCCGGCGTGCGCGCCGCTTTCCCCGGGCCGGCGGCGCAGCGCGCGGGCCACGGCCCGGTCGGTGCTCAGCTGTTCGCCCTCGTGGACGCACTCCCCGAACCGCGCCCCGCCCAGCCGCCGCAGCAGATGCTGCCGGCAGGCGACGTGCGGCGCGTTGAACGCCTTCGAACCGAAGAGCTGCATCCCCACCGACTCCCACAGCTTGCCCGCCGCGCCCTGCAGCACGGCCGCCTCCGCCGGGTCGCCCTCGGTGGCCGTGATCCCCGCCAGCAGCTCCAGGGCCAGCACCGTGCCCACCAGATCCCGGAAGGCGTAGTTCACCGGCAGGGACTCCTCCAGCAGAGCCCGCGCGGTGCCCGTGTCACCCCGGCTCCAGGCCGCGAAGGCCAGCACGTACAGCGAGTAGGTCCGCGCCCAGCGCTCACCGTGCTCGTCGGCCACCTCCCTGGCCTCCTCGCACAGCGCCACGGCCCCCGGCAGGTCGCCCTGGAAGGCGATGGCCATGGCCAGCTGGGCCTGGCACATCAGCACGTCGCTGTTGAGCTCCCCGGCCTCCTCGAAACGGTCCAGCGCCGCCCGCAGCAGCCGCTCGGCCCGCTGCGTCTCGTCCTGGATCAGCGCCAGGCAGCCGGTGCGGTGCAGGCTGTACGCGGCGGCCCGCGCGTTGCCCGTGCGCTCCGCGCTCTCCTGGCACTCGTGCAGCGCCCGCACCGCCGTCTCCGGGTCGCCCTGGAGCACCGCGACATAGCCCGCCACCCACAGCGCCTTCAGGCGCGTCTCCGCGTGGTCGGTGCGCAGTTCGAGCGCCCGGTCCAGCCAGATCCGGCCCTCGCTCAGCCGCCCGCAGCCGATCCAGCAGAACGCCATCGTGGCGGCCAGGTAGAGCCCGAGCCGCGCGTCCTCCGCGTCGCTCAGGGCGAAGTCGAGCGCGGCCCGCAGATTGGGCATCTCGTCGTCGATCCGCCGCGCCACCTGCGCCTGGCGTGGGCTGAACCACTCCAGCTCGCACCAGGTCACCAGCCCCGTGCACCAGTCCCGGTGCCGCCGCCGCAGCCGGTCCGTGTCGCCGGTCGCCGCCAGCCAGTCCGCGCCGTACGCCCGCAGTGTGTCGAGCATCCGGTACCGCACCCCGGACGCCGCGTCGTCGCGGCTCACCACCGACTGCGCGACCAACTCGGTGAGCACGTCGAGGACTTCCTCGGCCGGCAGATCGGGCCCCGAGCAGACGTACTCCGCGGCCTCCAGGTCGAAGTGCCCGGCGAAGACCGACAGCCGCGCCCACAGCAGCCGTTGCGCGGGCGTGCACAGCTCGTGGCTCCAGCCGATGGCCGTGCGCAGCGTCTGGTGGTGCGGCGGCGCGCCGCGGCTGCCGCCGATCAGGAGCCGGAACCGGTCGTCCAGCCGGTGCAGCGTCTGGTCCAGGGAGAGCGTGCGCAGCCGCCCCGCGGCCAGCTCCAGCGCCAGCGGGATGCCGTCGAGCCGGTGGCACAGGTCGGCGACGAGCCTGTGGTTCTTCTCGTCCAGCGTGAAGCCCGGCAGCACGGCGGCGGCCCGCTCGGCGAACAGCCAGGCGGCCTCGCTCAGCGGCGCCAGCGTGCTGGCCTCCCCGGAGCCGGGGGCCGGCGCGTCGAGCGGGGCCAGCGGGTAGAGCCGCTCACCCGCCACGCCGAGCGGGCAGCGCCCGGTGGCCAGCACCCGCAGTCCCGGCGCCGACCGCAGCAGCTCGTGCGCGAGCGCGGCCGACTGCTCCACCAGGTGCTCGAAGCCGTCCAGCACCAGCAGCAACCGCCGCTGCGCCAGCCGCTCGACGAGCACCACGCGCGGCGGGCGGCCGGTGTGGTCGGTGAGGCCGAGCGCCTCCACCACGGCGTGTTCCAGGAGTTCGGGGTCGCGGACGGTGGCCAGCTCCACCAGCCAGACCCCGTCGGAGAAGCGTTCCTGCGCCTGCCGGGCGGCCTGGATCGCGCAGCGCGACTTCCCAACGCCCCCCACGCCGGTCACCGTGACCAGCCGGGACGTCGTCAACTCCCGCATCAGCGCGGCCACCTCGGTGTGCCGGCCGATGAACCTGGTGAGCTCCGCGGGAAGGTTGCCCCGCCGGCACCCCATCCCCGGAGTCTCCCGAGCCGGAGGCTCGGAGCCCTGAAAGCCTCGCATGAGACACGCAGCGTACTCGGAGGTATGCAGAACGTACAATTGTGGGCCGCCGCCCTTGGCAGGGACGCCGGAATGCGGTACGAGCGCGGGCGCCGGGCGCGATAAGGTCGGGATCTGCCGCCGCACGCGGAACGGGCCGCCAGCCCAGGCGAGCGGCGGCCGACCCGAAAGCTGTCCAGAAACAACCCGTCCGAGGGAAGCGGTGCGTTCGTGTCCGGTGGAGAAGTGGCCGGCCTGCTGGTGGCCGTCTTCTGGGCGATCCTGGTCTCGTTCCTCGCGGTGGCGCTGGTCCGGCTCGCCCAGACCCTGCGAGCGGCGACCAGGCTGCTGAACGGCGTGACCGAGCAGGCCGTTCCGCTGCTCGGCGAGGCGTCGCAGACCGTGCGCTCCGCGCAGACGCAGCTCGACCGGGTGGAGGCGATCGCCGTCGACGTCCAGGACGTCGCCGCCAACGCCTCGGCGCTGTCCGCCACCGTCGCCTCCACCTTCGGCGGGCCGCTGGTGAAGGTGGCCGCCTTCGGCTACGGAGTGCGCCGGGCCCTGCGCCGCCGCGGCGCCCCGCGGCCCGTCGAGCCTCCCGTCGTGGCCCGGCGGGTGCCTGCCGCCCGGCGCCGCCGGCCGGGAAAGGACTGATCCCCCGTGATCCGCCGCGCGTTCTGGTTCACCACCGGCGCCGCCGCCGGCGTCTGGGCCACCACCAAGGTCCAGCGCACGCTGCGCCGCCTCACGCCCGAAAGCCTGGCCGCCCGGGCCGCGGACCGCGCCGTCGCGGCCGGCCACCGGGCCCGGGAGTTCGCCCTCGATGTCCGGGCCGGGATGGCCCAGCGGGAGGACGAGCTCAACGAGGCCCTGGGCGTCGGCCCCGAAGAGCCCGGCCACGACGGCCGGACGCTGCCCCCGCCGGCCCGACGCGCCCAGCTCGGCCGGGCCCCCGACATCACCGCGGCCCCCGGACACCGGGCCGCCGCTGAGTACGGAAAAGAGGACCGCTGATGGAGTCGGCTGAAATCCGCCGTCGCTGGCTGAGCTTCTTCGAGAAGCGCGGGCACACCGTCGTGCCGTCGGCGTCGCTGATCGCGGACGACCCGACACTGCTGCTGGTCCCCGCGGGCATGGTGCCGTTCAAGCCGTACTTCCTGGGCGAGGCCACCCCGCCCCACCCGCGCGCGGTCAGCGTGCAGAAGTGCGTGCGCACGCCGGACATCGAGGAGGTCGGCAAGACCACCCGGCACGGCACCTTCTTCCAGATGTGCGGCAACTTCTCGTTCGGCGACTACTTCAAGGAAGGCGCCATCCGCTACGCCTGGGAGCTGCTGACCACCCCGGTGGGCGACGGCGGTTACGGCCTGGACCCCGAGCGGCTGTGGATCACCGTCTACGAGCAGGACGACGAGGCCGAGCGGATCTGGCGCGACGTCATCGGTGTCCCCGCCGAGCGCGTCCAGCGCCTGGGCATGGGCCCCAACTTCTGGTCCATGGGCGTCCCCGGCCCCTGCGGCCCCTGCTCCGAGATCAACTACGACCGCGGCCCGGAGTTCGGCCCCGAGGGCGGCCCCGCGGTCAACGACGAGCGGTACGTGGAGCTCTGGAACCTGGTCTTCATGCAGTACGAGCGCGGGCCGGGCGAGGGCAAGGAGGACTTCCCGATCCTCGGGGACCTGCCGGCCAAGAACATCGACACCGGTCTCGGCCTGGAGCGCCTGGCGATGATCCTCCAGGGCGTGCGCAACATGTACGAGACGGACGCCCTGCGCGTCGTCATCGACAAGGCGGGCGAACTGACCGGCGTGGCCTACGGCGCCGGCGAGGACTCCGACGTGTCGCTGCGCGTGGTCGCCGACCACATGCGCACCTCCGTGATGCTCATCGGTGACGGCGTCACCCCGGGCAACGAGGGCCGCGGGTATGTGCTGCGCCGCATCATGCGCCGCGCCATCCGGAACATGCGCATCCTCGGCGCCACCGAGCCCGTCGTCGGGGAGCTGGTCGACGTGGTCCTCGGCGCGATGGGTCAGCATTACCCGGAACTGCTGACCGAGCGCAAGCGCATCGAGACGGTCGCGCGGGCCGAGGAGGCCGCGTTCCTGAAGACGCTGAAGGCCGGCACCAACATCTTCGACTCCGCCGTCACCGAGACCAGGACGGCGGGTGGCACGGTCCTGCCGGGCGACAAGGCGTTCCTGCTGCACGACACCTGGGGCTTCCCGATCGACCTGACCCTGGAGATGGCCGCCGAGCAGGGCCTGTCGGTGGACGAGACGGGCTTCCGGCGTCTGATGAAGGAGCAGCGGGACCGCGCCAAGGCCGACGCCCGCGTCAAGAAGCAGGGGCACGCCGACCTGTCCGCCTACCGCGAGGTCGCGGACGCCGCCGGCGCGTCGGAGTTCATCGGCTACTCCGCGACGGCCGGCGAGGCCACCGTCGTCGGGCTGCTGGTCGACGGCGTCTCCTCGCCCGCCGCCGAGGAGGGCGACGAGGTGGAGGTCGTGCTCGACCGCACCCCCTTCTACGCCGAGGGCGGCGGCCAGCTCGCCGACACCGGGCGCCTGCGGCTGGACTCCGGCGCCCTCGTGGAGATCCGCGACGTCCAGCAGCCGGTCCCCGGCGTCATCGTCCACAAGGGTGAAGTCCTGGTCGGCGAGGTGACGCTCGGCGCGGGCGTCCAGAGCCAGATCGACATCCAGCGCCGCCGGGCCATCGCCCGCGCCCACAGCGCCACCCACCTGACGCACCAGGCGCTGCGCGACGCCCTGGGCCCGACCGCCGCGCAGGCCGGCTCGGAGAACTCGCCGGGCCGCTTCCGCTTCGACTTCGGCTCCCCGGCCGCCGTGCCCGGCAGCGTCCTCGCGGACGTCGAGCAGAAGATCAACGAGGTGCTGGCCCGTGAACTCGACGTCACCGCCGAGGTGATGTCGATGGACGAGGCCAGGAAGCAGGGCGCCATCGCCGAGTTCGGCGAGAAGTACGGCGACCGAGTGCGCGTGGTCACCATCGGGGACTACTCCAAGGAGCTGTGCGGCGGCACCCACGTGCACAACACCGCCCAGCTCGGTTTGGTCAAGCTGCTCGGCGAGTCGTCCATCGGCTCCGGCGTGCGCCGGGTGGAGGCCCTGGTCGGTGTGGACGCCTACCGCTTCCTGGCCCGCGAGCACACGGTCGTCGCCCAGCTCACCGAGCTGGTCAAGGGGCGCCCGGAGGAGCTGCCCGAGCGGGTCTCCGGGATGCTGGGCCGGCTGAAGGACGCCGAGAAGGAGATCGAACGCTTCCGCGCCGAGAAGGTGCTGGCCGCCGCCGGCGGCCTGGCGGCCGGCGCCCGCGACATCGGCGGGGTGGCCCTGGCCGCCGGGCGGGTGCCGGACGGCACGACGGCCGACGACCTGCGCCGGCTGGTGCTGGACGTGCGAGGCCGCTTCCCCGGCGAACGGCCTGCCGTGGTCGCCCTGTTCACCGTCGTGAACGGGCGTCCGCTGACCGTTGTCGCCACCAACGACGCCGCCCGCGGGCGCGGTCTCGCCGCCGGTGACCTGGTGCGCACCGCCGCCAAGACCCTTGGCGGCGGCGGGGGCGGCAAGCCCGACGTGGCCCAGGGCGGCGGCCAGCACCCGGCCGCCATCGACGAGGCGCTGGCCGCCATCGAGCGCCAGGTCGCGGGCGCCGCCTGATGCGGCGCGGCAGACGGCTCGGCGTGGACGTCGGGGAGGCCCGGATCGGAGTCGCGAGCAGCGATCCCGACGGGCTGCTCGCCACGCCGGTGGAGACGGTGCCCGGCCGGGACGCCCCGGCCGCGCAGCGGCGGCTGGCCGAGCTGGTCGCCGAGTACGAGCCGATCGAGGTCGTGGTCGGCCTCCCGCGCTCGCTGAACGGCGGCGAGGGACCGGCCGCGGCCCGGGTGCGGGCGTTCGCCGAACAGACCGCCCGCCGGATCGCGCCCGTCCCGGTGCGGCTGGTGGACGAGCGGCTGAGCACGGTCACCGCCACCCGGGGCATGCGCGCCTCGGGCGTCAAGGAGAAGAAGGGCAGGGCCCGGATCGACCAGGCCGCCGCCGTCGTCATCCTGCAGAGCGCCCTGGAGACCGAGCGGAGCGCGGGCCGTCCCCCCGGGCAGTGCGTCGAAGTGGTTGTCTGATCGCGGTACGGTAACGTTCGCGCGGAAGGGCGGCCGTGGGGTCCGGGGGAAGCGGCCGCCGCCTTGCGTCACAAGGGGATCGATGACTGACTATGGCCGGGGTCCCGGCTCCGAACCGTGGTACCCCGACGATCCGCTCTACGGGGATCAGGAGTGGTCCGGCGGGTACGACGGCACGGTCACGCCGCAGGGACAGCCCGGCTCCTGGGATCAGTACGGCGGGCAGCAGGAGCAGCACTACCCCCCTCAGCAGCAGCCGCGGCAGCCGTACTACCCGGACCAGTACCCCGAGCAGCAGTACCCGCAGCAGCAGTACCCGCAGCAGGGCGGCTGGGACGCCAACGGCCAGTACTACGGCGCCGACCCCTACCAGCAGCAGCACCAGCCGTCCGGGCAGTACGCCACCGGACAGCAGTACCAGGACCCCTACGCCACCCAGCAGCACCAGCAGTACGCGCCGTCCCCCGAGCCCCCTCAGCAGCACCAGCCGCGGCAGCCGTCCCGCTCCGGCGCGCCGCACCAGGAACCCGGGCCGGACCCGGAGACGGGCTGGGACCCCGGCCCCGACCAGGGCGTGCGGGACTTCTTCCACCGCGACGAGTACGACGACGACCCCGGGGACGAGCCGCCCCGGCGCTCCGGACGGCGCGGCGACCGGCCCAAACGGCGGCGCGGCGGCCTCGGCTGCCTGGCCGCGGCGGTCCTCGTGGTCGGCGGCGTCGGCGGTATCGGCTTCTACGGGTATGCGTTCTACCAGGACCGGTTCGGCCCGGCTCCCGACTTCGCGGGCGACGGCACCGGCGAGATCCAGGTGGAGATCCCTTCCGGCTCCTCGGTCTCCCAGATCGGCAACATCCTCAAGGAACTGGGCGTCGTCAAGAGCCACGACGCCTTCGTCGCGGCGGCCGGGGCGGACGGCCAGAGCATCCAAGCCGGCGTCTACGTCCTCCGCGGGCAGATGTCCGCCGAAGCGGCCGTCGAGCTGCTCCTCGACCCGTCCGCCGTCAGCGCGCTCACCATTCCGGAGGGCCTGCGCGCCACCCAGGTCTACGCCACCATCGACACGTACCTGGGCCTGGCGGAGGGCGCCACCGAGGAGGTGGCGGGAAGCGCCGACATCGGCCTGCCGGAGTGGGCCGAGGGCGACCCGGAGGGCTTCCTCTTCCCCACCCGCTACGACATCGCCTCGGACACCGCGCCCGAGGACGTGCTGACGCAGATGGTGGACCGCGCGGAATCGGAGTTCGACGAGATCGGGCTGGAGGAGGAGGCCGCGCGGCTGGGCCGGTCGCCCCGCGAGGTCCTCGTCATCGCCTCCCTCATCCAGGCCGAGGCCCAGGCGGACGAGGAGTTCGGCAAGGTGTCCCGGGTGATCCACAACCGGCTGGACATCGACATGATGCTCCAGTTCGACTCCACCATCAATTACGCGATGGGCCGCTCCACGCTGGACACCTCCATCGCGGACACCCAGGTGGACTCCCCCTACAACACCTACCGCGAGTACGGCCTGCCGCCCGGCCCGATCGACAACCCCGGGCACCAGGCCATCGAGGCGGCGCTGAACCCGACCGACGGCGACTGGCTCTACTTCGTGACCGTCCGGCCGGGCGACACCCGTTTCACCGCCGACTCCGACGAACACGACCGGAACGTCGCGGACTTCAACGCGGCCCAGGAGGAGGCGCGCGAGGAAGAGGGAGGCGACGGCTGATGCCCGCCCCGTCGGCCGTCCGTCGGGCGGCGGTGCTCGGCTCACCCATCGCGCACTCGCTCTCCCCGGCGCTGCACCGGGCCGCGTACCGGGCGATGGGGCTGGACGACTGGTCCTACGGCCGGTTCGAGGTGGACGAGACGGCGCTGCCCGGCTTCATCGCCGGGCTGGGCGCGGACTGGGCCGGCCTCTCCCTCACCATGCCGCTCAAGCGAGCGATCATCCCGCTGCTGGACGAGGTCAGCGCGACGGCCGCGGCCGTGGAGGCCGTCAACACCGTCGTCTTCGCGCCCGACGGCCGTCGCCTCGGGGACAACACTGATATTCCGGGCATGGTGGCGGCGCTGCGCGAGCGCGGCGTGACCCGCGTGCCCGCCGCCGCCGTCCTCGGTGCCGGTGCGACCGCCTCCTCGGCCCTGGCCGCCCTCGCCCAGCTCTGCGACGGCGAGGTCACCGCCTACGTCAGGAGCCCGGCGCGCGCCGCCGAGATGCGCGGCTGGGGCGAACGGCTCGGGGTGGCCCTCCGCACCGAGGACTGGTCACTGGCCCACCGGGCGTCGGCCGCGCCGCTGGTGGTCGCGACCACCCCGGCCGGGACCACCGACGCGCTGGCGGCGGCCGTTCCCCGCACGCCCGGCATCCTCTTCGACGTGCTGTACGACCCGTGGCCCACCGCCCTGGCGGCAGCCTGGTCCGGACGCGGCGGCGAGGTCGTCGGGGGCCTGGACCTCCTGGTCCATCAGGCGGTCCTGCAGGTCGAGGCGATGACGGGCCTCGCCCCCGCCCCGCTGAAGGAGATGCGCGAAGCGGGGCTGGCGGCCCTGGCCGCGCGCTGACCGCGCGGCCGGTTCCGCCGGGGTTCCGCTGTCTCGCAGGTCAGACGGCCTGGGGAAGGCCGGTGCGGACATGGCAGGATCGGGTATGACACCGCACGGTCGAACAATCGCGAGGAGCACCCTTGAGCAGGCTGCGCTGGCTGACGGCGGGGGAGTCGCACGGCCCCGCACTCGTGGCGACGCTGGAAGGAATGCCCGCCGGGGTGCCGGTCACCACGGACCTGGTGGCGGACGCGCTGGCCCGCCGCCGTCTCGGCTACGGCCGGGGGGCGCGGATGAAGTTCGAACGCGACGAGGTCACGTTCCTTGGTGGCGTCCGGCACGGCCTGACCATGGGCTCCCCGGTGGCGATCATGGTGGGGAACACCGAGTGGCCCAAGTGGGAGCAGGTCATGGCGGCCGACCCGGTGGACCCCGAGGTGCTCGCGAGTCTCGCCCGCAACGCCCCGCTGACCCGTCCGCGCCCCGGTCACGCGGACCTGGCCGGCATGCAGAAGTACGGCGTGGACGACGCCCGGCCCATCCTGGAGCGCGCCTCCGCCCGCGAGACCGCCGCCCGGGTCGCGCTCGGCGCGGTCGCCCGGTCCTACCTGAAGGAAACGGCCGGGATCGAGATCGTCTCCCACGTGGTGGAGCTCGGCGGCGCCCGCGCACCCCACGGCATGTACCCGAGCCCCGGTGACACCGAGCGGCTGGACGCCCACCCGGTGCGCTGCCTGGACCCGGAGGCCGGTGACGCGATGGTCGCGGAGATCGACCAGGCACACAAGGACGGCGACACCCTCGGGGGCGTGGTCGAGGTGCTGGCCCACGGCGTGCCCGTCGGCCTCGGCTCGCACGTCCACTGGGACCGGCGGCTGGACGCTCGGCTGGCCGCGGCGCTGATGGGCATCCAGGCGATCAAGGGCGTCGAGGTCGGGGACGGCTTCGAGCTCGCCCGGGTCCCCGGCTCCCAGGCGCACGACGAGATCGTCCCGACCCCGGACGGCATCCGGCGGGCCTCGGGCCGCTCCGGCGGCACCGAGGGCGGCCTCAGCACGGGCGAGCTGCTGCGCGTGCGCGCCGCGATGAAGCCCATCGCCACCGTGCCGCGCGCCCTTGCCACCGTGGACGTGGTCACCGGCGAGGAGGCGCGCGCGCACCACCAGCGCTCCGACGTCTGCGCGGTCCCGGCGGCCGGGATCGTGGCCGAGGCGATGGTCGCCCTGGTGCTGGCGGACGCGGTGGCCGAGAAGTTCGCCGGCGACCACGTGACCGAGACCCGCCGCAACGTCACCGGCTTCCTCGACCACCTGGCGGTCCGGTGAGCGCCCACCGCCGGGCCGCCGGGGGACGCCCGGCGGAGACGCGCCGGTCGCGCCCGGCGGTCGGCCGTGACGTGAGCCGCCGCCGCGGCGGGGCGCACGGGGGAGCACGGTGACCGGCCCCGCCGTGGTCCTCGTCGGACCGCCCGGATCGGGGAAGTCCACGGTGGCCGCGCTGCTGGCCGAGCGGCTGGGCCTCACCGCGCGGGACACCGACGCCGATGTGGAACAGGCCGCGGGCAAGCTCATCTCCGAGATCTTCATCGACGAGGGCGAGCCGCGTTTCCGCGCGCTGGAGGCCGCCGCCGTGCGCGCCGCCCTCACCGGCCACGACGGCGTCGTGTCGCTCGGCGGCGGCGCCATCCTCGACCCCGGCACCCGCGCCCTGCTGGCCGGCCTGCCGGTGGTCTTCCTCGACGTCGCGCTCGCCGAGGCGGTCCGCCGGGTCGGCCTGGACACCGCACGACCGCTGCTCGCGGTGAACCCGCGGCAGCGCTGGCGGGTGCTGATGGAGGAACGACGCCCGCTGTACACCGAGGTCGCCCGCGCCGTCGTGCAGACCGCGGACCGCACGCCGGACGAGGTCGTCACGGCGGTGCTCGACGCATTGGAGCTCAGGACAGCATGACCACCCCTTCCGAGACGAGTCCCCCGGCCGCCGCCGCGGACGCCCCCCTCCGGATCACGGTCGGCGCCGGCGCGGGAGCCGCGCCGTACGACGTCGTGATCGGCCGTCGCCTGCTGGACGAGCTTCCCGGGCTGATCGGCGGCGAGGCCAGGCGCGTCGCCGTGCTGCACCCCGAGGCGCTGGCCGAGACCGGCGAGGTGCTGCGGGAGGATCTGGCCGGGCAGGGCTACGAGACCATCGCGGTCCAGGTGCCCAACGCCGAGGAGGCCAAGTCGGCCGAGGTCGCGGCGTACTGCTGGCGGGCGCTGGGCCAGTCCGGCTTCACCCGGACCGATGTCGTCGTCGCCGTCGGCGGCGGCGCCACCACCGACCTGGCCGGCTTCGTCGCGGCCACCTGGCTGCGCGGCGTGCGCTGGATCGCCGTGCCGACCACGGTGCTCGGCATGGTGGACGCCGCGGTGGGCGGCAAGACCGGGATCAACACCTCCGAGGGCAAGAACCTGGTGGGCTGCTTCCATCCGCCGGCCGGTGTCCTGTGCGACCTGGCCGCGCTCGGCTCCCTCCCGGCGCACGACTACGTGTCCGGGCTGGCCGAGATCATCAAGGCGGGATTCATCGCCGACCCGGCGATCCTGGAGCTGATCGAGGCGGACCCGGGGGCCGCGCGCCGCCCCGACGGCCCGCACACCGCCGAGCTGATCGAGCGGTCCATCCGGGTCAAGGCCGAGGTCGTCTCCGGCGATCTGAAGGAGGCCGGGCCGCGCGAGGTCCTCAACTACGGGCACACGCTGGCCCACGCCATCGAGAAGAACGAGCGCTACAACTGGCGGCACGGCGCGGCGGTCTCGGTCGGCATGGTCTTCGCCGCCGAGCTCGGCCGGATCGCCGGCCGCCTGGACGACGCGACCGCCGACCGGCACCGGGAGATCCTCTCCGCCGTCGGCCTGCCGGTCACCTACCGCGGCGACCAATGGCCCCGGCTGCTGGAGACCATGCGCGTCGACAAGAAGTCGCGCGGCGACCGGCTGCGTTTCATCGTGCTGGACGGCCTGGCCAGGCCGGCGGTGCTGGAGGGGCCCGACCCCGCCATGCTGCTGGCCGCGCACGCGGAGATCGCCGCGTGAGCCGCCGCGTCCTGGTCCTCAACGGGCCCAACCTCGGCCGTCTCGGCTCCCGCGAGCCCGATGTGTACGGCTCCACCTCCTACGCCGGGCTGGTCGAGCGCTGCGGCGCGCTCGGCAAGGAGCTCGGCCTGGCGGTGGAGGTCCGGGAGACCAACGACGAGGGCGAGCTGATCCGCTGGCTGCACGAGGCGGCGGACGGCACGATCCCCGTCGTGCTGAACCCGGGCGCGTTCACCCACTATTCGTACGGGCTGCGCGACGCCGCCGCCCAGCGCACCGCCCCGCTCATCGAGGTGCACATCTCCAACCCGTACCGCAGGGAGGAGTTCCGGCACACGTCGGTGATAGCGGCGGTCGCCAGCGGCACCATCGCCGGATTCGGGATCGGCTCATATCTCCTGGCGCTCCGCGCGCTCGCCGAGGAGATGGCAGGCTGACAGGCGCGGCACTCCACGGCCGCGCCGAGCGTTTCACGACAGACCGAAGGCATGCACGCGCCCGCGCGGCCGTGCCCGGAGAAGACGTAGGTGGGGAGCGGATGCAACAGCCCGGTGGGATGCCCGTGCCTCCTCCCGCCCCGGCCGACGGCGGCACGGCGGGAAATCTCCGGCTGCCGCACGGCACGGTGCCGGCGCCCGCCCCGGCCCCCGCGCCGGGCGCGGCGACGCCGGACCCCGCGCACGTGGGGGTGGCGGTGCTGCTGATCGGCCCGGCCGGGGCCGGGAAGACGACCGTGGCCCGGCTCTGGGCGGACCGCAGGCCGGTGCCGACCGCCCACATCAGCCTGGACGACGTGCGCGAGTGGGTGCGCTCCGGCTTCGCCGACCCCCGCTCGGGCTGGGACGACCGCTCCGAGGCTCAGTACCGCCTGGCCCGCCGCACCTGCGGCTTCGCCGCCCGGAACTACCTGGCGAACGGCATCTCCTGCATCCTGGACGACGCCGTCTTCCCCGACCGGCCGGCGGTGGGCCTCGGCGGCTGGAAGCGGCACGTCGGCCCCGGCCTGATCCCCATCGTGCTGCTCCCCGGGCTCGACGTCGTGCTGGAGCGGAACGCGGCCCGCACCGGCACCCGCCGGCTGTCCGACGAGGAAGTCGCCACGATCCACGGCCGGATGGCCGGCTGGTACGGCTCGGGCCTGCCCATCATCGACAACTCCCGGCACGACGTGGCCACCACCGCCCGGATGCTGGACGACGCGGTGGCCCGCAGCCTCACCAGCCCGCCGCAGTGGTGACCTGTGCTCATCCGGCCCCCTCCAGGCGGCCGAGGAGCGGGGGTGCCGCATAGGCTCGGGCCATGTCCGAGGTACACGCGGCCCGACGGTCACGGCTGCGGTCCCGCTGTTCGCCAGCGGGCAGCGTGGCCGCCCTGGTCTCCCGGCCCGCCAACGTCCGCTATCTGGCCGGCTCAGCGCCGTCCGGCGGCTCCGGGCCCTGCGAGGTGCCCCCGGGCGCCGCGCTGCTGGTGAGCCACGCCGGTGACGACGTGCTGTTCGGCCACTGGAACCCGGCGCGGGACCCCGCCGGGCCGCAGCCGGGCGAGGACGGCGGCCTGCGCGCCGTGACGCTCGACGGCGACGCGGATCCGGCCGTGGCGGCGGCGGAGTGGGCCGCGCGCGACGGCGCGGAGATCCTCGCGGTCGAGGAGCACCATCTGACCGTCGCGCGGCACCGGGACGTGGCCGCCGCCGCCTCGGGAATGAAGCTCGCCGACCTGGGGTGCGCGGTGGAGGGGCAGCGGCTGGTGAAGGACGAGGAGGAGATCGCGGCGCTGCGGGTGGCCGCCGAGATCACCGACCGGGCCCTGGGGGAGCTCCTGGAGTCGATCCTGGTCGGCCGCACCGAGCGCCATCTCGCCCTGGAGCTGGAACGCCGCCTCGTGGACCACGGCGCGGACGGCCCGGCGTTCTCCACCTCGGTCGCCACCGGCAGCCACTCCGGGCTGGCCGGGCACCGGCCCACCGACCGCCGGGTGGAGGAGGGCGACTTTCTCACCGTCCGGCTGGGCGCCCGCTTCCGCGGCTACCGCTGCCAGATCGGCCGGACGTTCGTCATCGGCACCAGCCCCGCCGACTGGCAGATCGAGCTGTACGAGGTCGTCTTCGCCGCTCAGCGGGCGGCCCGCGAGGCGCTGACGCCGGGCGCCGAGTACCGCGAGGTGGACCGGGCGGCGCGGAACGTGCTGGCGGCGGCCGGGCACAGCACGGCGCTGGGGCCGGTGACCGGGCGCGGTGTCGGGCTGGAGATCGGGGAGGACCCTCGGTTGTCACCCGCCGCCATGGGTAGACTGGGCCCTTGTGTTCCGGTCACCGTCGAGCCGGGGGTGCATCTCCCAGGCCGGGGCGGCGTCCGGATCGATGACACGCTCGTCGTCCGCTCGCCCGCGGACGGCGGACCCGAGCTACTCACCATCACGACCAAGGAACTCCTCGCTCTGTGAGCCCTGACGGGGCCGCGCGGGGAACCGCGGTCACCCCGAGAGCAGTCTGTAGGAGAATCCGCAACCGTGGCCACCACGAACGACCTGAAGAATGGCATGGTGCTCAAGCTCGACGGGGGCCAGCTCTGGTCCGTCGTCGAGTTCCAGCACGTCAAGCCCGGCAAGGGCGGCGCTTTCGTGCGCACCAAGCTCAAGAACGTACTCTCCGGCAAGGTGGTCGACCGGACCTTCAACGCCGGCACCAAGGTCGACACGGCCACCGTGGACCGACGCGGCATGCAGTTCTCCTACAAGGACGGCACCGACTTCGTCTTCATGGACACCGAGACCTTCGACCAGCTCTACGTGAACCCGGGCACCGTGGGGGAGGCCGCCAACTACCTGCTGGAAGGGCAGGAGTGCACGGTCGCCATCCACGAGGAGAACCCGCTGTTCGTGGAGCTCCCGGCCGCCGTCGAGCTGGTCATCGAGTACACCGAGCCGGGCGTCCAGGGCGATCGCTCCACCGGCGGCACCAAGCCGGCGCGGCTGGAGACCGGGTACGAGATCGGCGTGCCGCTCTTCATCACCACCGGCGAGAAGATCAAGGTCGACACCCGCTCCGGCGATTACCTTGGCCGGGTGAACAACTAACCGTGGCTGCCCGCAGCAAGGCCCGCAAGCGCGCGCTCCAGATCCTCTTCGAGGCGGATCAGCGCGACGCCGCTCCCAACGAGGTCCTCGCTGACTGGGTCCGGCTGGCCCGGACCGACGACCGGCAGCCGCCCGTCAGCGAATACACCCGGGAGCTGGTGGAGGGGTACGCCGAGCGGGCGGAGCGGATCGACGAGCTGATCGCCCAGTACACCGTGGGCTGGCCGATGGACCGCATGCCCGCGGTGGACCGCAACATCCTGCGGCTGAGCGCCTTCGAGCTGATCTGGCAGGACGGCACGCCCGACGCCGTGGTGCTGGACGAGGCGGTGCAGCTCGCCAGGGAGTTCTCCACCGACGATTCGCCGGCGTTCGTCAACGGCCTGCTCGGCAGGCTGAAGGATCTCAAGCCCACGCTCCGCCCCTAGGGCCGGCGGGTGGCGGACCGGAACGACCCGCCACCCGCCGCGAGGAATCAGGACTCCTCGGCCTGCACCGCGCGTCGCGCGTCGGCGCCCAGCACTCCCCAGCTGATGAGCTGCTCGGTCAGCACGGACGGCGACTGATCGTAGATCACGGCCAGTGTGCGCAGGTCGTCCTGACGGATGGACAGCACCTTGCCGTTGTAGTCGCCGCGCTGGCTTTGGATCGTCGCGGTGTACCGCTGGAGCGGCCCGGCCTTCTCGCTGGGCACGTTGGCGAGCCGCTCAAGGTCGAGCACGAGCTTCGGCGGCGGCTCGGCGGCGCCCCCGGGCGTCGAGCCGGGCAGCAGCTCCTGCACCGGAACCCCGTAGAAGTCCGCCAGCTCCGCGAGGCGCTGCACGGTCACGGCCCGGTCGCCGCGCTCGTAGGAGCCGACCACGACCGCTTTCCATCGGCCCTGGGACTTCTCCTCGACCCCGTGAAGCGACAGACCCTGCTGGGTGCGGATGGCCCGGAGCTTGGCTCCGAGCTGTTTGGCGTATTCGCTGGACATGTGTCTCCCCGGACGGCTACTTCGTAACTCACTGTGAGGTTACGCAGCGTAATAAGTCCCGTCAAGCGGGGGCGGGCGATCGGGCTCTGACCAGGGATGATGCGCAGCGTGCCGATGCGGCCTGCTATTGTCGGGCCCGATCGGCCCGACGTCCTTTAAGACCCGTCCCGTGAGGCGGGGAAGGAGGTCCAATTCGTATGGACAGCGACACCCCGGCTCCGGACCGCTCCGTGATGGAGGCCCCGGACATCGCGCGGGCACTGACCCGCATCGCCCACGAGATCGTCGAACGCGCCAAGGGCGCCGGCGACGTGGTGCTCCTCGGCATTCCCACCCGCGGCGTCTTCCTCGCCGACCGGCTGGCGGGCAGGCTGCGCGAGATCACCGGCCACCCGGTCCCCGTCGGCTCCCTGGACATCACCATGTACCGGGACGACCTGCGGCTGCGCCCGGCCCGCGCCCTGGCCCGCACCGACATCCCCGGCGACGGCGTCGACGGACGGCTCGTGGTCCTCGTCGACGACGTGCTCTTCTCGGGCCGCACCATCAGGGCCGCCCTGGACGCGCTGGGCGACATCGGCCGCCCGCGCGCCGTGCAGCTCGCGGTCCTCGTCGACCGCGGCCACCGCGAGCTGCCGATCCGCGCCGACTACGTCGGCAAGAACATCCCGACCTCCCTGCGGGAGACGGTCAGGGTCCTGCTCACCGAGGAGGACGGCCGTGACGGCGTGCTGCTGGGCGTGCGCGAGCACGCCCCGTCCGGCGAGCGCTAGCGCTCGCCGTCGCCGCCCAGGCCCCTCGCACCGGCACGTTCCCCCTCGAACCACGGAAGGCACCAGATGATGCGCCATCTCATCTCGGCCACCGACCTCACCCGCGACGACGCCGTGCTGATCCTCGACACCGCCGAGGAGCTGGCCCGCGTCGCCGACCGGCCGATCAAGAAGCTTCCGACGCTGCGCGGGCGCACCGTCGTCAACCTGTTCTTCGAGGACTCCACCCGCACCCGCATCTCGTTCGAGGCGGCGGCGAAACGGTTGTCCGCCGACGTGATCAACTTCTCCGCCAAGGGGTCCTCGGTCTCCAAGGGTGAGTCGCTGAAGGACACCGCGCTCACCCTGGAGGCCATGGGCGCCGACGTCGTCGTGATCCGGCACCACGACTCGGGCGCCCCGCACCGGCTGGCCACCTCCGGCTGGATCGGCGGCTCCGTCGTCAACGCGGGCGACGGCACCCACGAGCACCCCACCCAGGCGCTGCTGGACGCCTTCACCCTGCGCCGCCGCCTGGTCGGCGGCCCGGCCGGCGGCAGCGGGGCCGATCTGACCGGTCGCCGCGTCACCATCGTCGGCGACATCCTGCACAGCCGGGTGGCCCGCTCCAACGTCCACCTGCTGACCACTCTCGGCGCCGAGGTCACCGTCGTGGCCCCGCCGACGCTGCTGCCGATCGGCGTCGACCACTGGCCCTGCGAGGTCTCCTACGACCTCGACGCCGTGCTGCCGAAGTCGGACGCGGTGATGATGCTGCGCGTGCAGCGCGAGCGGATGAACGCCGCCTACTTCCCGACCGAGCGCGAGTACGCCCGCCGGTACGGGCTGCACGGCGACCGCATGGCCCGGATGCCGGAGCACTCCATCGTGATGCACCCCGGGCCGATGAACCGGGGCATGGAGATCACCGCTGAGGTGGCGGACTCGCCGCGCTGCACCGCCGTCGAGCAGGTGTCCGGCGGCGTCAGCGTCCGGATGGCCGTCCTGTATCTGCTGCTGGGCGGCGCCCCGCCCGCCCCCACCCGCCCGACCGAGAACCAGGGAGATCGAGCATGAGTCACAGCCGCCGGACGCTGATCCGCGGTGCGAGGGTCCTGGGGGGTGAGGCGCGGGATCTCCTGATCGACGGCGAGACCGTCGCCGAGGTCGGGACCGGCCTGCCGGCCGACGGCGCCGAGGTGGTCGAGGCCGACGGGCTGGTTCTGCTGCCCGGCCTGGTCGACCTGCACACCCACCTGCGGGAGCCGGGCCGGGAGGACTCCGAGACGGTCCTCACCGGTACCATGGCCGCCGCGGCCGGGGGCTTCACCGCGGTGCACGCGATGGCCAACACCTTCCCGGTCGCCGACACGGCCGGCGTGGTCGAGCAGGTCTGGCGCCTGGGCCGGGAATCCGGGTACTGCGACGTGCAGCCGGTCGGCGCGGTCACCGTGGGCCTGGAGGGCAAGCAGCTCGCCGAGCTGGGCGCCATGCACGACTCCGCCGCCGGCGTGGTGGTCTTCTCCGACGACGGCAAGTGCGTGGACGACGCCGTGATCATGCGGCGGGCCCTGGAGTACGTGAAGGCGTTCGGTGGCGTCATCGCCCAGCACGCCCAGGAGCCCCGGCTGACCGAGGGCGCCCAGATGAACGAGGGCGTCGTCTCCGCCCAGCTCGGCCTGGGCGGCTGGCCCGCCGTCGCGGAGGAGTCGATCATCGCGCGGGATGTGCTGCTCGCCGCTCACGTCGACTCCCGGCTGCACGTGTGCCACCTCAGCACCGCCGGCTCCGTGGAGCTGGTCCGCTGGGCCAAGTCCAAGGGCTGGCGGGTCACCGCCGAGGTCACCCCTCACCACCTGCTGCTCACCGACGACCTGGTCCGTTCCTACGATCCGGTCTACAAGGTGAATCCGCCGCTGCGCACCGAGACCGACGTGCTCGCGCTGCGCGAGGCGCTGGCCGACGGCACCATCGACTGCGTCGCCACCGACCACGCCCCGCACCCGCACGAGGACAAGGACTGCGAGTGGGGCGCCGCGGCCATGGGGATGATCGGCCTGGAGACCGCGCTCTCCGTCGTCCAGCACACGATGGTCGACACCGGCCTGCTGGACTGGGCGGGTGTCGCCGACCGGATGTCCGCCCGCCCGGCCGCCATCGGCCGCCTCGCCGGCCAGGGCCGTCCGGTCGGCCCCGGCGAGCCCGCGAACCTGACGCTCCTCGACCCCGCCCACCGGGCCGTCGTGGACCCGGTCACGTTCGCCTCCCGCAGCCGCAACAGCCCGTACCGTGGGCGCGAGCTGCCGGGCCGCGTCACGCACACGTTCCTGCGCGGGCGGGCCACGGTCAAGGACGGAGAGCTGGTATGACGTCCGGAACGACACCGCCGCTCGTGGTGGCCGAGGCCGAGCGCCGCTCGCAGGAGGTCACCGACTGGGCCGCCCGCGCCGGCTGGGTGGTCGGGCTGCTGCTCTTCGTCCTGCTGGTCTTCTGGCTGATGCGCGAGGGCTGGAAGTGGCGCGCGACCCTCCAGGGCGACCTGCCCGAGCTGCCGCCGCTGCCGTCCGGCGCCCACGAGCCGAGGCTGCGGCTGACCGGCCGGTACCACGGCACCACCACCGCGGGCCGGTGGCTGGACCGCATCGTGGCGCACGGCCTCGGCGTCCGCAGCCGGGCCGAGCTGGCCCTGACCGGCGCGGGCGTCTGGGTCGTCCGCCCCGGCGCCACCGACTTCCTCATCCCGGCCGACCGTATGCGCGGCGCCCGGCTGGACAAGGGCATCGCCGGCAAGGTTCTCACCGAGGGGGGTCTGCTGGTGATCACCTGGGAGCACGGCGACCGGCTGCTCGACTCCGGCTTCCGCTCCGAGCACCCGGTGGAGCACGCCGAGTGGATCGAGGCGCTGGGCGCGTTCTCCCCGTTCGACGAGGCCGGCCCCGACGGTCCCACCCGCACCACCGGCACCATCCGCACCACCGGCAAGACCCCTCAGGAAGGCGCACGATGACCACCTCTCCCGGACACACCACCGCGGCCCCCGCCGTGCTGGTCCTTGAGGACGGCCGGGTCTTCCACGGCCGCGCCTACGGCGCGGTCGGGGAGACCTTCGGGGAAGCCGTGTTCGCCACCGGCATGACGGGGTACCAGGAGACCCTCACCGACCCGTCCTACCACCGGCAGGTGGTCGTGATGACCGCTCCCCACATCGGCAACACCGGCGTCAACGACGAGGACATGGAGTCCCGGCGGATCTGGGTCGCCGGCTATGTGGTCCGCGACCCCGCCCGGGTCCCGTCCAACTGGCGCTCGGTGCGCACCCTGGACGAGGAGCTGTCCGCGCAGGGCGTCGTCGGCATCAGCGGCGTGGACACCCGCGCCCTCACCCGGCACCTGCGCGAGCGCGGCGCCATGCGGGCCGGCGTCTTCTCCGGCGCCGCGCTCGGCGACGGGGCCGCGCTGCTGGAGCGCGTGCGCTCGTCACCGGCTATGACCGGCGCCGACCTGGCGGCCGAGGTGGCCACCACCGAGCCGTATGTCGTCCCCGCCATCGGGGAGAAGCGGCTGACCGTGGCCGCCGTCGACCTGGGCATCAAGGGCATGACCCCCTACCGGATGGCCGAGCGCGGCATAGAGGTCCACGTGCTGCCGGCCACCTCGACCCTGGACGAGGTGTACGCGACGGCGCCGGACGGCGTCTTCTTCTCCAACGGCCCCGGCGACCCCGCCGCCGCCGACCACCCCGTCGCCGTGATGCGCGGCGTGCTGGAGCGCGGCACCCCGCTCTTCGGCATCTGCTTCGGGAACCAGATCCTCGGCCGCGCGCTGGGCTTCGGCACCTTCAAGCTGAAGTACGGCCACCGCGGCATCAACCAGCCGGTGAAGGACCTGGCCACCGGCCGGGTCGAGGTCACCGCCCACAACCACGGCTTCGCCGTCGACGCGCCGCTCGACCAGGTCTCCGACACGCCTTACGGCCGCGTCGAGGTCTCCCACGTCTGTCTCAACGACAACGTGGTCGAGGGACTGCGGCTGCTCGACCGGCCGGCCTTCAGCGTCCAGTACCACCCCGAAGCGGCGGCGGGCCCGCACGACGCGGCCTATCTGTTCGATCGGTTCGTCGAGCTCATGCGAGACGACAATCGACGCCGCGTGTCCCTGATGGAGGGCCAGCGTGCCTAAGCGCACCGATATCCAGTCCGTCCTGGTCATCGGCTCCGGCCCGATCGTGATCGGGCAGGCCGCCGAGTTCGACTACTCCGGCACCCAAGCCTGCCGCGTGCTCAAGTCCGAGGGACTGCGCGTCATCCTGGTCAACTCCAACCCGGCGACCATCATGACCGACCCGGAGATCGCCGACGCCACCTACATCGAGCCGATCACCCCCGAGTTCGTCGAGAAGATCATCGCCAGGGAGCGCCCCGACGCCCTGCTGCCGACCCTCGGCGGCCAGACCGCGCTCAACACCGCCATCGCCCTGCACGAGGCCGGCACCCTCGACCGTTACGGCGTCGAGCTGATCGGCGCCAACGTCGAGGCGATCCGCAAGGGCGAGGACCGCGACCAGTTCAAATCCGTCGTCGCCGCCGTCCGCGCCGCCACCGGACACGGCGAGTCGGCCCGTTCGGTGATCTGCCACTCGATGGACGACATCCTGGCCGGAGTCGGGGAGCTCGGCGGCTACCCGGTCGTGGTGCGGCCCTCGTTCACCATGGGCGGCGCCGGCTCCGGCTTCGCGCACGACGAGGAGGAGCTGCGCCGCATCGCCGGCCAGGGCCTGGCCCTGTCACCGACCACCGAGGTGCTCCTGGAGGAGTCCATCCTCGGCTGGAAGGAGTACGAGCTGGAGCTGATGCGCGACCGGAACGACAACGTCGTGGTCGTCTGCTCCATCGAGAACCTCGACCCCATGGGCGTGCACACCGGGGACTCCATCACCGTCGCCCCGGCCATGACCCTGACCGACCGCGAGTACCAGATCCTGCGCGACATCGGCATCGCCGTCATCCGCGAGGTCGGCGTCGACACCGGCGGCTGCAACATCCAGTTCGCCGTCGACCCCGACAACGGCCGGGTCGTCGTCATCGAGATGAACCCGCGCGTCTCCCGGTCCTCCGCGCTCGCCTCCAAGGCGACCGGCTTCCCCATCGCCAAGATCGCCGCCCGGCTGGCCATCGGCTACACGCTGGACGAGATCCCCAACGACATCACCGAGCAGACGCCCGCCTCCTTCGAGCCCACCCTCGACTACGTGGTGGTGAAGGTCCCGCGTTTCGCGTTCGAGAAGTTCCCGGCCGCCGACCCCGCCCTGACCACCACCATGAAGTCGGTGGGCGAGGCGATGGCGATCGGGCGGAACTTCACGGAGGCCCTCAACAAGGCGTTGCGGTCGGTCGAGAAGAAGGACGCCCCGTTCGACTTCACCGGCGACCCGGGCGACAAGGACGAGCTGCTGACCACCGCCCGGATCCCCACCGACGGCCGGCTGGGCACCGTGATGCGCGCCATCCGCGCCGGGGCGACCCCCGAGGAGGTCTTCGAGGCCACCCGGATCGACCCCTGGTTCGTCGACCAGCTCTTCCTGATCAAGGAGATCGCGGACGAGCTGGCCGCCGCCGAGCGGCTCAGCCCCGAGCTGCTGGCCACCGCCAAGCGGCATGGCTTCTCCGACGCCCAGATCGCCGGCGTGCGCGGCCTGCGCGAGGACGTGGTCCGCGAGGTCAGGCACGCGCTGGGGGTGCGCCCGGTCTACAAGACGGTGGACACCTGCGCCGCCGAGTTCGCCGCCCGCACCCCGTATCTGTACTCGTCCTACGACGAGGAGAACGAGGTCGCCCCGCGCGAGAAGCCCGCCGTGATCATCCTTGGCTCCGGGCCCAACCGCATCGGCCAGGGCATCGAGTTCGACTACTCGTGCGTCCACGCCTGCTTCGCGCTCAGCGACGCCGGCTACGAGACGGTGATGGTCAACTGCAACCCCGAGACCGTCTCCACCGACTACGACACCTCCGACCGGCTCTACTTCGAGCCGCTCACCCTGGAGGACGTGCTGGAGATCGTGCACGCCGAGACGCAGGCCGGCCCGGTCGCGGGCGTCATCGTGCAGCTCGGCGGACAGACCCCGCTCGGCCTGGCGCAGGCCCTGAAGGACAACGGCGTGCCGATCGTGGGCACCTCGCCCGAGGCGATCAACCTGGCCGAGGAGCGCGGCGCGTTCGGCCGGGTGCTGGCCGAAGCCGGGCTGCCGGCGCCCAAGTACGGCACCGCGTTCTCCTTCGAGGAGGCCAAGGCCATCGCCGGCGGCATCGGCTACCCGGTGATGGTCCGCCCCAGCTATGTGCTGGGCGGGCGCGGCATGCAGATCGTGTACGACGAGCCGTCGCTGGGCGAGTACCTGCGCCGGCACGCGGGCCTGATCTCCGAACACCCCGTGCTCATCGACCGGTTCCTGGACGACGCGATCGAGATCGACGTGGACGCGCTCTACGACGGCCAGGAGCTGTACCTGGGCGGTGTGATGGAGCACATCGAGGAGGCCGGCATCCACTCCGGCGACTCCGCCTGCGCGCTGCCCCCGATCACCCTGGGCGGCTACGACATC
Source organism: Streptomyces sp. NBC_01803 (assembly GCF_035917415.1). Classification (NCBI taxonomy): domain Bacteria; kingdom Bacillati; phylum Actinomycetota; class Actinomycetes; order Kitasatosporales; family Streptomycetaceae; genus Streptomyces; species Streptomyces sp. NBC_01803. The sequence continues at coordinate 5,490,739 of NZ_CP109073.1, forward strand.
AAGCGGCTGCGCGCCTCGACCGAGGCCATCGCGCGCGGCGTCGGCGTGCGCGGCCTGATCAACATCCAGTTCGCGCTGGCCGGGGACATCCTCTACGTCCTGGAGGCGAACCCGCGCGCCTCGCGGACCGTCCCGTTCACCTCCAAGGCCACCGCCGTGCCGCTGGCCAAGGCCGCCGCCCGGATCTCGCTGGGCACCAGCATCGCCGAGCTGCGCGCCGAGGGCATGCTCCCGGCCCGGGGCGACGGCGGCACCCTGCCGCTGGACGCGCCGATCTCCGTGAAGGAGGCCGTGATGCCCTGGTCCCGATTCCGGGACGTGCAGGGACGCGGTGTGGACACGGTGCTCGGCCCCGAGATGCGTTCCACGGGCGAGGTGATGGGCATCGACTCGGTGTTCGGCACGGCCTACGCCAAGTCGCAGGCCGGGGCGTACGGCGCGCTGCCCACCAAGGGCCGGGCGTTCGTCTCCGTGGCCAACCGCGACAAGCGCGCCATGATCTTCCCGGCCCGCGCCCTGGTCGAGCACGGCTTCGAGCTGCTGGCCACCTCGGGCACCGCGGAGGTTCTGCGGCGCAACGGCATCAACGCCACCGTGGTGCGCAAGCAGGGCGAGGGCGAGGGGCCCAACGGCGAGCCGACCATCGTCCAGCTCATCCACGACGGTCAGGTGGACCTCATCGTCAACACGCCCTACGGCACCGGCGGACGGCTCGACGGCTATGAGATCCGCACCGCGGCCGTCGCCCGGGGCGTGCCGTGCCTGACCACCGTGCAGGCGCTGGCGGCGGCCGTGCAGGGCATCGACGCGCTGGGCCGCGGCGCGGTGAGCGTCCGGTCGCTCCAGGAGCACGGCCGCGACCTCGTCGCGGCGCGCGAACGGTAGACGCGGATGTCCCCCTACGATCTGCTGTTCGCCACCGTCCTGCGCCGGATGGACCCGGAGCGGGCGCATGGCCTGGCCTTCGGCCTGATCCGCGCGAGCGCCCGCGTGCCGGGGCTGCGCGCGCTGGTGCGGGCGCGGTTCGCGCCGGCGCTGCCGGCGCTGCGGGTAACGGCCCTCGGCCTGGACCTGCCCGGCCCGTTCGGGCTCGCCGCCGGCTTCGACAAGAACGCCGTCGGCGTCGACGGCCTGACCGCGCTCGGCTTCGACTTCGTCGAGATCGGCACCGTCACCGCCCAGCCGCAGCCGGGCAACCCGCGCCCGCGCCTCTTCCGGCTCACCCGCGACCGCGCCCTGGTCAACCGGATGGGATTCAACAACGAGGGCTCCGCCGCCGTCGCCGCCCGGCTGGCCCGCGGGCCGCGCGGCCCGGTCGTCGGCGTCAACATCGGCAAGACCAAGGCCGTCCCCGAATCGGAGGCCGTCGCGGACTACGTCATCTCCACCGAACGACTCGCCCCGCACGCCGACTACCTGGTGGTCAACGTCTCCTCGCCCAACACCCCCGGGCTGCGCGACCTCCAGGCCGCCGACCGGCTCCGCCCGCTGCTGGCCGCCGTCCGCGCGGCGGCCGACCGGGCTGTGCCCGGCGGCCGGGTCCCGCTGCTGGTCAAGATCGCCCCCGACCTCGCCGACGAGGACGTGGACGCGGTCGCCGGCCTCGCCCTCGACCTGGGCCTGGACGGCATCATCGCCACCAACACCACCATCGCCCGGGAGGGTCTGGCCACCGGCCCCGCGGCCGTCCAGGCGACCGGCGCCGGCGGCCTGTCCGGCGCGCCGCTCAAGGAGCGCTCGCTCGCCGTCCTGCGCCGCCTGTACGCGCGGGTGGGCGACCGCGTCACCCTGATCGGCGTCGGCGGCGTCGAGACGGCCGACGACGTCTGGGAGCGCGTGCTCGCCGGCGCCACCCTCGTGCAGGGCTACACCGGCTTCATCTACGCGGGCCCCGGCTGGACCCGCGCCCTCCACCGCGGCCTCGCCGAACGGCTCGCCGCCAGCCCGTACGCCACCCTCGCCGAGGCCGTCGGTGCCGCGGCGCGGGCCGGAAAGGAAGCCGCATGACGCCCCCCGAGCCTTTCGGCGCCCGGCTGCGCCGCGCCATGGACGAGCATGGCCCGCTGTGCGTGGGCATCGATCCGCACCCGGCCCTGCTCACCGAATGGGGGCTCGGCGACGACGTCGGCGGCCTGGAGCGGTTCGCCATGACCGTGGTGGAGGCGCTGGCCGGCCGGGTCGCGGCGCTCAAGCCGCAGTCGGCGTTCTTCGAGCGCTTCGGCTCGCGCGGCGTCGCGGTGCTGGAGCGGGCGGTCGCCGACGCCAGGTCGGCCGGGACGCTGGTGGTGATGGACGTCAAGCGTGGCGACATCGGCTCCACCATGGCCGCCTACGCGGGGGCGTACCTGGACAAGGGCGCCCCGCTGTTCTCCGACGCCGTCACCCTCAGCCCGTACCTCGGCTTCGGCTCGCTGCGCCCGGCCCTCGACCTGGCGCGGGCCAACGGCGCCGGGGTCTTCGTTCTGGCCCTCACCTCCAACCCGGAGGGCGCCGAGGTCCAGCGGGCGGTCACGGCCGGGGGCACGCCGGTGGCCCAGGTCGTCCTGGACCGGCTGGCGGCGGAGAACGCGGGTGCCGAGCCGCTGGGTTCGTTCGGCGCGGTGGTGGGCGCGACACTCGCCGAGGCGGGAGCCGATCTGGATATCAACGGGCCGCTGCTGGCGCCGGGGCTGGGTGCCCAGGGCGCCACCGCCGCGGACCTGCCCCGGGTGTTCGGCGACGCGGTCGGCAACGTCCTGCCGGCCGTCAGCCGGGGGGTGCTGCGGCACGGTCCGACGGCCGCGGCACTGCGTGCCGCGGCGGCCCGGGAGGCCGAGGCCACCGCCCGGTTCACCGGCTCCCGAGCGTGATCGGACCCCGCCCGGCAGTGGCAGACGTAGGCATATGTCCGTTATGTCGGTGACGCTCCTGAGCTGACCAGGACTTTTTGCCGATTCTCCCTGACTTAATGCCGCATCGGCCGCTAGTCTCCGTCGAAGCGGAGCACCCGAGCGCGTTGCTCGTTGCTCCACCGGTGCGGGGCTACTAGGTTCCTCACCGTTCCGTATCCGACAGTTCGACACCCGAGGTGACGTAGGCGTGGCTCTTCCGCCCCTTACCCCTGAACAGCGCGCAGCCGCGCTTGAGAAGGCCGCCGCGGCTCGCCGGGAGCGCGCCGAGGTCAAGAATCGGCTCAAGCACTCCGGCGCCTCCCTGCACGAGGTCATCAAGCAGGGCCAGGAGAACGATGTCATCGGCAAGATGAAGGTCAGCGCGCTGCTGGAGTCGATGCCTGGCGTCGGCAAGGTCCGCGCCCGTCAGATCATGGAGCGGCTCGGCATCTCCGAGAGCCGCCGGGTCCGCGGTCTCGGCTCCAACCAGATCGCGGCACTGGAACGCGAATTCGGCGGCGCCCCCGCCTGAGGCCCTCCTCCCCGTGGGCGGTTTTCTCCACCGCCGCGGGAACGGGATAATCGCCGCATGACCGATCGTCCGCGACTGACCGTGCTCTCCGGCCCCTCCGGGGTGGGCAAGAGCACGGTCGTCGCCCATATGCGCAAGGCCCACCCCGATGTGTGGCTCTCCGTCTCCGCCACGACGCGGAAGCCGCGCCCCGGGGAGCGGCACGGCGTGCACTACTTCTTCGTGGACGACGAGGAGTTCGACAAGCTGATCGCCAACGGCGAGCTCCTCGAATGGGCGGAGTTCGCCGGGCACCGCTACGGAACGCCCCGCCGCGCCGTCCTCGACCGGCTGGCGGCCGGCGATCCGGTGCTGCTGGAGATCGACCTCCAGGGTGCCCGGCTGGTCCGCTCCTCGATGCCCGACGCCCGGCTGGTGTTCCTCGCGCCGCCGAGCTGGGAGGAGCTGGTCCGCCGGCTCACCGGCCGGGGCACCGAGCGGCCGGAGGTGATCGAGCGCCGGCTCGCGGTGGCCAGGACGGAGCTGGCGGCGGAGCCGGAGTTCGACGTCACGCTCGTCAACACCTCCGTGGAGGACGTGGCCGCCGAGCTGCTAGCCTTGGTGCGTTGACCATTTTGTTGACATGGGGTATAGGCCCCACGAACCCCCAGCGGAAGGCAGAGCGTGTCCTCCTCCATCACCACGCCCGAGGGCATCATCAACCCGCCGATCGACGAGCTGCTTGAGGCGACCGACTCGAAGTACAGCCTGGTGATCTACGCCGCCAAGCGCGCGCGGCAGATCAACGCCTACTACTCGCAGCTCGGCGAGGGTCTGCTGGAGTACGTCGGCCCGCTCGTGGACACCCACGTGCACGAGAAGCCGCTGTCGATCGCGCTCCGCGAGATCAACGCGGGCCTGCTGACCTCCGAGGCCGTCGAGGGCCCCGCGGACTGACGCGGGCATCGCGACCGACGAACGCGCGTCGCCACGGGCCCGGCGGGACACCCCCCGCCGGGCCCGTGGCGTTCCGTGGTGCAGGATGGTCGTGCCCGTTCGCGGGGAGAGGCGGCGCGAGAGCGGTGCCGGAGGACCGGGAGGAAGGCGAGCGATGGAGCAGCGGCCCAGGGTCGTCCTCGGCGTCGGCGGCGGGATCGCCGCCTACAAGGCGTGTGAGCTGCTGAGGCGCCTCACCGAGTCCGGACACGAGGTCCGCGTCGTGCCCACCGCCTCCGCGCTGCACTTCGTCGGTGCCGCCACCTGGGCGGCGCTCTCCGGCGCCCCCGTCGCCACCGAGGTCTGGGACGACGTGCACGAGGTGCCGCACGTGCGGATCGGGCAGCGGGCCGACCTCGTCGTCATCGCCCCGGCCACCGCGGACGTGCTCGCCAGGGCGGCCGGCGGCCGGGCGGACGACCTGCTGACCAACGTCCTGCTCACCGCGCGATGTCCGGTCGTCTTCGCGCCCGCGATGCACACGGAGATGTGGGAGCACCCGGCCACCCAGGAGAACGTGGCCACGCTCCGCCGCCGCGGGTGCGTCGTCGTCGAGCCCGCCGTGGGCCGGCTCACCGGCGTCGACACCGGCAAGGGCCGGCTGCCGGACCCCGAGGCGATCTTCGAGGTGTGCCGCCGCGTCCTCGACCGGGGCGCGCGGGCCCTGGACCTGGACCTCGCCGGCCGGCATGTGGTGATCAGCGCCGGCGGCACCCGGGAGCCGCTGGACCCGGTGCGCTACCTGGGCAACCGCTCTTCCGGCAAGCAGGGGTACGCCCTCGCCCGCACCGCCGTCGCGCGCGGCGCCCGGGTCACCCTGGTCGCCGCCAACACCGCCCTGCCCGACCCGGCCGGCGCCGACCTGGTCCGGGTGGGCACCGCCGAGGAGCTGCGCGGCGCGGTGCTGAAGGCCGCCGCCGACGCCGACGCGGTGGTGATGGCCGCCGCCGTGGCGGACTTCCGGCCCGCCGCCCAGGCCGGTCAGAAGATCAAGAAGCGGGACGGCCGGGAGCCTGAGCCGGTGGCCCTGGTCCGCAACCCCGACATCCTCGCCGAGCTCTCCGCCGCCCGGCCCGCGCCCGGCCAGATCGTGGTGGGCTTCGCCGCCGAGACCGAGAACGTCCTGGCCAACGGCCGCGCCAAGATCGCTCGCAAGGGCTGCGACCTGCTGGTGGTCAACCAGGTGGGGGAGGGGCTGGCGTTCGGCACCGAGGAGAACGAAGCGGTGATCCTCGACGCCGCCGGCGGCGAGTCCCCCGTGCCGCACGGCCCCAAGGAAGCGCTGGCCGACCGGGTCTGGGACGCGGTCGCGCGGCACTGGAGCGACTGAGCGCGGTCGTGAGCGCCGCGCGGCCGGCGAGGGGCGCCGCCGGGTGTCGTCTCGGAGTTCGGGCGCGCTCTCCTCAGGGTGACGTCCGGCCGTTAAAGTTGGCCTTCGGAGCCAGTGCACCCAGGGCCTGCGCCGTCGGTTCACAGGGACTCCCCGCCGGATACACTGGCGCCGACCGTGCCCACCGTGGCCGGTCGCCAGTGCTTTCAGCCAGTGCTTGAGCCAGCAGCCGCTGCAACCCAGGGAGCGATGTGTCCCGCCGTCTCTTCACCTCGGAGTCCGTGACCGAAGGTCACCCCGACAAGATCGCCGACCAGATCAGCGACACCATCCTGGACGCGCTCCTCAAGGAGGACCCTTCCTCCCGGGTGGCCGTCGAGACCCTGATCACCACCGGCCTGGTGCACGTGGCCGGTGAGGTCACGACCAAGGCGTACGCCCCGATCGCGGCCTTGGTGCGCAACAAGATCCTGGAGATCGGCTACGACTCCTCCAAGAAGGGGTTCGACGGCGCCTCCTGCGGCGTCTCGGTCTCCATCGGCTCCCAGTCCCCCGACATCGCCCAGGGCGTGGACTCCGCCTACGAGGCCCGGGTCGAGGGCGACGACGACGAGCTCGACCGCCAGGGCGCGGGTGACCAGGGCCTGATGTTCGGCTACGCCTGCGACGAGACGCCCGAGCTGATGCCGCTGCCGATCCGGCTGGCCCACCGGCTGTCCCACCGGCTTTCCGAGGTCCGCAAGAACGGCACCATCCCCTACCTGCGCCCCGACGGCAAGACCCAGGTGACCATCGAGTACGACGGCGACAAGGCCGTCCGCCTGGACACCGTGGTCGTCTCCAGCCAGCACGCCAGCGACATCGACCTCGACTCGCTGCTGGCCCCCGACATCAAGGAGTTCGTCGTCGAGGCCGAGCTGAAGGCGCTGATCGACGAGGGCATCAAGCTCGACACCGAGGGATACCGGCTGCTGGTCAACCCGACCGGGCGGTTCGAGATCGGCGGCCCGATGGGCGACGCCGGGCTCACCGGGCGGAAGATCATCATCGACACCTACGGCGGCATGGCCCGGCACGGCGGTGGCGCGTTCTCCGGCAAGGACCCCTCCAAGGTCGACCGTTCGGCCGCCTACGCCATGCGCTGGGTCGCCAAGAACGTGGTCGCGGCCGGGCTCGCGTCCCGTTGCGAGGTCCAGGTCGCCTACGCCATCGGCAAGGCCGAGCCGGTCGGGCTCTTCGTGGAGACCTTCGGTACCGCCACGGTGCCCGCCGAGCGCATCGAGCAGGCGATCAGCGACGTGTTCGACCTGCGGCCGGCCGCCATCATCCGCGATCTCGACCTGCTGCGCCCGATCTACGCCCAGACCGCGGCCTACGGGCACTTCGGCCGCGAGTTGCCCGATTTCACCTGGGAGCGCACCGACCGCGTGGACGCGCTGCGCGCCGCGGCCGGTCTGTAGGAGCCGGCCGGTGACGGTGCCGGGCCCCTCGGCGGGCCCGGACCGTCCGACCCATCTGGTGTACTGACCCGCGTGGTGGACGAGGAAGACGGGCGCGCGCGGCGGCCGGCCGGCGAGCAGCTCGCGCTGGTCAGGGCCGCCGCGAGCGGCGGCCCGCGCGCCAGGCCCCGCACGTGGCGCGGCGCCGCGCTGGCCCCGCAGCTCCCGGTGGCGCGCGTCCTGGTGGCCAAGGGCCTGGTCCACCTCGACCGGCTCTTCGACTACGCGGTGCCCGCCGCCATGGACGCCGAGGCCCAGCCCGGCGTCCGGGTCCGGGTCCGCTTCGGCGCCCGCCAGCGCGACGGCCGCCGCGAGGGCGGCGGCCTGATCAACGGCTTCGTCGTCGAGCGCCGCGCCGACAGCGACTTCCCCGGGGTCCTCGCCCCGCTCGCCCAGGTCCTGTCCACCGAGCGGGTGCTCGACCCCGGGCTGCTGGCGCTGTGCCGCGCGGTGGCCGACCGGTACGCCGGGGCGCTCGCCGACGTGGTACAGCTCGCCGTGCCGCCCCGGATGGCCCGCGCCGAGCGGCAGCCCTCGGCCCCGCCGCCCGGCCCGCCGCCCGACCCCGGGGCCGGCCCCGGCGGCTGGGCGCGTTACCCGCACGGCTCGGCGTTCCTCGACGCCCTGACCAGGGGCGACGCCCCCCGCGCGGTGTGGACCGCGCTGCCGGGCCCGGGCTGGCCCGACGAGCTGGCCCGCGCGCTGGCCACCACCCTGGCCGCCGGGCGCGGGGCGCTCGCCGTGCTGCCCGACGGCCGGGCCGCCGCCCGCGTCGACGCCGCGCTCACCGCGCTGCTCGGCGCCGGTCACCATGTCCTGCTCACCGCCGACGCCGGGCCCGAGGCGCGCTACCGGCGCTGGCTCGCGGTCAGCCGGGGCGCCGTGCGCTGCGTCGTCGGCACCCGGGCCGCGATGTTCGCCCCGGTGCGCGGTCTCGGCCTGGCCGCGATCTGGGACGACGGCGACGAGGCGCACCGCGACGACCGCGCCCCCCACCCCCATGCCCGCGATGTGCTGGTGCTGCGGGCCACGCAGGAGGGCGCGGCCCTGCTGCTCGGCGGCCACGCGCACACGGCCGAGGCGGCCCAGCTGGTGGAGAGCGGCTGGGCCCGCCCGCTCGCCGCCGGGCGGGACACCGTCCGGGCCACGGCGCCGCTGATCCGCACCGTCGGTGGCGGCGACGAGGCGCGCGACCCGGCCGCCCGCTCCGCCCGGCTGCCCTCCCTCGCCTGGCAGGCCCTGCGCGAGGGGCTGGCCCGGGGCCCGGTCCTGGTGCAGGTGCCGCGCCGGGGGTACGCGCCCCGGCTGGCCTGCGCCCGTTGCCGCGCGCCGGCCCGATGCGGGCGGTGCCACGGGCCGCTCGCCGCCGTCGGGCCGGACGAGGCGCTGCGCTGCGGCTGGTGCGGCACCGAGGCCCCCGGCTGGCACTGCGAGGAGTGCGGGGGCGGGCGGCTGCGGGCCGTGGTGGTCGGCGCCCGGCGGACCGCCGAGGAGCTGGGCCGCGCGTTCCCCGCCGTACCGGTCCGCACCTCGGGCCGGGACCAGGTGCTGGACACCGTGCCGGACCGGCCCGCCCTGGTCGTCAGCACGCCCGGCGCCGAGCCCGTCCCTGAGGGGCCGGGCTACGCGGCGGCGCTGCTGCTCGACGGCTGGGCGCTGCTGGGCCGTCCGGACCTGCGGTCGGGCGAGGAGGCGCTGCGCCGCTGGCTCAACGCCGCCGCCCTGGTCCGCCCGCACGGCGAGGGCGGCACGGCGGTCGTGCTGGCCGAGCCCACGCTGCGTCCGGTGCAGTCCCTGGTGCGCTGGGACCCGGCCGGGCACGCCGTGCGCGAGCTGGCCGACCGCGCCGCCCTGGGCTTCCCGCCCGTCTCCCGGATGGCCGCCGTCAGCGGGCCGCCCGAGGCGGTCGGGGCGCTGCTGGCCGCCGTGCGGCTGCCGCCCGACGCCGAGGTCCTCGGCCCGGTGCCGCTGCCCGTCACCGAGCCGGGCCGACCGCGCCGCACGGGCGAGCCGCCGCCCGGCGAGCGGTGGGAACGGGCGCTCGTCCGGGTGCCGCCCGGCAGCGGCGGCCCGCTCGCCGCCGCGCTGAAGACGGCCCAGGCCGCTCGCCTCGCCCGGCACGACGGCGCGCCCGCCTGGGTGCGCGTCGATCCGCCCGACATCGGCTGACCGCCGGCCGGCGGGGGCGGCGTCAGCCGCTGCGCTGCCCGGGGAGCGCGCCCGGCCTCGGCTCGGCCGCGAGTGGCTGGGCGGCCAGGGACGGGCCCGGCCGCGCGGCGACCGGTCGCGCCGGGGGCGCGCCCGTCGGCACCGGCAGCTCCGGCCGCGCCCCCTCGCGCGCCCCGGGCGCCTGGAGCCCGGCCCGCCGCGCGCCGTACCTGCGGTGCACCGCCTGTTTGGTGACGCCGAGGGCCGAGCCCACCGCGTCCCAGGAGAAGCCGAGCGAACGGTCGAAGTCGACGGCGGCCGTCACCAGGGCCTCCACACTGTCCCGGAGTTCCTGGGCGAGCCGGACGGTCGGGGCGGGGGCGCGCCCGTACACCACGAAACCGGCCGAGGGACCGGTCCTTCGCGGACGGTAGACGTTGCCGAGCTGTGCGGTGAGCGTGCGCAGGGCGTCCACCTGTCGGCGGACCCGCTCGATGTCCCGCACCAGCAGATGCAGGCTGGCCCGTGCCTGAGCGTCAGGGGTGGCGTGGTCGGCCATGAACAAGCCTCTCGAACCGGCGTCAAGGAAGCGGGCCGAAAGTCGGCCCATTGCGGTCAATCTGCCTTGACCAACGCGCTACCGGTCGCCGGAGTCACGCTGATGGGGCGCGCCATCAACTCGCGGGAGCGCATGGTGAGTCGTACGCCCCTCGCGGACGCCCCTCGGAGCGCCGTCCCGCGCCCCGGACCGTAGACTGGTCCGACACCCCCGGACCGCCCGCCACGAACGGATCAGGTGACACACGCACGATGAGGCTCGTTTTCGCCGGCACGCCGGAGGTCGCCGTCCCCGCCCTGGACGCCCTGCTCGCGTCCGGCCGCCACGAGGTCGTCGCGGTCGTCACCCGACCCGACGCGCCGGCCGGCCGGGGACGCCGCCTGGCGCCGAGCCCGGTCGCCGAGCGCGCCCGCGAGGCGGGCATCGAGGTCCTGCGCCCGGCCAGGCCGCGCGAGCCGGAGTTCCTCGACCGGCTGCGGGCCATCGCCCCCGACTGCTGCCCGGTCGTGGCGTACGGCGCCCTGCTGCCCAAGGTGGCGCTCGACATCCCGCGCCACGGCTGGGTCAACCTGCACTTCTCGCTGCTGCCCGCCTGGCGCGGCGCCGCGCCCGTGCAGCACGCGGTGCTGGCCGGGGACGAGGTGACCGGCGCCACCACGTTCCTCATCGAGGAGGGCCTGGACTCCGGGCCCGTGTACGGCGTCCTGACCGAGCGGATCCGCCGCGACGACACCAGTGGCGACCTGCTCACCCGGCTCGCGCTCGCCGGGTCCGGGCTGCTGGCGGCGACCATGGACGGCATCGAGGACGGCACCCTCCAGGCCGTTCCGCAGCCCGCCGAGGGCATCACCACGGCCCCGAAGCTCTCGGTCGAGGACGCGGCCGTCGACTGGACGGCGCCCGCCCTGCGCGTGGACCGGCTGGTGCGCGCCTGTACCCCCGCGCCCGGCGCGTGGACCGTCTTCCGCGGCGAGCGGCTGAAGCTGCGGCAGGTCGCCCTGGCCCCGGACATCGCCGAGCTGGCCCCGGGCGAGCTGGCCGCCGACAAGCACACCGTGCGGGTGGGCACCGGCTCGCACGCCGTGGAGCTGGTCTGGGTGCAGCCGCAGGGCAAGCGGCCCATGCCCGCCGCCGACTGGGCCCGGGGCGTCCGCGTCGCCGCGGGCGAGCGCCTGGGCGGCTAGGCCCGGTCCCGGCACCCCCCGCGGGGCGCCCTACCCTGGAGAGTCCACCGTCCCGTACCGCCGGAGTGACCACCACGTGAGCAGTCGGCCGCGCAGCCAGCCCAGGCCCTACCGCCGTCCCCGCAAGGACCCGGTCCGGATCCTCGCCTACGACGTGCTGCGCGCCGTCGACGAGCGCGGCGCCTACGCCAACCTCGTGCTGCCCCCGCTGCTGAGCCGGGCCCGGGCGGCGGGCACCCTCGACTCCCGGGACGCCGCCCTGGCCACCGAGCTGGTCTACGGCACCCTGCGCCGCCAGGGCACCTACGACGCGGTGCTGGCCGCGTGCGTGGACCGGCCGCTGCGCGAGGTGGACCCGCCCGTGCTCGACGTCCTGTCGCTCGGCGCCCATCAGCTCCTCAGCACCCGCATCCCCAGCCACGCGGCGGTCAGTTCGGCCGTCGAGCTGGCCCGCTGCGTGCTGGGCGACGGGCGGGCCAAGTTCGTCAACGCGGTGCTGCGCCGGGTCGCGGCCCGCGACCTCGACGCCTGGCTGACCGAGCTGGCGCCGCCCTACGAGGACGACGCCGAAGCGCACCTGGCCCTGAGGCACGCGCACCCGCGCTGGGTGGTCTCCGCCCTGTGGGACGCGCTCGGCGGCGGCCGGGACGGCATCGAGAGCCTGCTGGCGGCCGACAACGAACGGCCGCGCGTCACACTCGTCGCCCGGCCCGGCCGTTCCACCCCCGCCGAGCTGCTCGCGGCCGACCCGCACGCCGAGCCGGGGCGCTGGTCGCCGCACGCGGTGCGGCTCGCCGAGGGCGGCGAGCCGGGCGCGCTGGACGCGGTCGCGGAGGGCCGGGCCGGGGTCCAGGACGAGGGCAGCCAGCTCGTGGCCCTGGCCCTGGCCGACGCCCCGCTCGCCGGCCCCGACACCCGCTGGCTCGACGCCTGCGCCGGCCCCGGCGGCAAGGCCGCGCTGCTGGGCGCGCTGGCCGCCGGGCGCGGCGCCACGCTGCTCGCCGTCGAGAAGCAGCCGCACCGGGCGCGGTTGGTCGCCCGCGCGCTGGAGGGCAACCCGGGCCCCGCGCATGTCGTCGTCGCCGACGGCACGCGCCCGGCCTGGCGGCCCGGCACGTTCGACCGGGTGCTGGTCGACGTGCCGTGCACCGGCCTCGGCGCGCTGCGCCGCCGTCCCGAGGCGCGCTGGCGGCGCCGGCCGGAGGACCTCGACGGGCTGACGGCCCTTCAGCGCGACCTGCTGCGCGGGGCGCTGGCCGCCGCCCGGCCCGGCGGCGTCGTCGGCTATGTCACCTGCTCCCCGCACCTGGCCGAGACCCGGCAGGTCGTCGCGGACGTGCTCAAGGGGCTGACGGACACGGGCGCCGAATGGATCGACGCCCGCCCGCTGCTGCCTGGCGTGCCGGAGCTGGGCGACGGCCCCGACGCGCAGTTGTGGCCGCACCTGCACGGCACCGACGCGATGTATCTCGCGCTGCTGCGCCGCACCTCCTGAGGCGGGCGCGACTGAACGTATGTGCGCGTCGTGCGGAGAACTGCTGAATACTGAGGCCATGGCTCAGATCAATCCCAGCATGCTGTCCGCCGACTTCGCGCGCCTCGCCGAGGAGGCCGCGGCCGTCAAGGGAGCCGACTGGCTCCACATCGACGTCATGGACAACCACTTCGTGCCCAACCTGACGCTCGGACTGCCCGTTGTCGAGGCGCTGGGCAAGGCCACGGACACCCCGCTGGACTGCCATCTGATGATCGAGGACCCGGACCGCTGGGCGCCCGCCTACGCGGAGGCCGGGGCCGGCTCGGTCACCTTCCACGCCGAGGCCGCCGCCGCGCCCGTGCGGCTGGCCCGCGAGATCCGCGCCCGGGGCGCGCGGGCCTCGCTCGCGCTGAAACCGGCCACCCCGATCGAGCCGTACGAGGATCTGCTGCCGGAACTGGACATGATTCTGGTGATGACGGTCGAACCCGGCTTCGGTGGGCAGGCGTTCCTCGACATCATGCTGCCGAAGATCCGGCGCACCCGGCGGCTCATCGAGCGCCACGGGCTGCCGTTGTGGCTCCAGGTCGACGGCGGCGTCTCGGCGGAGACGATCGAGCGATGCGCCGAGGCGGGCGCGGACGTCTTCGTGGCCGGATCCGCCGTCTACGGCGCCGAGGACCCGGCCGCGGCGGTGCGCGCCCTGCGGGAGCGGGCCGAGAAGGCCGCCGCCGGCCCCACGTCCGAGTGAACACCAGTCGTCGATCCGGTTCCACGGTGTCCGCACGGCGCAAGACAAGGATCAGTGACCCCTCGGATCTGCGAGGATGAACATGCGGAACGTGAGCGGGGACACAAGAGCCGGAGGACAGTGAGGTGAGTGCGGTGCAGACCGGGAGGTCAGCCACGCGGATGGGGCCCGCCGAGCTCATGCAGGCGGCGGCGATGGCGCGCCGCTTCTACCTGGAGGGCAAGTCCAAGATCCAGATCGCGGACGAATTCGGGGTCAGCCGCTTCAAGGTCGCCCGGGTGCTGGAATCCGCCGTGGAACACGACCTGGTGCGCATCGAGATCCGGGTGCCCGCCGAGCTGGACGCCGAGCGCTCCGACGCGCTGCGGGCCCGTTACGGACTGCGTCACGTCGTGGTCGCCGAATCCCCGGCCGACACCTCCGACGACACCCCCGACCCCGAGCATCTGGGCGAGGTGGCCGCGGAGTTGCTGGGCGAGCTGGTGGCCGAGGGGGACGTGCTGGGGCTGGCGTGGGGGCGTTCGACGATCCATATGGCGGCGGCGCTGCGGGAGTTGCCGCCGTGCACGGTGGTGCAGCTGACCGGCGTGTATGACGCGGGCACGGCCGAGCGCGGCTCGGTGGAGGCGGTGCGCCGGGCGGCGGCGGTGTCCGGCGGCGCGGCGCACCCGATCTACGCGCCGATGCTGCTGCCCGACCCGGGCACGGCGGCGGCGCTGCGCAGACAGCCGGGGATCGCGGCGGCCTTCGAGTACTTCGACAAGGTGACCATCGCCGCGGTCTCCATCGGCTCGTGGGAGAAGGGGATTTCGACCGTGCACGACATGCTCGGCAAGGACGAGCGCGAGCACTACGCCTCGTTGGGGGTGGCGGCGGAGATGTCCGCGCACCTCTTCGCGGCGGACGGCCGCCGCATCGGGCGGGACCTGGGGGAGCGCTGCATCACCGTGGAGGCGGAGCGGCTGCGCCGCGTGCCCGAGGTGGTCGCGATCGCGGGGGGCCGGCGCAAGGCCGACGCGATCGGCGCCGTGCTGCGGTCCGGGCTGGTCACCAGCCTGGTCACGGACACCACGGCGGCCGACCGCCTCCTGACCCAGCCCCCGGGCCGCCGCCCCGCCCTGGACCGGGCCGACCCGGACGACTAGCTCCCCTCCGCCCCGACTCGCCTGATGGGCACGTGAGTCGCATCGTGAGTCGCATGCGTGAGTTGACGGGGGAGTTGACGGGGGAGTTGACGGCGCGTCCAGGGGACGCGCCGTCGCGTGGTCTCCGGGGCGGTGCCGGCTCAGGCGACTCCGGCCGTGGCGGCCAGGTGTTCGCGGACGGGGGTGATGATCTCGTCCGCCGCCCAGCGGGCCACGGCCTTGGGGAAGGGCATCTTCAGGCTGAGCACGATGTGCGTGATGCCCGCGCCGACGAGCTCCAGGACCAGGGCACGGGTGGCGGCCGGATCCGCGTAGGAGGTGTGTGTCTGCACCGAGCGCGTGATCTCGCCCGGATCGCGCCCGATGGCGGCGCAGTGCTCGTCGAGGATCCGGAGGCGGTCGCGGATCAGGGCCAGGTCGTTGTGCGGCGGCCCCGGGATGTTCCAGATGTCGGCGTGCTCGGCCACCACCCGCAGGGTGCGCGGGCCCGCGCCGCCGATCAGCAGGGGCGGGCGGCGCGCGGGGCGGGGCGCGCAGGCGGCCTGGGACAGCTGGTAGAAGCGGCCGGAGAAGTCGACCGACTCCTCCGTCCACAGCCGCCGCAGGATCACGCACGCCTCGTCCAGCCGGGCGATGCCCTCGGCGGCCGGGGGGAGCCGGAGGCCGTACGCCTCGTACTCGGCGGTCGCCGGGTCGGGACCGGTGGTCCGGGTGCCGCCGACGCCGACACCGACCGTCAGCCGGCCGCCGGAGATGGCGTCCACGGTCGCCGCCATCTTGGCCAGCAGGGCGGGCGGGCGCTTGCGGTTGCTGGTGACCAGGACGCCCAGGCCGAGCCGCTCGGTCCGCGCGGCCAGCGCCGACAGCAGCGTCCAGCTCTCCAGGACGGGGGCGTCGGTCGAGCCGAACGGTGGGTACAGCCGGTCCCACAGCCAGGCGTGCTCGATCTCGGGAATCCCGTCCGCCTCCTGCCACACGCGCAGGACGTCGTCGTACGTCACATATGCCGGAGTGGTCTTGATGCCGAAGCTCAGCCTTCCGCGGTCCGCTGTCATGACCGGCCCCTTCCCCTCGCCGCGCTCGCGCGCGTCGTTAGCCGACTATCGTTACCCGGCTAACGATACCCTCCGCTAGGGTCGGTCATATGAACGAATTCCTCCCGCTCTTCATCCGCGCGGGCAAGCTCCTGCGGGGCGCCGCCGACGACGCGATGAGCCGTCACGGGGTGCGCATCGGACAGAATCTGGTGCTGGAGGTGCTGTGGGGGACGGACGGACTCACCCCGGGGGAGATCGCCGAGCGGCTGCGCGTCGCCACGCCCACCGTGGTGAAGTCGGCGGCCCGTATGGAGGCCGCCGGACTGCTCACCAAGCGGCGCGACCCGGCCGACGCGCGACTGGTCCGGCTCTACCTCACGGCGCGCGGGCGCGCGGTCCGCGGCCCCGTCGAGGAGGCCCGGCACCGGCTGGAGCTGCGCGCCACGGCCACCCTCACCGACGAGGAGCGCCGTCACCTGCGCCGGGCGCTGGCCAAGATCATCGCCGAGATGGAGCGGACGGGCCCCACCCCCCGCCCGGCGATGGGTGATACTGACACAGGAGCCGCAGCTCCCCACCCGCCAGATCCGCGTACAGCAGGTGAGAGAGCGAGCGAGCAGGCATGAGGTTCCTCAACGACTCCGGACCGTCGTACGACCTGACCTACGACGACGTCTTCATGGTCCCCAACCGTTCCGCGGTCGCGTCCCGGCAGGACGTCGACCTCGCCACCCCGGACGGGACCGGCACCACCATCCCGATCGTCGTGGCCAACATGACCGCCGTCGCCGGGCGCCGGATGGCCGAGACGGTGGCCCGCCGGGGCGGCCTCGCCGTCATCCCGCAGGACATCCCGCTCGACGTGGTCACCGAGGTCATCGCCTGGGTCAAGGGCCGCCATCTGGTGCTGGACACCCCGATCGTCCTCGCCCCCACCCAGACGGTCGCCGACGCGCTGGCCCTGCTGCCCAAGCGGGCGCACGGCGCGGGCGTGGTGATCTCCGCCGAGCGGCCCGTCGGTATCGTCACCGAGGCGGACCTGACCGGGGTCGACCGCTTCACGCAGGTCGGCGAGGTCATGTCGAAGGACCTGCTGCTGCTGGACGCGGGCATGGACCCGCGCGAGGCGTTCACCACCCTGGACACCGCCCACCGCAAGATCGCCCCGGCCGTGGGCCAGGACGGGCGGCTGGTCGGCATCCTCAGCCGCAAGGGCGCCCTGCGCGCCACCCTCTACACCCCGGCCACCGACGGGGGCGGCCGGCTGCGCATCGCCGCGGCCGTCGGGATCAACGGCGATGTCGTGGGCCGGGCCAAGGCGCTGCTCGACGCGGGCGTGGACACCCTGGTGGTGGACACCGCGCACGGGCACCAGGAGACGATGCTCGCCATGGTGCGCGCGGTGCGCGCCCTCGACCCGCGCGTCCCCGTGGTCGCGGGCAACGTGGTGTCCGCCGAGGGCACCCGGGATCTCATCGCGGCGGGCGCGGACATCGTCAAGGTCGGGGTCGGCCCCGGCGCGATGTGCACCACGCGGATGATGACCGGCGTCGGCCGGCCGCAGTTCTCGGCGGTGCTCGAATGCGCGGCCCAGGCCCGCGCGTTGGGCAAGCACGTCTGGGCCGACGGTGGCGTGCGCCACCCGCGCGACGTGGCGATGGCGCTGGCCGCGGGCGCGTCCAACGTGATGATCGGCTCGTGGTTCGCGGGGACCTACGAGTCGCCCGGCGACCTCCAGCAGGCGGCCGACGGCCGGCTGTACAAGGAGAGCTTCGGGATGGCCTCGGCCCGCGCGGTGCGCAAGCGCACGAGTGAGGACTCGCCCTACGACCGGGCCCGCAAGGGGCTGTTCGAGGAGGGCATCTCCACCTCCCGGATGTTCCTGGACCCGATCCGGCCCGGCGTGGAGGACCTGATCGACTCGATCATCGCGGGCGTCCGCTCGGCCTTCACCTACGCCGGAGCGGCCACCGTGGAGGAGTTCACCGAGAACGCGGTGGTCGGGGTCCAGAGCGCCGCCGGGTACGCGGAGGGCCAGCCGCTGCACGCCAGCTGGCAGTAACCCGGCGGCGGTCGGCGGCGGGACGGCTGTCGTCCGCCGCCGACCGGTGCCGGGATGGCTGTCGTCCGCCGCCGACCGGTGCCGGGATGGCCGTCATGAGCGGACAGGTACGCCAGGGCTACGACGGCACGGGCCCGGGCCATCACCCCGGACGGCCGCGTGGTGGACGCACACGTTCCCGTCCTATCGGTACCGCGGGGACGCCTTCGAACGGACGCCGGCCGAGGACGGGCCCGCCGTGGACGCCGTGGACGCCGTGCTGACCGACGACGGCACGTGGCCGCGCGCGTTGTCCGTATGCCCCCCGGCCGCGCGCCGCGCACCGGAGTGCGGGCGCGTGTGACGCGCGTCGACCGATGCGGACCCGCTCTTCCCATGACAGTCAACTTCTGTGCATCGAGGCGCCGTTGAGTATTCCTTTACCGCTGCGTAGCTTTATTTCCGGACCCTGCGGCCCGTTTGCGGCGGGCCGCCTGATTCCCGGAGGTTCGCATGCGTACCCGCCAGCGGCTCGCCACCGCCCTGTCCACGTCCGTTCTCGCCCTCGGCGCCGTCGCCGTCTCGGCCTCCCCGGCCGTCGCGGCGCCCGTCGACAAGCCGCAGGTGCTGTCCAGTTGGACACAGACCAGTGCCAGCAGCTACAACGCCTGGGCCACGGCCCGCACCAACCAGTCCGCCTGGTCGGCCTACGGGTTCGACTGGAGCACCGACTACTGCTCCACCTCGCCGGACAACCCGTTCGGCTTTCCTTTTAAGCTGTCATGTGCGCGCCATGACTTCGGCTACCGGAACTACAGGGCGGCGGGTACCTTCGACGCCAACAAGTCCCGGCTCGACGACGCCTTCTACGCGGACCTGAAGCGGGTGTGCGACCGCTACTCCGGAGCGACCGAGTCGTCCTGCGACGCCACCGCGTGGACCTACTACCAGGCCGTCAAGACCTTCGGCTGAGACCGTGTCCGGTGCCGGCGGCCCCCCTTTCCGCCCGGTTCAGCCGGGGAGGTCACCGGCGCCGCGCGCGGCGTGCCCCGACGACGCCACCGGCGCGCTCCGGGTCGGTGTGCCCAGCACCCCGGCCCCCACCACCAGCACGGCGGTGGCCGCCGTCACCACGGCGAACGACGCCCGCAGTGACGCCGCCTCGCCGATCACGCCGACCAGGGTCGGGGCGATCAGCCCGGTGGTGTACGTGACGGTCGCCACGCCGGCGATCGCCTGACTGGGGTTCGGCCCGCTGCGGCCGGCCGCCGCGAAGGCCAGCGGCACCACGACCGCGATGCCCACCCCCAGCAGCCCGAAGCCCGCGATGCCTTGCGCCGGCTCCCGGGCCGTCACCACCAGCAGGCCGCCCAGCACGGCCAGCGCGCCGCTCGCCCGCACCGCGCGCACCGGACCCAGGCGCCGCACCGCCGCGTCACCGGCCAGCCGGGCGGCGGCCATGGTGCAGGCGAACGCCGTGTAGCTGGCCGCCGCCACCGTCTCCGAGGCGGCGGTGATCTCCTCCAGATAGACGCCCGACCAGTCGGCGCTGCCGCCCTCGGCCAGGATCGCGCACATCCCCACCGCGCCGATCAGCAGCGCCGAGCGGGGCGGCAGCGTGAAGTGCGGCGGCGGCGCCTCGTCCGGCGCGGGGCGCACGTCCAGCAGCCCGCGCGCGGCCAGGGGCACGGCGGCGGTCAGCGCGAGGGCCGCCAGCCCCAGGTGGACCCGGGCGTCGAGACCGGCGTGCACCGCCGCCACGCCGACGGCCGCGCCGAGCAGCGTGCCGACGCTCCACCGGCCGTGCAGCCCGGACATGATCGACCGTCCGTGGTGGTTCTCGACGTCCACGCCCTGCGCGTTCATCGCCACGTCCGCCATGCCGGCCGTCGCGCCGAAGAGCGTGAGCACCGCGCACAGCGCCACCAGTGAGGGGGCGAGCGCGGGGAGCGCGAGCGCGCCGCACCACAGCGCGAGCAGGCCGCGCACGGCCGCCAGCGCTCCGTACCGGTGCATGATCCGGCTCGCGAGCGGCATGGCGACCGAGGCGCCGATCGCCGGAAAGGCCAGGGCCAGGCCGAGCACGGCCGTGCTGAGATCCAGCTGATCCTTGATCCAGGGGATGCGGGTGGCGAAGCTCCCCTGCGCGGCACCGTGCAGGGCGAAGACGGCGCCGACGGACATCCGGGCCCGGCGTATGACCGCCGGTCCCGGGGCGACGGCGGAGTGCTGCTGCGACATAGGGCGTCCCGATTTCTGTGTGTGCCCGTCTTGGCCTCGATCAGGCCGTCGATAAACTATCAGGAAGCCTTACTGATAAAAATCTGCGAGGATGCCCGCATGACCACCGCGCGTACCGCGTCGCCGCGTACGGCCCGCGCCATCAACGACCGGATCGCCCTCGAACTCCTCGCGGAGCAGGGC
The DNA here is from genome assembly GCF_035917415.1 of Streptomyces sp. NBC_01803. NCBI lineage: Bacteria > Bacillati > Actinomycetota > Actinomycetes > Kitasatosporales > Streptomycetaceae > Streptomyces > Streptomyces sp. NBC_01803. The sequence continues at coordinate 5,510,711 of NZ_CP109073.1, forward strand.
CCGTTGACCGCCGCCCGGCTGCGGGAGCTGACGGGCCTGTCCCGGCCCAGCGTCGCCGACGTGCTCGAACGGCTGGGCCGCGGCGGGCTGGTCACCGTCGTCGGCGAGGCGGGGGAGGCCCGGCGCGGCCCCAACGCCCGGGTCTACGGACTCGTCGCGGAACGGGCCCACGTCGCCGCGTTCGACGTCCGCACCGGCGGCGTCACCTTCACCCTCGCGGACCTCACCGGCCGGACCGTCGGCGGCGGCGCGCTCCCGGTGCGCGCGGCGGGCGGGCGCGGCGTCGTCCCCGCCGTCCTCGACACGTTGCGCGACGCCCTGCGCGAGGCCGCCGTGCCCGCCGTGCACACCGCCGTGGTCGGCGCCCCGGGGCTCGCGGACCCCGCCACCGGGCTGCTGCGCCCGTTCACCTCGCTGCCCGCCTGGCACGCCGACCTGCTCGCCGCCCTGCGCGAACGGCTCGCCGCCCCCGTCCTGCTGGAGAACGAGGTCAACCTCGCCGGTATCGCCGAGCATCGGCTCGGCGCCGTCCGGGACCGCGACACCTTCGTGCTGCTCTGGCTCGGCCACGGCATCGGCGCCGCCGTCGTCCTGGACGGCGCGCTGCGCCGCGGCGCCTCGGGCGGCGCGGGCGAGGTCGGCTTCCTGCCGATGCCCGGTGCCGGCGGGCTGCCCTCCGCCACCGACTGCGACGGCGGCCTGCACGGGCTGGCCGGCAGCGCCGCGATCTGCGCGCTGGCCCGCGCGCACGGGCTGCCGGCCGACGAGGCCGCCGACGCCCCGGCCGCCGAGGCCGTGGTGCGCCTGGCCACGGCCGACGACACCGGGCCGCGCGCCGCGTTCCTCGACGAGCTGGCCGAGCGCGTCGCCGTCGCCATCGCGGGCGTGGTCGCCGTCCTCGACCCCGGCACCGCCGTCCTCGGCGGCGAGGTCGGCCGGGCCGGCGGCGCCGCCCTCGTCGGCCGCGTCACGCGGCGGCTGCGCGCCCTGTCCCCGCTGGAGACCGAGGTGCGCGCCGCGACCGTCACCGGCAGCCCGGTGCTCAGCGGCGCCCTGCTCACCGCGCTGGACGCCACCCGCGGCGAACTCTTCGGCCCGGGCGGTCTGTCGGAGTGAGCCGGGCCGCCCGGTCGCCCGCCCGCTGTGAGTCGCCCCACAGCGCCGGGTGCGGTCACCGCCGCCGTGGCACACTGGGAGCCGTACCAGTGACGTAGCGCACTCCGGGGTCGGTGAAACTCCGAACCGGCGGTTATAGTCCGCGACCCGTCCGCCGCCAGCGGCCGGTTGACCAGGTGAAATTCCTGGACCGACGGTGAAAGTCCGGATGGGAGGCAGTGCGCGGCGGAGCGGGCCCGGTGTGCCGTGGCCGTGAGTTCGTCCCCCGTGGGTGGCTCATGCCGAGGCCGTCGTTCCCGTATGTTCCGCCGTCGTTCCCAGCGCCCCGGAGCCGTGCCTGACCAGGCAGGAGGATCCGGTGGCCGCCCCCGTCGCAGCCCCCCGCGCCGACCGCGAGGCCGACGCCATGCGCCGCGCCGTCGCGCTCGCCGCCCGTGGCCTCGGCACCACCAGCCCCAACCCCGTCGTCGGCTGCGTCGTGCTGGACGCCGCCGGGCAGGTCGCGGGCGAGGGCTGGCACCAGCGGGCCGGCGGCCCGCACGCGGAGATCCACGCGCTGGCCGCCGCGGGCGACGCCGCCCGCGGCGGCACCGCGCTCGTCACCCTCGAACCCTGCGACCACACGGGCCGCACCGGCCCCTGCGCCCAGGCCCTCGTCGCCGCCGGGATCGCCCGCGTCGTGTACGCCGTCGCCGACCCCAACCCCCAGGCGGCGGGCGGCGCCACCACCCTCGCGGCGGCCGGCGTCGAGGTCGAGGGCGGCCTGCTCGCCGAGGAGGCCACCGCCGTCAACGCGGCCTGGCTGACGTCCGTCCGGCGCGGACGCCCCCACGTGCGCTGGAAGTACGCCGCCACCCTCGACGGCCGTATCGCCGCCGCAGACGGCACCAGCCGCTGGATCACCTCCGCCGCCTCCCGCGCCGACGTCCACCGGCTGCGCGCCCGGTCCGACGCCGTGCTCGTCGGCTCCGGCACCGCCCGCGCCGACGACCCGCACCTCGCCGTGCGCGGTGTCCCCGTTGTCCCCGGTGCCCGCCCGCCGCTGCGCGTCGTGGCCGACACCGAGGCCACCGCCGTGGTCCCGGGCGCCCGGGTGCTGGACGGCGCCGCGCCCACCCTCGTCGCCGTCGCCGCCGATGTCCCGGCCGACCGCGCCGCCCGCCTGGCCGCCCACGCCGAGGTGGTCCGGCTGCCCCGCGCCGCCGACGGCCGCGGCCTCGACATCGCCGCCCTGCTCGCCGCCCTGCACGAACGGCAGGTGCGTTCCGTCCTGCTGGAGGGCGGCCCCACCCTGGCCGGCGCCTTCGCCGCCGCCGGGGCCATCGACGAAGTCACCGGGTATCTCGCCCCCGCCCTGCTCGGCGGGGGACCGCAGGCGCTGGCCGACGCCGGAATCACCACCATCGCGGACGTGTTGCGTCTGCGCGTGACCGATGTGACCCGGATCGGTCCCGACCTGCGGATCACCGCCGTCCCCGCCACCCCCCATGAGGAGCGTTGAGTGTTCACCGGAATCATCGAAGAGCTGGGTGAGGTCACCTCGGTCGAGCGGGCCGGTGACTCGGCGCGGCTGCGGCTGCGCGGTCCGCTGGTCACCGAGGGCGCGGCCCACGGCGACTCCATCGCCGTCAACGGCGTCTGCCTCACCGTCGTGGACACCGCCGACGGCGAGTTCGGCGCCGACGTGATGGCCGAGACCCTCCACCGTTCCAGCCTCGGCGCCCTCGCCCCCGGCTCCCGCGTCAACCTGGAGCGCCCGATGGAGCTCGGCGGACGTCTCGGCGGCCACCTCGTCCAGGGCCACGTGGACGGCACCGGCACCATCCTGGACCGCACCCCCGGCGACCAGTGGGAGGTCGTCACCGTCTCGCTGCCCGCCGGTCTCGCCCGATACGTGGTGGAGAAGGGCTCCATCACCGTGGACGGCGTCAGCCTCACCGTGGTCGAGGCGGCGGACGACCGGTTCACCATCAGCCTCATCCCCACCACGCTGGCCCTCACCACCCTCGGTCTGAAGCGGCCCGGCGACCCGGTGAACCTCGAAGTGGACGTCCTGGCCAAGTACGTCGAACGGCTCCTCGCCCACGGCACCGCCCCCCGGGGCGCCGGAGCGGAAGCCGGAGCGGGGCTCCCGTGATCCTGATCGACCACCTCGACGCGACGGTCTTCACCGCCTTCGGCCAGAACGTGATCTGGTCCGACATGCTCGGCAACGTGGCCGGGCTCGCCGCCCTCGCCCTCGGCTGGCGGCGTTCCCTCCTCACCTGGCCCGTGCAGCTCCTGTCCGGCCTGATCCTGGTGACCGCCTACGCCTCCGCCGACCTCAGCGGGGGAGTGGGCAAGCAGATCCTGGTCGTCACCGTCGCCCTGTGGGGCTGGTGGCAGTGGGGACGCGGCCGGGGCGGCTCGGCGGACGGCCACGTCGCCGTCCGGTTCGCCACCTGGCGGGAGCGCGGCGCGCTGGCGGTCGGGGCCGCTGCCGGCACCCTCGCCGTCGGCGGGCTGTTCACCGCCTACCCCGACCTGTCGTGGAACCCCTGGCCCGACGCCTACATCTTCGTCGGCACCCTGGTCGCCATGGTCGCGCAGGCCCGCGGCCTGGTGGAGTTCTGGTTCGCCTGGCTCCTGGTCGACCTGGTCGGCGTCCCGCTGGCCTTCGACAGCGGCCTCGCCTTCTCCGCCCTCGTCTACCTCGTCTACCTCGTCCTCGTCCTCTGGGGCATGCGCGACTGGTGGCTGCGATCCCGCAGTGCCGCGCCACAGCCCGCGCTGGAAGGAGCAGCAGCATGACCGTGAGAGAGAACGCCACCGCCACCGCCGGAGCCGGTGAGCCGGCCCTCGACCCCATCGAGCGCGCCATCGCCGACATCGCGCTCGGCCGCCCGGTCGTGGTCGTCGACCGCGCCGACCGCGAGAACGAGGGCGACCTCGTGGTGGCCGCCGAGCTGATCACCCCCGAGACCGTCGCGTTCATGATGAGCGAGTGCCGCGGGCTGATCTGCGTGCCGATGGAGCCGGAGGACATCGAACGGCTCGACCTGCCGCAGATGGTGGAGAAGAACACCGAGTCGATGAGCACCGCGTTCACCGTCTCGGTCGACGCCACCGCCGCGCACGGCGTCGGCACCGGCATCTCCGCCGCCGACCGGGCCACCACCATCCGGCTGCTCGCCGACCCGGCCGCCGTGCCCGCCGACTTCGCCCGCCCCGGACACGTCTTCCCGCTGCGCGCCCGGACCGGCGGCGTCCTGGTGCGCGAGGGTCACACCGAGGCCGGCGTCGACCTGGCCCGGCTGGCCGGCCTGCGCCCCGCCGCCGTCGTGGTCGAGATCGCCGGCGAGGACGGCACCATGCTGCGCCTGCCGGAGCTGCGCTCCTTCGCCCGCAGGCACGGCCTGGCGATCATCTCCATCGAGGACCTGATCGCCTACCGCCGCGCGGCCGGCGAGGAGGCCATGCCCGCCGTCCGGCGCGAGGCCGCCATCACACTGCCCACCGTGCACGGCGAGTTCCGCGCCTACGGCTACCGTTCCACCGCTGACGGCGTCGAGCACATCGCCCTGGTCGCCGGGGACCTCGGGGACGGCGACGACGTGCTGGTCCGGGTCCACTCCGAATGCCTCACCGGCGACGTCTTCGGCTCCCAGCGCTGCGACTGCGGCCCCCAGTTGCGGGCCGCCCTGGACCGGATAAGCACCGAGGGCCGCGGCGTGGTCCTCTATCTGCGCGGGCACGAGGGCCGGGGCATCGGCCTGCTGTCCAAGCTGCGCGCCTACGAGCTCCAGGAGCTCGGCCGGGACACCCTGGACGCCAACCTGGAGCTCGGCCTGCCCGCCGACGCCCGCGACTACGCCGCCGGTGCGCGCATCCTGGCCGATCTCGGCGTACGCTCCCTGCGGCTGATGACGAACAACCCGGAGAAGACCGCCGCGCTCGCCCGGCACGGGATGCTCGTCACCGGCCGCGAGCCGTCCCCCGTGCCGGCCGGCGAGCACAACATCCGCTATCTGCTGACCAAGCGGGACCGTATGGGCCACGACCTGCCGTGGCTCGACTCCGCGCCGGTCCCGGCCTGCGGCAACCAGTGACCACCCACACCCCCCTGAACGAGGAACGAGGAGAAGAAGAGTGAGCGGCAAGGGCACCCCGGAGCTGACCACGATCGACGGCGCGGATCTGCGCGTGGCCGTGGTGGCCGCCCAGTGGCACAAGACGGTGATGGACGGCCTCGTAGCCGGTGCCCTGCGCGCGCTGGAGGAGCTCGGCGTGCCCGGGCACACCCTGGTGCGCGTCCCCGGCAGCTTCGAACTTCCGGTCGCCGCCCGCTCCCTGGCCGACCGCGGCTACGACGCGGTCGTCGCGCTCGGCGTCGTCATCCGCGGCGGCACCCCGCACTTCGACTACGTCTGCCAGGGCGTCACCCAGGGCCTGACCCAGGTCGGCGTGGACACCGGGGTCCCGATCGGCTTCGGCGTCCTGACCTGCGACACCGAGGAACAGGCCCTGGACCGGGCCGGGCTGGCCGACTCGAAGGAGGACAAGGGGCACGAGGCGGTCACCGCGGCCGTCGCCACCGCCGCCGTCCTGCGCGCGGTCCCCGAACCCCGGCGGTGAACGCGGAGCGGGACACGCCTTAGGCTAAGAGCACCATGGCCAACAAGACATTCGACGAGCTCTTCGCCGAGCTCCAGCACAAGGCGGCGGCCGGCGACCCCCGCACCTCCAGGACCGCCGAGCTCGTGGCGGCGGGGGTCCACAGCATCGGCAAGAAGATCGTCGAAGAGGCCGCGGAGGTGTGGATGGCCGCCGAGCACGAGGGCACCGACCGCACCGCCGAGGAGATCTCCCAGCTCCTCTACCATCTGCAGGTGCTCATGGTCGCCCGGGGTATCGCCCTGGACGACGTCTACGCTCACCTCTGACCGTTTCTCGATCATTCCCCGACCGTTCGGCACGACCGCTCGCGACGTCACGTAAGGAAGCACCCACTCATGCTGCGCATCGCCGTTCCCAACAAGGGTTCCCTCTCCGAGCCTGCGGCGGCCATGCTCCATGAGGCGGGCTACCGGCAGCGCAAGGACCACCGCGAGCTGGTCCTCATCGACGGGGAGAACCAGGTCGAGTTCTTCTACCTGCGCCCCCGCGACATCGCCGTGTACGTCGGCTCCGGCCGTCTGGACATCGGCATCACCGGCCGCGACCTGCTGCTCGACTCCGGCGCCCGCGCCGAGGAGATCATGAAGCTGGGCTTCGCCGCCTCCACCCTGCGCTACGCCACCCGGCCGGGCACCGTCACCGACGTCCTGGAGTTCGGTGGCCTCACCGTCGCCACCTCCTTCGCCGGGGTCGTCGCCAAGCACCTCGCCGACCACGGCGTGGACGCCTCCGTCGTCTCCCTCGACGGAGCGGTGGAGACCGCGATCCAGCTCGGCGTGGCCGAGGTCATCGCGGACGTCGTGGAGACCGGCACCACGCTGCGCAACGCGGGCCTGGAGATCATCGGCGACCCGATCCTGCACTCCGAGGCGGTCGTCATCCGCCGCCCCGGGGACAGCTCGCAGGAGACCAAGGTGGCGCAGTTCATGCGCCGCCTCCAGGGCGTCCTGGTCGCCCGCAGGTACGTGATGATGGACTACGACATCCGCGCCGAGCTGGTGGAGAAGGCCGTGGCACTGACCCCGGGGCTGGAATCGCCCACCGTGTCCCCGTTGCACGACCAGGGCTGGGTCGCGGTCCGCTCCATGGTCCCCGTCCAGGACGCCCAGCGCGTCATGGACGAGCTCTACGACCTCGGCGCCCGCGCCATCCTGACCACCGGCATCCACGCCGCCCGGCTGTGACGACACCGTCGCCCGAGGGGCTCCCGGAGCTGCCCGTCACGTTCCGGCCGATGGTCACCCGGGTCGTGCTGATGACCATCGGCGCGGCCGTCTTCGGCGTGCTCACGCTCGTCGCCGTCCTGCTCCCGGCGGACGGCGCGATGAGCTGGAGCCTCGGGGACCGGCTGGCGTTCGTCGGCAGCGGTCTGCTCGTCTGGGCCGTGCTGGCGCTGCTCAGCCGCCCCCGGGTGACGGCGGGCCCGGAGGGCGTGACCGTCGTCAACCTCACCACCACCCGGCACCTGACCTGGCCGCAGATCCTGCGGGTCACCCTGCGGCCCGGCGACCCGTGGGTCACCCTCGACCTCGCGGACGGCACGGTGCAGGCCGTGATGGCGATCCAGCCCGGCGTCGCCCGGCGCCGGGCGCTGGCCGACGCCCGCACCCTGCGCGCCCTCGCGGAGACCCACGGCACGGCGGGCGCGGCGGACCGGACGTCACGGTAGCGGCGGCAGCCCGTCCTCCTCGGTCTCCTGCCTGCTCCCGCCCCGGCTGGAGAGCACCTCGCCGTACGCCTGCATCAGATCCGGCAGCCGCAGCGTGGACAGCTCCTGCCGGGTCGGCGCGGTGGCCGCCTCCGACAGCCGCATGTCCCGGAACGCGCAGCTCGACTCGTACAGCGTGCGCGCGAAGCGGCCGTTGCCCAGCTCGTCGATCCAGCCCTCCGCGACCACGTGCTCGCTGATGCTGCGCAGCTCCTCCAGCGCCTCCGGGTCCCAGGAGTCACCGTGCTCGGCCGCCAGCAGCTCGCCGATCGCGGTCAGCTCGCCCGGCCGGTAGCTGGGGAACTCCACACGCGCCGAGAACCGGGAGCCGAGCCCGGGGTTGGCCGCCAGCAGCCGGTCCATGCCCGCCGGATAGCCCGCCAGGATCACCACCAGGTGCTCGCGGCTGTCCTCGGCCCGCTTCAGCAGCACCTGGAGGGCCTCGTCCCCGTAGGCGTCGCCCTTGCTGTAGCCGGAGTGGACCAGGCTGTACGCCTCGTCGATGAACAGCACCCCGCCCAGCGCCGAGTCGATCAGCCGGTTCGCCTTCACGGCCGTCTGCCCGAGGAACTCGCCGACCAGATCCGCCCGCTGGGCCTCCACCAGCCGGTCGTGGCCGAGCACGCCCAGCGCGTGGAAGATCCGGCCCAGGATGCGCGCCACCGTCGTCTTCCCGGTGCCCGAGGGGCCGGAGAAGACGAAGTGCCGCTTCGGCGGCTGCACCGGCAGCCCCTGCCCGGACCGCAGCCGCGCCATCCGCAGCTGCGCGGACATCGCCCGCACCTGCTCCTTCACCGGCTCCAGGCCCACCATCCGGTCCAGCTCCGCCAGCGTCCGCGCCAGCAGCGCCGGATCCGGCGCGGGCGGCAGGTCGCGTGCCCCCGTGGGCGCGGCCGTGTGCCCGGCGGCCGGGCCGGCCCCGGTCGGCCGCTCACCGCCCGGAGCCGCCGCGGGGAACGGCACCCGCCGCCCCCGGTGCCCGGCGGGCAGCGCCAGCCCCTCCTCGCCCGCCGTCACCCCGGCCGGCAGCGGCCCGTCCGTGAGCCCGGACATCGAGGCCGGCAGATGAGCCGCCTCCGGGTCCTCGGTGGCCAGCGCCGACAGCCGCACCGCCGTGTCCATGAACTCCGGATCGACGTGGTGCACCGCGCGGTACAGCGGGATCGCCGCCGCGCTGCGCCCGCTGCCCTCCCGGGCCCGGGCCAGCCAGTACCGCAGCTCCTTGCGCTGCGGCTGCTCGCTGCGGCAGCGCATCAGCGCGGCGGTGAGCAACGGCTCGGCCTGGTCGTACATCTCCAGCCTGATCCGGGCCATCCCGGCGAACAGGCCCGCCTCGACGCCCAGATGGGGATCGTCGGTCAGCGAGGAGGTGAGCCGGTACAGCCCCTCCCAGTCCTTCGACAGATAGCACCGGCAGGCGTGCAGGAAGCGCGCGTGCGGATCGGACTCGGGCGGCCGGCACTCGGCCAGCGCGCGGTCCAGCTCCGCCATCCGCCGGCCGTCCAGGAGCTGCGAGGCGTGTGCCAGCAGCAGGTCCCGCTCGGTCTCCAGCACCGGCTGCACCCACCAGCCCAGCCAATACCACGAGCTCAACGGCCGCTTGTGCCGGGCCCGTTGCTCGCCGAAACGGGCCCGGTTGCGGTACATCTGGCGGAGCGCGACGGGCACGTCGGTGCGCAGCGCGTGCAGCCCGAGCCAGGCGTCCGCCATGCCCGGGTCCTCCCGCACCGCCGCGCGGAACTCCTCCTCCGCCTCGGGGTAGGCCGCGGCCGTGTACGCGTCCACGCCGCGCAACCAGGCCAAGTCGGCCCCGGTATGCGGAACGTGCGCACCCTGCGTGCCAGAACTCATCACGACCCCCACAACGGGCTCCCGCTGCCTGCCCCCAGCACCCGGAGGGCTCACTCGCGCTCGCGGGCATGGTAGTCACCATCCCCCGGTGTCATCAGGATATCCGCATGGGGCTCTGATGGATCATCAGCGAAGTGCCGGCGCTCGGCGGCCTCCCACTCGGCCCAGAACCCCGCCAGTCGGGGGCCGTCCCGGCGGCGCCCGCGCGCCCAGGCGACCTCGGCCGGCACCGACAGCCAGACCAGGAAAGCGAGATGGGGACGCAGGGCCCGCCGCCCCGCGCCGACGCCTTCGAGCAGCACCACGGGCGCCGGGTCGAGCGTGGCGGTGGTGGCGAACGCCCGCCGCTCCCAGTCGTACACCGGATACCGGGCGGTCGTTCCGGCGGCGAGCGGATCCAGCACCCGACGGGTCAGCGGCTCCACCCAGTCGAAGAACGCGCCGTGGCGGGCGAAGTCGTCCAGATGCGCCACCGGCGCGCCGCCGAGGGCCCGGGAGAGCCGGGCGGCGAGCGTGCTCTTGCCCGAGCCCGCGTGCCCGTCGATCGCCACCAGCCGCACCGGGCCGCACGAGGGCGGCAGTGCGGCGAGCCTGGCGGGCAGTCCGGCGAGCCCGTCGTGGACAGCGGAGATCACCCCGCCCAGCGTAGCCGCACGCACGTTCACATGGTCGAGACCCATGGTGCCGCGCGGTGTTCCGGGCACTTACTGGTCGTCAGGACCCGTACCGGCGATAGTGGTCACCTGCCGCGCTCGCGCCGCTCCGTCATGGATACGTCCGGATCTCGACCGGGGAGACCATCACCGTGACCATCACGCCACGCCGTACCGTACTCGCCGCCGCCTTCGCCGCCGCCATCGGCTCCTCCGCCTCCGCCTCCGTCTCCGCCGGAGCCGCCACCGCCGCCACGCGGGGCGGTGCGGCCCCCGGCTCAGCCGTCACCTCCGCCCGCACCACGGCCACCCCCTCGACCATCGGCTACCGGAGCTGGACCTCGGCCGCGGACTGGCGCGGCGGCAGCGCCGCGGGCACCGGGGTCCGGAGCGGGCAGCGGCCCGGGGTGACCCTCAGACGCCCGCAGGGCACCGTGGACCACACCGACCCGCACACCGGCACCACCCGCCCCTGGGAGTACGCCACCTGGCTCTCCCCGGTGCACGAGGCGCCCACCCCGGCGAGCGAGCTGATCGCCTCGTGGAACGCCGACACCCCGGCCGGGACCTGGCTCCGCGTCGAGATGCTCGGCACCTACACCGACGGCACCGACACCCCCTGGTACACGCTGGGCGTCTGGGCCTCCGGCGACGAGGACATCCGCCGCACCTCCATCGACGGCCAGACGGACGACAAGAGCACTGTCTGGACCGACACGTTCGCCATCGACGACCCCGCCGGCGGCCTGCGGCTGGCCTCCTACCGGCTGCGGCTGACGCTCTACCGCGCCCCCGGCTCCGGCGCCGCGCCGACGGTGTGGCGGCTGGGTGCCATGACGTCCGACATGCCGGACCGGTTCGAGGTGCCCGCGACCGCGCCGGGCCTGGGCGCGGCGGTCGAGATCGATGTGCCGAGGTACTCGCAGAACGTCCACGTCGGCCAGTACCCCGAGTACGACAACGGCGGCGAGGCGTGGTGCAGCCCCACCTCCTCGCAGATGATCATCGAGTCCTGGGGCCGCCGTCCGACCGCCGAGCAGCTCGCCTGGGTGAACCCCGGGTTCGCCGATCCGCAGGTCTGCCACGCCGCCCGGTACACGTTCGACTTCCAGTACAACGGCTGCGGCAACTGGCCGTTCAACGCCGCCTACGCCGGGACCTACCCCGACCTCCAGGGCGTCGTCACCCGCATCGCCGGCCTCACCGACGCGGAGCGGCTGGTCGCGGCGGGCATCCCGCTGATCACCTCGCAGTCCTTCTACGAGGCCGAGCTGGACGGCGCCGGCTACGGCACCTCGGGGCACCTGATGACGGTCATCGGCTTCACGGCCGAGGGCGATGTCATCGCCAACGACCCGGCCAGCAGCGACAACGACGCGGTGCGTCGCGTCTACCCCAGGCGTCAGTTCGAAAATATCTGGCTGCGGACCAAGCGGTACGACGCGAAGGGCGACGTCCGCAGCGGCACTGGCGGCGTCTGCTACCTCTACTTCCCGACCAGCCTGACCACCGCACAGCGCCGCGCGCTGGCGTGGGTCGGGATCCGCTGACATGGCCGCCCGGCGCGCCCGCGCCGAGGCGGTGGTGCGGGCGGCCCTCGGCGCGGCCGTTGCCGCTCCCGCTGCCCTCGGCGGGCGCCACGCCGGGCCAGGGCGAGACCGCGAGACCCTCGCGGCGGGCCGCACGGACGAACGGCTGGTCATCGCGACCGGCACGTCGGCCGATGTGACCACGCGCGTCGTGACCATCGCCCCCGGCGGCTCCACCGGCCGGCCCTGTCACCCCGGCCAGGTGCTGGCCGTCGTCGCGTCGGGCACCCTCACCCGGACGCTCGACGACTGCTCCCTGGAGGTCTCCGTGCCCGGTGCCACCCTCCTGGAGCCCGCCGGGCCCCGGCCCGTCCACATCGGCCGTAACCTCGGCACCGAGCCGGTCGTCTGTACGTGACGTACTTCGTCCCCCGGGACAGCCCGCTCTCGGTCGACGCCGAGGACCCCGGCTGCGATCCCTGGCCCCGAACGCCTGAGCCTCGAACGCCTGAGCCCCCGACGCCTGAGCCCTCCCCGCACACACCGTCAGGCCGCCGCGATCCGGCGGCCTGACGCATGACCCGCGACCTGCCGACACCCCCGCAGGAGGAGCACGATGCAGACCTTCGACCACCCCCGGCCCGTCCCCAGGATCCTGCCGACCCCCAAGGCCCGCGATCTGCTGGCCCTGGTCCGTGAGCTGATCCGGCGTGAGATCCGTCCCGCCGCCGCGGCCGAGGAGGCCGCCGGCGTCTTCCCCCGGGCCACCTTCGAACGGCTCTCCGCCGCCGGGCTGCTGGCCCTGCCCTACCCCGCCGAACACGGCGGCGGCGACCAGCCGTACGAGGTCTACCTCCAGGTCCTGGAGGAGCTCGCGGTGGCCCGGCTCACCGTGGGGCTCGGGGTCAGCGTCCACACTCTCGCCTGTCACGCGACGGCCGCGTTCGGCACCGGCGAGCAGCGCGCCGAGCACCTGCCCGGCATGCTCGGCGGCGGGCTGCTGGGCGCCTACTGTCTGTCCGAGCCCGGCTCCGGATCGGACGCCGCCGCCCTGCGCACCCGCGCGGCGCGCGACGGCGGCGACTGGGTGCTGACCGGCACCAAGGCGTGGATCACGCACGGCGGGATCGCTGACTTCCTCACGGTCTTCGCCCGCACCGGGGCGGCCGGACCGGGCGGCGTCACCGCGTTCCTCGTCCCGGGCGACGCGGCCGGCCTCACCGCCGCCGCGCCGGAGCGGAAGATGGGGTTGAACGGATCGCCCACCGCCCAGCTCCACTTCGACGGCGTGCGGGTCCCGGACGCGCGCCGCGTGGGGGAGGAGGGCCAGGGCTTCGCCATCGCCCTGGCCGCGCTGGACTCGGGCCGCCTCGGCATCGCCGCCTGTGCGATCGGGGTGGCGCAGGCGGCGCTGGACGAGGCCGTCGCGTTCACCACCCGGCGCGAGCAGTTCGGCCGCCGGATCGCGGCCTTCCAGGGCCCGCGATTCATGCTGGCCGACATGGCCACCCAGATCGAGGCGGGCCGCGCGCTCTACCTGGCGGCGGCCCGGCTGCGCGACGCGGGCGAGCCGTTCGGGCGGCAGGCGGCGATGGCCAAGCTGTTCTGCACGGACACCGCGATGCGGGTCACCGTGGACGCGGTCCAACTGCTCGGCGGCTACGGCTACACGGCCGACTTCCCGGCCGAACGCTATCTGCGCGAGGCGAAGGTGCTCCAGATCGTCGAGGGCACCAATCAGATCCAGCGCACGGTCATCGCCCGTCATCTGGTGGGCGCGGCCTGACGGTTGGCCGTCGCCGTCGCCGTCGCCGTCGCCGTCGCGCGCGGCCGGCCGGGCGGTCATGGCACTACGGTTCATCGCGAAGGACCCGGTCGCCGTCGCGCGCGGCCGGCCGGGCGGGAACGCCCGGCTCAGGCCGCCTGGCGCAGCGGAGGCACGCCGACCTGGGCGTGCGAGAAGGGCTGGAGCCGCCAGTCGAGGCCCTCCGGCAGGGCGACCAGCACGGCGGCGGAGTCGCCGCCGCCGACCGTCACGGGCACGACCGTCCCGCCGTCGCCGTTCACCACGCGGCCGGAGCCGGGGCACACGGTCAGGCCGAACGGGTTCCACGGCGTCTGGCAGAGCGCGTGCTCGGGCAGGGCCGCGCCCGGCTCCGCCAGCGCGATCGGGCTGGCGCAGTCGGGGCACTGGACGCGGAACAGATCTCCTTCGGCGTCCTCGTCGAAGAACTCGGCGAAGTCCTCTTCAAAATCCGGTGACTTCACGGTGCGCATGAGCATCCCCCTCGGATGGCGCGGCGGCGTTGGCCACAGCAAGCATTTCCCGCCGCGCTCGGCGGGTAATCGCGAACGGTAACCGCGTACGGACAGGCGTTTGTGTCGTTCGTCACACAACCGTTGCGACACCGTTCCCGCTCCCACCGGCTTCGGAAGCCGGGTGGGCGCCACGTCGCACCCGCGTTCCGGGTAGGTTACGGAGCCGTGGAGGAACTGGACCGGCGCATCGTGGAACTGCTCGTCACGGACGGGCGGATGAGCTACACCGACCTGGGGAAGGCTACAGGGCTCTCCACCTCGGCGGTCCATCAGCGCGTCCGTCGGCTGGAACAGCGTGGCGTGATCCGCGGCTACGCGGCCATCGTCGACCCCGAGGCGATCGGGCTGCCGCTGACCGCCTTCGTCTCGGTGAAGCCCTTCGACCCCAGCGCCCCCGACGACATCGCCGACCGGCTGTCCGGCGTGCCGGAGATCGAGGCGTGCCACAGCGTCGCCGGGGACGAGAACTACATCCTCAAGGTCCGTGTCGCCACCCCCGCCGAGCTGGAGCACCTGCTCGCCCGCCTCCGGACGCTGGCCGGGGTCTCCACCCGGACCACGGTGGTGCTCTCCACCCCGTACGAGGCGCGTCCGCCCCGGGTGTAGACCCCGCGCGGCGCGGCGGTGCCCCCAGCCGGAAGACTGGGGCCCATGACGACACGCACCACCCCCGGCGGGCCGCCGCGCACCGTGCTGCTGCGCCGCGGCGAGGTCCACAGCCCCGCCGATCCGTTCGCCACGGCGATGGCCGTCGAGGGCGACCGCGTCGCCTGGGTCGGCTCGGAGGCCGCCGCCGACTCGCTGGCCGGCTCCGCCGACGAGGTCGTCGACCTCGACGGGGCACTCGTCACCCCGGCCTTCACGGACGCGCATGTGCACACCACGGCGACCGGGCTGGCCCTGACCGGCCTCGACCTGGCCGCCGCCCGCTCGCTGCCCGACGCGCTGGAGCGGGTCCGCGCCCACGCCGCGAGCGGCCCGGCCGACGGCGTCCTGATCGGCCATGGCTGGGACGCCACCCGCTGGCCCGAACGGCGCCCGCCGACCCGTGCCGAGCTCGACGCCGCGGCCGGCGGTCGGCCGCTCTACCTCGCCCGCGTCGACGCGCACTCCGCGCTGGTCACGACCGCCCTGCTCGACCGGGTGCCCGGCGTCACGCGGCTGTCCGGCCACCACCCCGACGGGCCGCTCACCGCCGACGCCCACCACGCCGTCCGGCGCGCCGCGGACGCCACCGTCGGTCCCGCCCAGCGCGCCGCGGCTCAGCGCGCGGCGCTGCGGCGGGCCGCCGCCCTGGGTATCGGCGCCGTCCACGAGTGCGCCGGTCCCGACATCTCCAGCGAGGAGGACCTCACCGCCCTGCTCGCCCTCGCCGCCGCCGAGCCGGGCCCCCGGGTCACCGGCTACTGGGCCGCCCTCGTCACTGACGCGAAGGAAGCCGAACACGTCCGCGAACTGGGCGCCGTCGGGGCGGCCGGTGATCTGTTCGCCGACGGCTCCCTCGGCTCGCACACCGCGTGTCTGCGCCACCCGTACGCGGACGCGCCGCACACCGGCACGGCCTACCTCGCCGCCGAGGACATCGCCACGCATCTCGTCGCGTGCACCGAGGCCGGGCTCCAGGCCGGGTTCCACGCGATCGGCGACGCGGCGCTGGGCGCCGTCGTGGCCGGCGCGCGGGCGGCGGCCGAGCGGCTCGGCACGGCCCGGGTGCGAGCCCTCCGGCACCGCGTCGAACACGCCGAGATGCCCGACGCGGACGCCATCGGCGCCCTCGCCGAGCTGGCCCTGACCGCCTCCGTCCAGCCCGCGTTCGACGCCGCCTGGGGCGGGTCCGACGGCATGTACGCCGAGCGGCTCGGCGCCGACCGGGCCCGCGCCCTCAACCCGTTCGCCGCCCTGCTGAGGGCGGGCGTCCCGCTCGCCTTCGGCTCCGACGCGCCCGTCACCCCGCTGGACCCGTGGGGCACGGTGCGGGCCGCCGCGTTCCACCGCACCGAGGAACACCGGATCTCGGTGCGCGCCGCGTTCACCGCCCACACACGCGGCGGCTGGCGCGCGATCGGCCGCGACGACGCCGGTGTGCTCGTCCCCGGCGCCCCGGCCGACTACGCGCTGTGGCGCACCGGGGACCTCGTGGTCCAGGCCCCCGACAACCGCGTCGCGCGGTGGTCGACCGACCCGCGCTCGGGCACCCCTGGGCTGCCCGACCTCACCCCGGGCGGCCCGCTCCCCGAATGCCTGCGGACGGTCGTCGGCGGGCGGACCGTATACGACCGGCTGAACGAGTGATCCCCCCTTCGCGCATACCGCCGAACGATGTGCGCCCCGCCCGCCCGACGGCAGCCACCACGCCGCACTGACCAGCCGTTTTGACCGAAAGATCCTGGTCAGACCGCTGTTGACAGGCGGCGGTCGTCGAGGGGTAGGTTCGGCCGGGTCCACCACAGGACGTCCGGCCGGCGTTCCTCCGCACAGCCGTCGAACGCCGCTGGGCCAGTGGGCGGGGTGCCAAGAGCCGGTGTCCCGCCAGCGGGAGCCAGGTCCAGGGCCTGCGGCACGGGGGCGGATGGTTCCGCCCGGTCGGCAGGTGAGACCCGGGCGGGGCCCGGACGCTCAGTAGACAACGGCTCTCGGTCGACCCGCAGCCAGCGGGTCCCAGGTCGGACCGAAGGGCGCCGGGTCCCGATCCGCAGCCCCCGCGTCGCCGCGCCGCGCCCTGTTCGATGTACGGTCGTTCATCATCGCCCGCGCTCCAGGAAGGCCAGCCACCGTGCCATCGGGCTCCGAGACGACCACGGCCGGCGACACCGCCGACGCGCGCCCCGCCGTGCCCCGGCCGGACGGCGACTCGCCGCCGCCCGCCGTCGCCGAGGCCCGTCCCGGCCGGCCGTCCGGCCGCCGTCCCGGCCAGCTGCGCCGGCTGGCGGACGGGACGCGCCGGCACTGGCGCTCCGGCCTGGCCGCCGCCGTCGCCGGGCTGGCCCTGGTGGCGGCGTTCCCGCCCTACGACATCTGGCCGCTGTCGCTCGTCTCGGTCGCCGCGCTCTCCGCGCTCACCCGGGGCCGGACCGCGCGGCAGGGCGCCTGGCTGGGCTTCGCGCTCGGGCTGCCGTTCTTCATCGGGCTGCTGAAGTGGCTGAGCGTCATCGGCTGGGACGCGGTCGTGGGCCTGTCCCTGGCCGAGGCGCTGTTCTTCGTGCCGCTGGGCGCCGGGCTGGCCGTCACCTCGCGGCTGCGCGGCTGGCCGCTGTGGGCGGCGTGCCTGTGGGTCGCCCAGGAGTGGGCCAGGGACCGCGTCCCGTTCGGCGGGTTCCCGTGGGGACGCCTGGCCTTCGCCAACACGGACACTCCGTTCACCCCGCTGGCCGCCCTGGGCGGCGCGCCGCTGGTCACCTTCGCCGTCGCGCTGACCGGCGCGCTGCTGGCCTGGGCCGCGCTCCGGTCGGCCGCCGCCCTGCCGCGCGTGGCGGGGCGGGAGGCACCGGCGGGACGGGAGGGACGTTCCGCCGCCGGGGCGCTGCTGCCCGCCGCCGGGGCGCTGCTGCCCGCCGCCGGCGCCGTCGGGCTCGCCGCCGTCGTCACGGCGGCCGGCTACGCGGTGCCGGTGCCCACCGGGGCGGACAGCCCCGGGGACGTGGTGTCCATCGCCGTGGTCCAGGGCAACGTGCAGCAGCCCGGCATGGACTTCCTCGGCCGCCCGATGATGATCCTCAACAACCACGTCGACGCGACCCTGGAGCTGGCCGAGGACATCGACGCCGACCGCGTCGAGCGCCCCGACATCGTGATCTGGCCGGAGAACTCCTCGGACCTCGACCCCTTCCACGACGACGAGGCGCGCGCCGCGATCGAGCGCGCGGTGAGCGCCGTCGGCGTGCCGATCCTGGTCGGCGCGGTGGTGGACCACCCCACCAAGGAGGGGTACGTGGAGAACCAGGGCATCGTCTGGGACCCCGAGACCGGCCCCGGCGACGCCTACACCAAGCAGCACCCGGTGCCGTTCGGTGAGTACGTGCCCTTCCGCGAGCAGCTCGGCAAGGTGATCAGCCGCCTGGAGCGGGTGCCGCGCGACTTCTCACCGGGCGAGCGGACCGGTGTCCTGGACATCGGCCCGGCCCGGCTCGGCGACGTCATCTGCTTCGAGGTCGCCTACGACGGCATCATGCGGGACACCGTCAACGACGGCGCCCGCGCGTTGATCGTCCAGACCAACAACGCCACTTACGGCCGCACCGGACAGCCCGAACAGCAGCTGGCCATGTCCCGGCTGCGCGCCGTCGAGCACGGGCGGGCCGTGGTCACCGCGGCGACCAGCGGGATCAGCGCCGTCGTCGCGCCGGACGGCGAGATCGAGCAGCGGACCGAGGAGTTCACCCGGGACGTCCTGATCGCCGACCTGCCGCTGCGGGACGGCCGGACCGTCGCGGACCGGGTGGGCGCCGCGCCCGAGTGGTCGCTGGCCGGCCTCGGCCTGCTGGCGTGGGCCGGGATCGCCGTCCGGGGCCGCCTGGCGCGGCGGCGCGGGCCCGTGGAATCCGGGGGGCGTGAAGAGCGCGCGGAGCGCGGAGAGGCCACCGCATGAGAGTCCTGGTGATCGTCCCCACGTTCAACGAGGCCGACAACATCCCGCCGCTCATCGCGCGGCTGCGCGCCGCCGTCCCCGACTGTCACGTCCTCGTGGCGGACGACAACAGCCCCGACGGCACCGGCAAGGTCGCCGACGAGATCGCCGACGGCGACGACCACGTGCAGGTGCTGCACCGGCCGGGCAAGGAGGGCCTCGGCGCCGCCTATGCGGCCGGCTTCCGCTGGGGCCTGGACCGGGGCTACGACGTCCTGGTGGAGATGGACGGCGACGGCTCGCACCGCCCCGAGGAGCTGCCCCTGCTGCTCGCCGCGCTGGACGACGCCGACCTGGTGCTCGGCTCCCGCTGGGTCCCCGGCGGCCGGATCGTCAACTGGCCCCGGTACCGTGAGCTGCTCTCGCGCGGCGGCAGCGCGTACTCGCGGCTGCTGCTGGGCCTGCCGGTGCGCGACGTCACCGGCGGGTTCCGGGCCTTCCGGGGGCACGTGCTGGACAGCGAACTGCTGACGGACGTCGCCTCCAAGGGGTACTGCTTCCAGGTGGACCTGCTGCACCGGGTCGTCCGGGCCGGCCACCGCGTCGCGGAGGTGCCCATCACCTTCGTGGAGCGGGAGCACGGCGACTCCAAGATGAGCCGAGACATCGTGATCGAGGCGCTGTGGCGGGTCACCGCCTGGGGCGTGGCGGCTCGCCTCGGAAAACTCACCGGCACCAGGCACACTTGAGGCATGACGAGCGGTAGTCACCCCCTCCGGCCCCGGCGGCCACGCCGTGGGCGCGGCCCCCTCGCCCTGCTGCCCCTGGTGCTCGCGGGCTGGGCGCTGCTGGAGATCTGGCTGCTGATCACGGTCGGCGACGCGGTCGGCGGGGTGACCGTCTTCCTGCTCCTGCTGGCCGCCTTCCTGCTGGGCGGCGCGGTGGTCAAGCGGGCCGGGCGGCGCGCGTGGCAGCGGCTGAGCGAGGGCCTGCGGGCCGGTGGCGCCGGGGCTCCGGCCGCGCGGGCGCGGGGCGGTGGTGGCGACGGGCTCACCATGCTCGGCGGGCTGCTGCTGATGGTGCCCGGCTTCGCCTCCGACGCCGTCGGGCTGCTGTGCGTCTTCCCGCCCACGGCGGCGCTGCTGCGCCGGGCGGGCGCCCGTTACGTCAGGCGGCGCGCCGGCCTGTTCGGGGCCGCGTTCGACGAGGCCAGGGCCACCCGGGAGCGGATGCGGGCGGGCCGCCCGGACGACCGGGTCGTGCGCGGCGAGGTCGTCCGCGAGGACGACGACGAGCCGCCCGGCGAGCGTTGAGCCGGACGGCTGAGGCGGACCACGGGCGACCGGGCGACAAAAGACAAAGAGGGACCGGGTCACACAAGGTGACCCGAGCCCTCATTCGTCGTTGATTCCCGCTACGCCGTCTTCCGGCTGTCGCGCGGATGCACCGCGATGTTCATGGCCCCGGAGCGCAGGACGGCCAGCCGCTCGGCCAGCACCTCCTCCAGCTCCTCACGGGTACGGCGCTCCATGAGCATGTCCCAGTGCGTGCGCGCGGGCTTGCCCTTCTTCTCCTCCGGGCCCTCGCCGTCCACCAACAGGGCTTGGGAGCCGCATACCTTGCACTCCCACTCCGGCGGGATCTCGGCCTCGACCGAGAACGGCATCTCGAACCGATGTCCGTTCCGGCATGCGTACTCCACCGCCTGACGCGGCGCGAGGTCGATACCGCGGTCCGTCTCGTAGCTGGTCACCACGAGCCGCGTGCCGCGTAGAGCTCGCTCACTCATGAATCGTGCCTCCCGGGCTGGTCGCCCACAGGACAGGTGTCGCTGTCATCATCGCTCTGGTCAACGTCC
Source organism: Streptomyces sp. NBC_01803 (assembly GCF_035917415.1). NCBI lineage: Bacteria > Bacillati > Actinomycetota > Actinomycetes > Kitasatosporales > Streptomycetaceae > Streptomyces > Streptomyces sp. NBC_01803. The sequence goes on from NZ_CP109073.1 coordinate 5,530,965, forward strand.
GGTCGGCGGTGAAGATTCCCATTGCAGGTCATGCGTCGTCCCGTCGTACCGCCCCGATTAGTACCCACCGGCGTCCGGTTTGTCACATCTGGCGTGAGATGTCACCCGGCGTCCGCACAGGATGGCTCGGGGTAACGGTCCATCCGGCGGGACCAAGGGCGTAGGATACTCCTCCGTCGCCGGTCCTCGAAATCCATTTCTGATTTCGCGTCCCTGATCGCGAACACTCCGAGGAACATCTGCGCCAGCGGCCCGATCGCCAGGGCGTACACCGCGGTCCCCACGCCGGCCGTGCCGCCCAGTGCCACACCGATCGCGAGGACCACCACCTCGATCCCCGTCCGCACCAGACGCAGGGACCGGCCGGTCCGTCGGTGCAGGGCGGTCATCAGCCCGTCGCGCGGCCCGGGGCCGAAGCTGGCCGCGATGTACAGGCCCGTCGCCGCCCCGTTGAGCACCACCCCGGCGAGCATCAGCGGGATCCGCGCCGCCAGGGCGTCGAGGGTGGGGAAGACGGCGAGGGTGAGATCCATCGCGAAGCCGATCACCAGCACGTTGGAGATCGTCCCGAGGCCCGGGCGCTGGCGCAGCGGTATCCACAGCAGCAGCACGAGCAGGCCGGTGATGTTCAGCACCATCCCCATGGACAGCCCGGTGTGTTCGGCGGCGCCCTGATGGAAGACGTCCCACGGGTCGAGGCCCAGTTCCGCCCGTACCAGCATCGCGCCGCTGATCCCGTACAGCAGCAGACCTCCGTAGAGCTGGGCGAGACGCCGCGGCAACCGGTTCATGAGGACCTCTCTCTGGCGTAAGTGGCCTGACGCATGTCACCCTGTGGCCCGGAGACCGAGCCGTGCCACGGCCAATCCGGGAAGGGTGGCCCCGAAATATGCCTCAGTGGACCTCAACCGTGGGTGCTGGCCAGCTCGCGCGGCTGCTCGGCTCGCAGGACGGCTACGAACGCGGACCCGGCTCCCGCCGCGCCCCCGCGTACCGTGTGCTCGCCGACGGCGTGCGGCTGCTGGTGCTGGAGGGCCGCGTCCCGGTCGCCGCCCGGCTGCCCGCCGAACGGGAGCTGGCCGGAGCGCTCTCCGTCAGCCGCACCACCGTCGCCGCCGCGTTCGAGGCGCTGCGCGCCGACGGCTTCCTGGAGTCGCGGCGCGGCTCGGGGAGCTGGACGGCCGTGCCGCCCGGCCGGCCGTTGCCCGCGCGCGGCCTGGAGCCGCTGTCGCCGGAGGCCGCGGGCTCGATGCTCGACCTCGGCTGCGCCGCCCTGCCCGCCCCCGAGCCGTGGCTCACCCGCGCGTTCCAGGCCGCCCTGGAGGCCCTGCCGCCCGCCGCCCGTACCCACGGCGACTTCCCGGCCGGGCTGCTCGCGCTCCGCCAGGCCATCGCCGACCGCTACACCGCGCGCGGCGTGCCCACCATGCCCGAGCAGATCATGATCACCACGGGCGCGATGGGCGCCGTGGCGGGGATCTGCCGACTCTTCGCCCCGCGCGGCGAACGGGTCGCCGTCGAGCACCCCTCGTACGCGAACGTCCTCCAGTTGATGCGCGACGCCGGCGCCCGGCTGGTGCCGGTCGCCATGGCCGACGGCCTGACCGGGTGGGACCTGCCCGCCTGGCGCCGCGTGCTCCAGGAGGCGGCGCCGCGCCTGGCGTACGTGGTGGCCGACTTCCACAACCCGACCGGGGCCCTGGCCGACGAGGAGCAGCGCCGCGCGCTGGTCGCCGCGGCGCGGGCCGCCGGGACGGTCCTGATCGTGGACGAGACCATGGTCGACCTCGCCCTCGACGTCGAGCCGGGCAAGGAGCCCCGGCCGGTCTGTGCCTTCGACCACGGCGGCACCAGCGTCGTCACGGTCGGCTCCGCGAGCAAGACGTTCTGGGCCGGGCTGCGGATCGGCTGGGTCAGGGCGGCCCCGGAGGTGATCCGCAGCCTGATCGCCGCCCGCGCCTACGCCGACCTCGGCAGCCCGGTGCTCGAACAGCTCGCGGTGTCCTGGCTGATGACGACGGGCGGCTGGGAGGAGGCCATCATCCAGCGCCGGGCGGAGATCCGCGACAGCCGGGAGACGGTCGTCGGGGCGCTGCGGCGGCACCTGCCCGAGTGGGAGTTCGCCGTACCGCGGGGTGGCCTGACCCTGTGGGTGCGCACCGGCGGCCTGTCGGGCTCCCGGATCGCGGAAGCGGGCGAACGCCTCGGCGTGCGCGTTCCGTCCGGCCCGCGTTTCGGTCTCGACGGCGCGTTCGAGGGCTACGTCCGGATCCCCTTCACGGTGAGCGGCCCGGTCGCCGAGGAAGCGGCCACCCGCCTGGCGGCGGCGGCCCGACACGTCGCCGACGGATTCGGCCCGGGCGCCGACACCCCGTCCGGCTACATCGCCTAAGGGGAGCTACCGAGTCGGAGAGTCGCGGTGCCGTGGCAGCCAGCAGGTGAGCACTATCGCCGCCGGAGCCGTTCGAACTCCGGTGTCAGACCGTGCCCCGCCGGCCGTCCTCGTCCAGCGGGCACACCCGCGTCCGAGCCGTCGGCGTACGCCGCCAGCGCCCGTCTGCCCATGCGGCCGAGTCCGGCAGCCGCCACTGACAACGCCGGCCCGCCGCGGTACTCCGCGCGGAGCAGCCGGGAAGCCGCCGCGCGGACGACGACGCGGCGCCCGTCCGGAAGGAGGCTCGACAGGGACAGCACACGAGAGAGAAAGAAAGGAGTGAGAACGCCATGGAGCCGGCACCCGGCTTCCGCGACGACGGACCCGAACCCTGGTTCCTGCTCTTCCCACTGGTCCGGGCGGCCGTCGTCGTCGGCGCCGTCTGGCTGCTGCGCCGCACGGTCCGGCGCGGCCGGCCCCGGCACTTCCGCCACCGCTTCCCGGGCCACGAGACGCCCGTCGACCTGCTCGGCAAGCGCTTCGCGGCCGGGGAGATCGAGGCGGACGAGTACCGGGCGCGGCTCGCCGTGCTCAGCGGCACGGACCCCGGCGGCGGCCGGGAGGACGTGCCCTGGCCGACCGGTGCCGTTCAGGCGTGCGCGGCCCAGGGGTGACGGACGGCGTGCGCCTCGGGAGGCGTCGGGGGATAGGGCACGGGGAGCGTGAACCACACGGTCCGGCCCCGCTCGTCCTGGTGTGTCCGCGCTCCGCCGCTGTCAGGGACGGCGGCCACGGCCGGCATGTGGTGGGCCCGGGGCCCCACGGCGCGTACCGATACCGCGAGCCGGTCCCACAGCAGCGTCACCTCGACCGTGCACGGCTGCTCGGGGCCGGCGTGCCGGTGGACATCCGCGAGGAGTGCCCCCACCCCGTCCGCCACCGCGTCGGCGAGCTGCGGCAGCCGCCAGCCGGTCAGGTGCGCCGCCACGGCCCGGCGGGCCTCGGCGGCTCCGGCGGGACACGCGGGAAACTCCACCGGGCGGTGCGGGCTGGGGGCTTGACGGGGGCTGATCACCATGAGGGCTCACCGCATTCTGTGCGCGGACCGAGGGGAAAGTGTCCGGATTATGGCACTCCGCCCCGCTTTTGCGGTCCGCGTCACATGACGCGCTGGTCCGGCGTGTCGCCGTCGCCCGCGATCACCAGCTCGGGGAGGTGCCGGGCGAGCTCTTCCCGGTCCGGCGCGGGCAGCCCGGCGTCCGTCACCAGGGCATCCACCTCGTCCAGCGCGGCGAACGAACTCAGGCCCGTCGTCCCCCACTTGGTGTGATCTGCCACGACCACCACGCGCCGGGCGGAGCGGATGAAACGCCGGTTGGTCTCCGCCTCGGCCAGATTCGGCGTGGACAGGCCGGCCTCCACCGTGATCCCGTGCGCCCCGAGGAAGAGCAGGTCGAAGCGGAGCGAGCCGATCGCCGCGTCGGCCACCGGCCCCACCAGCGCGTCCGAGGGCGTCCGCACGCCGCCCGTCAGCACCACGGTCGCCGCGTGCCCGGCCCCCGGGCCGCCGTCGTGCTCCGCCGCCCGCCGGGCGTCGTGGAACACGTCGGCCACCCGCACCGAGTTGGTCACCACCGTCAGGTCCGGCACGTCGAGCAGCCGGTGGGCGACCGCGAACGTGGTCGTGCCGCCGGACAGCGCCACCGCGCTGCCCGGCACGGCCAGGGCCGCCGCGGCCCGCGCGATGTCGTGCTTGGCGGCCGGCTCCAGTGCGGACTTCGCCTCGAAACCGGGCTCGTGCGTGCGCCGTTCCCCGACCGGCACCGCGCCGCCGTGGACCTTCTCCAGCGCGCCCTGCCGGGCCAGCGCGTCGAGGTCGCGGCGGACCGTCATGTCCGACACCTGGAGCATCCGCGTCAGCTCGCTGACCCGGATGCCGCCCCGACGGCGCACCTCGGCCAGGATCAGCGCACGCCGCTGTCCGGCCAGCAGATTCTGGTTGTCGCTCACGAGCCTCCTCCCGACGCCGGGGAGCCATCCTCGCATGCCCCAACAAGCCCCCGCCGGGCGCGGTTCGGGACCGTTCCGGGCGGAGAAGAGGGGGACACAGGGACGTACGCGGAACAGCGGCGCGGAACAAGGGAACAGCGGACAGGGGGACGATCCGATGGCCATCGAGGGCATCGCGCGGCCGGTCGCCGGCCGGGGGGACGACGCCGGGGGGGACCCGGATCCGGAGATCCCGCCCGAGCCCGCGATGGAGCTGCTGGTGCACGGCGTCGGCGGCACCACGGCCGGGGACATGCTGGCGGATCCGCGCGTCACCCGGGTGACCGGCGACGACACCGCCGACATCCACCGCCGCACCGAGGACCTGGACGAGCGCCCCTGGGACGACAGGACTCCGCTGCGCGAGGCGTACTGCTGGTGCGACCTCACCTCGGGCGACGCCTCCCGCGTTCTGTGGCTGCTGCTGCTGCCGTTCATGATCGTCAACCTGGCGCACTGGATGCGCCCCCTCTCACGTGGCGCACGGCGCGCGCACGCCGTCTACGACGTCCTCGTGCGCCTGCTCGCTCTCTCGTTGACCGTCCTGTTCGTCGCCGGGGTGTGCGCCGTCGCCCTCGACCTGGTCGCCTGGCAGTGCGCGGGGTCGGCCACGTGCGCCGAGGGAACCTCGTGGATCGAGCCGTTCGGGCCGGGCGAGGGCTGGTGGTCCCAGCCGGGTCGGCGGCTCGCGCTGGCCGCCCTGCTTCCCGTGGCCCTCGTGGTCCTGCTGTGGTGGCTCTCCTACCGCACCTGGAGCGCCTACGAATCCGCCTCCCCGCCGCCGCGCCCCCGTTCGGACGCCGGGGAGCACGCCGTGCTGAGCCTGCCCGGCTTCTGGTTCGGCCGGGGTCTGGTCGCCCGGCTGCGCGCCACGCACACCGCCGCCGGGCTGCTGACCGTCGCCACCGCGCTGCTCGTCGCCACCGGCGAGCACGACCGGGGCCCGGACGGCGGCACCGGGCTGATGGCCGTCGGCTGGCTGCTGACCGCCCTCACGGTGGCGGGCTGGGGTGTGGTCGCCGTCCAGCAGGGGCGGCACAGCCGCACCGAGGAGGAGCCGGACGAGCGGCCGCAGCCGCCCGCCTCGCGCGCGTTGCCCTGGGGCACCCTGGCGCTGCTGGTCCTGGTCCTCGCGCACACCGTGTGGGACCGGCCCGGCTGGGTGGCGGCCGGGCGGTTACCGGCCGCGGCGGGCGTCTTCCCCGTGCTGATGGTCGCCCAGCTCGTGCTGATCGCCGGTGTGGCGCTGACCGCCCATCGGCTGCACCGGCAGGCGCCCAGCGGGGACCGCGGCACGCTGTACGGGCTGGGCGGGGCCTGCGTCGCCGTGCTGGCGTGCGGCCTCGGCGAGGTCCTGACCGGCGGTGTGGCCCAGCGCGCCGCCGACTGGCTGGACCCGGCCGCCGCGCCCGGCGAGCCCGGCGCGGTGATCGCCGGCCCGCCGAGCGTGCTGAGCTGGGCCGCCGCCGTCATCCCGCCGCTGCTGTTCGTCGTGCTGGTCCTCGCCGCCGCGGCGCTGGTCCACGCCGGCCGGGTGGCCCGCCGCCTGTCGCCCACGGTCGTCGAGCGCTACGCGGACGAGGGCTGCGAGCCGCTCCGGGAGCGCAGCGACGGCATCGCCACCGCGACCGCGCGCGCCGGGCTGACCGACGCCGCGCCCCTGCTGATCGGCGCGCTCACCGGGACGGCGCTCGTCCTCGGCGTGGTCGCGGCGGCCGGCTCCGCGACGGGCGACACCCCGTCCCGGGCCGCCGACGACGCGCCCGCCGCCGTCGCCGCGGTGGCCAACACGTGCCAGGCACTCGGCTCCTGGCTGATGGGGGCCGGAGTCCTGCTGCTGCTGGCCCTGGGGCGGCGGGCCTACCGTGACACCTCCGCCCGCCGGACGGTGGGCATCCTGTGGGACATCGGCACGTTCTGGCCGCGCGCGGCGCACCCGTTCGCGCCTCCCTGCTACGCCGAGCGGGCCGTTCCCGACCTGTCCTGGCGGATGGGCACCTGGGTGGAGGCGACCGGCGGCCGGCTGGTCATCTCCGCGCACTCGCAGGGCAGCGTGCTGGCCGCCGCCGCCGTCTGGCAGCTCGACGCGGCGACCCGTTCCCGGATCGCGCTGCTCACCCACGGCTCGCCGCTGGCGCGGCTGTACGGGCGGTGGTTCCCGGCGTACTTCGGGCCGCAGGCGCTGGTCGCCCTGCACCGGGACATGCCCCGCTGGCGGAACCTGTGGCGGGCCACCGACCCGATCGGTGGCCCGGTCGGTGTGGCCGCCGCAGACGTCCCACGGGTGGACCGCGGACCGTTGCCCGACCCGCTGCACTACGGGCGCACCCTGCGCCGCCCGCTTCCCGAGCCGATCCTCGGCCACAGCGACTACGCGGCGGACCCGGCGTTCGCCGCGGAGCGCGCGAAGCTCTTCCACCGGGTGGTCCGGGGCGCCCCGGACCTCCCCGCCCAGCCGGGCGCGCCGGGGGCCGAGCGACCTGGGGCCGGGCGACCAGTGTGCTGATCACACCCAGCCGGGCGCGCCGGGGGCCGCGATCACGGGACAGCCTTTCCCCGTGTCGCGGAAGCCGTAGGGCGCCCGATGCGGGCCGTGATCGACAGTCGCGACCAGGGCCTACGCCCTGACGTGGCGCGGCCTATGAGCTGCCCACGAGGGCGGCCGAGGGTCGGTCGACGGCCGTCCGGCGGTTCCGCGACACGCTTCAGGGCAGCGCCGGCAGGTCCTCCGGGTGGAGGAGCGTCAGCTCCTCCGTGCTCGGGTCGACCACGCGGGCGACCCGGCCCGCGTGGCGCTCCACCATCGCCTCGAACGTCTGGCGGGCCGTCCTGCCATTGCCGAACGAGGGGCCGCGGTCCATCCCCGTGAAGTACTTCAGCAGCCCCTCGCGGGTGCCCTCGCCGAGGTCGTACTCGTGCTCGCGCGCCTGCTGGTCCACGATGCTCAGCAACTCCTCGGGGGAGTAGTCGCCGAACGTGATGGTGCGCGAGAAACGGGAGGCGACGCCCGGGTTCACCGCGAGGAAGCGTTCCATCTCGGCGGTGTACCCGGCGACGATCACCACCACCGCGTCGCGGTGGTCCTCCATCAGCTTCACCAGCGTGTCGATCGCCTCGCGGCCGAAGTCGCGACCCGCGTCCTCGGGGGAGAGGGCGTACGCCTCGTCGATGAACAGCACGCCGCCCCGCGCCCGTTCGAACGCCTCCTGGGTGCGGATGGCGGTCGAGCCGATGTGCTCGCCCACCAGGTCGACCCGGGAGACCTCGACCAGGTGCCCGCGCTCCAGGACGCCGAGGGAGGCCAGGATCTGGCCGTAGAGCCGGGCCACCGTCGTCTTGCCGGTGCCGGGGGAGCCGGTGAACACCAGGTGGCGGCGGGCCGAGGCGGCCTTGAGCCCGGCCTGCCGACGGCGCCGGCCCACCTCGATCATGTCGATGAGCGCCCGCACCTCGCGCTTGACCGTGTGCAGGCCGACCAACTCCTCCAACTCGGCCAGCACCTCGTCGGCCGGCCGGCTCTCCCCGGCCACCTGAGATGCCGGCTTCCCCGGCGCGGGGGTGGGGGCGGGGGCGGACGCGGGCACCCGCGCGGTCGGGGCGGTGGCCGTGTCGGTCGCCTTCGGACCGGCCGTCTTCAGCCGGATGTCGGCGCCCGGCGCGCCCGTGTCGTCGCTGTGGCAGTCCGTCAGCACCGGGCTGTCCTCGGCGAACACGTACCCGCCCCGGGCGCACCGCTCGGTGCGGCAGCGGTTCAGCTCGCTGCGGCACCCGTCGATGATGTGGAAGCCGTACCCGCCGGAGTCGCTCACCCGGCAGCGGGTGAACCTGCCGCGCCCGCCCGCCGACACGTAGAACCCCGCCTCGGACGGGGCGGTGACGGTGCAGTCGACCACTTCGGGGTCGGCGTCCTTGGTGATGATGAAGCCCGTCCTGGCCTGGTCGATAGCGCAGCCGGTCACCGAGCCGCCGCTGCCGGCGTCGCGGAACCACGCCCCGGTGCCCACCCGATGGATCCGCGACGCCTCGATACGGGCCGTGGCGCCGTCGCTGACCGAGACCGCCGAGCCGCGCACGTCCTCGATCCGGCTCTCCACCACGTCCGCGCGCGATCCGGCGTCCAGCACGAACAGCGCGTCGGCCACGTGGTGCACGCGGCAGGACTCCAGCACCGCCGTGGCGCCGTCGCTCACCCAGACCGCCGGATAGTCCCCGGCGGACTGGTGGATCTCGCAGTCGTGCGCGTCGGCGTGCGTGCCCGGGTCCCACACGGACATGCCGTTGCGGCCGAATCCGCTGACCGTCGTGCGCACCAGCGTCAGCACCGAACGCGACCGCAGGTCAAGGGCGTTCTCCGGGACGTCCGAGACGGTGCTGTCGGTCAGGGTCAGCACCGCCTCCGAGTCGAGCGTGACGCCGTCCCCGGTGGTGTCGCTCACCCGGCAGTCGGTGAGATGCGCGGTGGCGCGGTCGGCGAGCCGCACGCCCGTGCCGTTGATGTCCTGGATGGCGCACTCCACCGCGTCCACGGCGCTGCCGTCCCCGGTCACCGACAGGCCCGCGCCGCCGGACCGGCTCACCCGGCAGCGCTCCAGCCGCAGATGGGCCGGCCCGCGCACGGTGATACCCGGCTGGCCCGACTCCATCACCCGGCACTCCTCGAACAGCGCGCCGGCGGCGTCCCCGACGCTGATGCCGGTGCCGGTCGCGTTGCTGACCGCGCACCCGCGGACGGTCGGCCGGGCGCCGCCGCGCACCTCGATGCCGGCGGCGGAGGCGGTGTGCACCTGGAGGGAGAACAGCTCGGGCGTGCCGCCCTCGATCAGCACCGCGGGGACACCGGTGTCCTGGCCCTCGACGCGCAGGTGGGCGATGGTGGCCGAGCCCCGGACGGTCAGCGGGACGCCGTCGATGGGCGCGATCCGGGCCTCGCCGTCCCTGGCCTCGCCGGGGCCGCGCAGGGTGACGGCGTTCTCGACGACGAGGTTCTCGCGGTAGGTTCCGGGGCCGAGGGTCAGGACATCGCCGTCCTCGGCGGCGGCCAGGGCTTCGGTGACCGTGCCGTAGACGGCCGTCCGGCGCCGCCAGCGCGCCGTTCCGGAGTGCGTCACCTGGACCGAGCCCTTAGTCATGGAACCGATGTGCCCCAACTTCGTGCGACGACTGACCTGCTGACCTGCGACCTGCCGAACCGCCCGCGCGGTGGCGCGGACGTGGCCGCTCCACGGTAGCGCGCCGCGGGCTGATGGAATGACTGGATCGATCTTCGTGCGCGTGCGCCGTCCCTGTGCATCCGCGCTCCGCGCGTGCGCCTGGGTGCTTCCCACCCTACGCGGTCACGTACGGTGCGTGACGGGGCACCGTCGGTCCCCTTCCGCAGGAACGTTCACGCGCAATACCCATGAGCCCGGGGGAGGAACCCCCAGGATTCCCCCACTTTCGAGTGATTGCCTGTCATCCGCGACAGGGCCTAGCTTCTACCGCGGGGTCCCCCGAATAGCCTATTTCCGACCGCAGATTGGCGGGTGTCCGGCATGACGACTTCCACCGAGCCCACTCAGGGAAACGAGACGGCGCACGCCCGGTTGAGCCTCGATACGGCAGCTGCCCGGAATCTGGCGACGACCACCAAGACTCCGCCGCAGATGCAGGGCATCACCTCCCGGTGGTTGCTCAAGGTGCTGCCGTGGGTACAGGTTTCCGGCGGTACGTTCCGGGTCAACCGCAGGTTGACCCACACCGTCGGAAACGGACGTGTCGAATTCGTTTCCACCGGTTCCGAAGTGCGGGTCATCCCGGCCGAGCTGGGGGAGCTTCCCGTCCTGGCCGGATATGCCGGGACCGACGTGCTCCAGGAGCTGGCGGCGGCCTGCGAGCAGCGGGACTTCGCCCCGGGCGAGGTGATCGTCGAGGCCGGCGCCCCCGCCGACCGCGTCGTGCTGATCGCCCACGGCAAGCTCGCGCGGCGCGGCGCCGGCCGGTACGACGCGGAGACCGACCACGGGGTGCTGGCCGACGGCGACTTCTACGGCGCCGGCGTGCTCGGGGAGGAGGACCCCGGCACCTGGGAGCACAGCCTGAGGGCGCTCACCAGCGGCACCGTTCTCACCCTCGGCCGGGCCGACTTCGAAGCCATCGCGGCCCGTTCGCCGGGTCTGGCCGACCACGTGGCGGCGTTCCGCGGCGCGGCGCCCGGCCGCAGCAACGCGCACGGCGAGTCCGCGATCGAGCTGGCGTCGGGCCACGTCGGCGAGCCGGTCCTGCCGGGCACCTTCGTGGACTATGAACTCCAGCCGCGCGAGTACGAATTGAGCGTCGCGCAGACCGTGCTCCGGGTCCACAGCCGGGTCGCCGATCTCTACAGCGAGCCGATGAACCAGGTCGAGGAGCAACTGCGCCTGACCATCGAGGCGCTGCGCGAGCGGCAGGAGAACGAGCTGGTCAACAACCGGGAGTTCGGCCTGCTGCACAACGCCGACCTCCGCCAGCGTGTCCACACCCGGAGCGGCCCGCCCACTCCAGACGACCTGGACGAGCTCCTGGCCACCGTCTGGAAGGAACCCAGCGTCATCCTCGCCCACCCCCGGGCGATCGCCGCGTTCGGTCGCGAGTGCAACGCCCGCGGCCTGTACCCGGGCAGCGTGGACCTCGGCGGGAACGCGGTCCCGGCCTGGCGCGGCGTCCCCGTGCTGCCGTGCGACAAGATCCCGGTCACCGCCGCCGGGACCAGCTCCATCCTGTGCCTGCGCACCGGCGAGAAATCCCAGGGCGTGGTCGGTCTGCACCGCACCGGAATCCCCGACGAATATCAGCCGAGCCTGTCCGTGCGTTTCATGGGCATCAACGACCAGGCCGTCATCTCCTATCTGGTCAGCGCCTACTATTCGGCCGCCGTCCTCGTCCCCGACGCCCTGGGCGTTCTGGAGGATGTCGAGATCGGGTACTGAGCCGGAGAATCCACAACGGCAGAAGGCGACCGACATGAACGCCCCCGTGAATCCCGTCCCGACCAGCCTCGAAACCGCCGCCGCGAGAAACCTGGCGAGCACTCTCAAAACACCCCCGCAGATGCAGGGCATCTCGCCCCGGTGGCTCCTCAAGGCGCTGCCATGGGTGGAGGTTTCCGCCGGCACCTACCGGGTGAACCGCAGGCTCACCCACACGCTCGGTGACGGACGTGTGGAGTTCGTCAGCACCGGCACCGAGGTCCGGGTGATCCCCGCCGAGCTGACCGAACTCCCCGCCCTCGGCGGCTTCGACGACCCCGGAGTCCTCGACGTCCTCGCCGACCGATGCGTTCAGCGCGAGTACGGCCCCGGCGACGTCATCGCCGCCGCCGGCGAGCCCGTCGGGGAGGTGGTCCTGATCGCCCACGGCAAGGTCCGCAGATCCGTCCCCGGCCGGTACGGCGGGGAAGCCGTGCTCGGCGTGCTGGCCGACGGCGACCACGCCGGGGACGAGGCCCTGGCCGGGCCGCCCGGCACCTGGCCGCACACCCTGCGGGCGGCCACCCGCTGCACCGTCCTCGCGCTGCCGCTGGACGAGGTGCGGACGGTGGCCGGGGAGTCGCCCGCCCTGCGGGCCCACCTCGACGCCGTCGCCGCCCGCCCCGCGCCCCGCCGCAACAAGCGCGGCGAGGCCGATATCGCGCTGGCCTCCGGGCACACCGGTGAGCCAGCCCTGCCGGGCACCTTCGTTGATTACGAACTTCACCCGCGCGAGTACGAGTTGAGTGTCGCGCAGACCGTACTGCGGGTGCACACCCGGGTCGCCGATCTCTACAGCGAGCCGATGAACCAGGTCGAGGAGCAACTGCGCCTGACCATCGAGGCGCTGCGCGAGCGGCAGGAGAACGAGCTGGTCAACAACCGGGAGTTCGGCCTGCTGCACAACGCCGACCTCCGCCAGCGCATCCGCACCCGCACCGGGCCGCCGACCCCTGACGATCTCGACGACCTGGTCTCCCGGCGCCGCAAGACCCGCTACCTGCTGGCGCACCCCCGCACCATCGCCGCCATCGGCCGCGAATGCAGCGCGCGCGGCGTCTACCCCGGCCAGACGGAGCTCGACGGCGTCCGCCTGCACGCCTGGCGCGGTATTCCCATCCTGCCCTGCGACAAGATCCCCGTGACCAGGGACAACACCAGCTCCGTGCTCGCCATGCGCACCGGCCAGGAGGACCAGGGCGTCGTCGGCCTGCACCAGACGGGCATCCCCGAGGAGTACGAGCCCAGCCTCAACGTCCGCTTCATGGGCATCGACGAGCAGGCCGTCATCGCCTACCTCGTCAGCCTCTACTTCTCCGCCGCCGTCCTGGTCCCCGACGCCCTGGGCATCCTGGAGGACGTGGAGATCTGACGGCCCCGACCCGCCGCCGGTCGCCGCCTAGTGGCCCGCCCCCTGCTCCTGCCAGTATCCCGGGGAGGCGTACGGCTGCTGCTGGGCGGCGGCCGGCGGCTGGGGCTGCGCCTGTGCCGGGTACGGGTGCTGGCCCGGCGCCTGGCTCTGGCCCTGACCCTGGTAGGCCCCCGGCATCGGGCGCGGCGGCATGGGCCGCGGCGCGGCCGGGCGCATCTGCTGGGGCGCGGCCGCCTGCGGGGCCTGCGGCGCCTGCGCCTGATAGGGCCGCGGTGTGTTCGCCTGCTGCGGGAAGTGCGGCGCGGGTCCCGGCGGGCCTCCCGCCGGGAACTGCTGGCGGACCGGCGCCGCCTGGTACCCGCCGTAACCCTGCTGCTGCGGCTGCTGGAACGCCGGCTGCGGCTGCGGCTGCGACGGCCCCGAGGGCAGCGCGGGCAGGGCCGGCAGCGCGGGCTGCGGGGCGGGAGCGGGCTGGTATCCCAGCGAGTCGTAGGCGGCCGGGACCCGGATGGGGGCGATCTGCGGGGTTCCCCGCTCGGCCACCAGCCTGTCGTAGATCGGGGTGTCGGCGAACGACGGTGAGGAGTAGGCACCGCCGTAAGGGCGCGGGGAGGTCATGGCCCTTAAGGTAAGCCCACGATGTGGTTGTTGGGGAGTCCGATCAGAAGGTCATTTGCGCGGTTGCATGGGCCTCGGGTACTCAATTCGAAAGAATTCCGGAAAAAACGTCGATCGGCCCCCTGATGATGTTGTATCAGGGGCCTGGACCGACCGTCTTCGGTGGGGATGGCATAGTGGGCGATGTCCGCGAAACAGGCGGTGTGACGACGGCCGCCCCACGGAGGAACCCACGATGCTCAAAGGTGCGAATGTCCCGGTGCCCGCCCGGTCGGTCCGCGTCGAGATCGGCTGGAACACGGCAGCGGGGGTGCCGGACGTGGATGCCTCGGCGCTCCTGCTCGCGGGAGGCCGGGTCAGGTCCGACGCGGACTTCGTCTTCTACAACCAGCCGCGGCACGCCTCCGGCGCCGTGCGCTACGAGGGCAAGCAGCCGCAGGGCGGTGCCGTCACCGACCGCCTCGCCGTCGACCTGACGGCCCTGGAGGCCGGCGTCGAGACGGTGGTGCTCGCCGCCTCCGCCGACGGCGGTACGTTCGGGCAGGTTCCCGGGCTGCACGTGCGCCTGAGTGACGCCGACAGCGGGGCCGAGATCGCCCGCTTCAACAGCGAGGACGCCTCCACCGAGACCGCCTTCGTGCTGGGCGAGCTGTACCGGCGGCAGGGGGCCTGGAAGTTCCGCGCGGTGGGCCAGGGGTACGACTCGGGGCTGGCCGGCCTCGCCACCGACTTCGGCATCAGCGTGGACGACGAGCCGGCGCCCGCCCCCGCGCCGTCGGCCCCCCCGGCGGCACCCGCGCCGCCCGCGCCGCCCGCTCCCGCCCCTCCGGCGATGACCCCGCCCCCGGCCCCGGCGCCGCTGAACGCCCCCTCCTGGCCGCCGCCCGGCCAGTCCGCGCCGCCGCCGGCTCCCCCCGCCCCCCCGGCCCCGGCTCCGGCCGCTCCGCCCGCCGCACCCCAGCCGCCCGCGCCGAGCGGTCCCGTACGGCTGAGCAAGATCACGCTCACCAAGGAGTCCCCGGCGATCTCCCTGGCGAAGCAGGGCGCCACCTCGGGCCGCATGCGCGTCAACCTCAACTGGCAGGAGCGCTCCGCCCCCCAGAAGCAGGGCAGCGGCTGGCGCGAGCGGCTGGCCAAGGCCGTCTCCGGCGGCCTCGACCTCGATCTGTGCGCGCTGTTCGAGCTCAACGACGGCCGCAAGGGCGTCGTCCAGGCCCTGGGCAACGCCTTCGGCTCGCTCCACCAGCCGCCCTACATCCACCTGGACGGCGACGACCGCACCGGCGCGGTCGCCCAGGGCGAGAACCTCACGGTCAACCTCGACCACACCCGTGACCTGAAGCGCGTGGTCATCTTCGTGACGATCTACTCGGGCGCCAGCAGCTTCCAGGACATCAGCGCCGTGGTGACCCTCACCCCCGAGCAGGGCGCGCCCATCGAGTTCTTCCTCGACGAGTGCACCGTGCCCTCCCCGGTCTGCGTCCTGGCGACGCTCACCAACCAGGGCGGCGGGCTGGTCGTCAACCGCGAGGCCCGCTACCTGATCCCCGACCGGGGCGTCAGCCCGCAGCGCACCGTCGACTACGCGTACGGGTTCGGCATGCAGTGGACCCCGGGCCGCAAATGAGGATCGCGCTCGTCGACTCGGGCCTCGGGCTGCTGGCCGCCGCCGCGGCGGTCCGGCGGCTGCGCCCCGACGCCTCGCTCGTCCTGGCCGGCGACCCGGACGGCATGCCCTGGGGCCCGCGCGCCCCGGAGGAGATCGCCGGCCGGGCGCTGGACTGCGCCCGCGCCGCCGCCGCCGAGCGGCCGGACGCCCTGATCGTCGCCTGCAACACCGCCTCCGTGCACGCGCTGCCCGCGCTGCGCGCCGAGCTGGAGCCCGCCGTGCCGGTGATCGGCACGGTCCCGGCGGTCAAGCCGGCCGCCGCGTCCGGCGCGCCGTTCGCCGTCTGGGCCACCCCGGCCACCACCGGCAGCCCCTACCAGCGGCGGCTGATCGAGGACTTCGGCGCGGAGGCGCGGGCCACGCCCGTGCCCTGCCACGGGCTCGCCGCCGCCGTCGAGCACGCGGACGAGGCGGCCATCGACGCGGCGGTGAAGGCGGCGGCCGATCTCACCCCGCCCGACACCACCGCCGTGGTGCTCGGCTGCACGCACTACGAGCTGGTCGCCGCCCGTATCCGCGCCCACCTGGTCCAGACGACCGGCGGCCCGGTCACCCTCCACGGCTCGGCCGACGCCGTCGCCGCCCAGGCGCTGCGCCGGATCGGCGCGAACGCCGACCCCACGGCCCCCGCCACCGGGAGCCTCACGGTTTTCGCCAGCGGCCGGCCGACCGGGCTGCCGGACACCGCCCGCGCCTACGCCGAGGGCCGCTTCCTGGCCGCAAGGGCCTCGTAGCCCGCCCGCGCCATGACCATTCCCGACTTCATCCGCGACCTGCGCGGCAGCATCGGCCGCGGGCTGCTCTTCCTGCCTGGCGTGAGCGCGGTCGTCCTCGATGACACCGGCCGCGTCCTGCTCAACCGCCGGGTCGACGACGGCACGTGGTCGATCATCGGCGGCATCCCCGAGCCGGGGGAGCAGCCCGCCGACACCGCCGTCCGCGAGGTCTACGAGGAGACGGCCGTGCGCTGCGTCCCCGACCGCCTCCTGCTCGTGCAGACCATGGACCCGGTGCGGTATCCCAACGGCGACGAGTGCCAGTTCCTCGACATCTGCCTGCGCTGCCGCGCGGTCGGCGGCGAGGCCCGGGTCAACGACGACGAATCGCTGGACGTCGGCTGGTTCCCCCTCGACGCGCTGCCGCCGCTCCCGGAGGCCGCGCTGGCCAGGATCGGGCTCGCCACCGCCGACCGGCCCACCG
This sequence comes from Streptomyces sp. NBC_01803, assembly GCF_035917415.1. Classification (NCBI taxonomy): domain Bacteria; kingdom Bacillati; phylum Actinomycetota; class Actinomycetes; order Kitasatosporales; family Streptomycetaceae; genus Streptomyces; species Streptomyces sp. NBC_01803. The sequence goes on from NZ_CP109073.1 coordinate 5,547,230, forward strand.
CCTGGTTCCAGCCCGCCCGCGAGGCCCCGGCGGGGGAGTGATCCCGCCGGGACGGCTCACAGCTTGCGGAACGTGTACGCCTCCCCGGCCGCCGCCGCGACGGCCGCCAGATCCGCCCCGGCGGACGCGGTGACCACCGCGGCCACCGCGCCCTCCACAAACGGCGCGTCCACCAGGCGCGTGTCCGGCGGCAGCTCGTCGCCCTCCGCCAGCATCGCCCGCACGGTGACCACCGCGCTGCCCAGGTCCGCCAGGACCACGACCCCGGCGCCCCGGTCGGCCCGGCGCGCCGCGTCCGCGATCAGCTCCGAGCTGGTGCCCAGGTCCCCGTCGGGAGTGCCGCCCGCCGCCATCACCGGGGCCAGCTCGCCGCCGCCGGCCAGCGCCGCCGCCAGGCGGGCCACGGACCGGGCGACCTCGTCGCTGTGCGAGACCAGCACGATCCCCACCAGCGCCCGGTCAGTCATCGGCCGCCGCCACCTCGGCCAGCGCCCCGAACAGCAGGGCGGCGGACGCCGCCCCCGGATCCATGTGCCCCATGCTCCGCTCGCCGAGATAGCTCGCCCGGCCCTTGCGGGCCCGGAGCGGCACGGTGTCCTCCGCGCCGCGCGCCGCGGCGGCCCCGGCCGCCGCGTAGTCGGGCAGCGCCTCGATCGCCGGCCGCACCGTGTCGAGCATCGTCTTGTCGCCCGGCGCGGCACCGCCGAGCTGCGCCACCGCGTCCGCGCCGGCCCCGAGGGCGGTCCGCAGCTCGTCGTCCGTGACCTGTTCCGCGTCGCCCAGCGCCTTGCCCGCGCGCCGCAGCAGCGTCCCGTACAGCGGCCCCGAGGCGCCGCCCACCGTGGAGACCAGGGTCCGCCCGGCCAGCAGCAGCACGGCGCCCGGCGTTCCCCCCGGCTCCTTCTCCAGCGCCGCGGCGACCGCCGTCATGCCCCGCCGCATGTTGCTGCCGTGGTCGGCGTCGCCGATGGCCGAGTCCAGCTCGGTCAGCCGGTCGGCGTCCCGTTCGACGGCCCGCGCCGTCGTGGCGAGCCAGCGCCGGACGAATCCGGCGTCCCTCAGCGCCACCTCGTGCTCCTCTCAGCGGCCCCACCGTAGCCCCGCCGTGCTCACCGGCGCGTCCCACAGCCGCAGCAGCTCCTCGTTCACCTGGCACAGCGTCACCGAAGCGCCCGCCATGTCGAGCGACGTCACGTAGTTGCCGACGAGCGTACGCGCCACCGCGATCCGCCGCTCGCGCAGCACGCGCTGCACCTCGGCGTTGAAGCCGTAGAGCTCCAGCAGCGGGGTGGCGCCCATGCCGTTGACGAGAACGAGCAACGGCGCGTCCGGGCGCAGGTCCTCCAGCAGCACGTCCACCGCGTAGTCCGCGATCTCGCCGGACGTCATGATCCGGCGCCGCTCCCGGCCGGGCTCGCCGTGGATGCCGATGCCCAGCTCCAGCTCGCCGGCCGGCAGATCGAAGGTGGGGCTGCCCTTGGCCGGGGTGGTCGGTGAGGTCAGGGCGACGCCGAAGCTGCGCGCGGAGTCCGCCGCGCGTCGCGCGACCTCGGTGACCCGCGCCAGCGGCGCCCCCTCCTCGGCGACGGCCCCGGCGAGCTTCTCCACGAACAGCGTCCCGCCGGTGCCCCGCCGGCCGGCCGTGAACAGGCTGTCGGTGACCGCCACGTCGTCCCGCACCAGGACCTTGGCGACCTCGATGCCCTCCTCCTCGGCCAGCTCGGCGGCCATGTCGAAGTTGAGCACGTCGCCGGTGTAGTTCTTCACGATGAACAGCACGCCCGCGCCGCTGTCCACCGCCGCCGCGGCCCGGACCATCTGGTCGGGGACGGGCGAGGTGAACACCTCACCCGGACAGGCGGCGTCGAGCATCCCGGGCCCGACGAAGCCGCCGTGCAGCGGCTCGTGCCCGGACCCGCCGCCCGAGACCAGCCCCACCTTTCCCGCGACGGGCGCGTCGCGCCGCACGATCACACGGTGCTCGACGTCCACGACGAGCTCGGGATGCGCCTCGGCCATCCCCCGCAGCGCGTCGGCGACGACCCGCTCCGGTACGTTGATCAACATCTTCACCGGGCTGTCCTCCTGACTCTGGCATCCCTCGTCGGACACGGCGTTCTCCCAGGTGGGAGCCCTGTGGGCGCCTACGGAACGCAGCGCTCCGGCGCGGTCCACGGCGGGACGGCCACACACACCGGATCCGACCCGTTCCACCTGGATTCAGCGTACGGATCTCGTCGGGTTATGACAGCACGGCGTCGTCGCGGAGGCGCTTCCCGGCCCGGGGAGCGAGCGGCGAGACAGGTGCCGTGGGCTCTCCTGGGGCGACGCGGGCCTCGCCGTCGCCCTGCTCAGCCCGATGACGCCGCGGACGCCGCCCGTCCCGGTGCTGTTCCCGCTCGCCGCCGTGATCGCCCCCGGACCAGCGGGCCGGTCCGCCGCCCGACCGGACATCGGCCACTCGTTCGCGCACGCGATCGGGTGACCGGCCCGGCGGACCGCGGCCGGCCTGGTCAGGCCGCGCCGACCGGCGGAGTCGGAGGCGCGGACCTGTCGAACGGGATGGAGACCGGGTCGGTGCTTACGGCTTGGCGGCGCGGTTCGCGGTCAGTCGGGGGTGCCGGACCGTCGGAAGTCGCGGGTCAGTCCGCGCGGCAGCCAGATCACCTTCTCCGCCCCGGCCGTCCGCGTCGGCTCGTCCTCGACCCGCTCCCGGGTCCAGTCCGGGTCGCGGTCCGGGGCCGGCGGCGACGCCGCCCCCGCCGCGCGACGAGCGGCGCGGCGGGAACGGCGTCGTGTGGCGCGTCCGGCCTACGCGGGCATGAGCTGGTAGTCCGGGAAGTTGCCCGGCTGACGCTCGGCGGACGGGCCCTGGGTGACGGAGCGCACGAGCAGCTCGCCGCCGACGAAGGCGCCGCGCCAGGAGGCGCCGAAGCCGCCGAACAGCTCGTCACGGTCGCCCCGCGAACGCGGCTTGCCCAGGCCGATCTTGAAGGCGCGGACCTCCGACGCCAGCCGCCGGGCGGTCTGCTCGTCGTCGCAGGACAGGGTGGCGACGAGGGCGCCGTTGCTGGCGTTCATGGCGGCCAGCAGCTCGGCCTCGGTGTCGACCAGCACGATGGTGTCGACCGGGCCGAACGGCTCGGCGTGGTGCAGGGGGGAGCTGGGCGGCGGGGCCAGCAGGGTCACCGGCGGGAGATAGGCGGAGGTGTCCTGCCCGGCGAGGAAGTGGCCGTCGGCGAGGCTGCTCCGGTGCAACGGTATGGCGCCGCGGTCGACGGCTTCCGCGACCAGATCGCCCAGCTCCTTCGCCTTGGCGGCGTTGATGAGCGGACCGAAGTCCAGCTCCGGCAGCGGGTCACCGGGCGCGGCCACGGCCAGCGGGTGGCCGACGCGCACGGAGCGCACGGCCGGGAGATAGGCGGCGAGGAAGGAGTCGAAGAGGGAGCGCTGGACGACGAAACGCGGGTACGCGGTGCAGCGCTGCTTCCCGTAGTCGAACAGCTTGGGGATGACGGCGGTCAGCGCGTCCCAGTCCGAGTACTCCCAGATGCCCCAGCAGTTGAGGCCCTCCTGCTCCAGGATGTGCCGCTTGCCGAGGTCGGCGACGGCGGTCGCGACGCGGGCGCCGGTGTCCCGGCCGCCGACGAACGACACACAGCCGATCTCCGGGGAGCGCACCAGCGGCTCGGACAGCTCGCCGCCGCTGCCGCTGACCAGGGTGACGGGGACGCCCTCGCGGTGGATGAGGGCGCAGGCGAGCGTCAGACAGGCCAGGCCGCCGCCGGTCGGGGTCTTGGCGATCACCGCGTTCCCGGCGAGGGCCTGCACGAGCATGGCGTGGACCAGGACGCTCATCGGGTAGTTCCAGCTCGCGATGTTGCTGACCGGGCCGTCCAGCGGGACCCGGTCGCCGAGCATCGGCTCGATGCCGTCGACGTACCAGCGCACGCCGTCGATGGCCCGGTCCACGTCGGCGCGGGCCAGCCGCCAGGGCTTGCCGATCTCCCAGACCAGCAACAGGGCGAGCAGGTCGCGGTGTTCGGTCAGCGCGTCCAGGGCCGCGGAGATCCGGGCCCCGCGCTCGGCGAGCGGGACGTGGCGCCAGGCGCGGTGCTGGTCGAGACAGGCGCGGACGGCCTGCCGGGCGGTGTCGGCGTCCAGCCGGGGCGGGCCCACGATGGGACTGCCGTCGATCGGGGAGGTGGCGGGCAGGGTTCTGCCGTCGGCCTGCCAGCCGCCGTTCCAGAGGTTGAGGACATGGTCGTCGCGGAACGCCTCGGGCGCGACGGCCAGGCAGCGCTGCCAGGCGTCGGCCCAGGCGGTCCCGGGCTTGAGGGCGAGAGTGGGCGGCATCGGACGGCTCCGTTCTGGTGGCACGGATGAGCGGAAGGAACGGTGGCGCGGAACACGGGCGGGGCGGCCGGTGCGAACGCCCTGGGCAGGGCGTGCCGACCGGGGAACGGCCCCCGGACACCGGTCACATCGTCGTGGGCCCCGCACTGCTGCCCCGGCCCGGCCGCGAGGGCGCCGCGCCCGGCCCGGGGTGAACTCGGGGGAGAACTTCCCGCCCGAGCGCCCCGACTAACGAATTCCGGTCAGTCGGAAGGCCGTTCCGGCACGGGCGGCGCGGAATCCGGAGAACGGCGAACGGCCGTCATCCGCCGATCCGCCGATCCGCCGATCCGCCGCTCGCCGTCCGCCGCGCCGCGCGCGTCACCCCGGCGGCTTTCCTCACCCGTTCATCCGCGCACCGTCACCTGTGGCTTCCCCACCCGGACCCTTCGTGGCGAAAGGTCCCCTTGGCGCGGATGAGCCAGCCGGGCGGCGGGGCGCGGGCGGGCACGAGTCGGCGGGGTGGCGCCGCCGCGCCACCCCGCCGACCGAACGGTCGGTCAGCCGGGCCAGACGCCGGTCACGCGGTGCGTCGCCACGGCGCCGCCGCGGTCCACGGCGGCCTTCACCACGGCGAAGATGGCGCCCTGGAGTGCCGCCGCCAGGAGGATCTCCCGCCACGCGCGGTCCTCGTCGGTGGCGTCGGGCGCGTCTTCGTCATGGCCGATCACCTTCCACGCCTGCTTGAACGCCGCGCCCGCCACCGCGCCGCCGAGGGCGCCGAGGGCCAGGCCGACCGGCTTGTAGACGATCTTCGAAGCCTTCATCGGCTCCTCCAGGCCCGCACGGCGGTCACCGAGACCACGACCGCCGCGGTCGCCGCGGCCGTCCCGGCCACGACCGGCACCGGGTTGCCGCGCACGGCGCGCGTCGCGCGGTCCGCGCTCTGTCGCACCCGGGCCTTCACATCCGTCCTGGCGGCCAGCCGGGCCACCGTCTCGCCCAGCTCCTCGCGGGTGTCCGCCACCCGCTCACGCAGCTCGCGCGTGCTCGCCGTCTCGGCCCCGCCGGTCATCGGTGCGCCCTTTCCCTGATCTCGGTGACGTCGGCCCGCACGCTGTCGATCGCCCGCTCCGGCACCGGGGGTGTGGCCTGCCGGACCTTCTTGCGGCCCAGCGCCGCCAGCACCGCGGCCAGGGCCAGCAGCACCCCGGACACGATCAGCGCCGCGGCCCACACCGGCAGCGCCAGTGCCAGCGCCGCGATCCCGGTGGCCACCAGCGCCTGGAAAGCGACGATGGCCACGATCGCGGCGCCGCCGTACAGGCCGCCGCCGATCCCGAACCGCTTCCCCTTGTCCGCCATCTCTCCCTGCGCCAGTCGCAGTTCGTCGCGCACCAGACGCGAGATCTGCTGCGACGCGCGGGAGACCAGCGCGCCGACCGAGTCCTCGTGGACGTCCGTCCCGGGCCGGTGGTCGGTGCTCGTCATCACGTCTCACCTCAACTTCCTTGCTCGCCCGGCCCGAATACCCCGGCCCGCCGCGCTCATGCCACCGGCCGGCCGTTCAGCGCAGGTGGACCCCGATCAGGCAGGTGTCGTCGTCGGTGTCCGCGTTGCTGTGGGTGAGCACATGGTCGAGCCGGCGTTCGAGGTCGTCGGTGGCGGCCTGAGCTGTGGTCAGCAGTCGCCCCAGGGACTGCTGCACGGAGCGGTCCCGTCGCTCGATCAGCCCGTCCGTGAACATCAGCAGCGTGTCGCCCGTCCGCAGCTGGACCTGCCCCTCCTCGTAGCCGGTCTCGGCCAGCGCGCCCAGCAGCAGCCCGTTCAGCATGGGCAGGGTGGTGGTCTCCCGGTCGCGGATCAGCACGGGTGGCAGGTGCCCGGCCCTCGCCCAGCGCAACAGCCGGGTCCGCGAGTCGTACAGCGCGCAGACGGCCGTCGCGGTCACGTGGTCGGTGAGGTGGTGGGCGACGAGGTTCAGCCAGGACAGGAGCTGCGCCGGGCCCGCGCCGGTGGTGGCCAGGCCGCGCAGGGCGTTGCGCAGGACGACCATGTCGGTGGCCGCCCCGATGCCGTGGCCCGCCACGTCGCCCACGCACAGCAGGATCTCCTTGGACGGCAGCACCACCGCGTCGTACCAGTCGCCGCCCACCAGATGCTCGATCTCGGCGGGCCGGTACCGGACGGCGATCCGCAGCCCGGGGGCGTCGATCGGGCCCCGGGCCGGCGGCATGATGGCGTGCTGGAGCTGGAGCGCCAGGCGGCTGTGCTCCGCCGACTCCTGCTCGCTGTGGGCGAGCCGGTCCCGGGTCGCGGCCAGCGCCACCTCGGTCCAGTGCTGGGCGGAGATGTCCTGGTAGGCGCCCCGCACCGAGCGCACCTGGCCGCGCGCGTCCAGGACCGGCTCGGCCACCACCCGGATGTGCCGCACGACGCCGTCCGGACGCTGGAGGCGGAACGCGGTGGACGCGGACCGGCGGTGATGGAGCAGGGTGCGCAGGAAACGGCCGATGGCGACGTCGTCGTCCGGGTGCGCGTGCGCGGGAAGCTGGTCCAGCGGGATCGGGCCCGCGGTCGGCGGCAGCCCGTAGAGCGCGAAGAGCTGGCTGTTCCAGGTCGTCTCGCCGGTCGTGACGTCCTCCTCGAACCCGCCGATGCGCCCCAGGCGCTGGGCGTGCTGGAGGAGCGTGGAAAGCCGGGCGGTCTCGTCCAGCACGCGCCACACCAGCAGCACGCCCCGGCCGTGCCGGCTCAGGCCCACGTCGGCGGTCGCGGTCAGCGGCACCTGGCCGACCAGGGCGGTGAGGGCCATCCGCTCGGCGCGGAACGGCTCACCCGTGGCGTACACGTGCTCGATCCGCGCGAACAGACCGCTCTCCCCCGCCGTCAGCGGATACGCCTCCAGCAGCAGCCCGCCCACCAGCGCGGCGCGTGGGCGGCCGGCGGGGTCGAGGAAGCGGCTGTTGACGTGGTGGATGCGGAAGTCGGCCAGCCCGCCGCCGTCGTCCAGGTGCGGCAGGAGGACCAGCGCGGAGTCGTGCAGGCCGTCGGCCAGGTCCACGAGCTCCGAGACGGCCGGGTCGGGAGCCGGGACGTCCCGCGCGGGCGGCCGTCCGGCGGGCTCCGGGTCCCGCGCCTCCAGCGCGTACGCGCACAACTCGGCCAGGGACTCCACCTGCCGCCGGATCGCCGGTGGCTGCGGCTCCAGCGTGCCGGGCCAGCAGACCTCCAGCACGCCGAGCACGCGCCCGCCCACCCGGGCCGGCACGGCCGCCCGCCCGCCGGGCGACTCCCGGTGGCCGATCGACGGCAGGCCGGACCCGGCCAGCGAGGGGATCCACACCGCCGTGTGCCCGGCGAGCGCGCGGCCCGCCACCGTGGCCACCCCGGGTGGCACATGGCGCCACCGGGCGGCCTCCTCGGGCACGAACCCGGCCTGGCCGGCCAGGCGGAGCGACAGGTCAGGACCCGCCGCCCAGACGGCGACGGCGCCGGCGCCGAGCGGCGCCAGCGCGTGGGTCAGGATCGACTCGGCGACCTGCTGGGCGTCGTCCCCGGCGGCCAGGGCGCCGCTCTCCGCGGTGCGCAGCCGGACGGCGACGGCCGGACCGCCGGCCTCCTGGGCGGTCGCGGTGAGGGTGTCGGGCGCGGACCGGTTGACGATGTCGGCGGCCAGCTCCAGCGGTGACAGACCCGCCCGCCGGGCGAGGCCGGTGAGCTGCCGGTCCGCCTCGGCCGGTCCGCATCCCAGCCGTTCGACCAGCACGCCCTTGGCCAGCTCGATCAGCGCGCGGCCGTTCGCCGCGGCCCGCTCCTCCGCCAGCCGCCGGCGCAGCCGCTCCACCGTGGCGGCGAGCCTGCCGGCATCGGCCGGCGCGGGCCTGGGCGCGGGACCGGTCCCGGTCCCGGTCCCGGTCCCGGTCCCGCGCCCAGGCTCACCGGGGCGATCCGGTCCGCGCGGGTCTGGCCGCTGGGAGTTGTGCACGTGCCGCTCCTCGTGAGCCTCACGCGTCCAGCCAGCGTCGGACGCACGCGATGAAGTCGTCGGTGTCGATGGGCTTGGTGACGTGGTCGCTCGCGCCCGAGGCGAGGCTCTTCTCCCGGTCACCCGGCATCGCCTTCGCGGTGACCGCGATGATCGGCAGCTCCGCGTACCCGGGCAGGGCGCGGATGGCGGTGGTCGCCGCGTAGCCGTCCATCTCCGGCATCATCACGTCCATCAGGACAAGGTCGACCTCCGGGTGGCCGCGCAGCGTCTCGATCCCCCTGCGGCCGTTGTCGGCGCGCAGCACCCGCATGCCGTGCAGCTCCAGGATGCCGGTGAGGGCGAAGACGTTCCGCGCGTCGTCGTCCACCACCAGCACGGTCCGCCCGGCCAGCGCGCCGTCGGTCGACTCGGCCGGCGCCGCGGCGTCCTCGGCCCGGACCAGGGGGAGCACGCCGCCCGGGTCGTGGGCGCTGAGGTGCAGCGTGACGCGCTCGCGCAGCTCGTCCAGGCTGGACAGCAGCTCCAGCGGCCGGTCCGCGGCACGGGCCCGCAGCGCCGCCTCGTGCTCCGGGCCCAGACGGCGGTTGTGGTGGGCGAGGACGGGCACCCCGCGCACGGCCGGATCGCTCCCCAGCGCCTCCAGGAACCGCAGCGCCGTGTCATCGGGCAGGCTCAGCTCCAGGACCACGCAGTGGCAGCTGCGAGCGGCCAGCACGGCCGCCGCCTGCTGAGTGTCGGTGGCGGTGACGACCTCGGCCCGGCCGGGGGAGTCGGTCCGGCCCGGGCTCTGGGCGAGGTCGGCCACCGCGTTCTCGGTGACCAGGGAGAGCAGCCCGCGCGGATCGCGCTCGACCACCAGCACCCGGCGCCGGTGCTGCTCCGGCGGCGCGGCCGGCGGCGCGGCGGCCCCCGGTCCCTCCGTGGACGGACCGGCGAAGTCGGGCCGGGCCACGGGCAGATAGAGGGTGAATGTGCTGCCTTCGCCCGGCGTGCTCGACGCGGTGATCGCCCCGCCGAGCAGGTAGGCGATCTCCCGGCTGATGGACAGACCGAGGCCGGTGCCGCCGTACTTGCGGCTCGTGGTGCCGTCGGCCTGCTGGAAGGCGCCGAAGATCGTCTCCAGTTGCTGTTCGGGGATGCCGATGCCGGTGTCGCGGACCCGGAACGCGATGGCCGCGCCGTGGTGGCGGACCGAGGCGGGCAGCTCGGCCGGGGCCACCGGCTCCATCCGCAGCTCGACGCTGCCGGACTCGGTGAACTTCACGGCGTTGGACAGCAGGTTGCGCAGCACCTGCCGCAGCCGGGAGTCGTCGGTCAGCAGGCCCATCGGCACCCCGGGGGCCTCGGTCACCCGGAATTCGAGGCCCTTCTCGGTGGTCAGCGGGCGGAAGGTGACCTCGGCGTACTCCACCAGGCGGCGCAGCGGGACGCGTTCGGGGTGAACGTCCATCTTGCCGGCCTCGACCTTCGACAGGTCGAGGATGTCGTTGATGAGCTGGAGCAGGTCGGAGCCGGCGGAGTGGATGATGCCCGCGTACTCCACCTGCTTGGCGGTCAGGTTCCGGTTGGGGTTCTGCGCGAGCAACTGGGCGAGGACCAGCAGGCTGTTGAGCGGGGTGCGCAGCTCGTGGCTCATGTTGGCCAGGAACTCCGACTTGTACGTGGAGGCGAGCGACAGCTGCTGGGCGCGGTCCTCCAGCTCCTGCCGGGCCTGCTCGATCTCCAGGTTCTTGGTCTCGATGTCGCTGTTCTGGGCGGCGAGCAGGGCCGCCTTCTCCTCCAGCTCGGCGTTGGAGAGCTGGAGTTCCTCCTGCCGGATCTGGAGCTCCTCCGAGCGCGCCTGGAGCTCGGCGGTCAACCGCTGCGAGCGCTCCAGAAGTTCATCCGTGCGGGCGTTGGCCAGGATCGTATTGACGTTGACGCCGATGGTCTCCATCAGCTGTTCCAGGAAGTCCCGGTGCACCGGCGTGAAGGCGTGCGTCGAGGCCAGCTCGATCACCCCGAGCACCTGCTCCTCCGCCACGATGGGCAGCACCATCAGGCTGGCCGCGGCGGCCGAGCCCAGGCCGGAGGAGATGGTGACGTAGCCGTCCGGCAGGTCGTCCACGGCGATGACGCGGCGGCTGCGCGCCGCCTGCCCGACCAGCGACTGGCCCAGGCGGAAGCGGACGGGCCGCTCCGCGCCGTGCGGATGGCCGTAGGAGCCGATCAGCTTCAGCTCCGTGCCCCCGGCGTGCTCCTCGGCGAGATAGAACGCCCCGAACTGCGCGCCGACCAGCGGCGTCAGCTCGTCCATGATCAGATCGGCCACCACCGACAGGTCCCGCCGACCCTGCATCAGGCCGGATATACCGGCCAGGTTGGTCTTCAGCCAGTCCTTCTCCTGGTTGGCCCGGGTGGTCTCGCGCAGGGACCCCACCATCGAGTTGATGTTGTCCTTCAGCTCCGCGACCTCGCCGGAGGCGTCCACGGTGATGGACCGGGTCAGGTCGCCCTCGGCCACCGCGCTGGCGACCTCGGCGATCGCCCGCACCTGACGGGTGAGGTTCCCCGCCAGCTCGTTGACGTTCTCGGTGAGCCGCTTCCAGGTGCCGGAGACGCCCTCCACCTCGGCCTGCCCGCCGAGGCGCCCCTCGCTGCCCACCTCGCGGGCCACGCGGGTGACTTCGGCGGCGAACGCGGAGAGCTGGTCGACCATCGTGTTGATGGTGGTCTTCAGCTCCAGGATCTCGCCGCGCGCGTCCACGTCGATCTTGCGCGTCAGGTCGCCCCGCGCCACCGCGGTCGTCACCTGGGCGATGTTCCGCACCTGGTTGGTGAGGTTGGTGGCCATGGAGTTGACGTTGTCCGTGAGGTCCTTCCAGGTGCCGGCCACGTTGGGCACCCGTGCCTGGCCGCCGAGCATGCCCTCGGTGCCGACCTCGCGGGCGACGCGGGTGACTTCGTCGGCGAAGGCGGAGAGTGTGTCGACCATCGTGTTGATCACCCCGGCCAGGGCGGCGACCTCGCCCTTCGCCTCGACCGTGATCTTCTGCGACAGGTCGCCGCGCGCCACGGCCGTCGCCACCTGCGCGATGGAGCGCACCTGGCCGGTGAGGTTGGACGCCATCACGTTGACGTTGTCGGTCAGGTCCTTCCAGGTGCCGGAGACGCCCCGCACGGTCGCCTGGCCGCCCAGGTTGCCCTCGGTGCCGACCTCGCGGGCGACGCGGGTGACTTCGTCGGCGAAGGCGGAGAGCTGGTCGACCATCGTGTTGATGGTGGTCTTCAGCTCCAGGATCTCGCCGCGCGCCGTGACCGTGATCTTCTGCGACAGGTCGCCCCGCGCCACCGCGGTCGCCACCTGCGCGATGGAGCGCACCTGGTCGGTGAGGTTGCCCGCCATGAAGTTGACGGAGTCGGTGAGGTCGCGCCACACGCCGCCGACGCCGGGCACCTCGGCCTGCCCGCCGAGCATGCCCTCGGTGCCCACCTCCCGGGCCATGCGGGTGACTTCGTCGGCGAAGGCGGAGAGCTGGTCGACCATCGTGTTGACGGTGCTCTTCAACTCCAGGATCTCGCCCCGCGCGTCCACGGTGATCTTCTGCGACAGGTCGCCCTGCGCGACCGCCGTCGTCACCTGCGCGATGTTCCGCACCTGGTCGGTGAGGTTGCCCGCCATGAAGTTGACGGAGTCGGTGAGGTCGCGCCACACGCCGCCGACCCCCGGCACCTGCGCCTGCCCGCCGAGGCGCCCCTCGCTGCCCACCTCCCGCGCCACGCGGGTGACTTCGTCGGCGAAGGCGGAGAGCTGGTCGACCATCGTGTTGACGGTCTCCTTCAGCACCAGGATCTCGCCCCGCGCGTCCACGTCGATCTTCTGCGACAGGTCCCCCCGCGCCACCGCCGTGGCCACCTGGGCGATGTCGCGGACCTGGGTGGTGAGGTTGCCCGCCATCGCGTTGACGGACTCCGTCAGGGCCTGCCAGGTCCCCGATACGCCGGGCACCTCGGCCTGCCCGCCGAGCCGGCCGTCGGTGCCGACCTCGCGCGCGACCCGGGTCACCTCCGAGGTGAACAGCGAGAGTTGGTCCACCATGCCGTTGAACACCGTGGCGATCTCGCCCAGGAGCCCGCCCGCGTCGTCCGGGAGCCGCGTCCCGAAGTCGCCGTCCCGGACGGCGGTCAGCCCGGCCAGAAGCCGGCGCAGCTCCGGCTCCCCGACCTTGGCGGCGCCGCGCGCGGTTCTGCTGCGCGAACCCGCGGCCGTCGCGTCACTCATGTCCAACCTCGATCCGCACCATTTCCGACAGGGTCGAACAGATCAAGCGCAGCACCCGCCCGCTCTGGGGGCGAGCCATCGTCGCACACACCGCGGGCCCGCACTGTTGCCGTAGGACAACGATGCGGTCCGCAGTGAGGCTACCGCACCGGACGACGTGAACGGGCCGCCAACTCCTCCCCTGTCGCCCCTCCACCGCCGTCCGTTCCGCCGCCCGCGCGGAGGTCAACCGCCGGGCGCCGGGAGAAAGTCACTTTTCCCGCTGGTTGGCATAAGAACGTCCGTTGCTGGAAGCCATACTTGGGAAGGCTGGAAGGACTGGACAGCCAGTGGGGGCGGTAGGAGCCGGACGACGGGGGCGAGAAATCGGACATGGCCGAACGCACGCTCAGCCACGGCCGTTACCACCTGCTCGATCTCATCGGGCGCGGTGGCATGGGCGAAGTCTGGCGGGCCCGTGACGAGGCACTGGACCGGCGGGTCGCCGTCAAGTGCCTGAAGCCGCTGGGCACCCGGCAGGAGGAGCCGTTCCTGCGCGCGCTGCGCGAGCGCTTCCGGCGCGAGGCGCGGATGGCCGCCGCGCTCCAGCACCGGGGCATCACCGTGGTCCACGACTTCGGCGAGGCCGACGGCGTGCTCTACCTGGTGATGGAGCTGCTCGACGGCCGCAACCTCAGCCAGCTGCTGCACGAGCGCCGGCCCGAGCCGCTGTCCGTCGCGGAGATCGCGGACATCGCCGACCAGGTCGCGGGCGCCCTCGCCTACACCCACGAACAGGGCATCATCCACCGGGACCTGAAGCCGGCCAACGTCATGCGGCTGGCCGACGGCACCGTGAAGATCTGCGACTTCGGCATCGCCAGGCTCGCCCAGGACATCGGGCTGAGCGCCAAGCTCACCTCGGCGGGAATGGCGATGGGCACCCCGCACTACATGTCCCCCGAGCAGATCGCCGGGCTGGCCGTCGATCACCGCAGCGACCTGTACTCGCTGGGCTGCGTCCTGTACGAGATCGCCACCGGCGCCCCGCCGTTCGACCTCGGTGACCCCTGGGCCATCCTCGTCGGGCACCGCGACACCCCGCCCGAGCCGCCCCGCGCCCGCCGCTCCGATCTGCCGGAGGAGCTGGAGGAGTTCATCCTCGCGCTGCTCGCGAAAGACCCCGCCGACCGGCCCGAGGACGCCGCCGCCCACGCCCACGCCCTGGCCGCCGCCGGCCACACCGGCACCCTCGCCGTCCGCGTCCCGGCGCAGCGCCCGGCCGAGCGGCTGCCCGAGTGGACACGCGGGATGCGGGCCGGCTCCCGGGCCAGCGGCTCCTGGTCGCTGCGGCTGCCGCCCCCCGACCGGTCGGCCGGGCTGACCGGGCAGTGGACCACCGGCGTGCACCGGGCCGCCGTCGCCCAGCTCCCCGCCGAGCGCCGCGGCCCCGCGCCCGAATACCTGGCGGTGCTGGCCAGCCGGCACCGGGCCGGGCTCAGCCTCGGCCGCCTCGGCCGCTGGGAGGAGGCGTGCGACGTGCACCGCTCGGTCGCCGCCGAGCGGGAGCGGGCGCTCGGCACGGATCACCCGGACACGCTGGAGAGCCGCTTCGAGGCCGCCTACGCCCTGGGCCGGCTCGGCCACTGGGAGGAGGCCCTCGACGGCTATCTGCGTGTCGCCGAGGCCAGGACCCGCACGCTCGGCTCCGACCACCCGGCCACCCTCGACGCCCGGTACGACGCGGGCGTCAGCCTCGGTCGGCTGGGTCGGCCCGCCGAGGCCCTGGCGCTCTACACCGACCTGGTCACGGCCAGGACCCGCGCCCAGGGCCCCGAGCACCCCGAGACGCTCCGCGCCCGGCACGGCCGCGGCGTCAGCCTGGGCCGGCTCGGCCGCTGGGAGGAGGCGCTGTCCGAGGCCAGGGACGTCTGGGCCGCCCGCGCCCGGCTGCTCGGCCCCGACCACGCCGACACCCTGGTCAGCCGCCGCGAGATCGCCGTCGCGCTCGGCTGGCTGGACCGGTGGGAGGCCGCCCTGGACGAGCACCGCCAGGTGCGGCGGGCCCGGGAGCGGGCGCTGGGCCCCGGCCACCCGGACGCCCTGAGCAGCCGCAACGACGAGGCGCACTGCCTGGAGCAGCTCGGCCGTTCCCTGGAGGCCGTCGAGCTCTACCGCCAGGTGGCCACCCTGCGGGACCGTCCAGCGGCGGAGCGTTGAGACCGCCGCACGTACCATGGCGGCATGTCGTTTCTCCGCCGCCGCAACGCCGCTTCACCCGCCGGCCCCGACTTCGACGTGCTGGCCATGGACCCGGGCGACTGGCCCGGAGTCCTCGGCGCCGGGTTGCTTCCCGCGCCCGACGGGAGCTGCCAGGGCGTGGTGCTGCGGTACGACCTGTTCGGCGGACGCGGCCCGGCGATGGTCATCGGCAACCTGCCGGAGGGCTCCCCGGCCCGGGACGTGGCCGACGGCGAGGTGCCGTTCGAGGTGCACCAGCTTCTCGCGGCCCTGGAGATCGAGGAGGAGATCCAGGTCACCGGCACCGAGGAGACCCCGGTCATGCACGACGGGAGCCTGCTGATCGTGCGTCGCGTGTTGTGCACGGAGGGCCGGGTCTCCTGCGTGCAGTTCGACCGCAACGACGGCGTGCTCGTCACGATCGCGAGCTGGAACCGCCCCATCACCGACGAGCTCTACCAGCTCCTGAAGCCGCTCCCCGCCGAGATGTTCCAACGCTGACGCGGCCGGGCCGCGTCAGCCGCGTCAGCCGCCCGGGCCGTGCGGTCAACGGGTCCCCACCGCCGTGCGGACCGCCCGCCGGGCCAGCGTCCAGTCGTCGTGCAGCCGCCGCAGCCGCAACCGCTGCCGCTCGCCGTACGCCAGCGCACCGCCGGGCCGGTCGGACCCGGTCGCGCGCGGCGTGCCCGGGACGCGCATCGCCCGCTGCACCGCGTCCTCGCAGCGGCGGATCTCCCGGGTGAGCACCAGCAGCAGATTGACCAGGAAGGCGTCCCGCCCCGGCACGCCCGTCGCGTGCGCCGCCTGGCTGATCTGGCGCCGGATCAGCGGCGCGTCGCCGACCGCCGCCCACAGCGTGGCCAGGTCGTACCCCGGCAGGTACCAGCCCGCCGCGTCCCAGCCCAGCAGTACCGGGCCGGTCGGTGACAGCAGCACGTTCGCCTGGGTGGCCGCGCCGTGGCAGAACTGCCGGGGCGGCCCCGGCCGGCCCCGGCCGGACAGCCCGTGCAGCAGTGTCTTCAGATCGCTCAGGTCCCGGTCGGTGAGCACCCCCAGCGCGTGGTAGCGGGCCAGCAGCGCCGGGTAGTTCAGCATGTCGGGGAAGGCGCCGACGGGTGGGCGCCACTCGTTGAGCCGGCACACGGCGGTCAGCGCCGCCCGCATCTCGGCGGGCGAGGTGCCGGATCCCGGATGCCGGCCCCCGGCCGCCCGGCGGCCCGGGATGAACTCGGTGACCAGCGTGCGGCCGTGCGGGTCGTCGGCGATGAGTCCGGGCACCCGCACCGGGGGGCGGCACCGGACGAAGCCGCGGTGTGCGGCTATTTCGCGGCGGAACCGCTCCGCCCCGCCGTCGGCCGGATCCAGCAGGCGCTTGGCCACGGCCGCGCGCCGGCCGGTGGTGCCGAGGAGCGCCACCGAGTGACCGGCGTCCCGCAGCACCCGCGCCGGGGTGAACTCCGGGCAGATCTCGTGCACGGCGGTCAGCGCGGCGCGCAGCCGGTCGCCCCGCGCGCCCGAGAAGTCCAGCCGGCCCGCGGCGGGCGGCGGCCCGCTCCGGAGCGGGCGGCGGGCCCGCTCGTCCGCGCCGGCGACGGCCGTGCCGCCGGGCTGGCCGCCCGGGCGTGGTCGCTGCCGGCTGATCACGGGGGTGAGTGCTGGATACATAGGCGGGCATGGTCCCTTCGTGTGCCGGAAGGTGCCGGAAGGTTCATGGCGCCCCCGGGCCGGACAGACCCCTTTGACACCCTGGGGAAATGCCGGTGGATGACCGGCCCGGGTGGCGCGATGCCTACACCACTCCCTCGCGCGGGTGGCACACCATCTGGCGTGCCCTGGCGAACCATGGCGAATAGTCATGGGGCCGTTGCGCGGCGGTTACTGTCAACTCAGCCGAGATCCTGGGGGCTTGACGTGAGCAGGGGACCCAACACCCGACTCGAGGACTTGTTCAGGCTCGCCGGCTGGTCCAAGGGGGAACTCGCCAGGCTGGTCAACCGCCAGGCGGCAGCCCAGGGCTATCCGCAGCTCGCCACGGACACCTCGCGGGTGCGGCGGTGGATCGACGTGGGCGAGACCCCGCGCGATCCGGTGCCCGAGGTGCTGGCGACCCTGTTCACCGAGCGGCTCGGCCGTGTCGTGACCATCGAGGACCTCGGGTTGCGCCGGTCAGGGGACGCGGGGACAAGACCGTCCGTGCACGGACTGCCTTGGGCGCCCCGGCGGACGGCCGCGGTCCTCACCGAATTCACGGGAATGGACCTCATGCTCAACCGACGCGGCATGGTGGGCGCGGGAGTCGCGCTCGCCGCGGGATCCGCACTCAGCGATGCCATGCACGACTGGCTCCGGGCCGCTCCGGCCCGCGACGCCGCTTCCCCCCACGACCCCACCTCGGCAACGGACCCGGCCGGCTTCGACCGGTACGAGGCCGCCCCCGTCGGCGCGGAGGAGATCGAGGCCCTGGAGCACTCGGTCGAGATCTTCCGCGCCTGGGACGCCTCCCGGGGCGGCGGACTTCAGCGCAAGGCCGTGGTCGGCCAGCTCAACGAGGTGGGCGGCATACTCGCCTACCGGCACCCGGACGCCGTGCAGCGCCGGCTGTGGGGCGTGGCCGCCGACCTCTCGGTGCTCGCCGGCTGGATGTCCCACGACATCGGGCTGGAGCCGACCGCCCAGAAGTACTTCGTGATCGCCGCGCACGCCGCTCGGGAGGGCGGTGACCGCCCCCGCGCGGGCGAGGCGCTGTCGCGCGCCGCCCGGCAGATGGTGCACCTGGGGCGGCCCGGTGACGCCCTCGACCTCATGCGGCTGGCCCGGTCGGGCACGGGCGAGGAGGCGCTGCCGCGCACCCGGGCCATGCTCTGCACCGTCGAGGCGTGGGCGCGCGCCGCGCTGGGCCAGGGACAGGCGACCCGGCGGCTGCTGGGCGAGGCGGAGGAGCTGTTCGTCTCCGACCGGAACAGCGCCCCGACGCCGGGCTGGATGCGGATGTTCGACGAGGCGGACCTGTACGGCATGCAGGCCCTCGCCTACCGCACCCTGGCCGAGCACGAGCCCACGGCGGCCCGCCCGGCGCTGCGCCACGCCGAGACGGCGCTGGCCCTGCGGGTGGACGGCCGGCAGCGTTCCCGGATCTTCGACGAGATCACGCTCGCCTCCGCGAGTTTCATCGCCGACGACCCGGAACGCGCCGACCAGCACGCCCGCCTGGCCCTGTCCGCCGTCGGGGAGAACTCCTCGCACCGCACCTGGGACCGGCTGCGCGAGATGCACCGTCTCACCGGCCGCTACGCGGGCGTGTCCCGGATCGACGAGCTCCGCCGGGAGCTGGCCCGGTCCCTGCCGTCCCTTCCGGCCACGGCCGGAGCACAGTCGGCCTGACGGTCCCGCCGGGCGCGCGGTCGGATCGCCGCGCGCCCGGCGGGGGCGGCTCAGGGCCGTACGCGGGCCACCAGCACGCAGGCGTCGTCCTCCCGGCCCGTTTCGCCGCACTCGTCGATCACCACGCGCAGCGCTTCGAGCGCGCCGGCCGCCGAGATCAGGCGGGGGGCGAGGTCGATCAGGCGCCGGTCGCCGCCGTGGCCGCCCCTGCCGTCCGGCGGGATGTCCGAAAACAGCCCATCCGTGTGGAGGACCAGTACGTCGCCCGGCTCCAGCCGGTCGGCGCGCGCCTCGTAGGCGGCGTCCGTGATGGCGCCCAGCAGCGTGCCGGCCGGGCGCGGCAGGGCCCAGCCCACACCGTCGCGGCACAGCAGCGGCGCCGGGTGGCCGGCCTGCGCCCACGTCAGCAGGCGGCCGGCCGGCTCGTAACGGCAGCACAGGGCGCTGGCCAACACCGGGTGCGCGCCCCGGTCCAGGAGCTGATTGAGGTGGCCGAGCAGCGCTCCCGGCTCGGCGCCGGTCAGTGCGATGCCGCGGATGGCACCCAGCGCCGTCGCCGTGCCCGCCGCCGCGGCGGGGCCGCGGCCGGACAGGTCGCCCACGGACAGCATCCGGCCGCCGTCCGGCAGTTCCAGCGCGTCGTACCACTTCCCGCTCATCGGGGCCCCCTCCCGCGCGGGCAGGTAGCGGGCCGCGAGCTCCAGCGAGCCCGGCCGGCCCTCCGGCCGGCCCGGCTCGTGCGAGCCGAGCCACGGCGCGAGCGCCGAGTCCTCCAGCTCGATCGCCAGCCCGCGCCCGGCCCGCGCGACGCGGCGCCGGCGCCGCAGCTCCTCGTCGGCGCGGTCCGCCTCCGGGCCGGGCCGCGCCGACGCCGTCCCGCTGCGCCGCACCTCGCTCACGTCGCGGATCACGGCCCACATCGCGACCGTTCCGCCGTGGTCGTCGAGCACCGGCTCACCGGCCATCTGCACCGTGCGCTCCGAGCCGTCAGGCCGGGTGATGCGGAACTCGCAGTCCATGGGCCGCCCGTCGACCAGGCACCCGGTGACCGCGGCGGTCAGCGCGGGCTGGTCCTCCGGCGGCAGGAACGACGGGAGCTGGTCGAGGGTGAGCGGGCCCTCCTGCGTGGGCCTGCCGAAGATCGAGAACAGCTCCTCGGACCACACGACGCCGTCCGTCAGCAGGTTCCACTCGGCGCTGCCGATCCGTTGGCCCAGCCGGGCCCGGCCCTCGCCGCCGGGCGCGGCCCGGAGCTGGTCGAGCTGGTCGCGGAAGTCGTCCAGGCGGTGGGTGGCGAGCTCCCACACCGCGCTCCGTATCCTGTGTCCGGCGCCGTCCGCGGACTCGCCGAGCCGGATGGCGTCGAGATCGTCGCGCAGCCGGCGGGTCCGCGCGATCAGGTCGTCGAGGGTCGCCCCCGGGGGAACGTCATTCGTGGGGTGTTCAGGGTTCTGGGAGGAGAGCATGGTGGTCCCCGATACGGCGCGGTCGGGCATGGGGTGATTCCGCCCGGCGGAGCCGGGGGAGCCCGGAGCGGTGGCGCGGGCGACTCCAGACTGTTGCACAGCCTTCCCCACCCGGTGAGAGATTCAGCCGCCCCGCGCGTGCGGGTTCCGGGGTGGAAGGTGTAGAACCTCTGTCGTCCGGCAAGGAGCCGCCCGAACGGAAATCCCGTTGCCACCTGATCGCCCGCGCCGGATGCTGACTCATATGTTCGCCAGCCCTACCGAAACAGACATAGCGCCCAGCGGGAGCCTCCTCGGGCTCCTCCAGCGGGGGCGCGGCGACGGCTGGCTGCACGCCCTGGCGGCTCCCAGGGCGGCGGCCGTCGCCGCACTGGACCACTGCGTGCTGCACGATCCCCGCCGGGACTGGCAGCTCGAACACCGCTCGCTCTACTACGCCAGGCTCTACGCCGAGCTCGGCGCCGGGCTCGACGCGATCGAGGGCCATCTCTTCCACCCCGACGACGCGATCCGCCCCGAGGAGGAGCGCACCGGCCTCGCCCTGTCCGTGCTCGGCCACCTCACCTCCTACGGGCACCCCGCGGCGCCGCGCCTGCTGCGCCGGTACGCCGCCGAGGGCGCCAACTGGCGCTGGGCGCTCGACGAACTCGCCGTCCGGGACGACGACGGCGCGCTCCGCGCTCTGGGACCGCGCATTCTGGCCAGGTTCCCGCACACCGAGGAAGGCGACACGGCGCTGACCGCCGCCGTCCGTGACTCCTTCGAGCCGCGCCCCTGGCGGCTGTGGGCCGAGGACCCGGCCCGCCCCGAGCAGCGCGCCCGGCTGGAACGCGCCCTGGAGGACGGCGACTTCGACCGCTGGCAGCGCCAGCTCCGCTCGCCGGGCCCGCAACCCGGCTGGAGCGTGCGGGCCGTCCTGGACTGGGCGCGCGACGGCTACGAGCAGACGCCGCGGCAGTGGCGCGAGGCGTCCGCCGCCCGGTGCCTGGGCGCCGTGGCCGGTCCCCAGGACCGCCCCGAGCTGCTCGCCGCCGCCGCGGACGGACAGCCGGCGGCCCGCGCCGCCGCCCTGCGCCATCTCGCCGAGCGCGGCGACCCGGAGGCGTTCCCGCTGATCCGGGACGCCGCCGCCAGCCGGGATCCGGACGTGGCCCGCGCCGCGGCGACCGCGTTCTCCCGGATGCGCGGCCACGCCGCGCTCGCGCAGGCCAGACGCTGGGCCGACCGCGAGGACGAGCTGGGCGCGCGCGCCGCCGCCATGCTCGCCGAGCGTGGCGAGGCCCGCGACGCGCCCCGGGTGCTCGCGGCCCTGCTGCGCGTGGTGCGGGCGCACGGCAGCGACGCCAAGGAGCTGCGCCCGCTGGTCGAGGGCGCGGGCCGGCTCGCCCTCACCACCGCCGCGCCCGTCCTGCGCCACATCTACCGCGAGACCGCCTCCTCCCACCTGCGCGGTCACGCCGCCCGCGCCCTGGCCGCCACCGACCCGTCCTTCGGGTCCGGCTTCGCCATCGAGTGCCTGTGGGACTGCCAGGAGGACACCCGCGAGGTCGCCGCCCGGTTCGCCACCGTGCTCGACACCCGCGTGGTGGAACGGCTGCGCCGCCTCGCCACCGACCCGGCCGAGGAGGCGGGGGTCCAGACCGCGGTCCGGGGCAGGCTGGCCAGGCGCGCCGCGGGCTGAGAAACGAGGATGCTCATGGGACGTTTCCCGCACGGACACACGGATGTGGGCGGGGGAACTCCGGCGGCGGCGACAACAGCCGTATGCGCACCTCCCCGCTGCGAATCGTCCTCATCACCGAGTCCTATCCCCCCGACGTCAACGGCGTCGCCCACTGCGCCCTCCAGACCGCCGCCCACCTGACGCGGCGCGGCCACCACCCGCTGGTCGTCGCCCCCGCCCCCGCTCCGGGCGTCCGCGTTCCCCACGACCTCGCGTCGGCCGGCGGCGGAGTCGACGGCGGGGCTCCGGTCGTGCACATCCCCTCGCTGCCGCTGCCCGGATATCCCCAGGTCCGGGTCGCGCTCCCCAGCCGCAAGCTCGCCGCCGCCGTCGCCGGGCACCGGCCCGACATCATCCACCTCGCCAGCCCGTTCGTGCTGGGCGCGCGCGGCGCCGCTCTCGCCGTGCGCTCCGGGGTGCCGGCCGTCGCCGTGTACCAGACGGACCTGGCGGGATACGCGCGCACGTACCTCGGCGCCGGTGAGCTGGCCGCCTGGCGCCGCATCCGCGCCGTGCACGCCGCCGCCGACCTGACCCTCGCCCCCTCCAGCGCGTCGCTGCGCGCCCTGGAGGAGCACGGCGTGCCCCGGGTGCGGCTGTGGCCGCGCGGCGTGGACACCCGGCGGTTCCGGCCGGGGCTGCGGGACGACGCGCTGCGCGGCGAACTGGCGCCGGGCGGTGAGCTGCTCGTCGGCTACGTCGGCCGGCTGGCCCCCGAGAAGCACATCGAACTCCTCGCCGGCGCCGCCGCCCTGCCCGGCGTCCGGCTCGTCGTGGTCGGCGACGGACCCAGCCAGACCGCGCTGCGCGCCGCGCTGCCCCGGGCCCGCTTCCTGGGCCGTCGCACCGGGGACGACCTGGCGCGGGTCTACGCCTCCCTGGACGTCTTCGCGCACACCGGCCCGTTCGAGACGTTCTGCCAGACCGTGCAGGAGGCGCAGGCCAGCGGCGTGGCCACGATCGCCCCCGCCGTCGGCGGGCCGCTGGACCTGGTCGAGCACGGCCGCACCGGACTGCTCGTCCCGCCGCGCGACCAGGCCGCCCTGCGGGACGCCGTCAGGGTCCTGCGCGACGACCCCGCGCTGCGCGCCGCGCTCGCCCGCGCGGGGCGGGCCGCCGTCGAGGACCGCACCTGGGAGGCGGTGGGGGACCAGCTCCTGGACCACTACGCCCGGGTCCGGCAGGAACGGGCGGTGGCGGTCCGGTGAGCGTCGTACGCGCGGCTGCCGGGCCGCGGTTGTTCGGGATGTCTGTGCGGTGCCGTGCGGGCGGAGAAGCGAACGGGGAGATGCGGTGAGCGTCGTACGCGCGGCTGCCGGGCCGCGGTTGTTCGGGAAGTCTGTGCGGTGCCGTGCGGGCGGAGAAGCGAACGGGGAGATGCGGTGAGCGTCGTACGCGCGGCTGCCGGGCCGCGGTTGTTCGGGATGTTCGTGCGGTGCCGTGCGGGCGGAGAAGCGAACGGGAGGACACCGTGAGCGCGACCGTCGGCGAGGGACTGCGGATCGTTCGCCTCGCCAACTTCGTCACGCCCGCCTCCGGCGGGCTCCGTACCGCGCTGCGCGAGCTGGGCGCCGGCTATCTGGCGGCCGGGCACGAGCCGGTGCTGATCGTGCCTGGGGAGACCGAGAGCGACACCCGCACCACGCAGGGCCGGGTGATCACGCTGCCCGGCCGCACGCTGCCCGGCACCGGCGGTTACCGGGTGCTGACCGACCGGCGGCGGCTGGCCGGGCTGCTCGCCGCGCTCGGCCCCGACCGGCTGGAGGTCTCCGACCGGACCACGCTGCGCTGGACGGGGGAGTGGGCCCGGCGTCACCGCGTCCCGGCCGTGATGGTCTCGCACGAGAGCGTGGACGGCGTGCTGGCCACCTGGGGCGTGCCGCAGGGCCTGTGCCGCCGCGCCGCCGACCGGCTCAACCTCCGCACCGCGCATGCCTACACCCGGGTGGTGTGCACCACGGAGTGGGCGGCCCGCGAGTTCCAGCGGGTCGGGGCGCGCAATGTCGTCCGCGCGCCGCTCGGCGTGGACCTGCGCCGCTGCCGCCCCGGGCTGCGCGACCCGGAGCTGCGCGGGCGGCTGGGCGGCGACGCCCGGGTGCTACTCGCCATGTGCTCGCGGCTCTCCCCGGAGAAGCGCCCCGGCCTCGCCCTCGACACGCTGGCCGAGCTGCTGCGGCGCGGCGTGGACGCCGCCCTGGTGATCGCGGGCCAGGGCCCGCTGGGCGGACGGCTGCGCGAGCGGGCGCGGCACGACGGGCTGCCCGTCCTGTTCGCCGGGCATGTGGGAGATCCGGCCGACCTGGCCGTTCTCCAGGCCACCGCCGACATCGTGCTGGCCCCCGGGCCGGCGGAGACGTTCGGGCTGGCGGCCATGGAGGCGCTGGCCTGTGGCACGCCGGTGGTGGCCAGCGCCCGGTCCGCCGTGCCGGCGCTGCTCGGCGCGGCGGGCACCGCCGCGGACGGCTCCGGCGCGGCGTTCGCCGACGGCGTGCAGCGGCTGCTCGCCCGTCCCGAGGACGCCCGCCGGGCCGCGGCGCGGGCGCGGGCCGAGCGATTCCCGTGGAGCGTGGCCGTCGACGCGTTCCTCACCGCCCTGGACGCCGCCCCGGTCGCGGGCGGCGCCACGGGGGCCAGGACCGTCCCGGCACCGGGGGAACGTCCCGGCGCCGGCCGGGGCACGGGCCGCGCGGCCGACGGCGGGGAGCGATGACCGCCCGGCCGCCGGTCCGCTTCGCCGCGCTCGGGGACTCCCTCACCGAGGGACTGGGCGACGCCCTGCCCGGCGGCCGGTGGCGGGGCTTCGCCCCGCTGCTCGCCACCGGGCTCGGCCCGCCCGTCCGGCCGGTGAGCCTGGTCAACCTCGCCCGCAGCGGCGCCCGCACCGCCGACGCGGCCGGTGGGCAGCTCGCGGCGGCGCGGGCGCTGCGGCCCCGGTACGCCTCGGTCATCGTCGGCGGCAACGACACGCTGCGCGGCGCGTTCGACATCGCGGACGCCGCCCGTGACCTCGACACCGTCATCGGCGCCCTGACGGCCGACGGCGCGGTGGTGCTCACCGCCTGCCTGCCCGACCCGGGGCGCATGCTGCCGCTCCCGCGCGCCCTCGCCCGCCCGCTCGCGCGACGCATGCGGGCGCTCAACGACGTGGTGCACCACCTGTCGTGGCGCCACGGCGCGGTGCACGCGCATCTCGCGGACCACCCGTTCGTCGCTGACCGGGCCGCGTGGAGCGTGGACCGGCTGCACCCGAGCGAGCTCGGACACCGCCTGCTGGCCCGGGAGTTCCACGCCGGGCTGGCCGCGCGCGGCCTCGCCGCGGGCCCGCCGCCGTCCGCGACCCCCGACCGGCCGCCGCCCCGGCGCAGCGCGGGCGCCTGGTGGTTGGCGACGCGGGGCACGCGCTGGGTCGCCGCCCGCTCCACCGATCTCCTGCCCGGGCTGCTGAGGCTGGCCGCCGCCGAGGCCCGGCACAGGCTGGCCGGCACCGAGGAAGCGCTGGACCGGGCCGCCCGGCACGCCACCCATGAGGCCCTGACCGCCCTGACCGAACCGACCGCCCTGACCGAACCGACCGCCCTGACCGCACTGACCGAACCGACCGCCCCGGCCCCGCCGCGCCCCCCGTCGCCACCCGCGCCGCACCGCACCGGATCGGCGGCGCGCGGCGCCGCGACCGAGCCCGTCTGACCTACGCCTGCCCGGCGTGCGGCGCGAACAGGTCCAGCAGCCGGGTCCGCTCCGCCCGCACCCGGTGGGCCAGGATCTCGGCGATCACCCGCAGCAGCGCGTAGCCGAACGCGGCGTCCTCGTCGCACACGGCCTGCACCGCGGCGCCTTCGAACTCATACGCCCGTACCGGGCTCAGCGCCTCCGCGCCGAAGTCCCACTCGTATGGCGGGAAGAGCCACGACCAGCCCAGCAGATCGCCGGTGTCGAGCGAGGAGACAGCGGTCGGCCGCGGTCCGGCCAGCCGCAGATCCAGCGTGACCGTGCCCGACCGGATGATCCAGAACCGGTCGGCCCGGCCCTTCTCCTCGAAGATCCGCTCGCCCTGGCCGAAGGAGACCTCCCGGGCGAGCCCCATCAGCCGCTCGCGGTAGTCGGCCGGCAGAACTCTCAGCAGCCGCCGTGGTGCCGTCATCGCCGAGCCTCCTCATGGCCGGGAACACACGTGATGGCTGGGGACACACGTTTCCATTCCACCCCCGGCGGCCCTCGCCCGCATCCGGGGGCCGACGGGGGCCCCGTCGGCCCCCGTCGAGTCGCAGCCCGGTGCCGTCTCCGCGACAGTGGGGGAGGGAGGGCTGCCGCGATCGGCCCGAGCCCGAGGAGGAGCGTGAGCACCATGCCGCACCCCGGCGACCTCGAACACCTGCCAGGCGGCCCCGCCGCGGTCCTGGTGCTCGACGGGCGCGGCGAGGTGGTGGCGTGCACGCGGGGGGTGGAGCGCGTGTTCCACCTGTCCCCCGGCCGGCTCCGCGGCCGGCGGCTGGCCGACCTGCTCGTCGAGCCCGACTCCTGGCCCGATCTGGCGGAGCTGGCCACGCTCGGCGAGGGGGGCCACGGCGTCGTCGCCCTGCGCCGCCCGGACGGTGGGACGGAGGAGGTGCGGCTCGACGTCCTGCCGCTGCGGCCGGACGGCGGTCCCGGACAGCTCGTGGCCGTCACCCCGGCCGCCGCCGCCCGGCTCCAGGAGGAGGACCAGGGGCTGATCCGCGCGCTGTTCTCCCAGAACTTCGTGGGACTGGCCATCCACGACGCCGACCTGCTCCTCACCCGCGTCAGCCTCCCGAGCGACGAGGCGGCCGGGGAAAACTGGTATGCCGGCGGATCGCGCGAACCGTTCCCGCTGGACCACGTGCTCCTCAGGGAGGACGCCCACGCGTTCCTGGAGCAGCTGCGGCGCGTCGCCGCCACCGGTGAGCCGGTGGTCAACTGGGAGCATTCGGCCCGCTTCCGCGACGCGCCCACCCGTGAGCGGGTCGTGGCGCTCTCCGCCTTCCAGCTCCAGGACGCCGACGAGTGCCTCATCGGCGTCGCCGCGCTCTTCACCGACATCACCGAACAGCACATGGGCCGCCGCCGGATCGCCCTCCTGCACACCGCCGCCCAGCGCATGGGAGGCACCCTCGACGTCACCCGCAACGCCGAGGAGCTGGCCCGGATCCTCGTCCCCGACTTCGCCGACCTGGCCGCCGTGGACCTGGCCGACGCCGTCTTCTCCGGCGACGACACCGGCCCGGTGCTGCTGGAGGCCCCGGTGCGCCGCATCGCGGCGATCGCGACCGGCGAGGAGTGGCCGCCCACCGTGCACCCGGCCGGCGCCGTCTTCCGCAACCCCGGATTCGCCGACGACGACCGGATGCACCGGCACGGCGTGCTCACCGACCCCGGCCTGTTCGACGTGTGGGCCCGCGCGGTCAGGCCGTCTTCCCCCGACGGGAACGGCGAGGACGGACGGGACGGCGAGGACGGCGAGGACGGCGGGGGCGGCGGCGACGGGCCGGAGTTGCTGCTGCTGCCTTCCGGACACGGCACCCGGATGGTCGTCCCGCTACACGCCAGGGGACAGATCCTCGGTGCCATCGCGCTGTGGCGCTCCGACGGCCGGCCCCCGTTCAGCCAGAGCGACGCCGGCTTCGCCGAGGAGATCGGCACCCGGGCCGCCCTCAGCGT
Organism: Streptomyces sp. NBC_01803; assembly: GCF_035917415.1. NCBI lineage: Bacteria > Bacillati > Actinomycetota > Actinomycetes > Kitasatosporales > Streptomycetaceae > Streptomyces > Streptomyces sp. NBC_01803. Next base: position 5,574,283 of record NZ_CP109073.1, read on the forward strand.
GGACAACGCCCGCCGCTACACCCGCGAGCACCGCACCCTGGAGACGCTCCAGCGCAGCCTGCTGCCGCAGCCCACGTTCGAGGTCAGCGCCGCCCGGACGGCGGGCAGCTACGTCCCGGCCGCGACCGCGGCGGGCATCGGCGGAAGCTGGTACGACGTCATCCCGCTCTCCTCCGCGCGCGTCGCGTTCGTCATCGGCGACGTCGCCGGGCACGGCCTGAACGCCACAGCCACCATGGGCAGGCTGCGGACCGCCGTGCAGACCCTCGCCGACCTCGACATCGCCCCCGACGAATTGCTCACCCGCCTGGACGACCTGGCCATCCGGCTGGCCGACACCGGTCCCGCGCCCGGCCCCAGCCGCGGCGGGGCCGTCGGCGCCACCTGCCTCTACTGCGTCTACGACCCGATCAGCGGCGAGTGCGCCATGGCCGGGGCCGGCCGCGTGCCGCCCGTGCTGGCCCGGCCGGGCCAACGGGCCGAGGTGGTGGCGCTGAAGCCGGGGCCGCCGCTGGGCGTCGGCGGCATCCCGTTCGAGACCATCCGGCTCCGGATCGACCCCGGCAGCTTCCTGGCCTTCTTCAGCGACGAACTCGTCGCGCACGCCGACGACCCCGAGGACGACGGCGGCGAGGCCCGGCGCCGGCGCCTGCGCCTGCTGTCCGAACGGATCGCCGCCGGCGCGGCGGCCGACGGCTCTCCGAGCGCCGTCGGCCAGGGCGTGCTGGACGCCCTGCTGCCGGGCGAGGCACCGGCCAACGACGTGGCCCTGCTCGTCGCCCGCGTCGGGACGCTCCCGGAGGGGGCCGTCGCCGACTGGCGCTTCCCCGCCGAGCCCACGATCGTCGGTGAGGCACGCGACCGTGTGCTCGGCCAGCTGAAGGACTGGGACCTGACGGGCAACATGTTCCCCACCGAGCTGATCGTCAGCGAGCTGGTCACCAACGCCATCCGCTACGCGGGCGGCCCGGTCGGCCTGCGCCTGATCAGGAACGAGACCCTGGTCTGTGAGGTCTCCGACCCCAGCGAGACCCAGCCGCACCTGCGCCGCGCCCGGCCCACCGACGAGGGCGGCCGGGGCCTGTTCCTCGTCGCCCAGCTCGCCCACCGCTGGGGCAGCCGGTACACCCCCTCGGGCAAGACCATCTGGACCGAGCAGCTCCTGGACCAGGGGTAGGGCGGCACGCATGGCCGACCACTCCCCGACCGCGGCGACCGGCCTGCGGGCCACGCCGGGCGGGCTGCTCGACGAGGTGCGGGTCGCCGTCTTCGTCCTCGACGGCGAGGGCGTCACCGTGCTGTGGAGTCAGGAGGCCGAGGACCTCTTCGGCTACCGCGCCGAGGACATCCTGGGCCGGCCGGCCGCCGCCCTCCTGGTGCCCGACCAGCTGCGGTCCGCCGTGGAACGCTGGTTCGAACGGACCTGGGCGGGCGAGGCGTGGGCCGGCATCCTCCCCGTGCGGTGCGCGGACGGCACCCGGCGGCAGGTCGAGTTCCGCAGCCGGCGGCTGCACGACCCGCACGGCGCGCCCGTGATCCTCGCCCACGCCGCCGACACCCCCACCCTGCGGCGCCTGGAGATCGACCTCGCGATGTCGCTGAGCCTGATCAACCAGTCCCCGGTCGGGCTCGCGTTCTTCGACACCGACTTGCGCTGGCTGCGCGTCAACCCCGCACTGGAACGCATCAACGGGCTGCCCGCCGAGGCCATGCTCGGCCGCCGCTTCGGCGACGTGCTGCGCGGCACCGACGTCGCGGGCGTGGAGGCCGCCATGCGGCACGTCCTGGAGACCGGCGAACCACTGATCGACCGCCGGACCACCGGCCGCACCCCCGCCGACCCCCAGCGCGACCACGTCTGGTCCGTCTCCTACTACCGCGTCGACGACCAGGCCGGTCACACCATCGGCGTCGGAACCTCGGCCATCGACGTCACCGAACGCCAGCGCGCCGACGCCGAGGTGGCCGCCGCCCGGGAACGGCTCGCCGTCATCGCCGACGCGGGCACCCGCATCGGCACCACCCTCGACCTGCCGCGCACCGCCCGCGAACTGGCCGAGGTCGCCGTGCCCCGGCTGGCCGACCTCGCCGCGGTCGACGTGCTCGACTCCGTGCTGAGCGGCGAGAGCGCGCCGCCCCTGCCGCCCGACGGCTCGGCGCTGTTCCGGGCCCTGGCCATCGTCACCGGGCACGGCACCGACGCCGGACGGACCGCGCACCGGGTCGGGGAGTCCGAGTCCTACGGCCCCTTCCGCACCATCACCCAGTGCGTCCGCGAGGCCAGGCCCGTCCTGCTGGCCCGGCTGGGGGCACCGGCGCTGCGCCACATCGCCAGGAACGAGGAGGTCGCCCGGGTCTTCGCCGATGTCGGCGCCCACTCCTATCTGGCCGTCCCGCTCATCGCCCGGGGAGAGGTGCTCGGCACCCTGAGCCTGTGCCGCACGCGCAACCCGCGCCCGTTCGACGCACAGGACGTCGCCCTCGCCACCGAACTCGCCGCCCGCGCCGCCATCAGTGTCGACAACGCCCGCCTCTACAGCCGGGAGCGGACCACCGCGCTCACCCTCCAGCGCAGCCTGCTGCCCCGGCTGCCGCGCGGCCGGCCCGGCGTCGACATCGCCTGCCGCTACCTGCCGGCCGTCAGCGAGGTCGGCGGCGACTGGTTCGACGTCCTGCGGCTCAGCGCCGGCCGGGTCGGCCTCGTCGTCGGCGACGTCATGGGCAAAGGGGTCCACGCCGCCGCCATCATGGGCCAACTCCGCTCCACCATCCGCGCGCTGGCCCTCCTCGACCTGCCGCCCGACGAACTCCTCAGCCATCTCGACGGCATCGCCACCTCGCTCGGCGACTCCATCGCCACCTGTGTCTACGCCGTCTGCGACCCGCGCCGGGGCTGGTGCGAGATCTCCAGCGCCGGCCACCTGCCCCCGGTCCTGGTCCGGCCCGACGGCACCGCCGAACTGCTGGACCTGCCCAACGGCGTTCCGCTCGGCGTCGGCGGCGTGCCGTTCGCCACCGAACGGCGGCGGCTGCCCCCCGGCAGCACCATCGCGCTGTTCACCGACGGCCTGGTGGAGGAACGGCACACCTCCATCGACGTCGGGCTGCGCGCCATGACCCGGATGCTCGCGGGCGATCCCCGGCCGCTGGAGGAGACCTGCGACGCGATCCTCGAAGGGCTGCGCCGCACCACCCCCGAGGACGACGTCGCCCTGCTCCTGGCCCGCACCCACGAACCGGACGATGCCGGGACCGCCTGACGCGGCGGGCGGTACCCCGGCCGGCACCCTGGCCGGGGTACCGGGCGGGATCACCGGAGGGGTGACGCGGGCCGGAACAACAGCCGCATCCGTCCCGAATCGGCGTTGTCGGTGGCACCGCCTAAGGTGTGCCTCGTGACCGCACCAGCCCAGGCGACCCCCTCACCGCCCGCCGCCCGGACGCACCCGGCCGGGCCGCTCCCCGGCCCCCGTCCGGCCCCCGGCCCGGCCGCCGACGAGGGGCTGGCCCGGCGGCTGCGCGCGCTGGCCTGCACCGCGCCGCTGCACGACCTGGATGTCCGCAAGGCCAACCTCGCGGGGGAGTACGGCACCTACGCCATGGCCGAAGTGGCGCTGGCCGCCATCGACTTGGTCACCCTCGCGATGGACTTCGACACCGGCGCCGACCACGAGGAGATCGTCGCCCGGCTGCTGCCCCGCGTCGCCGCCCAGGCCCCCCGCCGTCCCGCCGCCGAGCACGAGCGCGTCGCCCGCTGGGTGCTGGACAACCTGATCAATGTCGGCAGCGTCGACCGCGGCTTCCGCGCCGTGTACGGCACGTTCGGCCCCGACGGGGCATATGTCCGCAGGGACTACGACTTCAAGCTCATCGAGGAGGTCCCGGGGCCGGGCGGCGGCGTCTATCTGCGCACCACCGACGAGGCGGTCAACGTGCTGGTCGGCGCCCTCGACACCGACGTCACCAGCGCCCAGATCGCCGCCGAGGTCAAGCTGGAGGTGCTGATCAGCCGAGGCCGCCTCGCCGACGCCCAGCTCGCCGCCGAGCAGGCCAGGTACCGCACCGTCCAGTACGCCGAGGCACTGCGCCGCACTCTGGACACCACCCGGCGCGACGTACGGGCCGTCGACTGGCTGCGCGCCGTCCCCGACATGATCACCGAGGCCCTCGACCACATCGCCGACCGGTACCGGCACGAGAACGCGATCCTCACCAACATCCGCCGCGCGCGCGACGAGGCCGTGGACACCGGGCACAAGCTGCGCGCCGCCGAGCTCGTCGACATCGTCAAGGACTGCATCCGCCGCCACACCCAGTTGCAGTCCCGGCTGCTGGAGGCCGGGCCGCTCTTCCGGGCCGAGCAGGACCGGCAGGCGTTCCGGCCGCCCGCCGCCCGCGTCGCCACCGACCTGTACGGACAGCTCCTCGCTCCGCTGCTGCCGCTGCCCGTCGAGCGGGCCACCCGGGTCACCGACGCCTTCTTCGCCCGGGGCACCGGGCCGCGCCCGCCGGCCGCCGTGCGCCTGGCCGACCTCGCCGAGCTGCTGCTCACCCCGCCCGCCCCCCGCGAGCACCTCGGCGCCGAGCTGCCCGAGCCCGATCTGGTGGCCACCCCGGACGACAGCCGCTTCAGCGAGGAGCAGCTCGCCGCCGCCCTGGAGCTGCTCCGGCTGCCCGAGGACGCGCCGCGCCGGCTCTCCGGCCTGCTGGCCGACGCCCGCCGCGCCGACCCGGACCTGCCGTACCTGGTGGCCCTGCTCGCCGTGCACGCCGCCAGCCCGCCGGTCGGCACCGCCTACCGGCAGGGCGAGCCCCGGCTGCTGTTCGCCGTGGACGACGGCACGGAGCTGGACGACCCGGAGTTCGGCGGCGCCGACCTGATCGTCGGCACCGCTCTCCTCGACGCGGCCGGGATGGCCGCCGAGCGCTCGGAGGTGACCCCATGACCGATGTCCCCACCCCCGCCGATGCCCCCGATGCCTCGGGCGCCTTCGGTGCCGAAGGCGCCCCCGCGCCCCGGGCCGGCGGACCGCTGACGCCCGCCGACGCCGCCGACGCGGCCCGGCTGGTCTCCTTCGGGCTCCAGCCCCGGACGCTGCCCGCCCGCGACGCGGAGTACGCCGCGCTCCTGCGGCGGTATCAGGAGGAGCCCGCCTTCGGGCGGCTCGCGGACGCTGTCGCCACCGGGCTCGGCCTGATCGTCCTGGAGGTCTCCCCCCGCGCCGGCATGGCCGTCGCCGCCGCCGAGGACTCCGTCTTCGCCGTCCGCATGGGCGAGTACGCCCGCCGCGCCACGGCCGACACCGCCGACCGCTTCCTGCACGGGCTGGCCCATCTCGCCGTCGCCGCCCTGGCGTTCCCCCGCCCGGCGGACCTGGCCGACGAGGGCTATATCGGCCGGATCACCGTCAACGGCGTGGAGGCGTTCGTCCGCCAGGCATGCCGCCGGCTGGAGGAGCGCGCCGCCGAGCAGGGGGAGAACACCGACCCGGCCACCGACGCGCCCGGCCTGGAGGCCGCCTGGCGGGTGTACGCCCGGCGCAGCGCCACCGGCGCCACCAAGGACGCCCGGCGGCTCGCCGGCTCCACCACCGGCATCGTCGGCAAGGCCGTCGCGTTCCTCACCGACTCCGGCTTCCTCCAGCGGACCGGGGACGACGCCGGCGGCGCCTATCGCACCACCGCGCGGTACCAGGCGCAGGTCCGCGACATGGCGGCCGGCGCCGCCATGACCGCGCTGCTGGAGCTCGGCGTCGTCCCGGTCGGCGACGGCGGCGGCTCGCTGGTGCCGCCCGGTGACGAGGCCGAGCTCGACCTCGCCGACGGCGCCGGCCTCCCGTTCCACCGCTGATCCGCCGTCCGCCGTCCGCCCTCACGTCCGCCTGATCCCACGAGAGTTCCCGCCATGTACGAGCTGTCCCGGATCCGCCTCTACTCCATCGGACCGGCCGGCGCCCGGTATGCCGACACCGTGCTCGACCTGCGCGGCGTCGGCGACCCGGTGCCCCGGCCGGCGCCCGCGCAGGCGGACTTCTTCGAGGACGAGCCCACCGGCCCGCCGCGCCGGCCCGCCCCCGCCGGAGTGCTCTTCCTGGAGAACGGCGGCGGCAAGTCCGTGCTCCTCAAGCTGATCTTCTCGGTCATGCTGCCCGGCCACCGCAACACTCTGGGCGGCGCCAGCTCCGGCGTGCTGCGCAAGTTCCTCCTGGCCGACGACTGCGGCCACGTCGCCCTGGAGTGGCAGCACACCCTCACCGGCGAGACGGTCGTCGTCGGCAAGGTCAGCGAGTGGCGAGGGCGACAGGTCTCCAGCGATCCCCGCAAGTTCGCCGAGGCGTGGTATTCGTTCCGGCCGGGTCCCGGCATGAGCCTGGACTCGCTGCCCGTCGCGGAGTCCACCGTGCTGCGGACCGGCCCGGACGCCGGGGGCGACGGCTCCTCCGGCGCCCGGGGCAGGCGCCGCACCATGAAGGGCTTCCGCGACGTCCTGACCGAGACCGGCCGGGCCTATCCCCACCTGGACGTGGTCTGGGAGGAGATCCACGAGCGCTGGGTCGACCACCTCGGCCGGCTCGGCCTGGACCCCGAGCTGTTCCGGTACCAGCGCGAGATGAACGCCGACGAGGGCGAGGCCGCCGGCCTGTTCGCCGTCAAGAACGACGCCGACTTCACCGACCTGCTGCTGCGCGCCGTCACCGACACCCGCGACACCGACGGCCTGGCCGATCTCGTGCACGGCTTCGCCCACAAGCTCGGCCGCCGCGAGGAGCTGGCCGCCGAGCGGGACTTCACGGCCGGCTCGCTCGACCTCCTGGCCCGCGTCACCGAGGCCGCCGGGGAGCGGGAGGCCGCCCGCGCCGTGCACGCCACGGCCCGGCGGCGGGCCCGTGCCCTCGCCCACCGCCTCGCGGCCCGGGGCGCCCGGGAGCGCGCCCGCGCCGCCGGCCTCGCCGAGGGGGTCGCCGCCGCGGCGGCCGGCATCACCACCGCCGATGCCAAGCGGGCGCGCGCCGCCCGGGTCGCCGCCGAGCTGGCGTACCGGCACGCCTCGCTCGCCCTGGCGGCGGCCGAGAAGTCCGCCGCCGCCCAGCGCCGCGAGCTGACCGACGCCCGCACCCTGCACGCCGCCTGGCAGGCCGCCGAGACCGTCCTGGCGCACCGCGCCGCCGCCGACCGGGCCGCCCGCGTCGCCGCCGCGATCCGCGAGGCCGAACGCGACGCCGCCCCCGCTCTGGCCGCCCGGAGCCGGGCCGCCGCCGCGCTGGTGCGCGCCCTGCACACCGCCGCCGCCGGGAGCGAGCGGTCGGCGACCGAGTTGGAGGAGCGGTCCACCACCCTCCAGACGGCGTCCGAGGCCGCCCACCGCGACGCCACCGCCGCCGCCACCGAGGCCCAGCGCGCCCGGAGCGAGAGCGAGCACCTGCGGCAGCGTCTCGCCGAGGTCGAGCAGGAGACCGCCGAGGCGGTGCGCGCCGGCTGGCTGGAGCCCGCCGCGCCCGGCGCGGAGACCGGCCCGCTCGCCGACCCGGCCCGCGCCGCGCTCGCCGCCGAGGACGCCGAACGGACCGCCGTCGCCGCCTGGGAGGCCGCCCGCGAGGCGGCCGGGCGCACCGCCGAGCAGGCCCGCGACGCCACGGCCGAGCACGCCCGCGCCGAGCTGGCCGCCGCCCGCGCCGCCGACGCCGCCCGGGCCGCGCGCGCCGCCCTGGACGCCGAGCGCCGCACCGCCGCGGGCCTCGCCGCCGAGCCCCGCCTGGCCGGGCTGCTGGGTCTCGCGGCCGGCGCCGCTGAGCCGGTCGCTGAGCCCGCCGGAGAGCCCGCCGGAGAGCCGAGGGGGGAGCCCGCCCTCAGCCCCGAGGAGCTGGACCGGAACGCGGAGCCGCTGACCGAGCGGCTCGACGACACCGTCACCACCGCCGAACGGCGGCTCTTCGAGCTGCGCACCGTCGCCGCCGACGACGCCCGCATCCTCGCCGCCCTCGGCGACGGCGGCCTGCTGCCCCCCGGTCCCGACGTGCTGGCCACCGTCGAGTTCCTCGGCGAGCACGGCGTCCCCGCCCTCCCCGGCTGGCGCTACCTGGCCCAGGCGGTGGACCCGGTCGATCACGCCACCGTTCTCGCCGCCCGGCCCGAGCTGGTCGACGGCGTCATCATCACCGACCCCGGCAGCCACGCCCGGGCCCGCGAGGTGCTCGCCCGCGCCGCGTTGCTGCCCCGTTCCGCTGTCGCCGTCGGCACCGCGGCGGCCCTGCTCGCCCCCACCCCGCCGCCGGGCGCCGCCGACAGCGGCGTCTTTCTGGTCCCCCCCAACCCCGCCATGCACGACGAGCGCGCCGCCGACGAGGAGCGCCGCGCGCTGCGCGAGCGCGCCACCGCCCGCGACGCCGACATCCGCGAGCTGGCGGCCAGGATCGCGGCCGACCGGGCGCTCGCCGCCCGGCTCGCCTCCTGGCGCGCCGGATGCCCGGCGGGGCGCCTGGCCGAGCTGGCCGCCGGCGCCGAGCGGACCCGCATCGCCGCCCGGGAGGCGGAGCGGCGCCTGACCGGGGCCGCCGCCACCCGCGCCGAGGCCGAGGAGACCGCCGCCGGGGCCGCCCGCGCCCGCGACGAGAAGCAGGAGGCCGCCCAGCGCGCCCGCCGTTCCGCCGACGCCCTGGCCGGGCTCGCCTCCCGGTTGCGGGAGCGCGCCCGCTGGACCTCCCGCGTCAAGGAGCTCACCGCCGAGGCGGCCGAGGCCGAGACCCGCGCCGCCGAGCTGCTGGACCGCGCCCGCGCCGCCGACGAGGACCGCAGGTCCGTACAGCGCGCCGCCGACGACGCCCGCCGCACCGCCCGCGCCCTGCGGGCCGAGCGCGCCGAGGTCTCCGGCGCCCCCGACGACGGTCGGGACCCGGAGCCCCCCGGCGGGGACCCGGACACCGGCGGCCCGGCGCGGGCGCTGCCCGACCTGCGGGAGGCGTACCGCTCCGCCTCCCGGCTCTACGAGAAGGTTGGCGTCGGCGCCGACCTGCGCGCCGAGCAGGCCCGCGCCGAGGGCGACGAGAGCGCCGCGCTGGCCGCCCTGGACCGGCTGAGCAACAAGGTCCGCACCCGCGCCGCCCGGCTCCTGGAAGGCCCCGAGGGCGCCGACGGACCCTCCCGGCAGGCCGCCGCCGCCCGCGCCGAGGCCCTGGTGCAGCTCCTGGAGGGCCGCGCCGCCGCCGCCAGCGAGCAGCTCGGTCGGCTGCGCGGTGAGGCGGAGCGGCTCGCCCCCGACGGCGCCCCGGCCCATATCGAGCTGCCCGCCGAGCGGATCCCGGCCGACGCCGAGCGCGCCCGGGAGCTGCTGCGCACCGCCACCGCCGAGCTGGCCGCCCACGAGGAGGCGCTCGACGCCGCCCGCGCCGCGCACGAGGAGCTGGTCCACGACCACCGGGCCGCCCAGGACGCGGCGGGCGGCTTCGAGGAGACGGCCGCCCTCCTGCGCGACTCGCTGCGCGACCCGTCGCCCGGCCAGGTGCCCGACGGCCCCGACGGGCCGGCCGACGGCGACGCGGACGCCGCCGAGCCCTACCCCGGCACCCTCGCCGAGGCCAGGCAGTCCGCCACCGACACCCGCCGCGCGCTGCGCGCCGGGGCCGCCGGTCTGGGCGCCGCCGAGGCCGCCGTCCGCGACGCGGGCGACCGCCTCGTCCGGCACGCCAACACGACCCGCTTCGAGCAGGTCCGCACCCCCGCCCGGCAGCAGATCAGGGAGCTGCCCGTCGCCGCCCTGCCCGACCACGCCGCCGCCTGGTCCGACGCCTTCGCCCCCCGGCTGCGGGTCCTCACCGACGAGCTGGCCCAGCTGGAGCGGAACCGGGACGGGATCGTGGACCGGCTGCGCGGCCTGGTCGAGTCCTCGCTCGACACCCTCCGCTCCGCCCAGCGGCTGTCCCGGCTGCCCGAGGGACTGGGCGAATGGTCGGGCCAGGAGTTCTTGCGCATCCGCTTCGAGGACCCCGACCAGGCGACCCTCACCGAGCGCCTGGGCGAGGTCGTCGACGAGACCACCCGGGCCGCCGTGCGGAAGAACACGGACCTGCGCCGCGACGGCATGTCACTGCTGCTGCGCGCCATGCACGCGGCGCTGCGCCCGCGCGGCGTCGCCGTGGAGATCCTCAAGCCCGACGCGGTGCTGCGCGCCGAGCGCGTCCCCGTCGGCCAGATGGGCGACGTCTTCTCCGGCGGCCAGCTCCTCACCGCCGCCATCGCCCTCTACTGCACGATGGCCGCCCTGCGCGGCAACGACCGGGGCCGTGACCGGCACCGCCACGCGGGCACGCTCTTCCTCGACAACCCGATCGGCCGCGCCAACGCGACCTACCTGCTGGAGCTCCAGCGCGCGGTGGCCGACGCCCTCGGCGTTCAACTGCTGTATACGACAGGGCTGTTCGACACGACCGCGCTCGCCGAGTTCCCCCTCGTGATCCGGCTGCGCAACGACGCGGACCTGCGGGCCGGCCTGAAATACATCAGCGTCGAGGAGCACCTGCGCCCCGGCCTGCCCCGCCAGGACCCGTCGGCGGAGCCCGCGCACGGCGAGATCACCGCCACCCGTGTCTTCCGCAGGCCCCGGCCCGCGCGGCGGCAGGAGGCGGATCACTGACGGCCGAGCGGGCGGCGCCGCCGCCGCGCGGCGCTGCTCGGCACCGAGACCACCCCGTCACGCTGCAGCCATGACTGCCGGGTGACCCAGATGTCGAGCACCGCCCAGGTGGCGACGATGCTGCTGGCGATCGTGGACAGCAGCATCGGGAACGCCAGCCAGGCACCGGCCAGCGTGCACAGCAGCACGACGAGGAGCTGAGTCAGCGTCAGCGCGATGATGATGACGGCACGCACGGCTGCGGCACGTACCGGATCCGGCATGCGGGGCTTCGCGTACACTCCGCCTTCGCTCCCTGCACGGTGAGATGCGCGGATATGTCCTTCAACCCCCATGGTAGAACGTGGCGGACGCCTTGCGTGCCCGGACGTGACAGACGAGTATGAAGCGCTCTGTGAGTCAACTCCATCCGAACACCGGGTATTACGCGAGCCCGCACCGGGCCGGGTAGTAGGCTCGCGCTGCCGACGGTGCCGCTCGCCGCCGGCCGTCCGGGACAATCTAGGGGAGGGCATGCGCTTTCGCGGCAAGTCGATTCGACGGAAGACAGGCGCGCTGATCCTCGTGCCCCTGCTGTCGCTCGTGTCGGTCTGGGCGTTCGCGTCGGCCATCACCGTGTCCGAGGCCAGAGACGTCCTCACGGCCACCTCCGCCGCCGACGCCCTGACCGGACCGTGCGACGCCGTGGTCCGCGCGCTCCAGGCGGAGCGTCGGCAGACCATGATCCACATCGCCGACCCCCGGCGGGCCGAGGAGCTCAACGATCTCCAGGCCGCCACCGACGAGGCGGTCGGCCGTGTCCTGGCCCGCGCCGCCGGCGCCCGCGCCGACTTCCGTGGCGCCACCCGCGACCGTCTCGACGCCTTCCTCCTGGCCCTGGACAGCCTGGCGCAGGTCCGCGACGAGGTGGCCGACGGCACCATCGACCGGACCCGCGCGCTGGAGGCGTACAACCGCCTCACCGCGCCCGGCCTGCGGTTCCTGGCCGCCGTCCAGCCCCTCGCCGACGTGGAGCTCGACCGGCAGGCCCGCGCCATCTCCGGCGTCGACCAGGCCCGCGAGCAGCTCTCCCAGGAAGACGCCCTGATGGCGGGCGCGCTCGCCGCCGGCCGCACCACGGAGACCGAACTGCGCGCGCTGGCCGACCTGATCACCCGGCGCGAGCTGATCCGCGATCTCTACCTGCCCGACCTCTCGGACACGGAGCAGCGGGCGCACGCCACCTTCTGGGAGAGCGGCCCGGGCAACCTCCTGCTCATCGCGGAGGAAGACCTGCTGGCCGGCCACGCCAACGCCGTGCACGCCGACGAGTGGGCGGACACCGGCGCCGAGGCGCTCGCCGGCCTCAGCGGGCTCGCCGGCCAGGCCGACGACGCCTACCGGGAGGACCTGGACTCGGGCGTCGACGCCGTGCTGCTGCGCGCCGGCGTCGTGGTCGGCGTCGGACTGCTCGTCATCGTGATCTCGGCGCCCTTCGCGCTGCGCGTCGGCCGGAGCATCAACCGCGATCTGCGCGACCTCTCCCGCGAGGCGAAGGACGCCGCGGAACAGCGGCTGCCCGCCGTGAAGCAGCGGCTGGAGGCGGGCGACCACGTCGACATCGAGACCGAGGCGCCCCGCCTCGAATACGGCCCCGACGAGATCGGCCAGGTGGGCCGCGCGCTCAACACCCTGCAGCGCGAAGCCGTCTCGGCCGCCGTCGAGCGGGCCGTCACGCGCCGCGGCGTCGCCGAGGTGTTCGTCAACCTCGCCCGCCGCAGCCAGGTGCTGCTGCACCGCCAGCTCAACCTGCTGGAGGCCCTGGAGCGCCGTACGGCCAACGACGAGGACCTCGCGGACCTGATCCGGCTCGACCACCTGACCACCCGCATGCGGCGCCACGCCGAGGGCTTGGTCATCCTCTCCGGCACCGCTCCCGCCCGGCAGTGGCGCAAGCCGGAGCAGCTCATGGACGTCGTGCGCGCCGCCGTGGACGAGGTCGAGGACTTCGAGCGCGTCGAGATCCGCCGGTTCCCGCCGTTCGCCGTGGCGGGCGGCGCGGTGGCCGACCTCATCCACCTCGTGGCCGAACTCCTGGAGAACGCCACGGTCTTCTCGCCCCCGCACACCGCCGTGCAGGTGTCGGGCGAGCGGGTCCCACACGGCTTCACCCTCGAAATCCACGACCGCGGCCTGGGCATGACCCCGGACGCCCTGGCCGACGCCAACCAACGGCTCGCGGAATCCCAGGACTTCCAGCTCTCCGACACCGACCGGATCGGCCTGTTCGTCGTCGCCCGGCTCGCGGAGCGGCACGGCATCCGCGTCTCCCTGCGCGAGTCCCCCTACGGCGGTACCACCGCCGTGACGCTCATCCCCGGCGAGCTGCTCATCGAGACCGCCGAGGAGCCGCAGGAGCGTGAGCCGCGCCAGGAGCCGGCCGCGCGGCGCCCACCGCGCGACGGCATGGTGGGCGGGCCGGTCGAGTTGGACGGACCGGTCGGCGCGGGCCCCGCGGCCCGCCCGCCGGACACGGCCGAGCGCGTTCCCGGCCACCCCGCCGAGCACGCCCCGGCTCCCGAGTCCGAGGGCCCGGTGCCGCTCCCGCGCCTGCCCCAGCGCAGACGTACGCCCGTGCTCGTCGCCGACCACGGGCGCACCGTGGGCCGGGCGCCCGGCGCGGGCCCGGCGGCCGGCGCGGTTCCGCCCGGTGACCGGGCCGCCCCCGGCGCCGAGCCGACGACCGGAGCCGGGCTGCCCCGCCGCGTGCGACGGCAGGCGCCGGACCGGCCGGCGGCACCGGACACCCCCGTCGCCCCGGGCGGCGGGCCGGAGTTCGGAGAGCCGGCCCAGCCCGGCGGCCACCCGGACGCCGACGCGGCACCCGACCTGGACGCCGAGGAGGTCCGCGCCCGGATGGCGGCCCTGCAACGGGGCTGGCAGCGCGGGCGGCAGCAGCACGACCCCCGCGGGGACGGACCCCCGCCGGGCGCGAGACCGTAAGCAGCCGACACGAGAGCCCTAAGGCAGGACCGATGACCGCACCGGAGTCCGCGGGTCACGGCGGCACCCCGCAGCACCACGGCACACCCCAGGAGAGCGGACAGCTCGACTGGCTCCTCGACGAACTCGTCGAGCGCGTGCCCCACGTCCGACACGCGCTGGTCCTGGCGGCCGATGGCCTGCCCCGGGGCGCCTCGCGCTCCCTGGGCAGAGAGGACGGCGAGCAACTGGCCGCCGTCGCCTCCGGGTTCCACAGCCTCGCGCGTGGCGTCGGCGGGCACTTCGAGACCGGAGCCGTCCGCCAGACCCTGGTCGAGCTGGACCACGCCTTCCTCCTGGTGACCGCCGCCGGGGCGGGCAGCGCGCTGGCCGTCTTCACCGAGGCCGAGGCCGACATAGGGCAGGTGGCGTACGAGATGGCCGTCCTGGTGAAACGGGTCGGGTCGCAGCTCTCCACCCCGCCCCGCCTCTTCCCCGGTGAGCAGGCCCGGTGAGCAGGCCCGGTGACCAGGGCTGACGTCCCGGTTCCCCGGGGCTGTCCCGGAGATGTCGCGAAAGGGTGACAACTGATCGGTAGCGCGAACCACCCCCGCGCCCACCACGTCGGAAGGTGTGACGGCGGCGGCCCGGGACCGACGGGGGTGGCTCCGGACCGCCGCCGTCACCGTCGGCCGTCGCTCACCGTCGGAGCGCGATCCGGGGCACGGGGGGCGTCGCGGGACACGGGGAAGTCGACGTACGAGTCCGGGAACGGCTCCGGCTCGGGGGTGAAGTGCCACCACTCGGTCGGCACCGGCGCGAAGCCCCGCGCCGTCGGGGCCGAGCCCGGCAGGCTGCGGGCCTCCCGTCGCGGGACGCCGACCTTCCGTGAGTCGGGGGCCGACGCGGGGACGGAGAGTCGAACGGCGTCCCCATGTCCACCGGCCCGTGCGGCGGCCGGACCAGCGTGACGTCCACGATGGCGCCCCGGCCGCGTCCGGAGTGGGCCGCGAGGTGGCCTTCCTCGAACAGCCGGTCCCCTGGGCACCCGGGGACAGCACTCCGCGGGCGTCCGCGTCGCTCCCGGATCGGCCCCCCAGAGCGGGACGTCGTCCACCGCGCGCCGTCCCGGCGCCAGGGCGGCGGCCCGGGTCAGCAGGCACCCGGGCTCGCGGTAGCCGTCGACCGGCCCGCCGGCGAAGTTGTCCCCCCGGGGCGTACCGCCTCTCCCGCTGGTTGCCCAGGGCGATGTCCCGTGGGGCGACGAACTCCGGTGGCGCGGTCCGGTCCGGCCCCGGTGCCACGGAGCCGGAGAGCGCGCCGAGGAGCCGGCCGGCCCGGCCGCGAGGGTGAGGCGGCGCATCCCTCCAGCTCCGCCAGGGCCCGCCAGGCCCGGCCACCGGAGCCGGGCCTGGCGGGCCGCTCTGGCGCCCGCGCCGGTGAGCTGGCATCGTCCTGCCCAGCCGCGCCACGCGCGTACCGCCGC
Source organism: Streptomyces sp. NBC_01803 (assembly GCF_035917415.1). Lineage (NCBI taxonomy): Bacteria > Bacillati > Actinomycetota > Actinomycetes > Kitasatosporales > Streptomycetaceae > Streptomyces > Streptomyces sp. NBC_01803. Next base: position 5,589,357 of record NZ_CP109073.1, read on the forward strand.
ACCGCCCGGGGAGCCGCCATGACCACGACCCACGCCGCACCGCCGTTCCCGTCCGAGCCGCTGTGGCGTCCGGGCCCCGGACAGGTCGCCGCGGCCCGGATCACCCGATTCCACGCCCACGCCGCCGCCCGGCACGGCGCCCCGGCCCCGCGCCCGGACGACCCCGCCGGCAGCTACGCCGCGCTGCACCGCTGGTCCGTCACCGCGCTCGACCCGTTCTGGCGGGCCGTCACCGACTGGTTCGACGTCCGCTTCACCACCCCCTACGACACGGTGCTGGCCGACGCTGTGATGCCCGGGGCCCGGTGGTTCCCCGGAGCCACCGTCAACTACGCGGAGCACGCGCTGCGCGCGGGCGAGGACCCGGCCCGGGCCGATGAGCCCGCGCTGCTGCGCGTCGACGAGCGGCACGAGCCCGAGCCGGTCACCTGGGCCGAACTGCGGGCCCGGGTCGGCTCGCTGGCCGCCGCGCTGCGCGGCCTCGGCGTGCGCCCCGGCGACCGGGTCAGCGGCTATCTGCCCAACATCCCCGAGGCCGTCATCGCACTGCTGGCCACCGCCGCCGTCGGCGGGGTGTGGACCTCCTGCGCCCCCGACTTCGGCGCCCGCGGCGTCCTGGACCGCTTCCAGCAGGTGGAGCCGGTGGTGCTGTTCACGGTCGACGGCTACCGCTACGGCGGCCGGGTCCACGACCGCGCCGACACCGTCGCGGAGTTGCGCGCCGGGCTGCCCACGCTCCGCGCCGTCGTGCACGTCCCGCTGCTCGGCACGCCGGCTCCCGAAGGCGCCCTGGAGTGGGCCGAGCTGGCCGGCACCGGCCCCGGAGCGGACGCCCCGGCCCCCGAGTTCACCCCCGTGCCCTTCGACCACCCGCTGTGGGTGCTGTACTCCTCGGGCACCACCGGGCTGCCCAAGGCCATCGTCCACTCCCAGGGCGGCATCCTCGTCGAACACCTCAAGCAGCTCGGCCTGCACTGCGATCTCGGCCCGGGCGACCGCCTGTTCTGGTACACCTCCACCGGCTGGATGATGTGGAACTTCCTCGTCTCCGGTCTGCTGACCGGCACCACCGTGGTCCTCTACGACGGAAGTCCCGGCTTCCCGGCCCCGGACGCCCAGTGGCGTGTGGCCGAACGCACCCGCGCCACCCTCTACGGCACCTCCGCCGCCTATGTGCTGGCCTGCGCCAAGGCCGGCGTCCACCCCGGGCGCGACCTGGACCTCTCGGTGACCCGCTGCGTGGCCACCACCGGCTCCCCGCTGCCGCCGGACGGCTTCCGCTGGCTCCACGACGAGGTCGGCGGCGATCTGTGGATCGCCTCGGTCAGCGGCGGCACCGACGTCTGCAGCTGCTTCGCCGGAGCCGTGCCCACCCTGCCCGTGTGGACCGGCGAGTTGCAGGCCCCCTGCCTCGGCACCGACCTGCGCTCCTGGAGCCCGGACGGCCGGGCGCTGACCGACGAGGTCGGGGAGCTGGTCGTCACCACCCCCATGCCCTCGATGCCGGTCCGGTTCTGGAACGACCCGGGCGACGTCCGGTACCGCGACAGCTACTTCGCGATGTTCCCCGGCGTGTGGCGGCACGGGGACTGGACGACGCTCACCTCGCGCGGCACGGTCGTCATCCACGGCCGGTCCGACTCCACGCTCAACCGGCAGGGTGTGCGGATGGGGTCGGCCGATATCTACGAGGCGGTGGAGCGGCTGCCGGAGATCCGCGAGTCCCTGGTCATCGGCATCGAACGCCCCGACGGCGGGTACTGGATGCCGCTGTTCGTCCGGCTGGCCGAGGGCGCCGTGCTCGACGACGCGCTGCGCGCGCGGGTCCGGGACACCATCCGGGCGGCCCTGTCGCCCCGCCACCTGCCGGACGAGATCATCGAGATCCCCGGCGTCCCGCACACCCTGACCGGCAAGCGACTGGAGATCCCGGTCAAGCGCCTCCTGCGGGGCGCGCCCCTGGAGACAGCGGTGAACCCGGGCTCGGTGGACGACCCGGAGCTGCTGCGGTTCTTCGAGCGGCTGGCCCGCGAGCGGGCCGTTGTCAGTGGCTCCGACTACGGTGAGTGACCAAGGCATTCCGATCCGTTCGGGGATTGAGGGGGAGTCATGGCACACACCACACGGCGCGGCCGGCGGAGCGCGGACCCGTGGGGCGAGGCGGCGGGCACGGTGGCGGTCGTCGCGGACGAGACCGGCTTCGCGCTCATGCGGCGGTACGCCTCGTTCCGTTTCACCGACCACGCCGGCTATCTGCGCCGCACCGAGGAGCTGCTGCGGTCGATGTCCGGCCGGCACGGGCACACCAGCGTCGCCCTGTTCGACCCGGCCGGCTTCGCCGAGTTCTGCGAGCGGGAGGGGCTGCCGCCGGACGACTCCGCCAGCCGCGCGCGGTACACGGCGGAGGTGGCCGCCCGGGGCGCCACCGTGCCGTACGAAGGGCAGCCGCTGGCCCGGCTGGTCCCGGCGCTGCTGGCCGAGACCGTGCGGTGGGAGACCTGGGAGCTGGGCACGGACCTGCTGGCCGCCGCCGGGTCCTGCCCCCGTTGCGGGGCGCCGATGTCGCGGTGCGCGTTCCAGCGGGCGGCCGGGCTGCTCACCGAGATCCTCCAGCGGGCCGAGCCGGGCACGCACCATCTGGTGTGCAGCCTCATCGCGGAGACCGGGCCGCTGATGGCGGCGCTGACGGCCGGGCGCGGCGAGGAGGGCTCGCTGGAGCTGCCGGAGCCCGAGGCGCTGGTGCTGTGCACGTTGCTGGCGGTCGGGGTGGCGACCGGCGACCCGGGCGGGCTGGTGCTGCGCTCGCGCGCCGGGGGAGCGGAGCGCGGGAAGCCCGGGGGATCCGGGGAGCAGGTGCGCGGCTGGAGCCTGACCGGGGGGCGGCTGCGCGGCCTGAGCGAGGCGGAGGTCTTCGCGGCGTATTGCACCGACGCGCGCACGGGCGAGCCGGTGCCGCCCGAGCACGGCGTGGTCTACCGGGGAGCGGAGGACGTCGGCCCCGGCCGCTGCGCGGAGCCGTGACCGGGCGGGGCGCGTCGCCCCGCCCGGTCACCGGTCACTCGCCGGAGAGCACTCCCCGGGCGGCCGTGCGGGCCTCCTCGGCGCTGTCCGCCGCGCGGGCCGCGGCGGCGGCGCGCTCGCACTGCGCCAGGGTGTGCTTGGCCAGCGTGGCCCGCACCGGGGCGATCGCCGCGGCGCCCATGGACAGGCTGGTGACGCCGAGGCCGGTCAGCACACAGGCCAGCAGCGGATCGGCGGCGGCCTCGCCGCAGACCCCGCAGCTCTTGCCCTCGGCCCCGGCCGCCTCGGCGGCCAGCGCGACGAGGTCCAGCAGGGCGGGCTGCCACGGATCCTGGAGCCGGGAGACGGCGCCGATCTGACGGTCGGCCGCGAAGGTGTACTGGGCGAGGTCGTTGGTGCCCAGCGAGAGGAACTCGACCTCCTGGAGGATCGCCCGCGCCCGCAGCGCGGCGGACGGGATCTCCACCATGGCGCCGTATTTGGCACGCAGCCCGGCCGCGCGGCAGGCGTCGGCGAACGCCCGGGCGTCGGCCCGGTCGGCGACCATGGGCGCCATGACCTCCAGGTAGACCGGCAGCTCCTCGGCCGCCCGCGCCAGGGCCCGCAGCTGTGTGCCGAGCACCTCGGGGTGGGCGAGCAGCGCCCGCAGCCCCCGCACGCCGAGCGCGGGGTTCGGCTCGTCGCCCGGCGTGAGAAACGGCAGCGGCTTGTCCGCGCCCGCGTCCAGCACCCGCACCACGACCCGTCCCTCGGGGAACGCCTCCAGCACCTCCCGGTAGACGGCGACCTGGTGATCCTCCGGGGGAGCGCCCGCCCCGCTCGACTGATCGAAGAAGAGGAACTCCGTGCGGAACAGCCCCACGCCCTCCGCGCCCGCCGCCACGGCCGCGGCGACGTCGCCCGGACCGCCGATGTTCGCCAGCAGCGGCACCTTGTGGCCGTCCGAGGTGGCGCCTGGACCCGTGCTCTCGGCGAGCGCCGCCCGGCGCTCCGCCGCCGCCACGGCCAGGGCCGCGCGCTCCTCGCCGCTCGGGTTCACCACCACCTCGCCCGTGCTGCCGTCCACCGCGACGACCATGCCCTCCGCGATCTGGCGCGCCTCCGGCAGCGCCACCACGGCCGGCACCCCCAGGGAGCGCGCCAGGATGGCGCTGTGACTGGTCGGGCTGCCCTCCTCGGTGATGAAGCCCAGGACCAGCGAGGGATCGAGCAGGGCGGTGTCGGCCGGCGCCAGGTCCCGGGCGATCAGCACGTACGGCTCGTCGCTGTCCGGCACGCCCGGGATCGGCACACCGAGCAGCCGCGCCACGATCCGGTTGCGCACGTCGTCCAGGTCCGCCACCCGCCCCGCCAGATACTCCCCGGCGGCAGCCAGCAGGGCCCGGTAGGCGGCGAAGGCGTCGAACACCGCGCGCTCCGCCGGGGCGCCCACGGAGATCCGGCGCTCCACGTCGGCCATCAGCTCGGGGTCCGCCGCCATCAGCGCCTGGGCCTCCAGGACTGCCTGGGCCTCGCCCCCGGCGAGCTGGCCCCGCGCGTTCAGATCGGCGGCCACCGCCTGCGCCGCCCGCCGGGCCCGGGCGAGCTCGCGCGGCGCCTCCTCGTCGGAGATCCGTCCGTCCGGCGGCTCCAGCACCGCCGTACCCATGTGTCTGACCTCGCCGATCGCCACTCCGTGGCTGACCCCGACGCCTCTTAGCCTGGTCCGCATGTCACCCGCCTCGCTGTGCCGTTTGAGTGCGGCAAATCACACCGAAGCCTAATTCATCTCTCCCCGGCCGCTCCGGGGGGCGCCCTGCTCCCATCCGCCGTGGGGCGGCCCGGTATGGTCAGAGCGCACAACGCCGGCTCGGGGTATCAGGAGGCGTCCGGGTGGAGGTCCAGGAGACGCGCGTTCAGACGGATCGGGTCCTCACCATTCCCAACGTCCTGAGCATGGCCCGGCTGGCGGGCGTGCCGGTGTTCCTGTGGCTCGTCCTCTCCCCGGTCTTCGACGGCCCCGATCTCGACGGCTGGGCGCTGCTGCTCCTGGCCGTCAGCGGGGTGAGCGACTATCTGGACGGCAAGCTGGCCCGCCGCTGGAACCAGATCAGCGCCCTCGGCCGCATCCTGGACCCCGCCGCCGACCGGCTCTACATCCTGTCCACCCTCATCGGCCTCACCTGGCGCGACATTCTCCCGGTGTGGCTCACGACACTCCTGCTCGCCCGCGAACTGATGCTCCTGGTGACCGTGTGGCGCCTGGACCGGCACGGATACGCCCCGCCGCAGGTGAATTTCCTCGGGAAGGCGGCGACATTCAACCTGATGTACGCCTTCCCGTTGCTGCTGCTCAGTGACGGAAGTAGCTGGGTGGCATCACTCGCTGCTATTTTCGGATGGGCGTTCGCCGGCTGGGGTACAGCGCTCTATTGGTGGGCAGGGATTCTCTACGTGGTTCAAGTCCGCCGTCTCCTGAAGGCGGATGCCACCTCCGACTAGTCCGCTCTGCCAAGTGACGCAGGGGCCTGGCGCCCGCACGTGCCGCACATACCGGGGAGCCACCCCGGGCCCGGGCCCCTCCGGACGGGCGCGGTCGGAGTGACTGTCGACTCCCCAAGGAGGACACTTCCGATATGAAGGCCGTCGTAATGGCTGGTGGCGAAGGCACCCGGCTTCGCCCGATGACCGCGAGCATGCCCAAGCCCCTGCTTCCCGTGGCGAACCGCCCGATCATGGAGCACGTGCTCCGGCTGCTGAAGCGGCACGGGCTTACCGAGACCGTCGTCACAGTGCAATTCCTCGCCTCCCTCGTGAAGAACTATTTCGGGGACGGTGAGGAACTCGGGATGGATCTCACTTACGCACATGAAGAAAAGCCACTGGGCACGGCCGGAAGTGTGAAGAATGCCGAGGACGCGCTCAAGAGCGACTCATTCCTGGTGATCTCCGGTGACGCGCTCACCGATTTCGACCTGACCGATCTCATCCGGTACCACCGGGAGCGCGGCGCCCTGGTGACTGTCTGCCTGACCCGTGTTCCCAATCCCCTGGAGTTCGGGATCACCATCGTCGACGAGGACGGTCGCGTCGACCGGTTCCTGGAGAAGCCCACCTGGGGGCAGGTGTTCTCGGACACCGTGAACACCGGCATCTACGTGATGGAGCCCGAGGTCTTCGACTACGTCGACCCGGACGTCCCGGTCGACTGGTCGGGCGACGTCTTCCCCCGCCTCATGAAGGAGGGCAAGCCGGTCTACGGCTATGTCGCCGAGGGGTACTGGGAGGACGTCGGCACCCACGAGAGCTACGTCAAGGCGCAGGCCGACGTGCTGGAGGGGAAGGTCGACGTCGAGATAGACGGCTTCGAGATCTCGCCCGGCGTCTGGATCGCCGAGGGCGCCGAGGTCCACCCCGACGCCAAGCTCAGGGGGCCGCTCTACATCGGTGACTACGCGAAGATCGAGGCCGGCGCGGAGATCCGCGAGCACACGGTCATCGGCTCGAACGTGGTCGTCAAGGCCGACGCCTTCCTGCACCGGGCAGTCGTTCACGACAACGTCTACATCGGTCCGCAGACCAATCTGCGCGGCTGCGTCGTCGGCAAGAACACCGACATCATGCGCGCGGCCCGGATCGAGGACGGCGCGGTCATCGGTGACGAGTGCCTGGTCGGCGAGGAGTCCATCGTCCAGGGGAACGTCCGCGTCTACCCGTTCAAGACGATCGAGGCCGGCGCCTTCGTCAACACCTCCGTCATCTGGGAGGCACGCGGCCAGGCCAACCTCTTCGGCGCCCGCGGCGTCTCCGGCATCCTGAACGTCGAGATCACCCCCGAGCTCGTCGTCCGCCTCGCCAGCGCCTACGCCACCACGCTGAAGAAGGGGTCCACGGTCACCACCGCCCGCGACCACTCCCGAGGCGCCCGCGCCCTGAAGCGCGCCGTCATCTCGGCGCTCCAGGCCAGCGCGATCGACGTCCGCGACCTGGAGAACGTGCCGCTGCCCGTCGCCCGCCAGCAGACCGCGCGCGGCAGTGCCGGCGGCGTCATGATCCGCACCACGCCGGGCGTGCCGGACTCCGTCGACATCATGTTCTTCGACGAGCGCGGCGCGGACCTCTCCCAGGCCGGCCAGCGCAAGCTGGACCGCGTCTACGCCCGCCAGGAGTACCGCCGGGCGTTCCCCGGCGAGATCGGCGACCTGCGTTTCCCCGCCAGCGTCTTCGACGCCTACGCCGGCTCCGTGCTGCGCGCCGTCGACACCACCGGCGTCGCCGAGTCCGGGCTGAAGATCGTCGTCGACGCCGCCAACGGCAGCGCCGGCCTGGTTCTGCCGAGCCTGCTGGGCCGGCTCGGCGTGGACGCGCTCACCATCAACCCCGGCCTGGACGAGGCGCGCCCCACCGAGACCGCCGACGTCCGGCGCGCCGGTCTGGTGCGGCTCGGCGAGATCGTCTCCTCCGCCCGCGCCGCCTTCGGCGTCCGTTTCGACCCGGTCGGCGAGCGGCTGGCCCTGGTCGACGAGCGGGGCCGGATCATCGAGGACCAGCGGGCCCTGCTGGTCATGCTCGATCTGGTGGCCGCCGAGCGCCGCAGCGGGCGCGTGGCGCTGCCGGTGACCACCACCCGCATCGCCGAGCAGGTCGCCGCCTACCACGGCACCCAGGTGGAGTGGACCACCACCTCGCCCGACGATCTGACCCGGGTCGCCCACAAGGAGGGCTCGGTCTTCGGCGGCGACGGTCAGGGCGGCTTCATCATCCCCGAGTTCAGCAGCGTCTTCGACGCCACCGCGGCCTTCGCCCGGCTCATCGGCCTGGTGGCCCGCACCCAGCTCTCCCTCAGCCAGATCGACGCCCGCATCCCGCGCGCCCACGTCCTGCGCCGGGATGTCGCCACACCCTGGGCGATCAAGGGCCTGGTCATGCGCCGCGTCGTGGAGGCCGCCGGGGACCGTTCCATCGACATCACCGACGGCGTGCGGGTGGTCGAGCCGGACGGCCGGTGGGTGCTGGTGCTGCCCGACCCGGCCGAGGCCGTCACCCACCTGTGGGCCGAGGGACCGGACGACGCCGCCGCGTCGGAGCTGCTCGACCACTGGGCGGGTGTGGTGGACAGCGCGGAGCGGTGACCCCGGGGCCCTGATCGCGCCCCGGACCCATTCGGCCCAACGGGGGGCGCCGTGCGACGATGTCCGCCATGCCACCGCAGGAGCCCGGACACCGCGCCCCGGCGCGCCCCGACGCCTCCATGTCGCTGCTGACCGCCGTCATGAACCACACCCTCGACGAGGGATACGCCCAGGCGGCGGCCAGACGGAAGGCCGAAGGCCGGTCGGACCTGCCGCGCTCCACGCGCGCCAGACTCTGGCTGGCCGCCGGCCTGGTGCTGGCGGCCCTGGTCGTCACCCTGGGCGCCGCACAGGCCCGTGAGGCCGCCCCCGCCGTCGCCCGGGAGCGGCAGGAGCTGCTGGACCGCGTGGCGGCGGGCACCGAGGCGCTGGACGATCTCCAGGCCGAGGTGGGCGCCCTGCGCGAGGATGTCGCCGCCCGCCAGCGCGAGGCGCTGGGCGCCGCCGACGCGGGCCGGGGCGACCTCATCGCCCTCCTGGCCGGCGCCACCGCCGTCGAGGGCCCCGGCGTCGAGCTCACCGTCGACGACGCCGAGGACGCCGAGGACGCCGACCAGGGGGCCGGGGGCGGCCCCGGCGGCTTCTCGAACACCGGTCGGGTCCGTGACCGCGACCTCCAGCGCGTCGTCAACGGGCTGTGGCAGGCCGGCGCGGAGGCCATAGCGGTCAACGGCAGGCGGCTCACCGCGCTGTCCGCGATCCGCGCCGCCGGCGACGCCGTCCTTGTCGACAACCGGCCCCTCGCCCCGCCCTACACGCTGCTCGCCGTCGGTGCCGGCCAGGAGATGGCCGCCGCGTTCGAGGCGTCCGCCGAGGGACGGTATCTCGGCGTGCTGCGCGACAGCTACGGTCTCCGGACCGCCCTGTCCGTGCGGGACGACCTGCGCCTGCCGGCCGCCCCCGGCGTGACCACGCGCAGCGCCCGGCCCGTTCTCCCGCCCGAGGACCCACGGGCTGAGGACCCGCCTGAAGACTCCGTGCCTGAGGACCTCCCGTCTCAGGACGCCTCGCCTCAAGACGCCCCGCCTCAAGAAAGTAGTGCGCCGTGATCGCCGTTCTGGGACTCGTCCTGGGAGTCGTGGTCGGAATCCTCACTCGCCCGGTGGTCCCGACCGGCGTCGAGCCGTACCTGCCCATCGCCGTGGTCGCCGCCCTGGACGCCGTGTTCGGCGGGCTGCGCGCCATGCTGGACGGGATGTTCGACGACAAGGTCTTCGTGGTGTCGTTCCTGTCGAACGTCACGGTGGCCGCGCTGATCGTCTTCCTGGGCGACAAGCTCGGCGTCGGCGCCCAGCTCTCCACAGGCGTCGTCGTGGTCCTCGGCATCCGGATCTTCTCCAACGCGGCGGCCATCCGCCGCCACGTCTTCGGGGCGTGACCCGGTGACCGACGAACACACCGACCCGGCCCCCGGCCCCCGCCTCACCGGGCGCCGCGCCCTGCTGGCCGGCCTGTGGCCGCCGCGCGCCACCCGGGGCCAGCTCGTCGCCGCCGTGCTGCTGTTCGTGCTCGGCCTGGGCCTGGCGATCCAGGTGCGGGCGGCGGGCAGCGAGGAGACGGCGCTGCGCGGCGCCCGCCGGGAGGACCTGGTGCGCATCCTCAGCGACCTGGACGACCGCGCCGCCCGCCTGGAGGACGAGCGCGCCGCGCTGGAGGACCAGCGCACCGAGCTGGAGACCAGCTCCGACCAGGCCGAGGAGGCCCGGCGGCAGGCCCTGGAACGCGAACGGCAGCTGGGCGTCCTGGCCGGCACGGTCGCCGCCGAGGGCCCGGGCATCACTCTGCGCATCGACGATCCATGGGGCACCGTCGAGGCCGATATGCTGCTCGACGCGGTGCAGGAACTGCGCGCCGCGGGCGCCGAGGCCATCCAGATCAACGACGTGCGGATCGTGGCCGGCACCTCCTTCGTGAACGACGGCGACGAGGTGCTCATCGACGGCCGCCCCGCCGACGCGCCGTTCCTGGTCGAGGCCATCGGCCGGCCGCAGGATCTGGAGCCCGCTCTGAGCATCCCCGGGGGTGTGGTGCAGTCCCTGGAGAACGAGCAGGCGGAGGTGGACTTGGCACGGCCCGACAAGGTCGTCGTGGACGCCTTGCGATCGGCGGAGCAGCCTGACTACGCTCAGTCGTCATCGTGACCGACCGCACCGGGGCCGCCGCACTTCGGTGGCGCTCGGTGAGGGAAACTGAACGGGGGCCGTGGACGTTGTCAGGACGTCCTGTACGGCCGGTGAGAGACAATGGACCGCCCCGTCCGCAGACGGGTCGGGCTAGGTGCGAGGGGAATCGCTGGTGAGCTTTTTCGCTAAGTTGTTCGGCAGGCGTCAGAGTGGCGCGCACAGCGCCACACGGCCGCGCGCCCGCCAGCATGGCGAGACGCCGCCGGCGTCCGGTGCCGAGCCGGGCCGCCCGTTGTTCCGGGACGAGGTCGGCGCCCCCGGCGGCATAGGCTCCCAGGGCTCCGGCGGGCATCAGCAGACGGTCACGTGTTCCCGCTGCGGGCACCGCTCGGCCGCCACCAGCCGGTTCTGCTCCAACTGCGGGAACGCCCTGCGGCCCGGCATGGACGGCTCCTCGGAGACGACGTCCACGATCTCCATCAGCGGGCTGGAGGCGTACGAGGCCGAGATCACCGGCCAGCACCCGTCACCGGCGCTCTCCCCGGAGGCCCAGGCGGCTGTGGAGGCCCTGCCGCCCGGCTCCGCGCTGCTCATCGTGCGGCGCGGGCCGAACTCGGGGAGCCGCTTCCTGCTCGACGGCGAGGTGACCACCGCCGGGCGCCATCCGCACAGCGACATCTTCCTGGACGACGTCACGGTCTCCCGCCGCCATGTGGAGTTCCGGCGGCAGCCGGACGGTGGCTTCACGGTGAGTGACGTCGGGAGCCTCAACGGCACCTATGTCAACCGCGAGCCGATCGACTCGGTCGTGCTGGCCAACGGCGACGAGGTCCAGATCGGGAAATACCGGCTGGTGTTCTTCGCCAGCAGGCAGGGATTCTGAGCCTCCGCGGGGCGCGTGCGCGCCCCGCGGGGGGTGCTCGACTATCCAAATGCCCCGGGCACCGCCTAGGGTTGCTGTGTGAATCAGCTCGACGTCGTGGGCGTACGGGTGGAAATGCCCAATAATCAGCCCATCGTGCTACTCCGTGAGGTCGGCGGTGATCGCTACCTCCCGATCTGGATCGGACCGGGAGAGGCGACCGCCATCGCGTTCGCCCAGCAGGGCATGACCCCTGCCCGGCCGCTGACGCACGACCTCTTCAAGAACGTGCTGGAAGCGGTGGGGCAGGAGCTCAGCGCGGTGCGCATCACCGACCTGCGCGACGGGGTCTTCTATGCCGAGCTCGTGTTCGCCAGCGGGGTCGAGGTCAGTGCCCGTCCGTCCGACGCCATAGCTCTCGCGCTGCGCGTCGGCACGCCGATCTACGGCAGTGACGCCGTGCTCGACGACGCGGGGATCATCATCCCCGACGAGCAGGAGGACGAGGTCGAGAGGTTCCGCGAGTTCCTCGACCAGATCTCCCCGGAGGACTTCGGCACGAGCAGCCAGTAGCGGCGCGTGGCGATCGTTGACGCGCCGCGTGTGGATGCCTAGCGTCGATGGGGCATGTCTTGGGAGGAGCGCTGTGTGCGTGCTCATCGTGACATTCGGTGAGTGTCAAGGACACGGTCGGGGCATGCGGAACGGGAGGCCGGCGTGACAGGTAACGGCGACAGCAGAGCGGTCGGCGGCGTCCCCGCCCTCCCCGGCGCGCCGACGTCGCCGGGCCTGCGGCCGTCTGTCGGCCCCCAGGGGCGCGGCACGCCGGGTCGGCTCGGATACCGGGGGCCCAGCGCCTGCGCGGCGGCCGGCATCACCTACCGCCAGCTCGACTACTGGGCGCGGACCGGCCTGGTGCAGCCCAGCGTCCGCCCGGCCCACGGTTCGGGCACCCAGCGCCTGTACAGCTTCCGCGACGTGCTGGTCCTGAAGATCGTCAAGCGGCTGCTGGACGCCGGGGTCTCCCTGCAGAGCATCAGGACGGCGGTCGAGGCCCTGGGCTCGGCCGACCTGGCGGAGCTCTCCGACATGACCCTGATGAGCGACGGCGCCACCGTCTACCGCTGCGACTCGCCCGAGGAGCTGGCCGAGCTGCTCCGGGGCGGGCGCGGCCTGTTCGGCATCGCGGTGGGCGCCGTGTGGGGCGATGTGGAGAGCGCCCTGTCGCGCCTGCAAGCCGAGCGGCTCGACACCGGGGAGCCGGTGCTCGTCGGCCACCCGGCCGACGAGCTGGCCCGGCGTCGACGCACCCCGGCCGACCGCATCGGCTGACCGGCCCGGCCACGCCCGGCGCCGCTGTCAGACCCCTGCGGCACCATCGGACGTGTGAGAGGCCAGCCGACCATCCTGCACCTCGACATGGACGCCTTCTACGCCTCGGTGGAGCAGGCGGCCAAGCCGAGCCTGCGCGGGAAGCCGGTCATCGTCGGCGGCCTCGGTCCGCGCGGTGTGGTGGCCACCGCGTCCTACGAGGCCCGCCGCTTCGGCGTGCGCTCCGCGATGCCGACGGCCCAGGCCAGGCGGCTGTGTCCGAACGGCGCCTATCTCTGTCCCCGCTTCACGGTCTACCGGGGGGTCAGCGAGATCGTGATGGGCCTGCTGGCCGAGCTTTCGCCCCTGGTGGAGCCGCTGAGCCTGGACGAGGCGTTCGTCGACCTGGCGGCCGGCGGCACCGCCGCCACCGCCGACGAGGCGCGCCGCGCCGGGGAGCGGCTGCGGGCCGGGATCCGGGAGGCGACGGGGCTGACCGGCTCGGTGGGGCTGGCGGGGTCCAAGATGCTCGCCAAGATCGCCTCCGAGCAGGCCAAGCCGGACGGTCTGCTCCTCATCGAGCCGGGCACCGAGCGGGAGCTGCTGGCGCCGATGCCGGTGCGGACGCTGCCCGGCATCGGCCCGGCCACCGCCGAGGTGCTGCGCCGGGCGGGCATCGGCACGATCGGGGAGACGGTGCGGGCCGGGGAGGCGGAGCTGCTGCGGCTGCTGGGCAAGGCGCACGGCGCCTCGGTGCACGCCATGGCGAACGGGGTGGACGATCGGCCGGTGGTGGCCGACCGGGACACCAAGTCGATCTCCGTGGAGGACACCTTCGACGTGGACGTCACCGACCGGGCCCGGATCCGGTTCGAGGTGGCGCGGCTCGCCGACCGCTGCGTGGGGCGGCTGCGCGCGGCCGGTCGCTCCGGGCGCACGATCGTGCTGAAGGTCCGGCGGTACGACTTCTCGACCCTCACCCGCTCCGAGACGCTGCGCGGCCCGACGGACGATCCGGCCGTGGTGCGGGAGGCGGCCGAGCGGCTGCTGGAGGGCGTGGACACCACCGAGGGGGTGCGCCTGCTGGGCGTCGGCGTCAGCGCGCTGGCCTCGTTCACCCAGGAGGACCTTTTCGCGCAGGCGTCGGAGGGCGGCGGGGACGCGGTGGCCGGGCCGGAGCCCGAGGAGGGCGGGGCGGCGGGCGCGGAGCCGGCGGCGCCCCGGCGCTGGCTGCCGGGGCTCGACGTGACGCACGAGCGGTATGGGGCGGGCTGGGTGCAGGGCAGCGGTGTCGGCCGGGTGACGGTGCGCTTCGAGCGGCCCGGGTCCGAGCCGGGCCGGGTGCGGACGTTCGCCGTGGACGATCCGGAGCTGGCGGGCGCGGAGCCGCTGCCGCTGGCGGCGGCCCGGCCGGCTCAGCCGGCCGAGCCGCCTCGGTCCGGCCCGTCGCCCGGGGAGGCGAGCCGGCCGAAGTCCGTGTCCTCGGCCCCTTCCCCGGCGCTGGGCACGTCGAGCCCGTAGTGGTGGTAGAGCCGCAGCTCCTGTTCGGGCGAGAGGTGGCGCCCCACCCCGAAGTCGGGCGCGTCTTTGATCAGCGCCCGTTCGAACGGCACCCGCAGCGCGTCGTCCACCAGTTCGCTCGGCTCCAGCGGCACGAAGGCGTCCCGGGTGAACAGGCCGGTGCGCACCGCCGCCCACTCCGGCACCCCGGTGGCGTCGTCGAGGTACACCTCGTCCACCGTGCCGATCTTGGTGCCGTTCCGGTCGAACGCCTTGCGGCCGATCAAGCTCCGGGGGTCGATGTCGGTCTGCACGGGTCCTCCAACTGATCGCCACTCGTCCGTAAAAAGTCCTCTATGGCATACGTAAGAGCACAATCCGCCCGATGGCCAGTCGAGTGGCTCCCCCGAACCGTGCGAAGCGGGCGCTGGTAGGCTCGAACACGGTTGACGACCTCGTGCGGGAGAGTCCTGGTGTCATCCGACGCCGGGCGCCGAAGGAGCAAATCCTCCCCGGAATCTCTCAGGCCCCCGTACCGCGCGAGCGAAGCCACTCTGGAAAGCAGGACGGCCCGCGGATCCGCACGTCGCGACCGCCCTCACCGACGGTGCAAGCCGTGCCGCGCGAGTGACACGGTGAAGCTCTCAGGTCGACATGACAGAGGGGGAGGCCCGCCAGGCATCGACGCCTGGCACCCCCGCAGGTCGCCGCGACCAGGAGGAGCCTCCGCATGAACGCCCCCCGCCCCCCGCTGACCGCCCTGGAGCAGGGCACGCCCTTCGCCGCCCGGCACATCGGCCCGGACGCCGCCGGTGAGGCGAAGATGCTCGCCCAGGTCGGCTTCGGCTCCCTGGACGAGCTGACCGCCGCCGCCGTGCCCGAGGCCATCCGGTCCACCGAGGCGCTGTGCCTGCCCGACGCCCGGGACGAGGCGGCCGTGCTCGGCGAGCTGCGCGCGCTGGCCGCCCGGAACTCGGTGCTGGACTCCATGATCGGCCTGGGCTACCACGGGACCTTCACCCCGCCGGTGATCCTGCGCAACGTCATGGAGAACCCGGCCTGGTACACCGCCTACACCCCCTACCAGCCGGAGATCTCCCAGGGCCGGCTGGAGGCGCTGCTCAACTTCCAGACGGTCGTGGCCGACCTCACCGGCCTTCCCACGGCCGGCGCCTCCCTCCTGGACGAGGGCACGGCCGCCGCCGAGGCGATGGCCCTCGCCCGCCGCGTCGGCAAGGTGAGGAACGGCGTCTTCCTGGTGGACGCCGACTGCCTGCCGCAGACCATCGCGGTGGTGCGTACCCGCGCGGAGCCGACCGGCGTCGAGGTCGTGGTCGCCGACCTGGACGACGGCATCCCCGCCGACGTCGCCGAGCGCGGCGTCTTCGGCGTGCTGCTCCAGTACCCGGGAGCCTCCGGCGCCGTCCGCGACCCGCGCGCCCTCATCGAGCGGGCGCACGAGCTGGGCGCGGTCGTCACCGTGGCGGCCGACCTGCTCGCCCTCACCCTGCTCACCCCGCCGGGCGCCCTGGGCGCGGACATCGCGGTCGGCTCCAGCCAGCGGTTCGGCGTCCCGATGGGCTTCGGCGGGCCGCACGCCGCCTTCATGGCCGTCCGCGAGGGGTACGCCAGGAGCCTGCCCGGCCGCCTGGTCGGCGTCTCGCGCGACGCGGACGGCCGGACCGCGTACCGGCTCGCCCTCCAGACCAGGGAGCAGCACATCCGCCGCGAGAAGGCCACGAGCAACATCTGCACGGCGCAGGTGCTGCTCGCCGTGATGGCCGGCATGTACGCCGTCTACCACGGGCCGGACGGGCTGGCCGCCATCGCCCGCCGCGTCCACCGCTACGCCGCGCTGCTGGCCGCCGGGCTGCGGGACGGTGGCGTGGAGGTCGCGCACGACGCCTTCTTCGACACGGTCACCGCCCGGGTCCCGGGCCGCGCCGCCGCCGTCGTGGCGGCGGCCCGCGACGCCGGGGTCAACCTCCGCCTCACCGACGCCGATCACGTCGGTGTCTCCTGCGACGAGACCACCGGGAGGGCGCAGCTCACGAAGGTGTGGGCCGCGTTCGGCGTGGCCGGGGACGCCTTCGGCATCGACGCGCTGGACACCCGCGTCCCCGACGCGCTGCCCGCGACCCTGCTGCGCGACGACGAGTACCTGGCGCACCCGGTCTTCCACCGGCACCGGTCGGAGACCGCGATGCTGCGCTACCTGCGCCGGCTCGCGGACCGCGACTACGCGCTGGACCGCGGCATGATCCCGCTGGGCTCCTGCACGATGAAGCTCAACGCCACGGCCGAGATGGAGCCGGTGACCTGGCCCGAGTTCGCCGCGATCCACCCGTTCGCGCCCGCCGACCAGGCCGAGGGCTATCTCGCCCTCATCCGGGAGCTGGAGCGGCGGCTGGCCGAGATCACCGGCTACGACGCGGTCTCGCTCCAGCCCAACGCCGGCTCCCAGGGCGAGCTGGCCGGGCTGCTCGCCGTGCGCGCCCACCACCGGGCCAACGGGCAACCCGAGCGCACCGTCTGCCTGATCCCGTCCTCCGCCCACGGCACCAACGCCGCCAGCGCGGTGATGGCCGGCATGCGGGTCGTCGTGGTCGCCACCGGCGAGAACGGCGACGTCGACGCCGAGGACCTGCGCGCCAAGATCGCGCGGCACGCGGACGAGCTGGCCGTCCTGATGGTCACCTACCCCTCGACGCACGGGGTCTTCGAGACGGACATCACCGGCATCTGCGCCGCCGTGCACGACGCGGGCGGCCAGGTGTACGTGGACGGCGCCAACCTCAACGCGCTGGTGGGCCTGGCCAGGCCCGGCCGGTTCGGCGCCGACGTCTCGCACCTGAACCTGCACAAGACCTTCTGCATCCCGCACGGCGGCGGCGGCCCCGGGGTCGGCCCGGTCGCGGTCCGCGCCCACCTGGCGCCGTACCTGCCGGGGCATCCGCTCCAGCCCGCGGCGGGTCCGGACGGCGGCGGCGCGGGCCCGGTCTCGGCCGCGCCGTGGGGGTCCGCCGGCATCCTGCCGATCTCGTGGGCCTATGTCCGCCTGATGGGCGCCGCCGGACTGCGCCGGGCCACCCAGGTGGCGGTGCTGAGCGCCAACTACGTGGCCAAGCGCCTGGAGCCGCACTACCCGGTGTTGTATACGGGTCCGGGCGGCCTGGTGGCGCACGAGTGCGTCATCGACGTCCGGCCGCTGACGAAGGCCACCGGCGTCACCATCGACGACGTGGCGAAGCGGCTCATCGACTACGGGTTCCACGCCCCGACCATGTCGTTCCCCGTAGCGGGCACCCTGATGATCGAGCCCACGGAGAGCGAGGATCTGGCCGAACTCGATCGGTTCTGCGCGGCGATGATCGCTATCCGCGCCGAGATCGAGCGCGTCGGCGCGGGGGAGTGGCCGCGGGACGACAACCCACTCGTCAACGCGCCGCACACGGCCGCCCACCTGAGCGGCGAGTGGACGCATCCGTACAGCCGCCGGGAGGCGGTCTTCCCGGCCGGGACGGAGGAGGACGGCAAGTACTGGCCGCCGGTGCGCCGCGTCGACAGCGCCTTCGGCGACCGGAACCTGGTCTGTTCCTGCCCGCCCCTCACCGAGTACACGGACTGAGACGGCGGCGTCGCGGGACCGGGGCGCGCCGGCGCGCCCCGGCCCCGGACTTCGTGCCGTGAGTCAGCTCACCAGACCGACCGCCGCCTGCGGCGGGGCCGCCGGAGCCAGCCGGCCGGCCAGCAGCGGGAGCAGGACGTCGGTCCGCACCGCCCGCTCGGCGGCGATGCCGGGCGGCGCGGGCGCCAGCGGCATCAGGAGATCCTGGGGCTGCGGGCTGCCCTCGGTCGGCTCGGCGCCGGGGTCCGTGTGCAGCCACAGGGTCAGCATGTACAGCTCGGGCACGGAGAGCAGCCGCGGCTGGTACGCCGCCGGCAGTGAGCCCGCCAGGTGCAGGGCCCGCTCGGTCGACGGGATGTAGGGGCCCTCGCAGAAGTGCGAGAACGCCCAGCCGTCCGCCGTGAGCATGGTCTCGGCCGCGCCGACGGGCCGGCCGTCCCGTGCCAGTAAAAAGCGCCAGCCGGTCAGGCGGGCGCCGGGTACGTCGGTCGTGCCGTGTACCGGCGCCAGCCGGTGCACGGGGAGGGGCAGGACGAGGTGCAGGTCTCCGCGGTCGATCCGCAGCGGGCCGGGTGCCCGCGCGGTCGACGAGTTGAGAGCCGTGCGGACGCTGCGCTCGGCGGCAGCGGGAGCCGGGGGTATGTGCAGGGGCATGATGGGTCGCCTCTCGCTTCGGAGTAGGTCGCCTCTTGTTGGGGAGACACGCCGTGGCGGAGTTTATCCGAGAGATGTTCTCTCCAGGTTTCACGTAGCCGACCGGGAAGGTTTCGGCAAGGGGGGATTCACGTCCCTGGGCCATACGCGGGCCATGAACTATCCCGTCGGAATATGCCTCCTACCGGACCGGTCGCCGGCCCGCCCGTGTTACCGCGCGCGGCGTGGGAAGGATGGCGTGGGACGGATCGTGTACGGCACACCGTTCCACCGTTCCGCCGCGCCCGCGAGAGGAGCCCCATGGGGGAGAAGGTTGTCGCCGACCGGTTCGACCTGGCCGCCCGGCAGCGGTTCCGCGCCAGGGTCAACGACTGCCTCGACGGGCTGCGGACGCTGCTGCGCGAGAGCCGCTTCGAGGGGCCGCGCGACCGGCTCGGCGTCGAGGTGGAGCTGTGCCTGGCGGATTTCGGCGGCGCTCCCCGAATGGTGAACGACGACGTCCTCGCGCGAATGGCCACCAGGGATTTCCAGGCCGAGCTGGGCCAATTCACCATCGAGCTGAATATGGCGCCGCGACCGCTCGTCGGCCGGGTTTTCGACGACTTGGCCGAAGAGCTGCGCATCGCCATCGGCTATGCCGACCGAATGGCCGGGGAATTCGGCGCGCGGGTGGTGATGACCGGGGTGCTGCCGACCATCACCGCGGAGGAGATGGTGCCCGCCTCGTTGTCCCCCGGAGACCGGTACACCCTCCTCAACGACCAGATCATGGCCGCGCGCGGGGAGTCCATCCGCCTGGACATCACCGGTGCGGAGACCCTCAGCGGGTCGTTCGACTCGATCGCCCCCGAGGCGGCCTGCACCTCCGTCCAGTTCCATCTCCAGGTCACACCCGAGCGGTTCGGGGCGGTGTGGAACGCCGCGCAGGCCGCCACGGCGGCGCAGGTGGCCGTTGGCGCCAACGCGCCGTTCGTCTTCGGCCACGAGCTGTGGCACGAGTCGCGGGTCCCGTTCTTCCTCCAGGCGACCGACAGCCGCCCGCCCGAGATGGCCGCACAGGGCGTGCGCCCGCGCGCCTGGTTCGGCGAGCGGTGGATCGACTCGGTCACCGACCTGTTCGAGGAGAACCTCCGGTTCTTCCCGGCGCTGCTGCCGCTGATCGCCGAGGAGGACCCGGCGGAGGTCCTGGCCGCCGGCGGGGTGCCGAGCTTCACGGAGCTGGCGCTGCACAACGGCACGGTCTACCGCTGGAACCGCCCGGTCTACGGGGTGGCCGACGGGGTGCCGCACCTGCGGGTGGAGAACCGGGTGCTGTCCACCGGCCCTACCATCACCGACACCGTCGCCAACGCGGCCTTCTTCTACGGCCTGGTGCGGGGCCTCGCCGACCGGCCGGGCCCGGTGTGGGAGCGACTGCCGTTCGCCACCGCCGAGCGGAACTTCATGGCGGCCTGCCGCCATGGGATCGGGGCCCGCTTCGGCTGGCCGGGCGAGGACGGCGAGGTGCCCGCCGCCCGGCTGATCCGCGACCGGCTGCTGCCGGTGGCCGCCGCGGGCCTCGACGCCTTCGGCGTGGCGGGCGCGGACCGCGACCGGTACCTGTCCGTCATCGAGGGACGGTGCCGGCGCGGGATCACCGGCGCGGGCTGGCAGACTCGGATCTACCACCAAGCGGTGGCGAACGGAGCGGACCGGGCGACCGCCCTGCGGGAGCTCGTCCGGCGGTACTGCGACCTGGCGCGGACGGATGCTCCCGTGCACGAATGGCCGACCGGCCCCTAGGCTCCGGCTGACGGGCCGGGACCGGCGCGGCGTGGCACGGGCGGGTGCGGCCGGACGCCGGGGACGGGAGGCGGAGTGCGGCTGAGGCCGGAGCGGACGACGGACCCCTCGGAGGGCGGGGAGCCGGCGGGGCCCCGCCGGGTGCTGCGCCAGGAGCTGCTGCTGGTCCTCGCGCTGTCGCTGGGCGCCAGCGCGGTGGGCGCGCTGATCAGCTTCACCGGCGTCCTCACCCGTCCCGGCGGGCTGAGCGACCAGGCCGCCACGCTCAACGCCTCCCACGCCCCCGGCCGCCCCTGGCTCGACCTGGCCTGGCAGCTCTTCGGCATCACCACCCAGCTGGTGCCCGTGCTGCTCGTGGCGCACCTGCTGCTGCGCGAGGGCGGTGCGGGCGCGGCGCTCGGCGGTCCCGGGCCGCGCGCCATCGGCTTCGACACGCGCCGGCCGCGCTCCGACCTGGCCTTTGGCGCGGCCGTGGCGGCCGGCATCGGCGGCACGGGTCTGCTGTTCTACCTCGGCGCTCACGCGACCGGGGCCAACCTCACGGTGGTGCCCGAGTCGCTCCCCGACGTGTGGTGGAAGATCCCCGTGCTGATCGCCTCGGCGGTGCAGAACGCCGTTGTGGAGGAGGTCATCGTCGTCGGCTATCTGCTGCGGCGGCTGGCCCAGCTGGGGTGGACTCCGGGCCGGGCCCTGGCCGCCAGTGCGGTGCTGCGCGGGTCCTACCACCTGTATCAGGGCGTCGGCGGCTTCCTCGGGAACGTGGCGATGGGCGTGGTCTTCGTCTGGCTGTACCGGCGGTGGGGGCGGGTGATGCCGCTGGTCGTCGCGCACGCGCTGATCGACGTCGTGGCGTTCGTCGGCTACGCGCTGCTGGCCGGGCGGGTCGACTGGCTCCCCACCGCCTGACGCTCGGGGCGCCGTCCGTCAGCGCGGGCCCTCCCCGGCGGCGAGCGGCTGGGTCTCGATCCGCCCGGCGCCGCAGACCTCGCCGAGGTCCCAGGCGGCGGTGGTCGCGCTGTACTCGTCCGGGGGAATCACGCCCAGCGACGCCGGGGACGGACCGCAGTCCCCGTCGGCCGGATCCTCCGAGCCGGGCACGGCGCTCCAGTGGAGCCGCGCCCACGCGGTGCCGCCGGGCAGGATCGTCAGCCGGTCGGGGGTCGCCGAACGGTCGCGGACGGTGGTGGTGGGGATCTCGTCGCCGTCGTCCGAGGTGAGCTGGAGGCCGGGCCAGCCCTGGGTGCGGCAGGCGACGTCCGAGGAGTTGGTCAGGACGAGGGCCGCGTACCGGTTGCCCGCGCCCGGTTCGAGCGCTCTGACCGTGGCGGTCAGCGCCTCGGGGACGCACCAGGGCGGGCCCGGCTCGTCGGACTGCTCCGACTGCTCCGACTGCTCCGACTGCCCGGACTGTTCGGGCGGGTCGGTGGCGGTCCGGCCGGTGTCCGCGTCGTCGGCGGTGGACGGGGTCTCGGACTGGTTTCCCTCGGTCCCGTCGGCGGAGCCGGCGTCGTCGGTCACGGGGGACCGGTCGGCCCGGTCGTCGGCGGCGGTGGGGTCGTCGGAGTCGGCGCAGCCCGCCACGGCGAGCGCGAGGAGCGCGGCGCAGGCGGCGGAACGCAGGGGGTGGGATGCCATCTCGGTCCTCCGGTGGGGGAGTTCGGCTGGGACGGAGGAATGCTGTGGGGTTGGACGTGCCCGCCCCCGGTCGGGTTCCCCTCCCGCCGCCTCCGCACGCCTGGCGCTCAGCTCCGCGCGTACGCCGTGAGATAGCCGGGGGCGGGAGCGCGTTCGTCGTCGGCGGGGACGGGGGCGCCGTGGGCCGTGGTCACGGGCAGGACGCCGCTCCAGTGCGGGAGCGCGGAGTCCTCGGGCACGCCGTTCGGGCCCCCGGCGCGGACCTTGGCCGAGACCTCCGCGAGATCGAGGACGAGGACGGCGGTCGCGGCGAGCTCCCGGGCGTTGGCGGGGCGGCAGTCGGCGGCCCGGCCGGGCACGACGCCGTCCACCAGCGCGTCCAGCGCGCGGTCCTTCTCGGCCGCGTCGGTCACCGGACGGGCCGTGCCGTGGACGACCACCGAGCGGTAGTTGATCGAGTGGTGGAACGCGGACCGGGCCAGCACCAGGCCGTCCACATGGGTGACGGCCAGGGCGACCGGCAGTCCGGGCTCCGGGTCGGGGGCGGCGGCGGTGCGCAGCGGCCGGGAGCCGGTCGAGCCGTGCACGTAAAGCCGCTCGCCGTCGCGGGCGTAGAGAGTCGGCAGGACCGCGGGGGCGCCGTCGCGGACGAAGGAGAGATGGCACAGATAGCCGGCGTCGAGGATCGCGTGCACCAGCTCCCGGTCGTAGGAGACCCGCTCCCGGGACCTGCTGGGGGTGGTGCGCGGGGTGGGCGGGTACGGGGCGGCGCCGGTCGGCGGCATGGGAGTCTCCTCGTGCTCGGCGGACCTCGGGTCGCGCTTGCGCGACCTTCGTACTAGTGCAAGATGCTGTTTGTGCTAGGAGAATATCGAATCGAGGGGCGCCGCGCCTCAGAAATCGTGGCCAGCGTCGAACGCGCCGTCGGCGCGGGGGAGTTACGCCCCGGCGAGCACCTCCCGCCGCT
Organism: Streptomyces sp. NBC_01803; assembly: GCF_035917415.1. Taxonomy (NCBI): domain Bacteria; kingdom Bacillati; phylum Actinomycetota; class Actinomycetes; order Kitasatosporales; family Streptomycetaceae; genus Streptomyces; species Streptomyces sp. NBC_01803. The sequence goes on from NZ_CP109073.1 coordinate 5,611,951, forward strand.
GCGCGGGCTGGCGGAGCGGCTCGGCGTCAACGCCAACACCGTCGCCGCCGCCTACCGCACCCTGCGCGAGCGCGGCGTCATCGAGACCGCCGGCCGGCGCGGCAGCCGCGTCCGCGCCGGCCCGGCCAGCGCTGCCCGCGAGGCGATCGGCGTCGAGGCGCCGCCGGGCGTCCGCGATGTCGCCAAGGGCAACCCCGACCCCGCCCTGCTGCCCCCGCTGGGCTCCGCCCTCGCCGCGGCGGCGGCCCGCGCCGACCGTGCGCCCGTGCTCTACGGCGCCCCGCCGCTGAGCGAGGAGCTGGATCGCGCCGCGCGGGCCGGATTCGCGCGCGACGGCGTGCCCGCCGACCGGATCACCGTCACCTCCGGCGCGCTCGACGCCATCGAACGGGTGCTGGCCGCGCACCTGCGCCCGGGCGACGCGGTGGCCGTGGAGGACCCCGGCTGGGCCAGCTTCCTCGACCTCGTCCCGGCGCTGGGCCTGCGTACCGCGCCGGTCCCCGTGGACGACGACGGACCGCTGCCGGGGCCGGTCGGGCGCGCGTTGCGCCAGGGCGCCCGCGCCCTCGTCGTCACCGCCCGCGCGCAGAACCCCACCGGCGCCGCCGTGTCGGCGGCCAGGGCCGGGGAGTTGCGCGCGGTCCTGGCCGCCCACCCGGACACGCTGCTGATCGAGGACGACCACGGCGACGGCATCGTGGAGCTGCCGCCGCACCCGCTGGCCGGCGCCACCCGGCACTGGGCGCTGGTGCGGTCCACCGCCAAGGCGTACGGCCCCGACCTCCGGCTCGCCGTGCTGGCCGGCGACGCCGTGACGGTCGACCGGGTGCACGGGCGGCTGCGGCTCGGGCCGGGCTGGGTCAGCCACCTGATCCAGGACACCGTGGCCTGGCTGTGGAGTGCGGGCGCGGTGGACCCGGAGCACGTCGCGCGGTCGTACGGCGCGCGCCGCCGCGCGCTGATCGAGGCCCTGGCGGCGCGCGGGGTCGCCGCGCACGGCCGCAGTGGCATGAACGTCTGGGTGCCCGTGCCCGACGAGACCGGCGCCGTCGCCCGCCTCCTGCACGCCGGCTGGGCGGTCGCCCCGGGCGCCCGCTTCCGGCTGGCCGCCCCGCCCGGCGTGCGGCTGACCGTCTCCGCCCTCGGCGCGCCGGACATCGCGCCCCTGGCCGACGCGGTGGCCGAAGCCCTCCGCCCGCCCGCCGCCCGGCGATACGCATGACGACCGGGGAGCAGCGGTACGCGTCCGGGCCGCGTCCGCGTCGCATCTCTGACGTGTCGAACATCGACCGGCTCCGCGTCCCGCACGCCATCGGCAACCACGGCTCGTCAGCGCCGCCGCCGAGCACCCCACGCAGCGCGCGCTCATCGCCGCCGGGCTCGGCGTGGCCGTCGCCCCGCGCCTCGGCCCGCGACCCGGTACCGGCCGGTGTCGCGGTCGTCGCGGTCCGGGACCCCATCACTCGCCGCGTCCACGCCGTCCGGCGGGCCGACGCCGACCGCGGGCCGTCGATCCGGGCGGCGGTCACCGCGCTGCGCGCCGCGGCGGCCGGGACGGCGGAGGTGGCCGTCGGTGCCTGGCGGCGCACGGCGGCCGGCTCGGACGCGGGGGCCCGCCGGACGGCGGCATGTCCCGTTCTAACCTGGGGGAATGCTGCGCGAAACGTCCGCGACCCGGTATGTCACCCCCCTGCGGGAGGGTGGCTCGCTGCCGGGCATCGTGGAGGCCGACGACCTCGGCACGTATGTCATGAAGTTCACGGGCGCCGGTCAGGGCCGCAAGAGCCTCGTCGCCGAGGTGATCTGCGGCGAGCTGGCCCGGCGCCTGGGGCTGCGTGTCCCGGAGCTGGTCCGGATGCGGCTCGACCCGGTGATCGGCCTCAGCGAGCCCGACGAGGAGGTGCAGGAGCTGCTCAAGGCCAGCGGCGGCCTCAACCTCGGCATGGACTTCCTGCCCGGCTCCCTCGGCTTCGACCCGCTCGCCTACGAGGTCGGCGCCGCCGAGGCGGGCCGCGTCGTGTGGTTCGACGCGCTGGTCAACAACGTCGACCGCTCCTGGCGCAACCCCAACATGCTCGTCTGGCACGGCGACCTGTGGCTCATCGACCACGGCGCCGCGCTGATCTGGCACCACAACTGGCCCACCGTGGCCGCCTCCGCCGCCCGCCCCTACGACGCCTCCGACCACGCGCTGGCGCCCTTCGGCCCCGACATCGCCGCGGCGGCGGCCGACCTCGGGCCGCGGGTCACCGGCGAGCTGCTCGGCTCCGTGCTGGCCGACGTCCCCGACGAATGGCTCGCCGACGAGCCGGGCTTCGACGCGCCGGACGCCGTGCGCGACGCCTACGTCACCGCGCTGAGCGCCCGCGTCCACGCGGTCTCCGAGGGCGTCACCATCGGGGCCCCGAGCCGGGACCGGGGCTCCCGGGCACCCGGCTGGCTGACCGGCCGGCCGCACCGGACGAGCGGAGCGGCCCGATGAGCGAGGTCCAGACGGCCGTCGGACGGGACGTCTTCGAGTACGCGGTGCTGCGGGTCGTGCCGCGCGTCGAGCGTGGCGAGTCGATCAACGCCGGGGTGATCCTCTACTGCCGGGCCCGGTCCTTCCTCGCCGCCCGCACCCACCTCGACCTGGCGCGGCTGGGCGCGCTCGACCCCACGGTGGACGTGACCGGCGTGCGCGCCGCGCTGCGCGCCGCCGAGTGCGTCTGCTGCGGGGGCGCGGAGGCGGGCTTCGCCGCCGGGGACGACGCGGGGCGCCGTTTCCGCTGGCTGATCGCCCCGCGCAGTACCGTCGTGCAGCCGGGACCGGTGCACACGGGTCTGACCGCGGACCCCGCCGCTGAGCTCGACCGTTTGCTCGAAGTGTTGGTCCGTTGACAGATGGTGCCCCCGGTTCCTAGCGTCTTTCCGGCAGTGGTTACTCTTCGGTAGCCCAGTAGTCGACGGCGAGGAGAAGCAGGCATGACCACCCCCGAACAGCGCGTCGCCATCGTGACGGGCGCGGCCCGAGGCATCGGCGCGGCCACCGCTCTCCGGCTCGCCGAGGACGGCCGCGCGGTCGCCGTGCTCGACCTGGACGAGTCGGCCGGCAAGGACACCGTCGCCAAGGTCACCGCCGCGGGCGGCCGGGCCCTGGCCGTCGGCTGCGACGTCTCGGACGCCGACGCGGTCACCTCCGCCGTCGCCCGGGTGGCCGCCGAGCTGGGCCCGCCGCAGATCCTGGTCAACAACGCCGGGGTGCTCCGCGACAACCTGCTGTTCAAGATGAGCGAGGCCGACTGGGACACCGTCATGAGCGTCCACCTGCGCGGCGCGTTCCTGATGACCCGCGCCTGCCAGAAGCACATGGTCGACGCCGGCTTCGGACGGGTCGTCAACCTCTCCTCCAGCTCCGCCCTCGGCAACCGGGGCCAGGCCAACTACGCCGCCGCCAAGGCCGGGCTCCAGGGCTTCACCAAGACGCTCGCCATCGAGCTGGGCAAGTTCGGCATCACCGCGAACGCGGTCGCGCCCGGCTTCATCGCCACCGACATGACCGCTGCCACCGCCGCCCGCGTCGGCATGGAGTTCGACGACTTCCAGAAGGCCGCCGCCGACGCCATCCCGGTGCGCCGCGTCGGCCTGCCCGAGGATGTCGCGGGCGCCATCGCCTACTTCACCGGCGACGGCGCCGGCTTCGTCTCCGGCCAGGTGCTGTACGTGGCCGGCGGGCCGCTCGACTGAGCGTGGCGCGAGAGATGACCGAGTCCCGCACCCCCGCGGGGCCGGCCCCGGTCGCCGTCGTCACCGGCGGCAGCCGGGGCATCGGCTGCGGCATCGCCGCCGCCGCGTTCCTCGCCTCCGGCGCCTCCGCCTGGATCACCGGCCAGACACGGGGGGTTGACGGCGGGCTCTTCCTCAACGCGGGGGCGGGGCAGAAACCGTCCCCGGCGGCGGCTGTCAGTGGCGGCCGGTACGTTGCGGGTACGCGCGGAGGGACAACCCGACGCCTTTTCCCGGAGGATGACGACGTGACCGGCATGCTGCCCGACTCCTGGCAAGACGTTCTCGGCGAGGAGCTGGACAAGCCCTATTTCAAGGAGCTCACCGAGTTCGTGGAGGAGGAGCGGGCCCGGGGCCCGGTCTATCCGCCGCGCGAGGAGGTGTTCGCCGCCCTGGCCGCCACCCCGTTCGACCGGGTCAAGGTGCTGATCCTCGGTCAGGACCCCTACCACGGTGAGGGCCAGGGCCACGGTCTGTGCTTCTCCGTGCGGCCCGGGGTGCGTATCCCGCCCTCGCTGCGGAATGTCTACAAGGAGATGCACGCCGAGCTGGGCCTCCCCATCCCGGACAACGGCTATCTGATGCCCTGGGCCGAGCAGGGCGTCCTGCTGCTGAACGCGGTGCTCACCGTCCGGGCGGGCGAGCCCACCTCGCACAAGGGGAAGGGCTGGGAGAGGTTCACGGACGCGGTCATCCGTGCCGTCGCCGCCCGCCCCGACCCGGCCGTCTTCGTCCTGTGGGGGAGCTATGCCCGCAAGAAGCTCCCGCTGATCGACACCACCCGGCACGCCGTGGTGGAGGGGGCGCACCCCTCACCGCTGTCGGCCAAGAAGTTCCTCGGGTCCCGGCCGTTCACCCGGATCAACGAGGCGATCGCCGCCCAGGGGCACGAGCCCGTCGACTGGCGCGTTCCCGATCTCGGCCGGTGAACCGGCCGCGTATCCTGCCCGTTCACACGGAACCGGCTTGCGCGGAGGAGCAGTTGTGAAGGTCGGAGTGATCGGGCTCGGGGACATCGCCCACAAGGCATACCTGCCCGTCCTCACCGCCCAGCCCGGGGTGACGCCCCATCTGCACACCCGTGGCCGCGCCACCCTCGACCGGGCCGGCGAGACCTACCGGGTCCCCCCGGAGCACCGCCACGCCGACCTCGACTCGCTCCTCGCCGCCGGCCTCGACGCGGCCTTCGTGCACGCTCCCACCGCCGTCCACCCCGAGCTCGTCACCCGGCTGCTGACGGCCGGCATACCGACGTATGTCGACAAGCCGCTCGCGTACACCCTCGGCGAGGCGCGGGACGTGGTGGAGCTGGCCGAGAGGCGCGAGGTGAGCCTGGCGGTGGGCTTCAACCGCCGCCACGCGCCCGCCTACGCGCACCTGCTGGAGCATCCGCGCGACCTGATCCTGATGCAGAAGCACCGCAGGGGCCTGCCCGAGGACCCCCGGCTGACGGTCTTCGACGACTTCGTGCACGTGGTGGACACCCTCCGCTTCCTCGTGCCGGCGGAGGTGGACCGGGTCAGCGTCAGGACCCGGATCCGCCGGGGGCTGCTGCACCACGTGGTGCTGGAGATGTCGGGCGACGGGTTCACCGCCATCGGCGTGATGAACCGCGTGTCGGGCTCGACGGAGGAGATCGTGGAGGTCTCCGGCCAGGACACCAAGCGGCAGGTCCGCGACCTGGCGGAGATCATCGACCACCGGGGCCAGCCCAGCGTCCGCCGCCGGGGCGACTGGGTCCCGGTCGCCCGCCAGCGCGGCATCGAACAGGCGGCGCTCGCCTTCCTGGACGCGGTCCGGGCCGGCCGCCGCCTGAGCGCGCGGGACGCGCTGCGGACGCATGAGCTGTGCGAGCGGATCGTGTTGGCGGCGCTGGACGAGCACTGACGGCGGCCCGGGCGACGGTCGGACGCGCCGCCGCCTCCGGTGCCCGGGTGACGGCCGGTACGGCAGGTGCGCGGATCACGACCCGCCGCGCGGGCCCCTTCCTTCGCTACGCCGGTCGGGCCGGTCGGCCGGCGCTAGCCTGATCGCATGGAACAGCGCATCAGTCTGATCACTCTGGGAGTCTCCGATGTGGCTCGTGCCAGGGCCTTCTACGAGGCCCTGGGCTGGCGGGGCCAAGAGGTCGAGGAGACCGTCTTCTTCCAGGCGGGCGGACTGGCCCTGGTCCTGTGGGGCCGCGAGAAGCTCGCCCGGGACTGCGGCCTGGGGGACCGGGGCGAGGCCGGCTTCGGCGGGATCGCCCTCGCGTACAACGTGCGGTCGGCGGCGGAGGTCGACGATCTGCTCGCGACCGCGGAGCGGGTCGGAGGGACCGTCACCAAGCCCGCGGTCACCAACTCCCTGGGCTTCTACTCCGGCGTCTTCGTCGATCCGGACGGCCACCCCTGGGAGGTCGCGCACAACCCGGGGTTCGCCCTCGCCGAGGACGGCTCGATCACCATCCCCGACTTCAGCGACCTCTGAAGGGGATCACGCCTCGGACGTGCTGATCGGCCCCTCGTCCACGTCCTCGCCGGCCTTCGGGTCGAGGGTTCCGGCGAGGATCAGGACCAGGAGCACCACACCGACCGCGATCCGGTACCAGACGAACGGCATGAAGCTGCGGGTCGAGATGAACCTCATGAACCACGCGATGATCGCGTAGCCGACGAAGAACGCGATCACCGTGGCGAGGATCGTCGGGCCCCACGAGACATGGGTGTCCTCGCCGCCGATCTCCGTCAGCTCGTACAGGCCCGAGGCCAGCACCGCCGGGATGGCCAGCAGGAACGAGTACCGCGCCGCCGCCTCCCTGCGGTAGCCCAGGAACAGGCCGCCGGTGATCGTGGCGCCCGAGCGGGAGACGCCCGGGACCAGGGCCATCGCCTGGCACAGCCCGTACATCAGGCCGTCCCGCACGCTCAGCTGGTCCAGTGTCTTGCGCTCCCGGATCGCCCGGTGCCGGCCGCCGGTCGCGTCCCTGGCCGCCAGGCGGTCGGCGACGCCGAGGATGATGCCGAGGACGATCAGGTTGACGGCGATCAGCCGCAGGTCGCGGAACGGGCCCTCGATCGAGTCCTTCAGCGTCACGCCGAGCACGCCGATCGGGATCGAGCCGACGATCACCAGCCAGCCCATCCGCGCGTCCGGCTCCGACCGGACCCGCGCGTCCCGCAGCGACCGGAACCAGGCCGAGATGATCCGCGCGATGTCCTTGCGGAAATAGATGATGACGGCGGCCTCGGTGCCGATCTGGCAGACCGCGGTGAACGCGGCGCCGGGGTCCTCCCAGCCGAACGCGACGGCCGTCAGCCGCAGGTGCGCGCTGGAGGAGATCGGCAGGAACTCCGTCAGCCCCTGGACGAGCCCGAGAACGAGTGATTCGAACCACGACATGGAGGTGACAGCGTCCCGGGGTAGTGCCGAAAGGGTGACGGGGGGTGGAGCGAGATCACTTTAAGCCACGCCGCCCGATGCCCGGAAACGCGGGCTCGCGGACCGGGACACACCGGTCACAATGGAAGGGTGAACGAGCCCATTCCGGTGACGAGGACGACCGATCTGGGGACCGCGCGCCTCCTTCCCGATCTCGACCGCCCACGGGCCTGGCTGCTCACCGTCGATGGCGCGCCGCAGTCGTATCTGGACCTGGACGATCCGACCCATCTGGAGTTCGAGTACGTCCGGATGCTCGCCCACGCGCTGGACACCGCCGCGCCGCCCGGCAGGCCGCTGGACGTGCTGCACCTGGGCGGCGGCGCGCTGACGCTGCCGCGCTACGCCGCCGCGACCCGGCCGGGGTCCGGGCAGCGGGTGGTCGAGGCCGACCGGGGGCTGGCCGAGCTGATCGCCGAGCGGTGCCCGCTGCCCGGCGGCGCGCGGATCGCCGTCGAGATAGCGGACGCCCGCGCCGCGCTCACCGCCACCGCGCCCGCCTCGGCGGACATCGTCGTCGGGGACGTCTTCGGCGGCGCCCTGATCCCCGCGCACCTGACCACGCTCGGCTACGCCCGGGACATCCGCAGGGTGCTGCGGCCGGACGGGATCTACGCGGCGAACCTGGCCGACGCCGTCCCGTTCGCCTTCCTGCGCTCCCAGCTCGCCACCTTCGGCGCGGTTTTCGGCCAGATGTGCCTGCTCGCCGAGCCGGCCGTACTGCGCGGCCGGCGCTTCGGCAACACGGTGCTGGTCGCCTCGGGCGCCCCGCTGCCGCTCGCCGAGCTGGCCCGGCGGGCAGCCGCCGACGTGTTCCCCGCGCGGGCCGTGCACGGTGAGGCGCTGGCCCGGCTGGTGGGGGGCGCCGTTCCGGTGCCGGACGGCGCGGCCGTCCCGTCGCCGCGCCCGCCGTCCGGCACGTTCACCGTGGCCTGAGCGGCCTGCGGCTGAGCGGCCCGAGCACGCGGCACCGCTCAGCCGGCGTCCTCGGCGGGGAACGGGCGCAGGCTGTTCATCATCGCCTCGATCGTCTCGTCGTCCAGCTCGCCCTCGAAGCCGGTGTCCATGACGAGTACCCAGGTCGCCAGGTCGTTGTTGAGGTCGATGTAGGAGACGGTGACGACCTTGCCGTCGGACGTGCCGCACTGGTCCTCCGGGTCGTCGGGCACGTCGGTGATGGTCGCCGTCGCGGTGTGGCCCTCGATGCCGTGCTCGCTGGTGAACGGCTCGGACTCCGAGACCCGCAGGGTGCCGCGCTCCTCCTGGTCGTAGGCGGCCAGCGCCCAGCTCCCGGCCTCGTTGCGGGCGGCCTCGGCGGTGCCGGTGGCGCCCTGGCCGCCCTTGGTGCCGGCCACCGCGCGCCAGCTCACGCCGTACTCGGCCTCGGCGCACCAGCCGTCCATGTAGGTGGCGGGGGCCGACATGGTGACCAACGGGTCGGCGAAGCCGTCGTCGTCGGCCGCGCCCTCGTTCTCGTACCCGACGAGCTCGCTCTCGCTGCCCAGCTCCCAGTCGGGCGGCACGTCGAAGGCGTTGTGCCGGTTCTCTATCGTCCGCACCTGCCAGTCCGGCGCGACCACCGGGTCGGGGACCTGGGTCACGCCCCGGCGCGGGTCGTCGGGCGGCAGGTCCTCGCGGCGGGTCTCGTCGTCGGTCGGCTCGGGCGTCGGGTCGCCGGGTGCGGCCTCCGGGGCGCCCTCGTCGTCCCCGCCCAGGATCACGACGCCGGTGATCACGCCGGCCGCGAGCACCGCCGTGGCCACGACGACCGCGACGGCCGTCACGCTCCGCCGGCTCCCGCCGCCGCCCCCCGCGGGCGGTGGCGGGAGCGGGGGTGGGGTGGGCTCCTCCCCCTGGCCGGAGGGGGCCTGCCAGGGCCCGGAGAGCTGTTCCCACTGGCCGGACGGCGGCTGGGGCTGGGGGGTGGGCGGTGGCGGCGGGACCTGGGCGCCCGGCTGCGTCTGGTACGGGTTCGGCTGCGTATAGCCGGGCTGCTGGTACGGGTTGGACCACGGGGTGGCGGGCTCGCCCCCCGGCCGCTGTTCTCCTGGCCTCATGCGCGTGACCTTACGGGCGCGGCGGGCGGTTCGGCACGCCGGTCCGCGCAATCGCTGTCCACCTGCGACGTCGCGACTCTCCTCGCGTTGATTACCCGCTGGTAACGTGTGGCCATGACTGAGAGCAAGACCTCCCTGGCCGACTGGCTCACCGCCACGGTCCCCATGGTCCGCACCCTGAACCTGGAGTATCTGGAGACCGGCGCCGACCGCGCGGTCCTGCGCCTCCCTGACCAGCCCGAGTACCACAACCACGTCGGCGGCCCGCACGCCGGCGCGATGTTCGCGCTGGCCGAGTCCGCGAGCGGCGCCGTCGTCCTGGGGGCTTTCGGGGACCAGCTCTCGCGGGCGGTGCCGCTGCCCGTGACGGCTCAGATCCACTTCCGGAAGCTGGCCAAGGGGCCGGTCACCGCCACCGCGACCCTCGGCCGGCCGGCCGCGGACGTCATCGCGGAGCTGGACGCGGGCGGGCGCCCGGAGTTCGAGATCGCGGTCGCCATCCAGCGCGAGGACGGCGCGGTGACTGGCGAGATGACCGTCGTGTGGACGCTGCGCCCCAACAGCTGAACGACTGGACTGCTGAACGACTGGACTGCTGAGCCACGGGCCCAGCGGGCGGTGCTCCGGGCCGTCAGCGGGTCACGACGTGCCGTGTGTTCGGCACGCAGTGGGTCATGGTCAGTCCGGTGACGTCGCGCGGCGGGTTCTTGCCCAGATGCGCCAGACGTTGCCGGTCCTCGTCGGTGAGGTCCTGGGAGGCCAGTGGCTCCAGGTGCGCGACATCCTCCGGGCTGATGCCGAGCCCCGCGCCGACCCGCAGCCCGAGGTCGTTCTCGGCCAGCAGGAAGTGCCAGACCATCCGCTCCTGGACCGGCCGGGCGCACTGGGAGATGAGGTCGACGAAGTTCGTCACCAGGTCGTCCCGCTCCCACTCCTCCATCAGCAGGTACCGCTGGCCGGCCTGGAGGTAGTCGTTGGTGCGCGGGATGCGCTCGCGGGTCAGGCGCCCGCGGATCTCCGGGCCCTGGTCGTCGGTGGTGGGGTACCGCGCCTCGCGCAGCCCGCCGGTGATCGACGGCTCGTAGTTGACCTCGGGGTTCTCGCCCGCCTCGTCCACGGCGTACGTCATCAGACCGTCGCGCTGGTTGGTGCGGACCTCGGCGTTCTTGGCCCGGTTGACGGGGAGCTGGAGGTAGTTGGGGCCGACGCGGTAGCGCTGGGTGTCGCTGTAGGAGAACGTGCGGCCGACCAGCATCTTGTCGTCGGAGAAGTCCAGCCCGTCGACCAGGACGCCGGTGCCGAACGCGATCTGCTCGTTCTCGGCGAAGTAGTTGTCCACCGTCCGGTCGAGGACCATGCGGCCGACCGGCCGGGGCGGGAATTCCTGCTCGGGCCAGACCTTGGTGTCGTCCAGCGGGTCGAAGTCCAGCTCCGGGTGGTCATGGTCGTCCATCATCTGGACCAGCAGCTCCCACTCCGGGAAGTCACCGCGGCGGATGGCCTCGTACAGGTCCTTGGTCGCGTGGCCGAGCTCCCCGGCCTGGACGTTGGCGGCGTCCTCCTCGGTCATCGAGCGCACGCCCTGCTTGGGCATCCAGTGGTACTTCACCAGCATGGTCTTGCCCTCGGCGTTGGCCCACTTGTAGGTGTTGACGCCGAAGCCCTGCATGTGACGGTAGTCGGCCGGGATGCCGCGCGGGCTGAAGAGGTTGACGAGCATGTGCGTGCTCTCGGGGGTCTGCGACATGAAGTCGAAGATCCGCGCGGGCTTCTGCTCGTGGGAGACCGGGTCGGGCTTGAGGGCGTGGATGACGTCGGGGAACTTGATGGCGTCCCGGATGAAGAAGACGCCGAGGTTGTTGCCGACCAGGTCCCAGTTGCCGTCCTCGGTGTAGAACTTCACGGCGAAGCCGCGCGGGTCGCGGGCGGCCTCGGAGGAGTCCCGGCCGCCGATGACGGTGGAGAACCGCACGGCCACGTCGGTGCGTTTGCCGCGCTCCTGGAACAGCTTGGCGCGGGTGAAGCGGCCGATCGGCTCGTCGCCCCAGGCGCCGTAGGACTCGAAGTGGCCGTAGACGGTCACGCCGCGGGCGTGGACGACCCGCTCCGGGACGCGCTCGCGGTCGAAGTGGCTCACCTTCTCCAGGAACTGGTAGTTCTCCAGCGTCGCCGGGCCGCGGGCGCCGACCGTCCGCTGGTTCTGGTTGTCGTAGACCGGATGGCCCTGCCGGCTGGTCAGGGGCCTCCGGTCGTCGCCGGGTGCGGGTCCCTTGCTCGAAACGTCGGTCATGTGCCCTGACTCCTCACGGCTTCGCGGACGGCCCAAACACCACGCCTACCCCTTGAATCGGTGTGAAACCAGTCGAGTCGGGCTTCTTCCGGCCATCCGGGGGGAAGTGCCCCCCGGCAGGCCGAGCGCTCAGCCGGATGCCAGCAGCAGGGTGCCGGCCATGGCGAGACCCGCGCCCGCGGCCTGGACGGCCCGCAGCCGCTCCCGGAGCACACCGCGCGCGGCGAGCGCGGTGACGACCGGGTAGAGCGAGGCGAGCACGGCGGCCACGGTGACCGGGCCGATCCAGGCCGCCAGGGCATAGGTGGCGTTGGCCGCCACGTCGGCCAGGCCGACGAACGTCAGGGAGGGCAGCGCCCGCGTCAGCGCCGGCCGGCCGCCCTCGGGCAGCACCGGGGCGCCGCGCCGCGCGGCGACCAGCAGGGCCGTTCCGCCGGCCAGCATGTTGCACACGCGCTGCGTGAACAGCGCCAGGAACAACCCGGTGACGGTCGTGGACGCCTCCGCGATCAGCGCGAGCACCGCGCCGAAGCCGAACGCGGCCACCAGCGTGTAGCCGAGCGTCTGCCGCCGGACCGCTCCGCCGCCCCGCCCGGGGCCGCCGGCCAGCACCACGCCGGTGAACGCCACGGCGATGCCCGCGTACTGCGCCGGTCCCGGGCGTTCGCCCATGAGGAGCGCGACGCCGACCGGCACCGCCACCGCCGTGGCGACCATCGGCGAGACGACTCCCATCGGGCCGAGCGCCAGCGCGCGGTAGAAGAAGAGCATCGCCAGCGGGCCTATCAGGCCGGCCGCGACCGCGAACCACAGCCGCGCGTCGGCCGCGCTCCAGGCCCCGGTGGCCAGGACGAGAGCGCCGAGCACGGCGGCGGCCAGCGCCTGCGAGACGACCACGACGGTCAGCGCCGGGATGCGCCTGGTCAGCAGCCCGCCGCCGAAGTCGGCGAGCCCCCACAACAGGCTGGTGGCCAGGGCCAGGGCAACCATCGTGACTCCTTCGCAGTACAGTGTGGTGAACGGTGGCGTCCACCCGAGCGTAGTTCAAAAAGATGGACTCCGTCATGCAAAATATTCAACGTTCTCTGTCGACGCGCACGAGAAGGCATCCGTGACCGATCTCGACCAGCTCACGCAGTCGCTCGCGCAGAACCTCAGGCGGCTGCGGACCGAGCGCGGCCTGACCCTGGACGCCCTCGCGGCCCGCGCCGGGATCAGCCGGGGCATGCTCATCCAGATCGAACAGGCCAGGACCAATCCGAGCGTCGGCACGGTGGTGAAGGTCGGCGACGCCCTCGGCGTCAGCATCACCACTTTGCTCGACTTCGAACGGACTCCCGCCGTCCGCCTCGTCCCCCCCGAGCAGGCCGTCCGGCTGTGGTCCACCGAGGCCGGCAGTCACAGCACGCTGCTCGCCGGGACCGAGGCCCCCGGCCCGCTGGAGCTGTGGCGCTGGCGGCTGATGCCGGGCGAGGGCCACGCCTCCGACCCGCACCCGGTGGGCACCTCCGAGCTGGCGCACGTCACAGCCGGGGTGTTGACCCTCACCGTGGACGGCTCCGACCACCTGGTGCCCGCCGGGACCTCCGCCTCCTTCGAGACCCATGTGCCCCACGGCTACCGCAACGACGGCCCGGAGCCGGTCGAGATGACCATGGCGGTGTCCGTCCCGGCGGCGCCTCGCTGACGCCCGGACCGGCTGGTACGGTGCGGCCCATGCGCGCACCCATCGGCGACTTCGACGACGCACGCCCCGCCCCCGACGTCCTGGAGCTGCTCACCGCCCCGGTCGCCGAGGCGGTCCGCGCCTGGCGCGGACCGGTGCCCGCCGACCAGCTGCTCTACGTCGACACCGACCCCGCGCTGGCCGACACCGACGACTTCGTCGCCGCCCACGGCGCCGGACTGCTCACCCTCTCGGCCAACTGCGTGGTCGTCGCGGCCCGGCGCGGCGGTGAGACGCGGCTCGCCGCCTGCGTGGTGCTCTCCAGCACCCGCGTCGACGTCAACGGCGTGGTCCGCCGTCGGCTCGACGCGCGCAAGGTGTCCTTCGCTCCCCACGCGACGGCGGTCGGGGAGACCGGGATGGAGTACGGCGGCATCACGCCGATCGGCCTTCCGGCCGACTGGCCCGTCCTGCTGGACGCCGCCGTCGCGGATCTGCCGCACGTCCTGCTCGGCAGCGGACGCCGCCGGGGCAAGCTGATCGCTCCCGGAAAGGCTCTGTGCCAGCTTCCGGGGGCCGTCGTCATGGAATCTCTCGGCCGCTGAAGGGCCGCCGCTGGTGCCGGGCGGGAAAACTCCGGGCCGGTGCCGGGCCGCGCATTCCGCCGTCGCCGGGGCGGCGTCGCGAAATCGTTCCGCATGGCGCGGGGCCGGCTCCCGTCACAGCCGTGACCGGCGGCCCGGAAGGGCTTTCCCGGTGACCACGCGATATTCGCCCGAAGCGCCGCTCAGGCCCGGGGTCAAGGGCCGATACAGCACCGATGAAGCGCGGCTAAAGCGGCGATGAAGCGCGTTGGCCTGCCGACGGATGGTTGCTACAGTCGATAAGGTCCAGTGATAAAGGCGCGAACGCACTGACCCCGCGTTGCCTCTGGATTTGCCCCGGGAGTCCTGGGAGGGGAAAATCCCGTATTCACCTTCTTGTCTGTGTGCGCTCATGCCGAGAAAAGAAAGGTGTCGGTATCGGCCATGATTGAGCTTGAAGCCACAGAGCTGGTAAACGCACCGTCGTTTCCCACCATCGCCTCACTCCTGCCCCATGCGGCGCGTGTCAATCCGGATTCCGGAGTGCTTTACTGTTTCGGTGAGGCCGACGGCGCCGAGCGCTTCCAGTCGTATCCCGCATTACTGCGGGAAAGCCTCCGCCTCCTGACCGGAATACGCGGACGGGGCCTGCGCCCCGGAGACAAGGTCGCCCTGCTGCTGGAGCGCCCGGAGGACTTCCTGCCGGCGCTGTGGGCCTGCCTGCTGGGCGGGTTCGTGCCCTGCCCGATGGCCCCGCTGCGCGGCGACCCCGAGCGGTGGGCCGCCCAACTCGCCCACGTACAGCGGCTGCTGGATGAGCCCCTGTTGCTCACCAGCGAGGTCCTGGCGGCCGAGCTGCCGCCCGGCGTCGAGATCGCCGTCACCACGCTGGAGAGCCTGGCGGGCGCCGAGCCCGCCACCGAGACCCACGAGGCGGACCCGGCGGACACCGCCCTGCTGGTCCTGACCTCGGGATCGACCGGCAACTCCAAGGCCGTCATGCTCTCGCACGCCAACCTGGTCGCCTCGATGGCCGGCAAGAACGGCCACCACCGGCTCAGCGCCGCGGACACCAGCCTCAACTGGATCTCCTTCGACCACGTCGCCGCCCTCCTGGAGTGCCACCTGCTGCCGCTGTCCGTCGGCGCCCGCCAACTCCACGTGGAGCCGTCCGTGGTGCTCGGCGATCCGCTGTCGTTCGTCCGGCTGCTCTCCCGGCACCGCGTCACCATGACCTTCACCCCCAACTTCCTTCTGGGGCTGGTGAAGAACGCGGCCGGGCGCATCGGGGCGGGCGAGCCCCTCGACCTGACCCCGCTGCGCCACATCATCAGCGGCGGCGAGGCCGTGGTCACCGCCACCGGACAGGCGTTCCTGGCGGCCATGGCGCCCTATGGCCTGCGTCCCGGCGCGCTGTGGCCGGCGTTCGGCATGACCGAGACCTGCGCGGGCAGCGTCTATTCGCGGGACTTCCCGGGCGCCGACGTGGGCCAGGAGTTCGCCAACCTCGGCACCGCCATCAAGGGCATGAGCATGCGGGTGGCCGACGACGACGGCACCGCCCTGCCCACCGGCGAGGTGGGCGAACTCCAGCTCAAGGGCCCCATGATCACGACCGGCTACCACCGCAACCCGGAGGCGACCGGCGCCGCCTTCACCGCCGACGGATGGTTCCGCAGCGGCGACCTCGGCCGGATCGACGACGCCGGCCGGCTCACCCTGGTGGGCCGCAGCAAGGACAGCATCATCGTCAACGGCGTCAACTACTTCAGCCAGGACATCGAGACGGCCCTCGAACAGCTCGACGGCGTCGCCGCGTCCTATGTCGCCGCCTTCCCCACCCGCGCGCCCGGCCAGGACACCGAGCAGCTCGTCATCGCCTTCCACGCCGAGGTGGCCGAGGACGACGAGACCGGCCTGTACCGGCTGCTGAGCGCCGTGCGCAGCACGGTCGTCATGCACTGGGGCTTCCGGCCCTCGCTGATCCTGCCGCTGCCCAAGGACGCCTTCCCCAAGACCAGCCTCGGCAAGATCCAGCGCGCCCTGCTGCGCAAGCGCCTGGAGGCCGGGCACTTCGCGGACGTCACCGCGCGCGTCGAGGAGCTGATCCTGCGCCGGCTCGGCGGCTACACCCCGCCCGCCGACGCCGCCGAGCGGATCCTGACCGAGATCTACGCCGGGCTGTTCGAGACGGAGCCGGAGCGCGTCAGCGTCACCGCCAACTTCTTCGACCTCGGCGGTACATCGCTCGACATCCTGCGGCTGCGCAGCTCGGTGGCCGAACGGCTGGACGCCGACCTCCAGGTCATCACCGTGCTGCGGGCCCCCAGCGTGCGGCAGCTGGCCCGGGCACTGGCGCCCGGCGCCACCACGGACGGCGCGCCCGCCGTCTACGACCCGGTGGTGCCGATGCAGACCAGCGGGGACAAGACACCGCTGTTCTGCGTGCACCCGGGGGTCGGCGAGGTGCTGGTCTTCGTCAACCTCGCCAAGTACTTCGTGGGCGACCGGCCCTTCTACGCCCTGCGGGCCCGGGGCTTCAACCCCGGGGAGAAGCCGTTCGCCGGCGTGGCCGAGATGGTCGACACCTACCTGCGGGCCATCCGTGAGCGGCAGCCGCACGGCCCCTACGCCCTCGCCGGCTACTCCTACGGCGGCATGGTCGCCTTCGAGATCGCCAAGGCCCTGGAGGCGCAGGGGGAGCGGGTCGACTTCGTCGGCAGCTTCAACCTGCCCCCGCACATCAAGTACCGCATGGACGAGCTGGACTTCGGCGAGACCGCCGTCAACCTGGCGTTCTTCCTTGCCCTGATCACCAAGAAGCAGTCCCGGGACCTGCCCGGCGAGCTGCGCGGACTGGCCAGGGAGGAGCAGATAGCCCGGCTGATGGCCCTCGCACCGCCGCAGCGTCTGGCCGAACTCGACCTGAACATCGAGAAGTTCAGCGCGTGGGCCGAGCTGGCCGACCGGCTGACCGACCTCGGCCGCAGCTACCAGCCCTCCGGCGCCGTCCGCTCGATGAGCGTCTTCTACGCCGTGCCGCTGCGCGGCACCAAGGAGGACTGGCTGCGTAACGAGCTGAGCCGCTGGGACGAGCACAGCAGGGAGCCGAACCGGTACATCGACGTGCCGGGTGAGCACTACACGCTGATGGGCCCGAACCACGTCGCCGCCTTCCAGGCGATCCTGCGCCGGGAGCTGGACCGCGCGATGGGTGAGGAGAGCTGACCGGGGACGCCCCCGGCCGCCGGCGGAAGCCCGACGGCGCGAACGACGTGAATGGTGTGAACAACGCCGACCACGCGAACCACGCGAACCAGGGAGGACCGATGAAGGGCAAGAAGATCCTGATCACGGGCGGCACCGGGCAGGTGGCCCGCCCGGTCGCGGAGCACCTCGCGGCGGACAACGAGGTGTGGTGCGTGGGCCGGTTCGGCACCCCGGGGGTCGAACAGGAGCTGAACGAGCGGGGCATCACCACTTGGCGGTGGGACATGGACGACACCCGCCGGAACATGCTCGAAGGGCTGCCGGAGGACTTCACCCACGTCATCCACTCCGCCGTGCGGCGCGGCGACGACGGCGACTTCAACGCCGCCGTCGAGGTCAACGCGGTCGCCGCCGGGCGGCTGATGACCCACTGCCGCACCGCCGAGGCGTTCCTCTACGTCTCGACGGGCGCCCTCTACGCGCGCCAGAGCCTGAGCCACGCCTACACCGAGAACGACCCGCTGGACGGCCGCGCCGACTGGCTCCCGGCCTACCCGGTGGGCAAGATCGCCACCGAGGGCACCGTCCGCGCCTTCGCGCACACCCTCGGCCTGCCGACCACCATTGCCCGGCTCAACATCGCCTACGGCCCCGGTGGTTACGGCGGGGTGCCGATGCTCTACTTCAAGCGCATGCTCGCCGGCGAGCCCATCCCGGTGCCCATGTCCGGCCAGAACTGGTGCTCCCCGATCTACACCGACGACCTGGTCCGCCAGGTGCCGCAGCTCTGGGCGGCGGCGGACGTCCCGGTGACCCTGACCAACTGGGGCGGGGACGAGGCCGTCGGCATCACCGACTGCGTCCGGTACCTGGAGGAGCTCACCGGAGTCCCCGCGCGGCTGGTGAAGTCCGAAGTGACCCGCGAGACCTACCAGTTCGACCCCGCCCGCCGGATGGCGCTCACCGGTCCGTGCGAAGTGCCGTGGCGCGAGGGCATCCGCCGCACGCTGCTGGCGCTGCACCCCGAGCACGTCAAGGACCTGGCCCAGACCTGATCCGGCCGCCCGGCCACCCCGGGCCGGCCGGCGCGACGACCCCCACCGATCACCCACGAGCGGACACACGGCGCCACAAGGAGCCTTTCGACCATGTCTCAACTCACCACGAACATCGACTGTGTGCACGCCGCCTACGCCGCCTTCCGCGAGCGCGACGTGAACGCCCTCCTCGCGGTCCTGACGCCCGATGTCGAATGGGTGCACCCCGAGGGCATGGACACCTACGGCCTGGGCGGCACCGAACTCGGCCACACGGGCGTCCGGGAGTTCCTCGCCAAGGTCGCCACCGTGCTGGGCGGCATGCGGCTGGAGCCCAAGGAGTTCTTCGACCGGGGCGACCGCGTCGTCGTCTTCGGCACCCGGCAGGTCACCTCCCTCAGCGGGCACACCGCGACCCTGGACTTCGTGCACTCATGGACGATGCGCGACGGCAGGGCGGCCCGCATGGAGGACATCTTCGACACCGTCCTCTTCCAGCGGCTCATCGAGTCCTGACCCCCAAGGGGCCTGCGATGCGATACGCCTACCTGGGCCCGGAAGGGACCTTCACGGAGGAGGCGCTGCGGCGCCTCGTCCCGCCGCGTTCCGGTGTGATCCGCGAGCCGTACCTGAGCGTGCCCGAGGCGCTGGGGGCGGTGATCGGCGGCGAGTGCGTGGCCGCCGTGGTCCCCCTGGAGAACTCGGTCAAGGGCGTGGTGCAGGCGACGCTGGACCAACTCGCGGGCGCCGGACGGCTCTCCATCAGTGCCGAGATCGAACTCCCGGTGCGTTTCGACCTGATGGCCGTGCCCGGTTCGACACTGGTGGACGTGCGGGAGGTCGTGAGCCACCCGCACGCCCTCGCGCAGTGCGGCGGGTGGCTCGCCCGGTGGCTGCCGCGCGCCCGCGCGGTCGCCGCCGCCTCGACGGCCGCCGCGGCCCGGGACGTCGCCCGGGACGCGCGGCCGGGCCGGGCGGCGATCGCCGCCGCCCACGCCGCCCACCTGTACGGGCTGCGGACACTGGAGTCCGGCATCGGTGAACGCTCCGACGCCGTCACCCGTTTCGTCGCGGTCGGCGGCAGCGCCGCCGGCCCCGACCCCACCGGTCGCGACCGCACCTCCCTGGTCATCTCGGTGGGCGACGGGGCGCCCTCGGCGCTCGCCCGGGTCCTCACCGTCTTCTCCACCCACGCCGTCATCCCGACCTGGATCCAGACCTGGCCCACCGGCAACCGGCTCGGCAGCTACCACTTCTTCATCGACGTCGAGGGCCACATCGAGGACGCGGTGGTCCGCCGGACCATCGCGGCGCTGCCCGCCCTCGGCGCGCGGGTCCGCGTGCTCGGCAGCTATCCGCGCCACGCCGCCGTCCCGGCCGGTCTCGGCGACCACCGGGGCGCGACCACCTGACGGGGCGCGCCCGCCGCCGCGAGCCGCCTTCCCGCACGTTGCGCACGTCATTCCGACCCCGACGACATGGAAGGGAACCGCCCGTGCCCGCAGAGATCTCCCTCGTCCAGGACTGCTACCAGGCCATGGAACGGGGCGACACGGAGGGTCTGCTCGCCCTGCTCGCCCCCGACGTCCGGTGGACGCTCCCGGACGGCCTTTCCGCGCACGGCGTCGGCGGCACCCGTCGCGGTCCCGGGGGTGTCCGGCTGCTGCTCGACCGGACCCGCGCCGTCTTCGCCGAACTGCACGTCAAGCCCGCCGAGTTCGTCCCGGTCGGCGACCGGGTGGTGGTGCTCGGAAGCCACCTGGTGCGGGCGCCGGGCGGCGGCAGCGCCACCGTTCCCTTCACCCATGTGTGGCGGCTGGACCGGGGGCGGGTCACGCACTTCGAGGACCGCCACGACACCGCCCCCGTCCTCGCCGCCCTCGCCGAGGGCACCGCGCCGGACACCGGGGCGCCGACCGGTGCCGCGCAGGACCGGATCGTGCAGCTCGGCCTCGGCTTCTGGTCCGCCAAGTGCCTGCTGTCCGCCCTGGAGCTGGGCGTCTACACGGACCTGGCCGCGGCCGGCCCCGCCGACGCCGAGACCCTGCGCGCCCGCCTCGGCCTGCACCCGCGCGCGGCCCGCGACTTCCTCGACAGCCAGGTCGCCCTCGGCCTGCTGGACCGCGAGGACGGGGTGTACCGCAACACCCCGGACTCGGCGCTGTTCCTCGACCGCGCCCAGGACACCTACATCGGGGGCCTGCTGGAGCTGGCGAACGAGCTGTGGTGGCGCTCCTGGGGGAACCTCACCACGGCCCTGCGCACCGGCGAGCCGCAGAGCAACCTCGGCGGCGACGAGGGCGACCCGTTCGACGCCCTCTACGCCGACCCGGAGCTCACCGCCCGCTTCCAGAAGGCGATGACCGGCGGCACCCTGGCCGCCTCGCAGGCCCTGGCGCGCGCCTTCCCGTGGGCCGATCACGCCACCGTGGCCGATATCGGCTGCTCCGAGGGCATCCTGCTCGGCGAGGTGCTGGCCGAGCACCCGCACCTGTCCGGCATCGGCTTCGACCTGCCCCAGGTCACCAAGAGCTTCGAGGAGCGCCTCGGGCAGGCCGGGCTGACCGGCCGCGCCCGTTTCGCGCCCGGGAGTTTCCTCACCGACCCGCTGCCGACGGCCGATGTCCTGGTGCTCGGCCGGGTCCTGCACGACTGGGACCTGGAGACCAAGCGGATGCTGCTGGCGAAGGCGTACGAGGCGCTGCCGCCCGGCGGCGTGCTCCTGGTCTACGAGTCGATGATCGACGACGACCGCCGCGCCAACGCCTTCGGCCTGCTGACGAGTCTGCACATGCTGCTGGAGAGCCCCGGCGGCTTCGACTACAGCGGTGCCGACTGTGTCGGGTGGATGAGGGAGGCCGGCTTCACCGACTGCTCGGCCGGGCCCCTGGAGGGACCGGTGTCACTGGTCGTGGGCCGCAAGTAGCCGCTCCCGGGCGCCGTTCGCGCGCAGGGACAGCTCGTCGGCCGCCTGCCGGATCATCGGCAGGACCCGGGCGATGGACGGGCAGGTCAGCGTCGTGTGGCGCACCACCAGCGAGACGTGCCGGGTCGGCGTGGCGCCGGTCAGCGGCAGCCGCACCACCGGGAACCCGGGCCGGTCCGGCACGAGATCGGGGATCAGCGCCACCCCCCAGCCCAGCGCGACGAACGCCAGCACCGCCTGCATGTCGTCGCTGTCCGCCACCACGTCCGGGGTGAACCCGGCCTCGGCGCACAGGTGCAGCGTCAGCCGCCCCAGCGCCGAGCCGGGCCGCAGGATGAACTGCTCGCCGGCGAACCGCGCCAGCGGCTGGGGCGTGGCGCCGGCCAGCGGATGGTCCGCCGCGACCGCCAGCCGCACCCGGTCGCTGATCAGCGGCTCCTCGTGCAGTCCCGGCACTTGGGGCTCGGGCACCCGGTCGTACCGGGTGGCCATCGCCAGGTCCAGCTGCCCCAGATGCACGGCCTGCCGGCCCTCGCCCGAGGACACCCCGCGCATGGTGATCCGCAGCTGCGGATGCGCGGCCCGCACCTGGGTGAGCGCCGACATCAGCACCGGCGGCCCGTCGTGGAACGGCACCCCGACCCGCAGCTCGCCCGCCACCTGCCCGTTGGCCGCCAGCAGATCCGACTCCGCCTCCTCCATCTGGGCCAGGATGCGCTCGCTGTGCGCGACGAGCAGGCGGCCCTCGGCCGTCAGCCCCGCCCGCCGGTTGCTCCGGTCCAGCAGCGGCACCCCGGTCTCCACCTCCAGCGCCGAGAGCTGCTGGGAGACGGCGGAGCGCGTGTAGTTCAACGCCTGCGCCGCCGCCGCGATCGAACCGCGCACGCCGACCTCACGCAGCAGGACGAGCTTTCTGACATCGAGCACCGTCACCCTCCCTTACGTCTGCCATCAAGAACCGTAACGCTGTCAAACGCCTACGGCTCGTGTCCATGAGCTGTAATGAACCGACCACATTCCGCACCGCCGATCCGAAGGGCTCGGAGTGTCCGCTACGCCTTCTTCCGTCCCGTCCGCCGCATCCGGGGAACCGTCCGCGCAGCCGCTGGAGTTCGGCGTCGTCATGCCGCCGCAGGCCGCCGCGCCCGACGGGCTCGTCCAGCTCGCCCAACTCGCCGACGGGAGCGGGCTGGAGCTGTTCGGCCTGATGGACCACCCGCACCAGGGAGCCGTCATGGACTCCTGGAGCACGCTGGCCGTCATCGCCGCGAGGACCCGCCGCGTCCGCCTCTTCCCGGACGTCGCGCACCTCCCGCTGCGCCCGCCCGCCGTGCTCGCCAAGGCCGCCGCCACCGTCGACCTGCTCAGCGGCGGGCGCGTCGAACTGGGCATCGGCGCCGGGGCCGTCGAGGGCCGCCAGCTCGGCGCCCCCGAGCTCACCCCCGGCGAGGCGGTCGCCGCCCTGGCCGAGGGGATCGACGTCATCCGTCTGATGTGGACGCCCGGCGACGCGCCCGTGGACTACCCCGGCACCCACCACCGGCTCGTCGGCGCCGAGCCGGGCCCCGCCCCGGCGCACCCGATCAGCATCTGGGTCGGCGCCTACCAGCCGCGCATGCTGAGCCTGACCGGCCGGCTGGCGGACGGCTGGCTGCCGTCCTACCCCTTCGTCGACCCGGCGGGTCTGCCCGCCCTCAACAAGCGGGTCGACGAGGCCGCCTACGAGGCCGGCCGCCAACCCGGCGACGTGCGGCGCCTGTACAACATCATGGGCAGCGTCACCCCGGGCGGGAAGGCCCTGTTCAACGAGGGCCCCGAGACCTGGATCGAGCGGCTCACCGAGCTGGTCCTCACCTGCGGCGTCAGCGCCCTGGTGCTCGCGCCGGTCACCGACCCCGCGCGGCAGATCCAGGTCTACGCCGAGGAGATCGCGCCCGCCGTGCGCGAGGCGGTCGCCCGGGGCTGACCCGGACGTTCCGCCGCTCCCGCCCCCTTCTTTTTACCTCCTTTTCATCCGACGTGCCCGATCCCGGAGATTCCCATGTCCGCCGCGATAACTGTCCTGTCCGTGATTCTGGCCTTCTCCTTCGCGGGCGCCGGCTCGATGAAGCTGGTGAAACATCCCACCGCCGTCGAGCAGGCGAAGCACATGAACGCGCCGATGCGGATGTGGCAGGCGATCGGCCTGCTGGAGGTGTCGGCGGCCGTCGGTGTGGTGGCCGGATTGTGGTGGGAGTGGCTGGGAATCGCCGCGACCACCGGCCTGGTCCTGCTGCTGACCGGTGCCCTTCTCGGGCACCGGCGCGTCGCCGACCCGCCCAAGGCGCTCATTCCCGCCATCTCCCTGGGAATTCTCAGCGCCACCGTCCTGGTGTTGCACATCGTGGACCTCTGAACCGCTGAACCGCATCCTCTGGTAAAGGAATTACGTCGGTCTCGCAATCAAGATTTCACCGCCGAGAAACACTCGTGCCGAACTGAAATGCGCAGGATGGTATCCGGCGTCTTACCAGGTGAGTGTCGAACGGGAGGATATCTGTGAGATTCACCGTGTTAGGAGAGTTATCGGCGCACCATCGCGAGGTCGACGCGACCCCCAATCCGATGAAACAACGGCAGATCCTCGCGCTGCTGCTGCTGCGCTCCAGAACGGCGGTCTCGGCGGCCACCCTCGCCGAGGAGCTGTGGGGCGAGCGCCCGCCCCGCACCGCCGCGTCGGCGATCCACACCTATGTGATGAACCTCAGAAAGGCGTTCGCCCGGGTCCTGGGGATGTCCACCGCCGAGGTCGCCGCGGCGCGGCTCCAGACCCGGCGCGGCGGCTACCTGCTGAACGTCGCCCCCGGCGAGCTGGACATCCATGAGTACGAGGCCCTCGGCAACGCCGGTGACCACGCCCTGCAGGCGGGCGACCTCGCCGGCGCGACCGACGCCTTCCGCCACGCCCTGGCCGTCTGGCAGGGCCCGGCCCTCATGGACGTCGAGCAGGGCCGCCTCGTCCGCGCGGACGTCGCCCGCCTGGAACAGTCCCGGCTCACCCTGACCGAACGCAAGATCGCCGCCGAGCTGCACCTCGGTCGGCATCGCCGGGTGCTCGACGAACTCGCGTCCCTGGTCGTCAGGCACCGCTTCCACGAGGGCCTGCACGGGCAGTTCATCCTCGCCCTGCACCGCTCCGAACAACGCGCGCGGGCCCTGGAGGTCTTCCAGCAACTCCGCAAGGCCATGGCCTCCGAACTCGCCCTCGAACCCTCGCCGAGGCTCCAGCGCCTCCAGCGGGCAGTGCTTGTGGGCGACCCCACCCTGGACGCCAACCCGGCCGCCGCCTGGCTCCCGGCCTCACCCTGATCCGCGGCGCCGCGCCGCTCCGGCGGAGACGCCCCGCACGGCAACGTCTCCGCCGGAGCGCCGCAGCGCCGCCACCTTACGGACACAACTCCCGGGACGCTGATGGATCCTGACGGTCAGCAACCTCAAAAGAGTCTCAGAATGCGGCTCCCTACCCGGTTTCCTCCTGCTTTCCCGGCCTCCGGCACGTAATCTGGAGACAGCTCTCCCGGGCTTCTCCCTTCGGCTTCGGCGGTGGAACGGCCGTCGAAGGCCCTGGCTCCCAGGGCCGGTTGGAGAAGATGGGAGGAAGCGTATGGGTGGCCTCGAAACGGAGAAGCCCGAGCGCGCGCGGTGGACCGGACCTGACCGGTGGCTGGTCACTCTCGCGACGCTGGGCCTGGTCGTCGCGATCGTCACCTGCGTGGGGCAATTCGCCCGGTAGCGCCGGGAGAACGCGCACGTGAGCCACGGACGCGGTCGGACGCTCGCTCGCTCAAAAGGAGTGAGCCCGACCGAAGGAAGCGCGGCCGGGCTCACACAGCTCCACGCTCAGGGCCTGGTCCTGGGTGGCTCCGGGATCAGGCCCTTCTGCGTGGCGCGGTCGAAGACGCGGTAAGTCTCCTGATGGGTGAAGTGTACTGCGGTCTCTCAGCCTGTAGCAAGGTAACGGAAGTTCGCGGACGCGAACGAACAGCCGTGTTCGCGGCTACTGTTCGCGCCTGATCGGGTTGCCCTGCCAGCGCCCGCCCGCCGGGATCCGTTCCGCCGCCATCACCAGGGAGGCGGCGCCCACCGTGGTCGACGCGCCGATCCGGCTGCCGGGCAGCGCGATGCTGTGCGGGCCCAGCACGGCGCCGCCGTCGAGCCGCACCGGCTCCAGGCGCATCACCCGGTCGTGGAACAAGTGCGTCTGGAGCACGCAGCCCCGGTTCACGCTCACTCCCGCTCCCACACTGATCAGATCGGGCTCCGGGAGCCAGTGCGTCTCGCACCACACGCCGCGCCCGACCCGCGCGCCCACGCTGCGCAGCCACCACGACAGCACCGGGGTGCCGGTCGCCGGCCGCAGCAGCCAGGGCACGGCCAGCACCTCGACGAACGTGTCGTACAGTTCGTTGCGCCAGACGAACGCGCTCCACAGCGGGTGGCGGCCCGGCCGGAAGCGGCCCATCAGCAGCCACTTCGCCGCCGTCGTCAGCGCCGCCGCCACGATCCCCGCCGCGCACAGCACCGGCCCGCACAGCAGCACCGCCAGCCACGGCCCGCCGCCGTCCCAGGCGAACAACAGCGCGTACGTCACCGCCACCCGCAGCGCGCCGGCCAGCAGCAGCGGCACGGTCCGGCACAGCTCCACCCCGGCGCGCGCCGCCCGCAGCGAACGTGCGGGCGCGAACGTGCGGGAGGGGTCGTGCGGTTCGGGAACGCGCCGCAGCCGCATCGGCGGATTGCCCAGCCAGGACGAGCCGTCGGGGACCTCGGCCGGGGTGTCGGACAGCACGCCGATCAACGCGCCGTCGCCCACCGTCCGTTCGGGGCCGACGAGCCCGGAGTTGCCCACGAACGCCCGCTCGCCGATGCGGGCCACGCCGATCCGCAGCCACCCGCCGCGCAGTTCGTAGGGCGCGGCCACCACCTGGTCGGCGAGGAACGCCGCGTCGGCGACCCGGAGCATCCGGGGCAGCACCACCACCGTGGACAGCTCGACGGAACGGCCGATCCGGGCGCCGAGGAGCCGCAGCCACACCGGGGTGAACAGGCTGGCGTACAGCGGGAACAGCGTCCGGCGCGCCATGTCGGTCAGGTCGTGGGTCAGCCACGCCGCCCAGCCGGTCAGGCTGTCCACCGGGTGCACGCCCGGCTCCAGCGCCCGCCCGGTCAGCCGGACGGCGGCGACCACCAGCACGGCGTGGCAGAGCATGCCGAGCACCACCACAGCCGGGGTGTAGACGAGCAGCCGGGAGGCCAGGCCCTCGGAGGTGGCGGCCAGGACGAGCACCACCACCGGCAGCACGGCCAGCCACAGCAGCAGCGCGCGCAGGGCGGGCGTCAGCAGCCGGGCCAGCGCCCATGCGTACGACCGGCCCCGCGGCACGGCCCGTTCGGCGGGCCAGTGCTCGGCCTCCCGCCGGACGGCCGGCGAGCCGCCCCAGCACTCCCCGTCCGGTACCACCCCGTGCACGGAACTCCCGGGCAGCACCTCGGCGTTCGCACCGACACGGGCGCCGGGCAGCAGGGTGGCGCGCTCGCCCACCCGGGCTCCGGTGCCGATCCGCACCGCGCCGACCCGCAGGGCGGCGCCGTCCAGCCACCACCCGGCCACGTCGGCGTCCGGCTCGACCGCGCAGCTGTCGCCGAACGTGCCCAGCCCGGTGACCGGCGGCAGCGCGTGCAGGTGGACGCGGTGGCCGACCCGGCACCCCAGCAGCCGGGCGTACCAGACGACGAACAGGGTGCCGGTCGCCGGGCGCACGTTGACGGCCCGGATGAATCGTTCCGCCGTCCACAGCCGCAGATGCGCGCCGCCGCCGCGCCGGTACGTGCCCGGCCGCAGTCCCGCGCACAGCAGGCGTGCCCCCGCGCCGGCCAGGAGCACGCGGCCGGGCAGGGTGAAGAGCGCGAGGGAGGCCGGGGCCACCACCCACCAGGACAGGGTGGGCAGATCGAAGGCGTGCCCGTGGGCGGCCAGCACGTTCCCGGCCAGCGCGATCGCCACCACCCAGCGCAGCCCGGTCACCGCGTGCAGCAGCGGCTGGACGGCCGTCTGGACCCAGCCGGCCGACCGTGGCGTGCGCGGGCCCTCGGCCCGCGTGGCCACCGTGGGGGAGGGCACCTCCAGGCGGGAGCGGAGCGCGGCCGGGGTGGGATGCCGGTAGAGGTCCGCGACCGACACGTCGGGGCAGCGCTCGCGCAGCGCGGAGACCAGCCGGGCGGCGGCGAGGCTGGTGCCGCCGAGGTCGAAGAAATCGTCGTGGAGCCCGGCGTCGGTGCCCAGCAGACCGTTCCACAGCCCGAGCAGCCACCGGGTGGTCTCGTCGGCGTCCGGGGGCGGCGGGCCCGGGGCCGGGCCGCCCGACTCGGCGGGCGGCGGCCACGGCAGGGCCGCGCGGTCGACCTTGCCGGAGCCGCGCGCCGGGAACGTGTCCAGCACGACCAGCCGGGGCACCAGGGGCGCGGGCAGCCGTTCGCGCAGCAGCCGCAGTGAGCCCGCGCGGTCGAAGCGCGCCGGGTCGCCGTCGGCCGGGACCAGGTAGCCGACCAGCACGTCCAGCCCGCCCGGCGTGCGCCGGACCGCCGCCGCGGCCGTCGCCACGCCGGGAAGCGCGAGCAACGCGGCCTCGATCTCGCCCAGTTCGACGCGCCGACCGCCGATCTTCACCTGGTCGTCGGCGCGGCCGGAGAACTCCAGGCCCTCCCGGTCGGCGCGGACCAGGTCCCCGGTGCGGTAGGCCCGGGTCCAGCCCAGCGCGGGCAGCGGCCGGTACTGTTCCGCGTCCTTCCCGGCGTCCAGGTAACGGCCCAGCCCCACCCCGCCGATCACCAGCTCGCCGGTCTCCCCCCAGGCCACGGGCTCGCCGCCGGCGCCGACCACGGCCAGCTCCCAGCCGTCCAGGGGCAGCCCGATGCGCACCGGCGCGCCGTCCAGCAGCCGCGCCGCGCAGGCCACCACGGTCGCCTCGGTCGGGCCGTAGGTGTTCCACACCTCGCGCCCGTCGCGAGCGAACCGCCGCACCACGTCGGGCGGGCACGCCTCGCCGCCGAGGATCAGCAGCCGGACCCCGGCCAGCATCTCGCGCGACCACTGGGCGGCCAGGGTGGGCACCGTGGACACCACGGTGATCCGCCGCTCCAGCAGCCACGGTCCGAGCTCGGCGCCGCCGCGCACCCGTTCGCGGGGGGCGGGCACCAGGCAGGCGCCGTGCCGCCAGGCAAGCCACATCTCCTCGCAGGAGGCGTCGAACGCCACCGACAGGCCCGCCAGCACGCGGTCCCCGGGGCCGATCGGGGCGTCCGGCACGAAGAGCCGTGCCTCGGCGTCCACGAAGGCCGCCGCCGAACGGTGGCTCACCGCCACGCCCTTGGGCCGGCCGGTGGAGCCGGAGGTGAAGATGATCCAGGCGTCGTCGCCGGTCTCCGGGCCACCGGGGCGCGCGCCCGGCGCGGTCCCCGGCCGGAGCGTGACCGCCTGCCCGGCGCCGATCACGGCGCACACGTCGGCCTCCCGCCAGACCAACTCGGCGCGCTCGTCGGGATCGTCGGCGTCGACCGGCACATACGCGGCTCCCGCCGCCAGCACGGCGAGAATCGCCAGATAGAGGCCGGCGGAACCGGACGGCACGCGGACGCCGACCCGGTCACCTCTGCCGATTCCCATGTCCCGCAGTTCTCCGGCCAGTTCGGTGACGGCCGCGTCCCATTCCCGGTAGGTGAGCGCGATCTCGCCGTCGTCCACGGCGATCGCCGTCGGCCACGCGGCGACGGAATGCCGCAGAATGTCGAGCAGCGTGCGCGGCGGCGCGGCGGGACGCGACCGGTACACCGCGCTGTTTCCGGCCGACGAGGGAAAGTCCCGGTCTTTCTCAGTAGTTCGGATACGTGTGCTATCCACTCGCAGTACTCGCCCTTTCAGCGCGCAAATCGACCATGTGTGCGGATCGATTTGCGAGTCTTTTACTCCTTGGCGGAGTCGGGCTAATTCAGGCAGTGGATTCTTTGAAATTCCTGAGAGGGCCCTTGGGTTTCGCTGAAAGTGCGGGGTGAAACACGGATGGACGAATTCCCGTCGATTCGGTGAACATTTCTCGTCTCATATGAAATCTGTCCGCGCGGAGGCACGGTACCCGCACACGCGAAAGCCGGACACGTCCCTGACGTGTCCGGCTTCGAGGGCCGTTGAGCCGGTGCGCCGGCCTCAGACGTTGACGCCGTAGTCGGTGGCGATCCCCGCCAGGCCCGAGGCGTAACCCTGGCCCACCGCGCGGAACTTCCACTCCTCGCCGTGGCGATACACCTCGCCGAAGATCATCG
Organism: Streptomyces sp. NBC_01803; assembly: GCF_035917415.1. Classification (NCBI taxonomy): domain Bacteria; kingdom Bacillati; phylum Actinomycetota; class Actinomycetes; order Kitasatosporales; family Streptomycetaceae; genus Streptomyces; species Streptomyces sp. NBC_01803. The sequence goes on from NZ_CP109073.1 coordinate 5,641,261, forward strand.
CCGTCTCGGTCGCGGCGTCCTCGCTCAGGTCGTACCGGGCGATCTCCGCGCCGTTGGCCTGGTTGACGATGCGGATGAAGGCGTTGCGGATCTGGCCGAAGCTCTGGCCGCGGTTGGCGGCGTCGTAGATCGACACGGGGAAGACGATGGTGGAGATCTCGGCGGGCACGGTCGCCAGGTTCACCTTGATGATCTCGTCGTCGCCCTCACCCTCACCCGTCAGGTTGTCCCCGGTGTGCTCCACCGAACCGTCCGGACTGGTCAGGTTGTTGAAGAAGACGAAGTGCTGGTCCGAGGCGACCTTGCCGGAGCCGGTGCACAGCAGCGCGCTGGCGTCCAAGTCGTAGGCGGCACCCGTCGTCGTCCGCACATCCCAGCCCAGTCCGACCAGAATCGCCGTCAGGCCCGGCGCCTCCTTGGTCAGTGAGACGTTGCCGCCCTTGGAAAGGGAAACTCCCATGCTTCTTCTCCCGCATGCGTTGGGTGTGCAGCGATCAGTCGGTGGCGCGAGAAAATCTACCGCACCCGGGAGAGCCGTGACACGCCGAACCGGTCGGTAGCATGTGGCGCCGCCGGGGTGGGCTCAAGCGCTGCCCCGGTCGCGGTCGGCCTGGACTCGCTGCTGACGGAGATCACGGAGCTCAACGACGGAGGCCAGCTCGGCCTGCCCCGAGGGGCTGTTCGCGGACTGCTCGGAAAGCTGCTGGCCGTGTGGCGGGCACGGGCGATCAAGGACGTACCCCTCGGACGTCCGCGACACCGCCGAGGACGGCACGGATCACGCTGCTCGCGGCGTACCCCGCCCGGCCGGGTGACTGCGCACCGCGCGGACTGTCTCATCACGGCCGGCAGTGCGCTCGATCGCGCTGAGGCCGGCATGGCTCTGGATGCCACCCCGAGCGTTCTCTCAGCCGGGATCGTGCGCCCCGCGGCTCAAGCGGGAACGGCCGCCCGGTGACCGACCTGGAGCCCTGCGTCGGCGCCTACGGACATTTCGTCGCCCTTCGGGTCGGCGACCTCTGCTACCGCCTCCACCTGGACTTCCAGCACGAATGGACTGTCCATACGGCGGAGTTCACCGTCCTGGGGGGCGGGGACAGGGGTGGGGACGGGGCGCACGGCCACTGATCGGGCCACCCGGCGGCCTGAAGGCCCACACCGGACAGCCCGGCCCGGCACAGGCGGCGGAACCGCCGCGCCGGGCCGGGCTGTCCGGACCGCGCCGGGCGTCAGCGCGTGACGTCGTCCAGCCAGGCCAGCAGGTCGGCGACGACCTCGTCCCGGTTGATCTCGTTGAACAGCTCGTGCCGGGCGCCCGGGTAGGTGCGGTAGGTCAGCCGGTTCAGGCCGGCCTTCCGGTACCGCTCGACGAGGAGGGCGCTGAGCGACAGGTGGGCGTTGAGCGGGTCCTGGTCGCCGACCAGGACGTACACGGGCAGGTCCGCCGGGATGCCGAGCGGCTCGGCGAGGCGGGAGGACGCGGCCGTGGACAGCTCGGCCATGGCCGTGTCGTCGAGGGTGAAGCCGCACCAGGGGTCGGCCAGGTAGGCGTCGACCTGCGCCTCGTCGCGGCTGAGCCAGTCCGCGTCCGTCCTGGCGGGCTGGAAGGGGGCGTTGAACGCGGCCATCACGTCGGGGCCGGCCTCGATCAGCCGCGCGAAGAGCCCATCCACGGCCGTGGTCCCGCACAGCACCACGACGTCGGCCAGGCCGGGGTGGTCCATCACGTACTGCTGGGCGGCGAACGAGCCGAGGCTGTGGCCGAGCAGCACCAGCGGCAGGCCGGGGTGGCGCTGCCTCGCCGTCGCGGACAGGGTGGCGAGGTCCTCGACGAGCTGGTTCCAGCCGTCGTCCCCGAGGACGCCGGGGCCGGCGTGCATGCTCAGCCCGTGGCCGCGGTGGTCGTCAGCGTAGACGGCGTAGCCGCGGGCGGCCAGCGCCTGGGCGAGGGGGGTGTAGCGGGCGGAGTGCTCGCCCATGCCGTGGGCGATCTGGACGACGGCGCGCGGCGGGCCGTCCGGCAGCCATTCGCGTACGTGGATGGTGACGTCGTCGCTGGTGGTGAAGGTGAACACGGCGGTCCTTGACGGTTCGGACGGTGGTGGCTGGATGGCGCGCTTGAGGATCTTGCCGGTGGCTCCCTTGGGAAGAGCGGGGAGGAACCATACGCGTCGGGGGTATTTGTAGGCGGCGACGCGCTGCTGGACGAAGTCGCGTATCTCGTCGGCGTCGGCGCGGGTGCCGGGCTTGAGGGCGACGGCCGCGGCGACCTCCTCGCCGAGGCGGTCGTGGGGGACGCCGATGACCGCGGCCTCGGCGACGGCGGGGTGTTCGTAGAGCACCTCCTCCAGCTCGCGCGGGTAGACGTTGTACCCGCCGCGGATGATGAGGTCCTTGGTGCGGTCGACGATATAGAGGTACCCGTCCTCGTCCTGGCGGGCAAGGTCGCCGGTGCGCAGCCAGCCGTCGGGCATCGTCTCGTGGGTCTCCTTGGAGCGGTTCCAGTAGCCGTGCATCAGGTTCGGGCCGCGGACGGCGATCTCGCCGACCTCGCCGGTGCCGACGTCGGTGCCGGAGGCGTCGAGCAGCCGCACCGCGACGTCCCGGATGGGCGTGCCGATGGAGCCGGCCTTGCGCGGGCGGTCGGGGTGGTTGAAGGAGACCAGAGGTGACGCCTCCGAGAGGCCGTAGCCCTCCAGGATCACGCAGCCGAACGCCTTCTCGAAGCCGTGCAGGATCTCGACCGGGAGCGAGGCGCCGCCCGAGACGCACAGCCGCAGGCTGGAGACGTCGGCCCCGGCGGCCCCCGGGTGGTGGAGCAGGCCGGTGTACATGGTGGGCACGCCGTCGAAGACGGTCACCCGGTCCCGGGCGATGATCTCGAAGACGGCGCCGGGGTCGAAGCGGGGCATCAGGGTGAGGCAGGCGCCGCTGAGCACGGCGGAGTTCATGGCGCAGGTCTGCCCGAAGGTGTGGAAGAGCGGGAGCGCTCCGAGGATCACGTCGTCGGGGCCGAGGTGCTGGATGGTCGCGACGTTGACCGCGCAGTTGTGGGCGAGCGCGCCGTGGGTGAGGGCGGCGCCCTTGGGTCGGCCCGTGGTGCCCGAGGTGTAGAGGATCACGGCGATGTCGCCGTCCCGGCGGTCCGCCTCGTAGCCGTCCCGGACGGGTGCCTCGTCCTCGGGTGCCTCGCCTTCGGGTGCCTCGAAGGCGCCGGGGACGACCTCGACCAGCTGGACGCCGGCCGCGGCGGCGCCCTTGGCGGCCTCGCCGGGGGCCTCGTGCCAGGCGTAGATGAGGGCGGCGCCCGAGTCCTGGAGGTGGTACGCGGTCTCCCGCTCCTTCAGCAGCGGGTTCAGCGGGACGACGACGCCGCCGGCCCGCAGCACGCCGTAGTAGAGGGCGACGAACTCGGGGACGTTGGGCAGCATCAGGCCCACCCGGTCGCCGGCCGCCAGGCCCCTGCCGCGCAGCTCGGCCGCGACGCGGGCCGAGACGCGGTCGAGCCCGGCGTAGGTCAGTTCACGCTCGCCCAGGCGCACGGCGGCGCGGTCCGGGAAACGGCGGGCCGCTTCGATCAGATTCCTCGCCAGATTGGTCACGACGCATCTCCCGGGATATCAGCCATTGACATCCGCGCCATGGTGCGCCGCCGGACCGCGGGTCGGCCATGGCGCCACTCACAGGGTTCGCATCGGCGCTTTGTCCGGCGGAACAATCAGGTGCCCTTGGCCTGGGCCGATCAGGAGGGTAGACATTGTCGAACGGCGGTCACCCATACCGTTTGCCGGACAAGAGGTGAGTGCTCGCGTCGGCAGGCCGAAGGTCGTGGGTTGGCAGGTCAAGCGGGAGCGTCGGGGAGCGGGACGCGAGTCGACAGTGATTCGACAATGTCGAACGAATCTCTTGATTGCGGCCATCTGTCGACCTAGAGTTCGGCAGCACTTCACCCCGTCCTTTGTGAGGAATCACCATGCTCTTCAAGTCAGCAGCGGCGCTGACGGCCGCCGCGATGCTCGTGTCCACGGCCGCCTGTGCCTCGGACAGCGACTCCGGCGGCGACGGCGGCACGGTCACGGTCGGCGCGATCCTGTCCATGTCCGGGATCTACTCGACGCTCGGCCCGGCGCAGCGGAACGCCATGGCCCTGGGCGTCCAGACGCTCAACGAGACGGGCTTCACCGTCGCCGGCGAGCGGTACGACCTGCAGATCAGCTACGCCGACGACGAGTCCGACCCGGCCACCACCGGCGTGACCGCCCTGCGGGAGATGGCCCAGGCTCAGGAACTCCCGGTCATCGCCTACGGCTTGGGCTCGGCGACCTACGTGCCGCAGCTCGAACGCACGCCCGTCCCGATGATCAACATCCTGGACAGCTCATACCCCAGCATCCTCGACCTGGACGAGAACCTGTTCCTCACCCGCGGCGGCTCGCCGACCTATGTGCCGGGCTGCCTCTACTACGCCAGGGAGGAACTCGGCGCCACCTCCGTTTCGGTCATCACCGCCTCGGGCGAGCCCTACGGCGAGGGCCTGACCCAGCTGGTCCAGGAGTCGGCCGGGCAGGAGGGCGTGGAGATCGTGGCCAGCAGTGAGTTCCCGGTGGGGGCGACCGATTACAGCAACGCGATCAGCGAGGCGGTGGCGGCGGACCCGGACGCGATCTACCTGAGCAGCGTGACGGCAGTGATCCTGCCGGTCCTCAAGCAGCTGCGGCAGTCCGGCTACGACGGCCCCGTCCTGCACAGCAGCGGCGTCAACCCCGAGCAGGCCGAGGAGATCCTCGGCAGCGGCTTCGACACGATCATGACGGACAACTACGACTGTGCCGGAACGCTGCCCACCACCTCGGCCAACCCCGCGACGAGCACGTTCGCCCAGGAATACCAGCTCGCCTACAACGAGTACCCGCAGGATCTGACCATGTGGGCCTACGACTTCCCCTTCATCGTCGCCGAGGCGATGACACGGGCCGGGACCACGACCGACCGGGAGGCGATCACCGAGGCGCTGCATGAGATCGAGGTGCCCGAGGGCACCGTCAGCGGCTGGATAGCCGGTGACGACAGGCGGCTCTTCACCGACCGCGGCGCCCGCACGGCCTCGGAGGTCACCACCTGGTGCTCCGGTCAGCAGACCATCGACAGCGCCCTCACCTTCGATGTCATCGACGGCGAGATCGTGTCGCCCGAACTCGCGGCGGACCCCTGCTCATGAGTCAGGTTCTCGTCAACGGTGTCTTCCTCGGTTGCCTGTTCGCCGTCATCGCCGTCGGTCTCACCCTCGTCTACGGCGTGATGGAGGTGCCCAACTTCGCGCACGCCGGCGTCATCGTCCTGGCCGCCTACACCACCTGGTGGGCCAGTGACGCCGGAGCCCCGTTCGTCCTCGCCGCCCTGGCCGGGATCGCCTGCGGCGGCGTGGTCTCGGTGCTGGCCGAGGTGTTCGCCTACCGGTGGATCATCGACAACCCCGCCGCCGCGCCCGCCGTCGCCCTCGGGCTGCTGCTGATTCTCCAGAACACCGCGCTGCGGATGTACGGCGGTGACGGCCGTTCGCTGGACACCCCCTACGACGACGCGCTCCTTGAGTTCGGCGGGGTGTCGCTGTCCGGCGTGAAGGTCGCGCTGATCGTGCTGGCGTTCCTGTCCCTGGCCGCCCTGCACCTGCTGCTGACCCGTACGTCGCTGGGCCGGGCGATGCGGGCGGTCGCCCAGGACCGGGAGGCGGCGGGCATGCTCGGCATTCCGATGCGTCGGCAGTTCACCCTCGCCTTCCTCATCGCGGGACTGCTGGCCGGCGTCGCGGCCGTCGCCTACGCGCCGACCTTCCAGGTCTCGCCCTACATGGCCGACGAAGTCCTGCTGAGCGCCTTCGTCGTCGTGGTCCTCGGGGGAATGGGCAGCGTGGGCGGCGCGGTGACCGGCGGGCTGGTCCTCGGCATCGCCGAGAGCCTCGGCTCCGCCTACATCAGCTCCGCCTACCAGAGCGCCTTCGGATTCCTCCTCCTCGTGATCGTCCTCGTCTGGCGCCCCGCGGGGCTCGCCGGCGCCCCAGCAAGAAGGGTGGCCTGACGTGCACACCTCCGCACCACTGAACGGACCGCCGCCCTGGTTGCGGCATGGGGGGGCGCTGGGCGGGATCGCCGCGCTGGGCCTGCTCGCCCACCAGATGCTGACCACGCTCGAAGGCGAGCAGGGCCAGGTCGCACTGCTCGCCGTGATGTGGACCATCGCCCTCACCGGCCTGAATCTGGTCCAGGGTCTTGGGGGTTACCCGAGCCTGGCGCACGCCGCGTTCTACGGCGGCGGCGCCTACCTCTCCGCGATCCTCCTCGAAGAGGGCCTGCCCATGACCGTGGCCGCACTCCTCGCGGTCACCGGAACCATGCTGGCCGGGCTGGTCGTCGCACTCGTCTTCAGCCGCACCCGCGGCCAGTACTTCGCCATCGGCACCCTCTTCTTCACCGCCGTCACCACCCTCGTCTTCACCAACGCCACCGACTGGACCGGCGGCCCCAACGGCCGCCCCGTCGACCTCGGCTACACCCTGGAGGACACCGTCACCCTGATGGCCCTCTCCCTCGCCGTAGCCCTGGCCCTCTACTACGTCCTGGCCCGCAGCCGCCTCGGCGCCCGCCTGCGCGCCATCCGCGAGGACGAGGACCTCGCCCAGCACCTCGGCGTCCCCACCACCCGCGTCAAACTCCTCGCCTTCGTCCTCTCCGCCGGCTTCGGCGCCTGGGCCGGCGTCCTCTTCGCCCAGTACAACGGCGTCATCGCCCCCTCCCAGTTCACCTTCACCCAGAGCTTCCTCATGTTTGTCGCCATCGGACTCGCCGGAGCGGGACGCCTCCTGGCCCCCGTCGTCGGCAGCGCCGTCGTCCTCACCCTCACCCACCTCCTCGACCTGGGCCCCGGAGCCAGCCAGATCGTCCTCGGCGTCCTCTTCGTCGCCGTCACCCTCATCGTCCCCAACGGCATCCTCGGCGGACTCGCCACCCTCTGGCACCGCCTACACCCCGCCATCCGCACCGACGAGGTCCGGAAGGAGGCCGCCACCCCATGACCACACTGCTCACCGCCGAGGGACTCACCAAGAAATTCGGCGGCGTCGCCGCCGTCGACAACGTCTCCTTCACCCTCGACCCAGGCACCATCCTCGGCCTCATCGGTCCCAACGGGTCCGGCAAGACGACACTGCTGAGCATCCTCGCCGGCACGCACGACCCGACGGCCGGGACCGTGAGCCTCGACGGGCGGATCGCGTCCGGGCGCGGAGCCCACCGGGCGGTCCGGGCCGGGATCGCCCGCACCTTCCAGACCACCCGCCTCTTCCCCACCTGGACCCTCCGCGACAGCCTCCGCCTCGCCCACGGCGAACGCAGCGGCCGGCAGCCGGGGGAGCACACCGCCTGGCCGGACGAGGAACTGGCCCACATCCTCGCCCTGGACGGCCTGCTGGACCGGCCCTGTGCCGGCCTCACCAGCGCCGCCCAGCGGCTGGCGATGATCGCCCTCGCCCTCGCCACCGGCCCCCGCGTCCTCCTCCTGGACGAACCCGCCGTCGGCATGGACCACAACGAAGCAGACGTCCTCGGCGAAGCCGTCCGCCGGGTCGCCGACGACCGGGGGGTGGGCGTCATCGTGGTCGATCACAACATGCGGTTCCTCATGCCCCTGGCCGACACCGTCCTGGTCATGGCCGCGGGCGCCGTCCTCGCCACCGGCACCCCCGAGGAAATCCGCACCGACAAAGCCGTCATCACCTCCTACCTCGGAGGAGCCTGAACATGCTCACCATCCACCACCTCACCATCGCCTTCGGCCCCACCACCGCCGTCCGCGACCTCACCCTCCACGCCCGAACCGGCACCATCACCGGCATCCTCGGCGCCAACGGCGCCGGCAAGACCACCACTCTCCTCGGCATCCACCACCGCGTCCCCCGCCACACCGGCCACATCACCCTCGACGGCCACGACGTCACCCAGCACGACACCACCGCCCTGGTGCGCGCCGGCATCGCGCTGTGCCCCGAGAACCGGCGGCTGTTCCCCAACATGACCATCGAGGACAACCTGCTGCTGGGGGCCTACGGGCAGGGACGCGCGACCCGCCGGGCACGCCTCGAACGCGCCTACGAGCGTTTCCCCTGGCTGCGCGAACGCCGCAACGAAGCCGCCGGACGCCTCAGCGGCGGCCAGCAGCAGACCGTCGCCATCGCCCGCGCCCTCATGTCCGAACCCCGCCTCATCCTCCTGGACGAACCCTCAAGCGGCCTCTCCCCCGTCGCCGTGGACGAGATCGGCCAAGTACTCCACGACATCGCCGCCGACGGCACCACCATGCTCCTGGTCGAACAGAACGTCCGCCTCGTCGAAAAACTCTGCACCACCGCCTACATCCTCGCCCACGGCCAGATCACCGCCCACGGCCCCGTCACCCAACTCCTCAGCACCGACACCGTGTCCAACGCCTACCTGGGGCCAGCGGGCTGACGAACCGGCCGGGCCCGGTGCCGGTTCGGGCGGCGGCGCCGGGGGTGGCGTAGACGGAGAAGCCCTGGCCGCTCTTCCGGCCGAGCCGGCCCGCGGCGACCATCCGGCGCGGCAGCGCGGGGGCCGCGTACGGGGGCTCCTTGAACTCCTCGTCCAGGGACTGGGCCACGGCCTGGGCGGTGTCGAGGCCGCCCAACTCCTCGGCGGCTACAGATTTTACCCGCGCCTACCCACTCGAACGCATGACGCGCGACGCCGAGAGCACCCAGATCGACGAAGGCACCAACCAAGTCCCACGCGTCGTCATGGCCCGCAACCTCTCCTGACCGAAGAGGGAAAGGGACGTCAGGCGGTGTCCTCGGGGAGCAGCCGCAGCGCGCGGAGCGCAACGCCGAGATCGGTCACCGCACCGGGGTCCTTCAGCGAGCGGCCGGTCAGCTCCTCCACCGAGCGCAGCCGGTACCGGACGGTGTTCGGGTGGCAGAAGAGCCGCCGGCCGACCTCGTCCGCGGAGCCGCCGGCGGCGTACCAGACCTCCAGGGTCTCCAGCAGCCGGTCCCGCTCGCGGTGCGGCAGCCGCAGGATCCCGTCCAGCACGGCCCCGGCCAGCCGCCGCGCCTCCTCGGGGGCCGCCGCCGCCAGCATGGCGACGGGGCTGTCGCTGAACTGGGCGAGGCCAGGCTTCCCGGCGGTAAGGCCGGTGAGCGCGAGGCGGGCGAACCGCAGGGCCCGCGGTGTGTCGCTCAGCGCGTCGTACCGCGGGCTGACGCCGAGGCGGGTGCCGTGCTCCCGGAGGACATCCAGGGCCGCGGCCTCGGCGTCGGGCGAGCGGACGGACAGCACGCCGATCTGCTGGTCGGGCAGGAGCCGCCAGGCGGACGGCACCTGGCCGGCCCGCAGCGCGGCCTCGACGCCGGGCAACGCCTCCTGGCCGGGCGCCGGGACGTCCGCCGCTGCGACGAGGTAGGGGCCGGTGCCGGGGAGGCCGAGCGTCCTGGCGGCCTCCCACTGGGTGACCCGGTCGGTGATGACGCCGGTGAACAGGGCCTCCACGAGGACGGAACGCTCCTGCTCGCGGCGGAGCGTCAGCTCGGCCGCGGTCTCCCGGTAGGCCATGGCCATCGAGTCGGAGTACTCGCCGACCAGCCGCCACACCTCGGCGGCCAGCGGCACCAGCGTTTCGCTGGACACGCCCCCGGTGCGGCGGGCCTCGACGACCAGCTCGGACCAGAGCAGCTCGAAGCCGGTCCGGAAGGCGTAGAGCACCTCGGGCAGCGGGATCCCCTGGAGGGCGCGCTCGCGGCCGGTCTTGCGGGCCGGGGCGAGATCCGGCGGCCGGTCGGGGGTCAGCAGGTGCCGGAGCGGCAGCTCGAGGTTCCGGCGGCAGGACTCCCGCAGGGAGTCGGCCGGCACCCGGTCCTCGTCGCGGTAGGACTCCAGCTCGACGCGGAGGTTCCGGGCCAGCCGGTCCCCCAGCTCGGGCGTCCGGCGCAGCAGCGCGGACACCACGGAGACGGTCTCGCTGCGCGACGCCGGGCGGTCCATGGCCGCAGCGTACCGCCGCGCGGCGCGGGGGCCGGGGCCCGGCCGCGGAAGCCATGGCGGGGCGGGGCGGGGGCGGGCGTCAGGAGGTGTTCGAGAACGTGACCCGTCCGCAGTCGCGGGTGGCGCGAGATCGGTGGCGGGCCAGCCTGGCCGTGCCGCTGTCGGCGGTGATCCACCGCGAGGCCGCGGACGACGGCAGCGCCACGTACGTCCAGTGGACCTCCCTCACGGACTACGCCGTCGTCGACGAGGCGAAGCAACAGCCGTAACGCACCGGCCCTTCACCGCACGGCCCGCCGGCCCACGCCGGCGGGCCGTGCGCCTGCGGCCGGGGAACAAGAGCCGCCCATGCGGCTGAGCGCGACGCTCACGGCGGAGGGCACGGACAACCATCAGCGCGCTGTCGGTGCGCGGCCGTGGTGTGCCGCTGGGCAGGACCAGCAGCCGTTCCTGTCACAGGCTGTCGGGTCCCCCGCGAAAGCCGGAGATCAGCCTGGCCGGGGTTGCGCTCCTCGACGAAGCCGACAATCCTGCCGGGCGACTCCCCCGCCTCCTGGGGCACGGGGGGCGACAACGGGGGTATGCGCGGGGGCAGGTGGAGCGAATGGGGCTTCGAACTCGCGATGGCGGTGGGAGTTCCCCTGCTCGCGGTGGGGGCCGCGGCCGGGGGAAGCCCTCTGGTCGCCCACGGCCCGGCCGGGCGGCCGAGCACGCCGAGTTGGAGACCTGGAGCGGGTACGCCCCACCAGCGAGATCGCCATCTACGGCTGGAGTACTCACACGTGGGACCGCTCCCGGATTTCCATACTGAGCGTTGAACCGTCTTGTGCGGGGCGGCTGAGGGGAGACCGTGTGAGGGACCAGGACCAGGACCAGGACGGGCGGCCCCGGCGCCGGGGCCGGGGCGAACTGGAGGCCCAGGTGCTCGCCGCGCTGCGGCGGGCGGAGCGGCCGGTCGCCGCCGCCTGGGTGCGGGAGTGGCTCGGTGGCGGCCTCGCCCACACCACCGTGGTGACGATCCTCTCCCGCCTGCACGCCAAGGGCGCCGTGACCCGGGAGCGGGCGGGCCGCGCCTTCGTCTGGACGCCCGCCGCGGACCGGGCCCGGCTCGCCGCGCGGCGGATGTGCCAGGTGCTGGAGGGGGAGCCGGACCGCGAGGCGGTGCTGGCCGGGTTCGCCGCCGCGCTGTCGTCCGCGGACGCGCGGCTGCTGCGCGGCCTCCTCGGCCCGGCGGCCCCCCGCGAGCCGCGCGGCGCCCGCTGACCGGGGTCCGCGGCGGGCGGGCCGTATCATCATCGGCAGTGTCTTCGACATCCGTGTAGAAACAGGGGCCACCGGCTCCGCCGGCCCCCCGTCCGGGCCGGTCACCGGCTCAGAAGGAGCATCCGCCCCACGATGGACGAGCCTCCCAGTCCACGTCCCCGTCGTGTAGCCGCCCGCGTCCCGCGCGAGTGCCCCGAGTCGGCCCGGACGGGGGTGCCCCGGTGACGGAAGTCGTGCTGCTGCTCGTCGCGTTGTCGCTGACGCTGGCCTGCGCGGTGTTCGTGGCCGCCGAGTTCTCGCTGACGACCGTGGAGCGCGGCGAGCTGGAACGGGCCGCCGCCGCGGGCGACAAGGGCGCCGCGGGAGCGCTGGAGGGCGTGCGCGCGCTGACGTTCCAGCTCTCCGGCGCGCAATTGGGCATCACGGTCACCTCGCTGGTGATCGGCATGCTGGCCGAGCCGTCGCTCGCCGGACTGCTGCGCGGGCCGCTGGAGGCGGCCGGGCTGACCGGCGGCGCGGCGTCCACGGCGGCCGTCGCCCTCGGCGTGGCGCTCTCCACGGTGGTGCTGATGGTGGTGGGCGAGCTGGTCCCGAAGAACTGGGCGATCTCCCGGCCGCTGGCCGTCGCCCGGGTGGTCGCCGGGCCGCAGCGAGGCTTCACCGCCGCGTTCGGCCCGTTCATCCGCCACCTCAACGGGACCGCCAACCGCCTGGTCCGGCGGCTGGGCCTGGAGCCGGCCGAGGAGCTGGCCTCCGCCCGCACCCCGCAGGAACTGGTCGCGCTGGCCCGGCACTCGGCGGCCGAGGGCGTCCTGCCGCAGGACTCGGCCGAGCTGTTCGTCCGCACCCTGCACCTGGGGGAGCTGACGGCGCAGAGCGTGATGACGCCGCGCGTGGACGTCCACGCGCTGGCCACCGTCGCCAGCGCCGCCGACGCGGCCAACCTGACGCTGGCCACCGGCCTCTCCCGGTTCCCCGTCTACCGCGACGGCCTGGACGACGTCGTGGGCGTCGTCCACATCAAGGCCATCCTCGCCCTCGGCGACCGGGTGCGGGCCATCACCCCCGTCTCCGACGTGATGGCCGAGCCGCTGCTGGTGCCCGACAGCGTGCCGGTGGACCGGCTGCTGGACCGGCTGCGCGGTGGCGGCGGCGCGCTGGCCGTCGTCGTGGACGAGTACGGAGGCACCGCCGGGGTGGTCACCCTGGAGGACATCGTCGAGGAGGTCGTCGGAGAGGTCCGCGACGAGCACGACCCCGCCGAGGCGCCCGACCTGGCCCCGGCCGGACCCGGCGTCTGGGAGGCCGACGGCGGCGTCCGCGTCGACCGGCTCGCCACCATCGGCCTGACCGCGCCGGACGGCCCGTACGAGACCGTCGCCGGGCTGCTGGCCACCGCGCTCGCCCGGATACCCGCGGCCGGTGACACCGCCGAGACGGCGGGCTGGCGGCTGACCGTCCTGGCCACCGCCCACCACCGCGCGGTGCGCGTCCGGATCACCGCGCCCGGACCCGACGGCCAGGACACGCCCGACGCCCCCCAGGACCCCGACACCGCCGACCGCCCCCACCACCGGGACCGACCATGACGGCCTTCCAACTCGCCCTCGGCGCGCTGACCCTGGTCACCAACGCCTTCTTCGTCGGCGCCGAGTTCGCCCTCATCTCGGTGCGCCGCGACCAGATCGAACCGCGCGCCGAGGCCGGTGAACGGCGGGCCCGCACCGTGCTGTGGGCCCTGCGCCACCTCTCGCCCATGATGGCCACCGCCCAACTCGGCATCACCGTCTCGTCCCTGGTGCTGGGCGCGGTCGCGGAGCCCGCCATCGCGCACCTGCTGGAGCCGGCCTTCGACGCCGTCGGCGTCCCCGGCGCGCTGGCGCACCCGATCGCCTTCGCCGTCGCGCTGTCCCTGGCCACCTATCTCCACATGCTCATCGGGGAGATGGTCCCCAAGAACATCGCCCTGGCCGCCCCCGAGCGGACCGCCCTGGTGCTGGGCCCGGCGCTGGTGGCGGTGACCCGCGCGCTGCGGCCCGTCGTCTTCGGCATCAACGCCTTCGCCAACGTCCTGCTCCGGCTGCTGCGCGTGGAGCCCAAGGACGAGATCGCCTCCGTCTTCACCGATGACGAACTCGCCCGTATCGTCAAGGACTCCAGCGACGCCGGGCTGCTGGAGGCCGCCGAGAGCGAGCGGTTGCGCGACGCCCTGGCGCTGGGCACCCGGACCGTCGCCGAGATCGTCGTCCCGGTCGGCCGCATGACCACTGTCGATCACCGGGTCACCCCCCGGCAGTTGGAGCGGGTCTCAGCCACCTCGGGCTACTCCCGCTTCCCCGTCACCGGACCCGGCACGACGGTGCTGGGCTTCCTGCACGTCAAGGACGCGCTCGGCGCGGCGGCCCGCGACCGGCCGTTCCCGCGCGAGGCCCTGCACCCGGTCATCCGCATCCGGCCGGAGACGCCGCTGGACGACGCGCTGACCGCCATGCGGGCGGGCAGCACCCACCTGGCCGCCGTCACCAGCGACAAGGGAACACTGCTCGGGTTCGTCACCATGGAGGACGTCCTCGGTGACCTGGTGGGCCCCGCGCCCCGCTGACCGCCCGCCGCCGCCTCCCGCCCGCCGACCGCTCGCTCGCCGCCGGCCGCCCGCCGGTCAGGGCGCGCGGGTGCGGGGCGCGGCCGGGCGCCCGGCGACGCGCAGCGTCAGCTCCCGCGCGGTCGCGATCACCTGCCCGGCGATCCGTTCCCGTCCCGCCGCGTCCGCGTCGCCGTCCGCGAAGGTGACGGCCACCCCCGCCACCGGGCGTCCCGTGTGGTCGGTCACCGCCGCGGCGACCGAGGAGAAGCCCGCCGTGACCTCGCCGCTCTCCACCGCGTAGCCGCGCCGCCGCACCCCGACCAGATCGTGCCGCAGCGCCGTCATGGACCGTGGCCCCGCCTCGGTGCGCCGCACGAACGCCGACGCGTCCGGGAACAGCGCCCGCACCTGGGCCCCGGGCAGCAGCGCCAGCACGGCGCGACCGCTGGCGGTCAGGTGCGCGGGCAGCCGGACGCCGGCCTCGGTGACCAGCGGCGCGCGGCCCGGGGCCCGTTCCTCGATGATGTACAGCACCTCGCGCCCGTGCGGCACGGCCAGGTGCGCGTTGTGCCCGGTGCGGTCCACCAGCGCCGCCAGCGGCGCGCGGGCCAGCCGTTCGAACGGCGCCTGCCGGGTGTAGCCGGAGCCCAGCTCGAAGGCGCTGACGCCCAGGCCGTACCGGCGCTCCTCGGGCAGGTGCACCACGAAGCCCGCGCCGATCAGCGTGTCCAGCAGGTGGTACGTCGTGGAGCGGGGCAGCCCCATGTCACGGCTGATCGCGGCGGCCGGCACCGGGGCGGCCTGCCGCGCGAGATATCGGAGCACGGCCAGCACCTGGGCCGCGGCCGGAACGGTCGCCACCCGGTGAGCGTAACCCGCCGCATGTCTGGGATCCCAGACGGAAAACGCCGCCGGGTGCTGGATCCCGCCCGCCGCCTGGGGCTTCATGGAGCCATGAACGAAGTTGTCGTCGGACCCGGACCGCTCACCCCCGCCGAGGTGGTCGCCGTCGCCCGGCACGGAGCCCGCGTCACGCTCTCCGCCGCGGCGCGGGACGAACTCGCCCGCAGCCGCGAGGTGATCGGGGCCCTCGCCGCCGACGCCCGGCCCCACTACGGCGTCTCCACCGGATTCGGCGCCCTCGCCACCCGGCACATCCCGGCCGAGTCGCGCGCCCGGCTGCAGCGCGGCCTGATCCGGTCCCACGCCGCCGGCTCCGGCCCCGAGGTCGAACGCGAAGTCGTCCGCGCGCTGATGCTGCTGCGCCTGTCGACGCTGGCCACCGGCCGCACCGGCGTCCGGCCGGTGACCGCCCGCACCTACGCGGCGCTGCTCAACGCCGGCCTCACCCCCGTGGTGCGCGAGTACGGCTCCCTGGGCTGCTCCGGCGACCTGGCGCCGCTCGCGCACTGCGCGCTCGCGGCCATGGGCGAGGGCGAGGTCCGCGACGCCGGAGGCGTCCCGCGCCCGGCCGGGGAAGCCCTCGCCGACGCGGGGATCGAGCCGCTCGTCCTGCGGGAGAAGGAGGGGCTGGCCCTGATCAACGGCACCGACGGCATGCTCGGCATGCTGTTGCTGGCCTGCCACGACCTGCGGCTCCTGCTGCGCTGCGCCGACATCGCCGCAGCGATGAGCGTGGAGGCGCTGCTCGGCACCGACGCCGTGTTCGCCGCCGACCTCCAGGCGCTCCGGCCGCATCCGGGCCAGGCCGACAGCGCGGCCAACCTCCGTGCGCTGCTGGCCGGTTCGGGCATCATGGCCAGCCACCGCGGCCCCGCGTGCACCCGCGTCCAGGACGCCTACTCGCTGCGCTGTGCCCCTCAGGTGCACGGCGCGGCCCGCGACACCCTCGCGCACGCCGAGCTGGTGGCCTCTCGCGAGCTGGCCGCCGCCATCGACAACCCGGTGGTCACCCCGGACGGCCGGGTCGAGAGCAACGGGAACTTCCACGGCGCCCCCCTCGCCCACGTCCTGGACTTCCTCGCCATCTCCACCGCCGACGTCGCCTCGATCGCCGAGCGCCGCACCGACCGGTTCCTCGACGTGGCGCGCAACCACGGGCTGAGCGCCTTCCTCGCCGACGACCCCGGCGTGGACTCGGGCCACATGATCGCCCAGTACACCCAGGCCGCCATCGTCGCCGAGCTGAAGCGGCTCGCGGTCCCGGCATCGGTCGACTCCATCCCCTCCAGCGCCCTCCAGGAGGACCACGTGTCCATGGGCTGGTCGGCCGCGCGCAAGCTGCGCCGCGCCGTCGACGGGCTCACCCGCGTGGTGGCGATCGAGCTGCTCACCGCCGCCCGGGGCCTGGACCTGCGCGCGCCCCTGGCGGCGGCACCGGCCACCGCCGCCGTCCGCGCCGGGCTGCGGCGGCGGGTTCCCGGCCCGGGACCCGACCGTTATCTCGCGCCCGAGATCGAGGCCGCCGTGGTCTACACGGCGTCCGGCGAGGCCCTCGCCGCCGCCGAGTCGGTCACCGGCCCGCTCCGCTGAACGCGCGTCCCACCGATTCCCCCCGATCCCCACCGACAGGACAGGACCCCACCCATGCACGGTGCCCGCCCCGTCCGTGCCGCCCGCGGCCCGGACCTCACCGCCCGCGGCTGGCCCCAGGAGGCCGCGCTGCGGATGCTGCACAACAACCTCGACCCGGAGGTCGCCGAGCACCCCGACGAGCTGGTGGTCTACGGCGGCTCTGGGAAGGCCGCCCGCGACTGGGCGTCGTTCGACGCCATGGTCCGCACGCTCCGGGATCTCAGGGCCGACGAGACCATGCTCGTGCAGTCGGGACGGCCGGTCGGCGTGATGACCACGCACGAGTGGGCGCCCCGGGTGCTGATCGCCAACTCCCACCTGGTGGGGGAGTGGGCGACCTGGGAGGAGTTCCGGCGGCTGGAGGCTCTCGGTCTCACCATGTACGGGCAGATGACGGCCGGTTCGTGGATCTACATCGGCACTCAGGGCATCCTCCAGGGCACTTATGAGACGTTCGCGGCGGTGGCGGCCAAGCGCTTCGGCGGCTCGCTCGCCGGGACCGTCACGCTCACCGCCGGACTCGGCGGGATGGGCGGCGCCCAGCCGCTCGCCGTCACGATGAACGGCGGCGTCGCGCTGTGCGTCGACTGCGACCCCCGCGCGATCGAACGGCGTATCGCCCACGGCTACCTGGACATCCGCGCCGACACGCTGGAGCACGCGCTGCGGCTGACCGGCGAGGCCCGTGACGCCCGCCGGCCGCTGTCCGTCGGCCTGCTGGGCAACGCGGCGGACGCCGTGCCCCGCCTGCTGGCCCTGGGCGCGCCGATCGACGTCGTCACCGACCAGACCTCCGCCCACGACCCGCTGGCCTACCTGCCGCTCGGCGTCGACTTCGCCGACATGGCCGCCCTCGCCCGCGAGAAGCCGGCCGACTTCACCCGCCGGGCGCGGGAGTCGATGGCCCGGCACGTCGAGGCGATGGTCGGCTTCCAGGACGCGGGCGCGGAAGTCTTCGACTACGGCAACTCCATCCGGGGCGAGGCCCGACTCGCGGGCTACGAGCGGGCGTTCGCGTTCCCCGGCTTCGTACCCGCCTACATCAGGCCGCTGTTCTGCGAGGGCAAGGGCCCCTTCCGCTGGGCCGCCCTGTCCGGCGACCCGGCCGACATCGCCGCCACGGACCGCGCCGTCCTCGACCTCTTCCCGGACAACGAGCCGCTCGCCCGCTGGATCCGTCTCGCCGGCGAGCGGGTCCGCTTCCAGGGCCTCCCCGCCCGGATCTGCTGGCTGGGCTACGGCGAACGGGACCGGGCCGGGGAGCGGTTCAACGAGATGGTGGCGGACGGCACGCTCAAGGCGCCGGTCGTCATCGGCCGCGACCACCTGGACTGCGGCTCGGTCGCCTCGCCCTACCGGGAGACCGAGGGCATGCGGGACGGCTCGGACGCGATCGCGGACTGGCCGCTGCTGAACGCGATGGTGAACGTGGCCTCCGGCGCGTCCTGGGTCTCCGTCCACCACGGCGGTGGCGTCGGCATCGGCCGCTCCCTGCACGCCGGGCAGGTGACGGTCGCGGACGGCACGCCACTGGCCGCCGAGAAGATCCGCCGGGTGCTCACCAACGACCCGGGCATGGGCGTGATCCGCCACGTCGACGCGGGCTACGACCGGGCCGAGGACATCGCGGCGGAGCGCGGCGTCCGCGTCCCCATGCGGGAGGAGGCGTGACGGCGAGCGCCGGGGCGTTCACGGAGATGTGGCGCGAACTGCTGCCGGTCGGACGCGACTTCGGCTCCGGCGGGTACCGGCGGTTCGCCTGGACCGGCGCCGACGCCGACTGCCGCGCCTGGTTCCGCGCGGCGGCCGGGGCGCGCGGGCTGGCGTACGAGGTGGACCGCAACGGCAACCAGTGGGCGTGGCTGGGCGATCCGGCCGCCGGGGACGCCGTGGTCACCGGCTCCCACCTCGACTCCGTCCCGGACGGCGGCGCCTTCGACGGGCCGCTCGGCGTCGTCTCGGCGTTCGCCGCCCTGGACGGGTTGCGGGCCCGCGCCGCCCGGCCGCGCCGCCCCCTCGCCGTGGTCAACTTCGCGGACGAGGAGGGCGCCCGCTTCGGCGTCGCCTGCGCCGGGTCCCGCCTGACGACTGGTCAACTCGCCCCGGAGCGGGCCCGGGAGCTGCGCGACGCGGACGGGATCTCCCTCGCGCGCGCCATGGAGCGCGCCGGGCACGACCCGGAGGCCCTCGGCCCCGACCCCGAACGGCTCGGCCGCGTCGGCGTGTTCGTCGAGCTGCACATCGAACAGGGCCGTCGGCTCGACCTGTCGGGCCACCCGGTCGGCGTCGCCTCCGCCATCTGGCCGCATGGCCGCTGGCGGTTCGACTTCCACGGCGAGGCCAACCACGCGGGCACCACCGGCCTGGAGGACCGCCGCGACCCGATGCTCACCTACGCCCACACGGTGCTCGCCGCGCGCAAACGCGCACGGCTCGCCGGGGCGCTGGCCACGTTCGGCAAGGTCGCCGTCGAGCCGGGCGGCGTCAACGCCATCGCCTCCCTGGTCCGGGGCTGGCTCGACTCCCGCGCCCCCGACGAGGCCACCCTGCGTGCCGTCGTCGCGGAGATCGAGCGGACGGCGGCCGAACGCGGCGCGCGCGACGGCGTCGACGTCCGCGTCACCCGCGAGTCGTTCACCCCCGTCACCGAGTTCCACGGCGGTCTGCGGGACCGGGTCGCCGGGCTCCTCGGCGGCGCCCCCGTCCTGCCCACCGGCGCCGGCCACGACGCGGGCGTACTCTCGGCCGCCGTGCCCGCCGCCATGCTGTTCGTGCGCAACCCCACGGGCGTGTCCCACTCACCCGCCGAATCGGCACGCGAGGACGACTGCCTGGCCGGGGTCACCGCCCTCACCGACACCCTGGAGGCCCTCGCATGCCGGTGAGCCCGCCCGGGGTCCGCGCTGACACCCACATCCCCGCCGCCGGGACGGCGACGCGGTGGCCGCCCGCGCCGGCTCCGCTGCCGCCACGACCACGCGGAGCGGCCTCCTCTCCGCCGGCGCCGGTCCGCCGTCGGCGGCTTCGGTCGGACGGGGTCCGCCCACGGGGCCGGGGGCACCGGATGACCCGGCCGGAGCGGGCCGCCGGGGCCGGCGGAACGCCCGCCGCCGCCCGGGCACCCCGGATCGTCGTCGGTGCCCTCGGTCCGGTGCGCCCGCCCAGGGCCGGGGGAGCCACCCCGTGACCGGGCCGGAGCGGGCCGCCGGGGCCGGGGCCGGCGCGACGGTTGTCGTGAACATCGGGCGCCTCGTCACCAACGACCCCGGCCGGGGCTCCGGTGGACCGCTCGGCGTCATCGAGGACGCCGCCGTCGTCATGGACGCCGGCCGCGTCGTCTGGGTCGGGGCCACCCGCGCGGCGCCCGCCGCCGACATCCGCGTCGACGCCGCCGGACGGGCGGCCGTTCCCGGTTTCGTGGACTCCCACTCCCACCTGGTCTTCGCGGGCGACCGGACCGACGAGTTCAACGCCCGCATGTCGGGCCGTCCCTACCGCGCGGGCGGCATCCGCACCACCGTCGCCGCCACCCGGGCCGCCTCCGACGCCGACCTCCACGCCACGGTCGCCCGCCATGTGCGCGAGGCCCTGCTCCAGGGGACGACCACCATCGAGACCAAGTCCGGCTACGGCCTGACCGTGCGCGACGAGGCCCGCGCCCTGGCGATCGCCGCCGCCCACACGGACGAGACGACGTTCCTCGGCGCCCACATCGTGGCCCCCGAGTACGCCGGTGATCCGGCCGGCTACGTCGCCCTCGTCACCGGACCCATGCTGGACGCCTGCGCCCCCCACGCCCGGTGGGTCGACGTCTTCGTCGAGCGCGGGGCGTTCGACGAGGACCAGGCGCGGGCCGTCCTCACGGCCGGCGCCGCGCGCGGCCTGACGCCCCGCGTCCACGCCAACCAGCTCACCCACGGCCCCGGCGTCCGGCTCGCCGTCGAGCTCGGCGCCGCCTCCGCCGACCACTGCACCCACCTCACCGACGCCGACGTGGACGCGCTGGCCGACGCGGGTGGCGCGACCGTCGCGACCCTGCTGCCGGGAGCCGAGTTCTCCACCCGCGCCCGCTACCCCGACGCCCGCCGCCTCCTCGACGCGGGCGTCCCCGTCGCGCTGTCCACCGACTGCAACCCGGGGTCGTCGTTCACCAGCTCCATGCCGTTCTGCGTCGCGGTCGCGGTCCGCGAGATGGGGTTCACCCCCGACGAGGCGGTGCACGCGGCCACCGCGGGCGGCGCCCGCGCCCTGCGCCGCACAGACATCGGCCGACTGGTCCCGGGCGCCCGCGCCGACCTGGTGCTGCTCGACGCGCCCAGCCACGTCCACCTCGCCTACCGCCCCGGCGTCCCCCTGGTCCGCGACATCTGGCGGGCCGGCGAGCGGGTCGCACGCTGACGGCGGCCCCGAAGCGCCGCGCGCGGCGACCTCCGGCACCATGAGGCGTATGGGCAGTATTCCGGACATATGGGGGCTGGTCGCGCCCCTCGGGCCGGGCCGGACCCCGGCCGTCCGGCTGTTCGCGCCACCCGGGGCGGCGCTCGCCACCGGGGCGGTGGACGTGCTCACGGGCATCGCGCTCGCCGGGCTCGTCGCCCTCGCCCTGGCGGCGGCCGTCGCCGGATCGCTGCTGGCCGTCCGCCTCGCCCGGCGGGCCTTCCTGGCCCGGCCCACCACCGGCCGGGAGGCGCTGCTCGGCCGCGAGGCCGTGGTGCGCCGCACCGGGAACGGCGCCGGTCAGGTGCTGCTGGAGGGGGCGTGGTGGACCGTGCGCGGCAGGGACGCCCCCGTCAGGGAGGGGCAGCGCGTCCGCGTGGTGGGCCAGGAGGGGCTTGATCTGGTTGTCGAGGACGCCGGCCCACGAACGGACCGTCGCGCCGCCGAGGAGGAACCCCCGTGAAAGCACTGCTCATCACCGCGATCGTCGTCGCGGCCGTCCTGCTGCTGCTCACCCTGATGGCCGTCAAGGTCGTCCCCGAGTACGAACGAGGCGTGGTCTTCCGCCTCGGCCGGATCATCGGCGCCAGAGGCCCGGGACTGTTCCTCATCATCCCGATGGTCGACCGCATGGTCCGCGTCTCCCTGCGGACGGTCACCATGGACATCCCGCCGCAGGACGTCATCACCAAGGACAACGTGACGGTCCGCGTCAACGCCGTGACCTATTTCAACGTGGTCGACCCCAACCGCTCGGTGGTCGCCATCGAGAACCACATCAAGGGCACCTCCCAGATCGCCCAGACCACGCTGCGCAGCATCCTCGGTCAAGTGGACCTGGATGAGCTGCTGATCAACCGGGACGAGATCAACCAGCGGCTTCAGCGGATCATCGACGACGTGACCAACCCGTGGGGCGTCAAGGTCACCCTGGTCGAGATCAAGGACGTCGAACTGCCCGAGACGATGCGCCGCGCCATGGCCCGCCAGGCCGAGGCCGAACGCGACCGGCGGGCCAAGGTCATCCACGCCAAGGGCGAGTTCGAGG
Organism: Streptomyces sp. NBC_01803; assembly: GCF_035917415.1. Classification (NCBI taxonomy): domain Bacteria; kingdom Bacillati; phylum Actinomycetota; class Actinomycetes; order Kitasatosporales; family Streptomycetaceae; genus Streptomyces; species Streptomyces sp. NBC_01803. Next base: position 5,663,174 of record NZ_CP109073.1, read on the forward strand.
CCGCCGAAACCCTGTCGGACGCCGCCGAACGCCTCGAACGGCACCCGGCCTCGATGCACCTGCGGATCCTGTCCACGATGACCGAGATCGCCAGCGAGCGGAACTCGACCCTGATCTTCCCGCTCCCGATGGAAATCCTCCGCCTGGTCGACAGCCTCACCCCCACCCACCCCGACCGCCCGCACCCCGACACCCGCCCACAGCCCCGGCCGGTGTCCCACGACGGATCGAGACACGGCCGGGCGTAGCCGCGTCGAGGGCCGCACCCGACGCCGCGCCGGCCCGGTCGACTCCGCCCCCACGCCCGCCCACCGGCACGCGACCGGAGCCCTGACCTCTGCTCTCAGCCCTACGCGCGCCCTGCGCGGAGTTCCCGCGCCTGAGAGCTGAGTGTCTTGTGCACGACGCCGACCGAGACGCTGACACCAGCGGCGATTTCGCGAATCGTCTGTCGTGAGACGAACGCACGGCCGCCTGCGCCGATCCACTCCGCGGTGCTCTTCCGCCGTCCTCCGGTCGTCACTCGGAGGCTCACCCTCCTCGCAGGCCGACCCTGGCGCCAGAGAGCACCACGGCTGATGCTGCCTCCAGCCTTCCGCTCGTCAGTCGCTACTGGCCGTTCGATCCTCCTCACGGGCCTTTTCGGTTGCTCAGGCGACATCAGTTGGCGGGCTTGCCGAACCAGCGGGAGAGGTGGTCGTCCAGGTCCTGCTGATCGTCGCCGATCCACGCGACGTGGCCGTCGGGGCGTAGCAGGACGCACGGAACATCCAGTACCGCAGTGGGATCCGCGAGGTAATCGACCCGGTCTGGCCAGCCCCCGACGGTCAGGCGTTCGGTGCGGTCCAGCAGCAGGCCGCGGCCGCGATGCAGCAGACCGTAGAGGTGGCCCTGTTTCACGTCGATGTCGCGCAGGCGGCGGCCGAGCAGGTCGGGGCCTTCGCCGAAGTCGTAGCGGATGCCGATCGCGGTGATCTTCTCGATCAGATAGCGGTTCACCTCGTCGAAGTCCATCAGTTCGGTGAGCAGCCTGCGCACGGCCTGCGGGCCCGGTTCGGTGGAGTGCAGTTCCATCTGGGCGCGGGTGTTGTCCAGCACGTCCGCGGCGACCGGATGACGTTCGGCCTGGTAGGTGTCCAGCAGTGTTTCCGGCGCCCAGCCGCGGATCTGGGCGGCCAGTTTCCAGCCGAGGTTGAATGCGTCCTGAACGCCCAGGTTGAGGCCCTGTCCGCCGGTGGGTGGATGGATGTGTGCCGCATCGCCGGCCAGCAGCACCCGCCCGACCCGATAACGTTCGGCCAGCCGGGTGGCATCGCCGAAGCGGGACAACCAGCGCGGGGAGTGCACGCCGAAATCGGTTCCGGCGATGGCGCGCAGCTGTTGTTTGAAATCCTTGAGGGTGGGCGGTTCCGCGCGGTCGCTGACTCCCGCGGCGGGGACTACGACGCTGTAGACCCCTTCGCCGAAGGGCCGGAGCCAGAATCGCTGATGGGTCTCGCGGATTTCGGTCACCTTGGCGGCGATCTCCTCCTGCGGCACGCCCACTTCCATCTCGCCCATCAGCGTCTCGGTCCGTGAGGGCTCGCCCGGGAAGCCGACACCGAGCAGCTTGCGCACCGTGCTGCGCCCGCCGTCACAGCCGACGAGATAGCGCGAACGCAGCTGTTCCCCGTCGGCCAGCTCGACGGTCACACCCTCGTCGTCCTGCTCGAAACCGGCGACCGCGCAACCGCGTCGGACCTGCGCACCCAGTTCGATCGCATGTTCTTCAAGAAGATGTTCGATGACCGGCTGCGGGATACCCAGCAGATAGGCGTACGCGGAATCCAGGCCCTTGGGCGCGGGTTTGGGGATGGCGGCGAAGAAACCGCCGGCCGGACGCTGTCTTCCATGCTGGAGAACGCGATCCAGCAGTCCGCGCATTGCCATCAGCTCGATACTGCGAATATGCAGACCGACTATGCGGACGAACGACACGGGCTCGGTTTCCTTCTCCAGAACGAGGACCCGCACATCGTGCAGCCGCAGCTCGGCGGCCAGCATCGCGCCAGTCGGCCCGCACCCGGCAATGATCACGTCGAACATGAGGGGCGCGCGATCGGCGCCGGAGGCCGGCGAGCAGGGAACTCCGGGGACGTCGCCCACGGTGAAGTCGCGCTCGACCGCATCGTTCGACGACGGCTCGGCGGTGAACTGCCGAGAGTGCATAGGTGTTGCCTTTCGGGAGTGCCTTGTTGGCGAGGCGCTCCCGGCGACACCTACGTCAATCGCCCGACCGTGACGGGAAGCGGGAGCACCCACATCGATACAGCGTTCATGGGTCTCACCTCCTCGGGCGGTGTCACGGTCAGCCGCAAGCTACAAGCCCCAGCGTCACCCCGTCCAATCCTTTCCCGGCCACGTGATCACGACTCCGCACGGGCCTGTGCGGTCGCGGGGCGAACCCGGCGTGGCGGCCTGGAAGAAGGGCCGGCTGCGGCGCGGCTGCTCTGCGGGCAGTTCTTGTGCACCGGCCGGAACGGCGGGGTCTGCGCCCGTGTGGCGCTGGCGGGTCCACGGTGCGCGAACGTGCGTACACGTGCGTTCCTCGACCGCCGCGGTGATGCGCCACTCATACGGCGTCGAGGCGTCCGCAGAGGGTTCTTGTCGCCCCGCGCGGAGCGAGGGTTGCCCTCGGGGCGCCCTGGCTCCGCGCGCGGGCGAGTTGGAAGATGGCATAGCTCAATCGCCCGTCGCGCGCCGCGTTCGGCAGCTCCGACGCGGTGGTGTCGGACATTGTCGCTCCCTGACCACAAGAGTTTGGGGGTGATCGGTTAGTTGACGGTGAGGACGATCTTGCCGCGGTTGTGGCCGGCATCGCTGGCCTGCTGCGCCTTGGCGGCTTCTGCCAGCGGGTAGGTGGCGCTGAGCGTGGTCACCAGTGTGCCGTCGGCGGCCTGCCGGGCCAGTTCGGCCAGCCGCGCGGCGGAGCGGCGCTGCGGGCCCTCCGCGAAGACGACGCCGAGTTCGCGGGCGCGGAAATCGGCGGTGGTGACGATCCGATCGGTGCCGCCGCGCAGGATGATGGAGTCCTCCAGTGCGCCCTTGCCCGCGGCGTCGAAGACAGCGTCCACCCCTTCGGGGGCGAGCTCGCGGACCCGCTGGACCAGGTTGTCCCCGTAGACCAGCGCGGTCGCGCCGAGCGCGGTGACGTACTCCTGGTTGGCGGCTCCGGCCGTGCCGATAACGCGGGCGCCGCGTGCGACGGCGAGCTGGACGGCGATGGTGCCGAGCGCGCCGGACGCTCCGTGGATCAGCAGCGTCTCACCCGAGGTGACGCCGAGCAGGTCCAGCACGCGTTCGGCACCGTCGCTCGCCACCGGAAGGGCAGCGGCGTGTGTCCAGTCCAGGCCGGTCGGCTTGGGCGCGAGGACGGCCGCGGGTGCCAGGGCGTACTGGGCGTAGGAGCCGGTGTCGGACCAGCCCAGGACCTCGTCCCCCACCTTCAAGTGGTCGACGCCCTCGCCGACGGCGTCGACCACACCGGCGATCTCCCCGCCGGGGACGGCGGGCAGCGTGGTGGGGAAGATGGCCTCCATGACACCGGAGCGGATCTTGCCGTCCACCGGGTTGACGCCAACAGCCTGTACACGCACACGGACCTGGCCGGAGCCGGGCTGAGGAATGTCGATCTCCGCCTCGTGCAGAACCTCGGTACCGCCGAACGCGTCAAAAACGATGGCCTTCATCACGGTGGTCTCCTCAAGTGGAATGCCGCGCCGACCGTTCCGTGGCCAGCCACATAAAAGTAACATCGATTGCGTGGCTAGCCAAGTAATCGCTTCGAGGGGATCCCGGAGGCAACCCGCCTGTCTTCAAACGCTGGCGAGCTCAAGTGATCAACGCACCACCCACGGATGATCACGTGGTCGTGGAGGCACAGGTGCCGGTCGCGCTCGTAGCGGCGGATCACCTGACCGGTGGGACGGTCCAGCCAGGCCAGGCGGTTCAGGCCCGTGCCGGACGAGGACGCGGAGGACGGTGGAGGCGGGCAGGCCCAGGATGGGGCCGATGCGGGCCGGCCCGAGCTTGCGTGCCGTGCGCAGCTCGACCACCCGGGCCTCGACCGCCGCGGGAGTGCGGCGCGGGACGGTGCGCGGTCGGCTGGGCCGGTCGGCAAGGCCGGCCTGTCCCTCGTCCGCGTACCGGCGCTCGAGTCAGGACGTCGTAGCCGGGGTTCACCACCGGGGTCAGGCCGATGTTGCACGCCTCGGACGACCAGCAGCGCGACCACCGAGGTGGACAGGTCCTTCATCCGGGTGGTGCCGTCCCCGAGGTGGATTGAAGGCGTCGAGGAAGCCGGTCCAGGCGTTCACCTCGAACAGCAGTCCGGCAGGTCGACTTCGGCAGCATCCGCTCGACCCTCTTGCGCAGCCAGGTCAGGGACTTCGGCTCGCCGAGCCACCGAGTTTGTCGACGTTCAGCTTCACCCGCCCGTCGTCCTGCACCTCAATGGAGACCTTCGCCGCCGGCCCAGCGAGCTCGCGCTCAGCAGGGGTCTCAAGAGCCGCATGACGAGAGATCGTCACGTACGGATCTGCGAGGGCTGAGGGGTGAGAATCCCCTCGGCTGCTCGGCGGGAAGATCTGGCCCGCCCATGAACAGCCGGACGACGCGAGCACACAGAAGAAAGCCCCGTCCTATGCTGGCGAGTGACTAGCAAGTCGCGCATAGGACGGGGCACTTCCATGCATGACTCTCCCCTCCCCGGTGACCGCCTGCGAGAGTTCCGCCGCGCCCGCGGCATGACCCAGGAAGTGCTGGCCGAACGTGCCGGCCTGAGCCTCGGCGTCGTGAAGAAGATCGAGCGCGGCGGCTCGGCGCGGATCGAGACCTACCACGCGCTGGCCCGCGCCCTGAAGGTCCGCACGTCCGCCCTCTTCGAATCTGGCGGCCCCCACCAGCGGCGCCGGACCAACGACGACAACCTGACACTGATGCCGCTCCGGCAGGCCATCGCGCCCCCCGCCACGTTCGCCGGTCGCCTGGACACCATCGCCGCCGACGAACCCGACCTCGACCAGCTCCAGCGCGTCGCGACCGATGTCGCCCGCGCCTACCACCGCGACGACTACGACGAGGTCGCTGAGCTACTGCCGTCGCTGGTCCGCTCCTCCCACGTCGCTGCCGCCCACTTCAGTGGCGACCGCGAACACGACCGCGCGGTCCGACTGCGCGCGAACGTACTTCAGATGGCTGGCCGCTACCTCACCCAGGTCCGCGCCTACGACCTGGCGCATGTCGCGCTCAGAGACGCGGTCCGCGACGCTGACACGGTCGGGGACCGCGCGGTCGTGGCGGGTGCGGTTTACCAGCAAGGCTGGCTGCTGATGCGCCAGGGGCGGCTGGACGAGGCCGAGCAAATCAGTGCCATGACGGCCGAGGAGATCGAGCCGCGTATCTCCCGGGCGTCGCCAGCGACTCTCGGCGTGTGGGGGAAGCTCCTGGTTCACGCCTCAGCCGCGGCGGCCAGGAACAACCGGCCGCGCGAGGCTCGGGAGTATCTGCGGCTGGCGAGGACGGCAGGTGCGGCGCTCGGCGGCAGCGGGGCCCTGGAGATGTCGTCCTGGGGCCGGTTCGACTGGCGGACGGTCGCGTTCCAGGGAATCGAGAACCAGCTCGTCGCCGAGCGCCCGCGCCGGGTGCTGGCCCTGTCGGCGAGGATGCCGAAGGCGTCGCGGACGTTCATGCGGCGGCATCTTCTGGACGTGGCGCAGGCCCACGCGATGCTGCGGCAACCGGATGAGGCAACCGCGATTCTGGCCGGGCTGCTGGATGAGACGCCGGAGTGGTTGCGGCACCAGCGGATGGCGGCGGACGCCTTCCAGACAGCACTAGGGTCGAGCAAGCGGCGTCGGCTGAGCCCGCAGCAGCGGCAGTTGGCGCGGTTCTTCGAGGTGACTTAAGGGTTACGAAGCGTAGTCCGCCCGCTCCGCACGGGAACGAACAGCCACGCTTCATGTCTGTAAGGCGTTGATCACCGGCCGTAGTTTCGGCTGTGTGATCCGCGCTCTTGCCGCTCCGTACCCCCACTGGATGCCGACCGTCGAGCAGGGGGTGCGGAGGCTGCCGTCCGGCCGTTGGTGGGAAGCGGTGCGGGTGCCCGCCTACCGGGCGCGGCACGTCCTCACCTGGCTCGGCTCCACCTCCGGCGCCGTGCTCCTCCACCAGGACGCCGAGCCCATCTACACCTGGCTCATCCGGCTCGGCGCGGCCGACATGTGGGACCAGGCCACGCTCGGCGTGATGGTGCCGCGTCCCGGCACGGTCATCCGGGTCCCGCCCGCGACGTGGTGCGGCGGGCCCGGCACCCGGTGGCTGGTGCCGACCGGCCCGACCGGCCTCACCTCCCCGGACCGCCTGCGGCGCGCGCTGGAACAGACCCCGCTCGGAGGCACCTATGCCTGAGCCGGAGCGCTCTGCCGCGCGTCTGCTCATCACCTGCGCCGACTGCCGCCAGCACTACCTGGATGGCGCACTCCACATCTGCCCACTGATACGGCCCGAGTCGCTGCCGCCCGAACTGGCCGGGCGCGACCTGGCCCAGCAGCTGACCGCCCGCCAGTGGGCCGGCGCCGACTGCGTGCACTGTGCCCGCTGGCTCGGCGACCAGGTATCCGGGCAGCCCCGCGTCGTCGCCACGGTGCGCCGCTGCGAGCTCCGTGCGTGCGCGCCCAGATGCCCGCCGCGCCAACCCCACGTGCCGACCAGCCCCTGGACCCCGCGCCCGCCGGCGGCGCCACGCGGCCGAAGGCGGGCGACGCCCGACTCCCGCCAGGGAGCGCGCCAGACGAGCCGGCGACGCCGAGGCGACCCGCCCGGGTGCGTCAACGGCCGGAACCGGCGCCCCCGAAGCGCGCTGAACGCGGTTCGGATCCGGCCCCGGGCACCACCCCGGCCCCGGGCACTCGGGTCGATGAGCGGATACGTCAGCCCATGCCGAAGCCGTCATGGGCTGACGGACCCCCTGTGCCGCTGTGCGACTTCGGCTGAGCATGACGTCGCGCACTCACCCGGCCGGGGCAGAATGGCGCTTGTGACGCCCCACGCCCTCCCCGAACCCGCCGATCTCCGTGCCGACTGCGCGAACTGCTTCGCGCTCTGCTGCGTCGCGCTGCCCTTCGCCGCCTCGGCCGATTTCGCCGTCGACAAGGCCGCCGGGCAGCCGTGCGGGAACCTGCGCGCCGACGACTTCCGCTGCGGCATCCACCCGCGCCTGCGCGGCGAGGGCTTCGCCGGCTGCACCGTCTTCGACTGCTTCGGCGCGGGCCAGAAGGTTTCCCGGCTCACCTTCGGCGGCCGGGACTGGCGGCGGGACCCGAAGGCGGCACGCCGGATGTTCGAGGTCTTCCCCGTGATGCGCGGACTCCACGAGCTGCTCCGGTACCTCACCGAAGCCCTCGCCCTGCCCGGCGCCCGCCCCCTGCACGGCGATCTCCGCCGCGCGCTGCGCGCCACCGACCGCCTCACCCGCGCGGACGCCGAAGCGCTCGCCGCCGTGGACGTGGCGGCGGTGCGGCAGGACGTCAACGCCCTGCTGTCGCGCGCCAGCGAGCTGGTCCGGGAGAAGGTCCCGGGCCGCAGACGGAACCACCGGGGAGCCGACCTGATCGGTGCCCGCCTCGCCGGCGCGAACCTGCGCGGCGCGAACCTGCGCGGCGCCCGACTCGTCGCGGCCGACCTGCGGAAGGCCGACCTGCGTACCGCCGACGTGACCGGCGCGGATCTCCGCGACGCCGATCTGCGCGGCGCCGACCTCACAGGTGTCCTCTTCCTCACCCAGTCCCAGCTTGACGCGGCCCGGGGCGATGGCGCGACAAAGCTGCCCGGGACCCTCACCCGCCCGGCGCACTGGTAGCCCGCGCGGGCGCCCGGCCGGTCAGCCGGCGGCGCGGGCGTCGATCTCGGCGATCAGCTCGCGGACGCGCTTCTCGATCTCGTCGCGGATGGGCCGCACGGCCTCGACGCCCTGGCCGGCCGGGTCGTCCAGCAGCCAGTCGCGGTAGGTCTTTCCGGGGAAGACGGGGCAGGCGTCGCCGCAGCCCATGGTGATGACGTAGTCGGACGCCTGAACGGCCTCGGTGGTGAGCACCTTGGGGTGCTCGGCGGTGATGTCGACGCCGACCTCTCGCATGGCCTCGACGGCGGCCGGGTTGATCCGGTCGGCGGGCAGGGAGCCGGCCGAGCGCACCTCGACGCGGTCGCCCGCGAGGTGGCCGAGGAAGCCGGCGGCCATCTGGGAGCGACCGGCGTTGTGGACGCAGACGAAGAGGACGGACGCGGCGGGGGTCGCGGACATGTGGGTCATCCTTCGGTCTTCGGCGGTAGCGGGCGGTCGTGGGTGATGGTGGGCGGGGGCCGGGCCGGCAAGGGCTCCGGCCGGTGTGAAAGTATCAGCTCATGCTGACTTCAGTCGATACTGATGTGATCCGGGCGCTGGCCGATCCGCTGCGGCTGAGGATCGTGGCCCTGCTGGCCCGGGAGACGCTGTGCACCACACACCTGGTGGCCGAGACCGGTGCCCGGCAGACCAACCTCTCCAACCACCTGCGCGTGCTGCGGGAGGCCGGGGTGGTGGAGACCGAACCCTGCGGCCGGTTCACCTACTACCGCCTCAGGCCCGAGGCGCTCGACGTCCTCACGGGCCGGCTCGCCGAGCTGGCCGCCACCGCCCGCGCGAACGCCGAGCGCAAGCGCGCCTGCCCCTGACCGTCCGTCGACCGTCCGTCCATCGCCCAGGAGTGCAAAGTTGACCGCTGCCGAGCTTCCGACCGCGCCCGCCCCTGAGTCCGCTGAGTCGGCCGGGCCGGTGTCCGCGCCCGGTGCCACCCCGCCGCGCGTCCCGCCGGCGCGCCGGGCCGCCGCCGAACTCGTCGGCACCGCCGCCCTGGTGGCGGTGGTCGTCGGCTCGGGCATCCAGGCCACCGAGCTGACCGAGGACGTCGGCGTCCAGCTGCTGGCCAACTCCCTGGCCACGGTCTTCGGCCTCGGCGTGCTCATCGTCCTGCTCGGACCGGTCTCCGGCGCGCACTTCAACCCGGTCGTCACCCTCGCCGAGTGGTGGACCGCCCGTCGCGGCGGCCCCGGCGTCACCGCCCGCGAAGCCGCGTTCTACCTACCCGCCCAGACGGCGGGGGCGATCGTCGGCGCGGTGCTGGCGAACGCCATGTTCGACCTGCCGGCCGTCGAGTGGTCCACGCACGAGCGTTCCGCCGGGCACCTGCTGCTGGGCGAGCTGGTGGCGACCGCCGGGCTGGTGCTGCTGATCTTCGGCCTGGCCCGCACCGGCCGTCTCGCGTTCGCCCCGCCCGCGGTGGCGTCCTATATCGGCGCGGCCTACTGGTTCACCTCCTCGACCTCCTTCGCGAACCCGGCCGTCACCGCTGGACGCGCCTTCACCGACACGTTCGCGGGGATAGCGCCCGCCTCCCTGCCCGGCTTCGTCGGCGCGCAACTGGCGGGCGGTGTCGCGGGACTCGCCCTCGTCGCCCTGGTCTTCGGCGCTCCGGCGCCGCGCCGGTCGAGCATCGCGGACATCGCGGCGACGACGGAGGGCGCGACCCGGTAGTACAGCCCCCAGGTGCCGCGCCGCTGCGAGGTCAGTGGCCCGGCCTCGCGCGGTTTCTTCGGGTGGTGGCTGACCGTGGGCTGCGCGACGCCCACGTCCGCGATCTGGTGGTGGACGCCGGGCGCGCCGAGCAGCCGTTCACCGTGCACCTCGCGGGCGGCGGGTGGGTCGTCGTCCCGGCCGGGATCGACGCCGCCGGCACCTGGTCCCCGCCCAACCCGCCCTGGGCGCCGACGGCTGTCCGGCCGCCGGCGAGGAGGCCGCGGCGGGCCGGCTGACCTACCGCGTCCCCGACCTCGACGACCCGGCGTCCGCGCCCGTTACGCGGGGAAGCGCACCGCCGTTCACGCTCCGCCGGGCGCCGGGCCGGCCCGGCACCGCCGCCGAGCAGGCCACGCGCCGGACCTTCGCGATGTATCCGTGCTGGCTCGCCGTCGAACGCCGTTACGACGACACCGGGCTGGCCCGCCTCGGCCTGGCCTGCCCGCCGCGCCTCATCATCGGCCATGACGATGTCCTGGCCGACCGCCGGCACGGACCGCCGTAGCTCGGCCCGCCACCCGCCGGGGGCGGGAGAATGGCGGGATGAACCACCCCGCACCCACGCCCCGGCCGATCGGCCAGACCTCGTGCGGCGGCGAGATGCGCACCCCGCTGCGCGACTTCCTGCGCACCGAGACCGGCAGCGCCGCCGTCCTGCTGGCCGCCGCGCTCGCCGCGCTCGTCTGGGCCAACCTCGGCCCGGACGGCTACGAGTCGTTCTGGCGCACTCACCTGTCCATCCGGCTCGGCTCCCACGGCGTGTCGCTGGAGCTGCGCGAATGGGTGAACAGCGGCCTGATGACGCTCTTCTTCTTCGTCGTCGGCCTGGAGGCGCGCCGCGAGTTCGACACGGGCGACCTGCGTGAACGCCGGCGTTTCACCCTGCCGCTGCTCGCCGGGATCAGCGGCATGCTGGTACCCGTCGCGATCTACCTCGCCCTCAACGCCGACGACGGCGCCGCGGGCGGCTGGGGCGCCGCCATGTCCACCGACACGGCGTTCGCGCTCGGCATGCTCGCCGTCTTCGGCTCCCGCCTGCCGGGCGGGCTGCGCGTCTTCATCCTCACCGTCGCCGTCGTGGACGACTTCGTGGCGCTCGGCGTCATCGCCGTCGCCTACAGCGAGCGGATCGAGCCGTCGGCGCTCCTCGCCGCCCTCGGCCTCTTCGGCGCGATCCTGCTCGTGCGCGCCGTGGGCGTGCGGCGCGGCGCGGTGTACGCGGTGCTCGCGGTGGCGGCCTGGGCGGCGCTGCTGGAATCGGGCGTGGACCCGGTCGTCATCGGCCTCGCCATGGGCCTGCTGACCTACGCCTACCCGGCCGCGCGCACCGATCTGGAGCGGGCCAGCGGCCTGTTCCGGCTGTTCCGCGAGCAGCCGACGCCCGAGCTGGAACGGTCCCTGCGGCTCGGCCTCGCCACCGCCATCTCCCCGAACGCGCGGCTCCTGGGGCTGTACCACCCCTGGAGCAGCTATGTGATCGTCCCGCTGTTCGCCCTCGCCAACACGGGCATCACCGTCAGCGGAAGCGAGCTGTCGCGGGCGTTCGGCTCGCCGGTCACCCTGGGCATCCTCTTCGGCTTCCTGCTGGGCAAGCCCCTCGGCATCGTCGGCACCGCCTGGCTCACCACGCGGCTCAGCGGCGGCCGGCTGCGCCCGCCGGTCGGCTGGGGCGCCACCGTCGCCGGGGGCACCATCGCGGGCGTCGGCTTCACCGTCTCCCTGCTGATCGCCACCCTCGCCTTCGAGGGCGACCGGCTGGCGGAGGCGAAGATCGGCATCCTCTCCGCCATGGTCTGCTCGTTCGCCGCCACCTGGGCGGTCTCGGCGGTGATCGGGCTCCTGCCCCGGCACTCGCGGACGCGGGCCCTGTTCGGCACGGCCGAGAGCGTCGTGGACCTGGCCGTCCCCGTCGACCCGGACCGCGACCACGTGCGCGGCTCCCTGGACGCGCCGGTGACGGTGGTCGAGTACGGGGACTTCGAATGCCCGTACTGCGGTCAGGCCGAGCCCGTGGTCAGGGAGCTGCTGGCCGACTTCGGGGACGTCCGCTACGTATGGCGGCACCTGCCGCTCAACGACGTCCACCCCAACGCCCAGCTCGCCGCCGAGGCCGCCGAGGCGGCGGCCGAGCAGGGCGGCTTCTGGGCGATGCACGACCTGCTGCTCGACCATCAGGGCGCCCTGCGCGCCACCGATCTGCTGCGCTACGCGGCCGATATCGGCCTGGACACCGACCGCTTCCACCGGACGCTGCGGGAGCACGGGGGCGGCGGCCGGGTCGCCGAGCACGTGGAGTCGGCGGACCGCAGCGGCGTGTCGGGGACGCCGACGTTCTTCATCAACGGGCGCCGGCACCACGGCGCCTACGACATCGGCGGCCTCTCCGCCGCGGTGCGCGCCGCCCGCGAGCGGGCCGCGCTGGTGCGCTGAGGCGCGGGGCGGGGTGCGGCGGGGCGCGGCGGGGCGCGGCGGGGCGCGTCATTTCGCCAGGAAGGCGAGCAGCGCGCTGTTCACCTCCTCGGCGTGGGTCCACAGCAGGCCGTGCGGGGCGCCGTCGAGCTCGACGTACTCGGCGGCCGGGAGGGCCTTGTGGAACGGCCGGCCGGTCGCGTCGACGGGCAGGATGTTGTCGGCCGTGCCGTGCAGGATCAGCGCGGGCACGTCGATGGCGGCGATGTCGGCGCGGAAGTCGGTGGGCCAGGTCAGCGGCGCCGCGGCGGCGGCGTGGAAGCCGCCTCTGGCCGCGACGTGCCGGCTGTTGCGCAGGGCCTCCTCGCTGATGCGGGTGCCCAGGTTCTCCTCCAGGTTGTAGAAGTCCCGGTAGAACGCGGTGTAGTAGGCGTACCGGTCGGCCCTGACGGTGTCGGCGATCCCCTGGAAGAACTCGATGGGGGCGGCGCCCGCCGGGTTGTCGTCCGTCGCGAGCAGGTACGGCTGCAGGGAGGCGAGGAACGCGGCCTTCGCGATCCGCTGGGAGCCGTGGGTGCCGAGGTAGCGGGCGACCTCGCCGGTGCCCATCGAGAAGCCGACGAGGACCACGTTCGTCAGGTCGAGCGTCTCCAGCACGGTGCGCAGATCGGCGGCGAAGGTGTCGTAGTCGTAGCCGGTGGTCGGCTGGGCGGACTGGCCGAAGCCGCGGCGGTCATAGGTGATCACGCGGTAGCCGGCGTCCAGCAGCGCGGCGGTCTGCTTCTCCCACGAGTGCCCGTCGAGCGGATAGCCGTGGATGAGGACCACGGGCTGCCCGCTGCCGTGGTCCTCGTAGTAGAGATCGATGTCGGTGGAGTTCTCCTGGCCCACGGTGATGTACGGCATGGCGTCCTTCCCTTCTGGTGCGCGTCGCCCCCCGGGATCATGATCATTCTCCCGGCGGGCGGGCGCGCGCCCGGCAGACGCGCGGGGGTCAGCGGCGGAGGCCGTCGAAAAGGGTGGTGACGAGGGCGTCGGCGACGGCGGCGGGGGAGTGGCCGCCGGCCGGCTCGACGCGGCGTCGGCCGACGGAAGTCCGGGCCTGGTTCCGCCTCGGCGACCTGCCGCGCGGCGACCTCGGCCGGTCCGTGCGCAGCCGCCAGGACGTCTCCGGCATCGTCGGCGACGCCCGACCGGAGACCGCGCGGATCGCGGGCCCCGCGCCGGTCACCGGTCAGGCGGCCCGAGCGGGGAGACGGCCGGGGAACGGCGGGCCCGCGCGGCGCCGTGTCACAGCGCCGCGCGGGCCTTCAGCGGCTCCCACCACCGGCGGTTGTCCCGGTACCATGCCACGGTCCCGGCCAGCGCGGTGTCGAAGTCGACGCGCGGCCGGTACCCCAGCTCGTCGCGGATCTTGCTCCAGTCCATCGAGTACCGCCGGTCGTGGCCCTTGCGGTCCTCGACGTACTCCACGCGGTCCCAGCCGGCGCCGCACGCGGCCAGCAGCCGGCGGGTCAGCTCCTCGTTGGTCAGCTCGGTGCCGCCGCCGATGTTGTAGATCTCGCCGGGCCGGCCACCCGCGCGGACCAGCTCCAGGCCGCGCACGTGGTCGTCGATGTGCAGCCAGTCCCGGACGTTGAGCCCGTCGCCGTACAGCGGCACGCTCCGCCCGTCGAGCAGGTTGGTGATGAACAGCGGGATGACCTTCTCGGGGAAGTGGTGGTGCCCGAAGTTGTTGGAGCAGCGGGTCACCCGCACGTCCAGGCCGTGGGTGCGGTGGTAGGACAGGGCCAGCAGATCCGAGGACGCCTTGGACGCGGCATAAGGGGAGTTGGGGCGCACCGGGTCCGTCTCCCGCGACGAGCCGTCGGCCCGTGAGCCGTACACCTCGTCCGTGGAGATGTGCACGAACGTCGCGACGCCGCCGCGCAGCGCCGCCTCCAGCAGGTGCTGGGTGCCCAGGACGTTGGTCGTGACGAACTCCGTGGCGCCCAGGATGGAGCGGTCCACGTGCGACTCGGCGGCGAAGTGCACCACCTGGTCGTGCCCGGCGACGACCCGGCCGACCACCTCGGCGTCCCGGATGTCGCCGTGCGCGAAGCGGAAGCCGGGGTGGCCGCGGACCGGATCGAGATTGGCCGGGTTTCCCGCGTACGTCAGGGCGTCCAGCACCGTGACAGCGACATCGCCCGGGCCGTCCGGGCCGAGCAGGGCGCGCACGTAGTGCGAGCCGACGAACCCGGCGCCGCCGGTGACCAGGACGCGGGTCGTCATGACGGGATCCGCGCCGTGCCGAAGTCGCCGAGCACCAGCCGGCGGGTGGCGTGCTCGCCCCGCCGGGGCGGCTGGATGGCGCGCACCGCCTCGTGGACGTCGGGGGCGCACCGACAGACCCCGACCAGCGCCGGGTCGCTCCTGGACCGCCGGGGCTCCTCGGTGAGGCGGACCACGCGCCCGGCGGCGTCCGGCCCGGCCCCACAGAAACAGGACGGGTCGGGCACCCGGGTGGGGAGGACCCGCGCGTCCGGCCGGGCGGCGCGGAATTCCTCCCCCCCGTCCGGGATCCCGCCGGTGATGGCATTGCCCCCGAGACACATCAGAAAGTCGTCTTCGGCGCGGAAGTCCCGCGCGATCAGCACCGCGTGGGTCAGGCTGAGCGGGGCCTCCTGCCGGAGAGAGGTGACCTCGATGCCGGATTCCGAGCCGTCGCCGACGGCTTTCCGCGCTTCTTCCGCCGTGTCCCCCACGATGATCGCGGCCTCGGTGATTCCGGCGGCGGCGATCGCTTCCAGCCCGCAGCAGAGCGGCGGCTTGTTGGCCACGGGGGCCGACTGCCGCGCCGAGGTGTGCGTGACGGGGCGCGGCCGGGTGCCCGATCCGCCCGAGCGTACGAGGGCTTTCATGGGGCGCATTTTTCCCGAGGCGGACTCGGAATTCCACAGCGGAACCCCGCATCCCGTCCCCCGATATGTCCCGCACACCCCTTTCCCGGGGCCGGCGGATCCCCGACCGGGTTCCCGCGCGCCGGCCCCTCCCGCGTGGTCCGGCGCGAGGGGGGAACGGCGCCGCGTGACCACGGTGTCCCGCCCCCCGCGCGCGACCGGCACCCGGACCGCGAGCGCCACGCTCAGCTTCGTCGTCCGCGTGCCCGGCGAGGACCTGGTCGCCGCGGTGACGCACCCCGACCCGCGCCATGGGCCGCGCCCGCGGCGCCCGCGCCCGGGTCCGGATCGCCGAGCGGCACCGGACCCACGTCCGGTCCCGACCGCGCGAACGCGAGGGCGCCGCCAGCCCGGCCCGGCGCCCGGCGGGTCAGCGCCCGGCGGGTCAGCGCAGCCCGTGGCGGCGGGCCACCATCCGTTCCACGGCGGAGCGGGGGGCCAGCCGCCGCAGCGCGAAGACGACCGGGGCGTTGCTGCCGACCGCGTAGAGCGGCCTCGGGCGCGGCGCCTCGATCGCGCGCAGCACGGTGGCGGCCACCCGGGCGGCCGAAACGCCGTCGGCCTCATTGGCGTTGAGCGCCGACAGCATCCGGTGGTACGGGTCCGTGTGCGGCGAGCCCGCCGCCAGGTACTGGGTGCGCCGCTCGCTGATGCCGGTGCTGATGGAGCCCGGCTCGACGGTCGTGATCCCGACGCCGTAGGGGGCGACCTCCCGGCGGGCGGCGTTGGCGAAGCCCTTGATCGCCGCCTTGGACGCCACATAGGAGGAGCGGTAGGCGAGCGGGAAGCTGGCCAGCATCGAGCCGACCATCACCACCCGCCCGTAGCCCCGCTCCCGCATGCCGGGCAGCAGGAGCTGGGTGAGCCGGACCGCGCCGAAGACGTTGATGCGGAACAGCCGCACGACCGCGTCCATCGGCAGCTCCTCGAACGGGCCGCTCTGGCTCTCGCCCGCGTTGTTGATCAGGATGTCGACGGTGCCCGCCGCCGCCGCGCACGCCTCGACGCTCGCCTCGTCGGCGAGGTCCAGCGCCAGATACTCCACGCCGGGCACCGGGGCCTCGATCCGGGCCGGGTCGCGGCTGGTCCCCAGCACGCGGTACCCGCGTCCGGTCAGGGCCGTGGCCACCGCCGCGCCGATGCCGGAGGACGCGCCCGTCACGAGCGCGGTGCGGCGGCTCACGCCAGGCTCCGGGCCAGCGCGCGGCCGGCGGCACGGCCGGAGAAGACGCAGCCGCCGAGGAACGTGCCCTCCAGCGCGTTGTAACCGTGCACCCCGCCACCGCCGAAGCCGGCGGCCTCGCCGGCCGCGTACAGGCCGTCGAACACCTCGCCGTCCGGCCGCACCACCTGCGAGTCGAGCGTCGTCTCCAGACCGCCGAGCGTCTTGCGGGTCAGCACCCGCAGGCGCACGGCGATCAGCGGCCCGTGCGCCGGATCGAGGAGGCGGTGCGGCTTCGCCACCCGGGTGAGCCGGTCCGGCCAGTAGGAGCGGGCGTTGTTGACCGTCATCAGCTGTAGATCCTTCGAGTAGGCGTTGCCGACCTCGCGGTCACGGGCCACGACCTGCCGTTCGACCGCGGCGAGGTCGAGGGCCGGGCCGGGCACGATCGCGTTCATGCCGTCGACCAGCTCGCGCAGCGTGCGCCGCACCACGAAGTCCTCACCGTGGTCGAGGAACGCCCGGACCGGCCCGGGCGCGCCCTTGCGCACCCGCGCCATCACGAGCTTCCAGTCCTTGCCGGTGATGTCCGGGTTCTGCTCCGAGCCGGACAGCGCGAACTCCTTCTCCACGATGGCCCGGGTGAGGAGGAACCAGGTGTGGTCGTGGCCGGTGCCCAGGATGTGCCGCAGGGTGCCGAGCGTGTCGTGGCCGGGGAACAGCGGCGCGGGCAGCCGTTTCCCGGTCGCGTCCAGCCACAGCGACGACGGCCCGGGGATGATCCGGATCGCGTGATCGGGCCAGATCGGGTCCCAGTTCTTGATGCCCTCGGTGTAGTGCCACATGCGGTCCCGGTTGACGATCGAGGCGCCCGCGCTCTCGGCGATCCCCAGCATCCGCCCGTCGACGTACGCGGGCACTCCCGTGATCATCGACTCCGGCGCGGGGCCGAGCCGTTCGACCGGCCAGCTCTCCCGAACCAGCCGGTGGTCGCCGCCGATGCCGCCGGAGGTCACCACCACGGCCTGCGCGCGCAGCTCGAACCCGCCCGCCGCCGCCCGCGACGACGCCACCCCGCGCGGCTCGGCGGACGGCACCAGCACCGTGCCGCGCACGCCCACCGCCGCGCCGTTCTCCACGATCACCTCGTCCACGCGATGCCGGTGGCGGAACGTCACCAGCCCGCGTCCGGCGGCGGCGAGCACCGGCTCGCGGAACACCCGCACCACCTCGGGCCCGGTGCCCCAGGTGAGGTGGAAGCGCGGCACCGAGTTGCCGTGCCCGGTCGCCGTGCCCGCCCCGCGCTCGGCCCAGCCGACCATCGGCGTCACCCGCAGGCCCAGGCCGTACAGATAGCTCCGCTTCTCGCCCGCCGCGAAGTCCACGTAGGCGTGCGCCCAGCGGCGGGGCCAGTGGTCCTCCCGGTCGCGGTCGAAGCCCGCCGAGCCGAGCCAGTCGGCCAGCGCGAGCTCGTGGGAGTCCTTGATGCCCATGCGCCGCTGCTCCGGGCTGTTCACGAAGAACAGACCGCCCAGCGACCAGAACGCCTGGCCGCCGAGGTTCGCCTCGTTCTCCTGGTCCACGACGATCACCCGCCGCCCCGCGCGGGTGAGTTCGTACGTCGCGGCCAGGCCGGCCAGGCCGGCCCCCACGACGATGACATCGGCGTGGTCCGTCACGGTGTCTCCTCGGTGATCGGTGTGCTGTAGGCGAGCAGGACGTGCCAGAACAGCTCCTCGCGGCGCCGCCGGGCCACGTCGCTGCCGGGCTCCAGCAGGACCTGGACGGCGGTGCCGTCGTGGACGGCGACGAGCGCCTGCCCGAGCGCGGTCTCGTCACCGACCCGGCGGCCGGAGCGGACGAGGGCCTGGACGACCAGGGGCAGCAGCGTGTCGAGAAGGGCCTGCTCCCGGGCCGCCATCACGCGGCGCAGCGGCGGATTGCGCAGCGCGTGCGCGGTGAACTCGGCCGTCACCCGGTACCAGGCGTCCTCCACGGGGATCGCGGCCAGCGCCGCCCGCAGCCCCTCCTCCGGCGCCGTCGTCGGCACCCGGGCCAGGGCGACGCGCAGATCGGCGATCATGCGCGCGGAGCGCTGCTCCCACATGGCGAGGAACAGCTCGTCCAGCGAGGAGAAGTTGGAGTAGAAGGCGCCGCGGGTGAAGCCGGCGCGGTCGCAGACCCGCTCGACGGTGGAGCGCCCGAAGCCCTCCTCGGCGAACACCTCCAGCGCGGCGTCGAGCAGCCGCTGCCGGGTCCTGGCCCGCCGCGCGGTGACCCGCCCACCGCCCGGCGCCGTCGCGGATGCCGCCATCGGCCATCACCTCTTTCGATACGTGAACGTATCCGATGCGCTCGTGCATCGACAAGGATGTGCCGGGCGGCGAGCGTCGGTCAGCGACCTGGAGGTGCGGTGCACCGAGGAGAGCGTGCGCGCCCAGGCCGACGACGCCGAGGCGTCGGCCCGTGTCCTGTGGCTGCTGCGGACCGGCGGCCCGCTGGGGCTGCTCGCCGTGGCCCTGTCGCTCTACGCGCCGGCGGCCCGGCGCGTCATGAACGATCCGGGCCGGACCGCGCCCCGCGACCCGGCCCCGGTGGAGCCGGCCTGACGCGCGCGCGTGGTGCGGAGGCCCCGCGATCGGTCGTCCGCCCTCATCATGACCTCAGCCGACACAGTGGGCGGGCTGGCAGAAGGAGCCCAGCGCCTCGTCCCGGATCTCCCGCTGGGCCGCCTGGTCGCCGGGCGGGCCGTAGATCACCATGGCGTAGAGCGTGACGCCGTCGTCCGCGACGAAACGGTGATCGAGGACGTGGCGCGGCCCCTCCTCCTCGTCGGTGTAGGTGTACTCCAGGCTCGTCGGCGCCAGCGCGTCGTCGCTTCGTCCGTCGAAGCCGATCAGCTCGTAGTCATCGGCGCCGGAGGCATTCTGACGGGCGATCACCGCGGAGTCGTACGGGGTCGGCTCCTCCTCCAGACGGAAGATCTGCAGGGTGCGGGAGGCGTCCGGAGAGGTGTAGAAGACGCTGACGCCGTCGGAGGAGCGTTCCCAGTCGACGGGCACGAACAGCGTGAAGCCCTCCTCGTCGGTGACTTCGCGATAGCCGGACGGCGGGGACGGGGTGGGTGCCTGGGTGGTCGGGGTGGGGGAGGGGGTGCCCGGCGTGGGTGCCGGGGTGGGCCCCGGGGTGGGCGCCGGAGTGGTCTCGGTCGCGGCCGGGCTCTCGCCGGCTTTGCCGGCGTCACCGCCGCTGTTCCCGTCACCGTCTCCGTCTCCGTCTCCGGCGAGGATGGCGACGACGACGACGGCGAGGGTGACGATCGCCGCGGCGAGGAACCCGAGAGCGAGCACCAGGGGGCCGCGTTTACCGGGCGGCGACGGTGGTGGCGGTGGCGGCGGTGGGGCGGACGGTAGGTGCGCGGGCCAGGCGGAGGGCACCAGGGTGGGCGGCGGCTGCGGCTGCGGCTGCGGCGGTAGCGGCCCGCCCGGCCCGGACGGTCGACTCTCGTTGTCGGACTGCCAGTTCACCATGGTCTCGTTCCCTCCCTCGGCACCGCTCAGCGGTGCAGCGTATCGGCAGTCCGTGCCTCCCGGGGACCCGCCGGCCCAGATCACCAACGGGACCGGCTCGGGCATCCGGATCGACGAACGCGACGACGCGGATGGGCGCCTCGGGGCGGATGACCCGCTGATGATCGCCGTCGCGGAACGCTGGACGGGCGCGGACCAGGCCGGAGGGGACCAGGCCGGAGGGGACGGCGGAGGTTCGGGAAGTCATGGCGGCCGTGCGGGCGGCGGAGGCGGGGCTGGAGAAGTTCCTCGCGGATGACCGGGCCGGGTTCTGCGCGGGCCGTTCGGCGACGTACCGGATGCCCGCGAAGCGGGACGCCGAGGAACGGCTGACGGCCGCTGGGGAGCGGCTTGCGGCGCTGTCGGGCGGGGCGGTGGATACCTCGTTCCCGCGGTTGGCCGGCCAAGTGCCGGACCGTCATCCCAGGCTGTGGTGCTGCCGCTGACCAACCGGGGTATACGTCAGCCGTGACCCGCCACCCCTGGACCTTCGCCGAATATCAGCCCGTGGGGGTCGACCTCGCCAGCACTCAAGCTGTCGCTGCCTACGACCGCAACCAGGGCACGGACACCGGCGCCAAAGACGCTCTGCTCGACCGCCTCGGCGTCACCGCCGCCACCCGTCTTGTCGACCTGGGTTGTGGCACTGGCGCCCTGGTGATCCGGGCCGCCGCACGCGGCGCCGAGGCGCACGGCGTGGACGTCTCCCCGCAGATGCTCGACCACGCCGCGGGGCGCGCCGAGGCCGCGGGTGTCCGCGCGCACTGGCATCGGGCCGGGTTCCTGGACTACGACCACCCCGCCCAGCGGCTCGCCGATGTCGTCACCACCACCTCCGCGCTCCACCAGCTTCCCGACTTCTGGAAACAGCAAGCCCTGCTCCGCATGGCCGCGATGCTCCGCCCCGGCGGCACGTTCTACCTGTGGGACGTCATCTACAGCTTCCGCGCGGCCGAGGCCGACCCCCATCTGGAGCGGTGGATCGAGACAGAGGGGCGGCGCCCGGGCGAGGGCTTTACCCGCGAGGATTTCGCCACCCATGTCCGCGAGGAGTTCTCCACCTACGACTGGGTTATCGAGGGCATGCTGCGCCGTGCCGGCCTGGAGATCACCGCCCGCGCCGTCCCGGCGCCGACCTATGCCGAGTACGTCTGCCGCCGCCCGGCTTGAAGAGAGGTGGTCCGGGAGGGCGGGATCAGTTCGCGGGCTTCTTCGTCCAGTTGGTGGCGGTGCCTTCGCGGGTGAGGCGCTTAGTCATGAGGGTGATTCAGGGCCCAGGTGAGGTGTGCTTCGGCGTGCTGGGGGAGGCGTTCGTCGTCTCTGACGTTGCGGCAGCGCCCACAAGCGCGCCCAAGACGGCAGCTGATCCCTGATCCCTGATCCATTGATCCGCCTGCACGACCTGCCGCGCCGACTCCCGTGGGGGGACAACGACCCGAAGCCCGTGGGTGATCCCGGCGGGGCGCCCGGGCCACCGGGTGCGTGTGATCCCTCAGACGATGCCGAAGAGGAGTGCGGCGCCGAGCACCACCAGGGAGGTCAGCGCGGCCCATTTGACGGCGTACCGGGTGTGGTCGCCGAACTCGACCTTGGCCATGCCCACCAGCACGTACACCGCCGGGACCAGCGGGCTGGACATGTGCAGGGGCTGGCCGATGAGTGAGGCGCGGGCGATCTCCTCGGGCGGGACGCCGTGCGCCGCGCCGGCTTCGCTCAGGATCGGGACGATGCCGAAGTAGAAGCCGTCGTTGGACATGAAGTACGTGAAAGGGATGCTCAGCAGACCGGTGACCAGGCCCATGTGCGGGCCCAGACCGTCGGGGATGGCGTCGACCAGGCGGAGGGCCATGTTCTCGACCATGCCGGTGCCGGTGAGGACGCCGGTGAAGACGGCGGCGGCGAACACCATGCCGGCGACGTTGAGGACGTTCTCCGAGTGGGCGGCGATGCGGGCCTTCTGGTCCCGCATGTCCGGGAAGTTGATGCTGAGGGCGATCGCGGCGCCGAGCAGGAACAGCACCGGGATGGGCAGCGTCTGCAGGATCATCAGGGTGAGCAGGGCGACGGTGAGGCCCGCGTTGACCCAGTAGAGCCGGGGGCGCAGGGTGGCTCGCTCCGGGTCCAGACCGGCGGGCTCCCCGGAGTCGTCCGCGGCGGATCCGCCGCCCGTGACCGGCTTCGCCTTCCCCGCGCCGCTCCCGGCACCGGCACCGGCCGCGACCCCCACCGTCGCCACGGTTTCCGCTTCCGCTTCCGCCCCGGCGCCGCCCCGCTCCGCCGGGTGGTCGAGTGTCAGCACACCCAGCCGCCTGCGCTCCCGCAGGCCGAGGACCCAGGCGAGGAGGAAGACGAAGAGGAGACCGGCTCCGAGAGCGGGGATCATCGGCACGAAGATGTCACCGGTGTCGAGATGGAGCGCCGTGGCGGCACGTGCGGTCGGGCCGCCCCAGGGGAGGGTGTTCATGACGCCGTTGGCGGTGGCGGCCACGGCGGTCAGGACCAGCAGGTTCATCCCGAGCCTGCGATACAGCGGCAGCATGGCCGACACCGTGATCATGAACGTGGTGGAGCCGTCGCCGTCCAGCGAGACGACCGAGGCGAGCAGGGCGGTGCCGAGCACGATCCGCATCGGGTCGGCCTTGCAGAACCGCAGGATGATCCGGACGATCGGGTCGAACAGCCCGACGTCGATCATCACGCCGAAGTAGATGATCGCGAACATCAGCATCGCGGCGGTGGGTGCCAGCTGGCCGATGCCGTCGATGACGTAGTCCCCGAGGTGCGCGCCCTGCCCGACGAGGACGCAGAACAGCGCCGGTATCAGGATGAGCGCCCCCAGCGGGGACATCTTCTTCGTCATGATCAGCGCCAGGAATGTCGCGATCATGGCGAAGCCGAGGAATGCGAGCATATCGGCCACCTAACGTTCGCCTTTGAACCACCACCGTGACGACGGCTCGATGACTGTAGGACCGGCCGATCTGGCGTCACAAGACATGAAGGCGTAGGAAATATGCGCAAAACCCCAGGCCAGAGTGGTGCCGTGGCTCCGGACCGCGACCGTCAGGGAGTCGGCACCCACGCGTATCGGTGCTCGGGCCGACCCGCTTCCCCGTACCTGAGGGTGAGGCGGAGGCGGCCGGCTCGCTCCAGGTACTTCAGATAGCGCTGGGCGGTGGAGCGGCTCAACCCCGTCCGTTCGGCGACCTCGTGCGCGGACAGCGGCTGCCCGGCCTCTTCCAGGACGCGGCGGACTCGATCCGCCGTCGGCGCGGAATGGCCCTTGGGCAGCACGGCGGGAACGGCCTCGGGCGTTCCGAAGGCGCCGAAGATGCGGTCCACCTGCTCCTGGCCGGCCTCTCCGCTCCCGCCGACCCCCGCGACAGTGCGGCGCAGCGCCGCGTATCCGTCGAGCTTGCCGCGGAGTCCGGCGAAGGTGAACGGCTTGACCAGGTACTGCAGCGCGCCGTACCGCATCGCGGCCTGGACGGTCGCCACGTCGCGGGCCGCCGTCACCATGATCACATCGGCGTGGAGGCCGTGCTGCCGCATCCGCCGCACCAGGCCGAGGCCGGTCCCGTCCGGCAGGTAGTGGTCGAGCAGCACGAGATCGATGGGGCCGTTCTCCAGGACGGCCAGTGCCTCGGCGGCGGTGTGGGCGCGGGCGGCGACCCGGAACCCGGGCACCTTGTTCACGTACGCCGCGTTGATCCGGGCGACGCGGTCGTCGTCCTCCACCACCAGGACGTCGATCACCGTGCCTCCTCCGCCGAGGTGAACCGCGCCCCGCCGACCGCTTCGTCGCGAAGCGCCTCGGGCAGGACGACCGTGAAGACCGCGCCGCCTCCCGTGCGCTCGGTCACCCGCACCGTACCGCCGTACCGCTCGGCGAGCCGCCGCACGAGGGCCAGGCCGAGGCCCCGGCTGCGGTGCGCCGGGGAGCGTTTGGTCGACCAGCCCTCGGCGAAGACCCGCTGCCGCATACCGGGCGGCACACCCGGCCCGGTGTCGGAGACCCGCAGGACGGCGGTGGTTCCCTCGGCACGCAATTCGACCTCGACGAACGGACCGTCGACGAACGGACCGCCGACGACGGAGGGGTCTTCGCGGCGGTCCGCGACAGCGGCGTCCAGCGCGTTGTCGATCAGGTTGCCGAGCACGGTCACCACGTCACGCGGATCGATCGCCCGGTCGGGCAGCAGCGTCGCGTCGGAGATCCGCAGGGCCACGCCGCGTTCCGCCGCGACGGCCGACTTGCCGACCAGCAGCGCCGCCGCCAGGGGGTCACGCACGCGCTCCGCGACCTGCTCGGCCGAGGAACACCGGGCGTCGGCCAGCTCGGCGACGTAGTCCGCCGCCTCCTCGTACAGCTCCAGTTCGAGCAGCCCGAGCAGGGTGTGCAGCCGGTTCGCGTGCTCGTGATCCTTGGCGCGCAGCGCGTCGAGCAGCCCTTGGGTGGAGTCCAGCTCGCGGCCGAGCAGCTCCAGCTCGGTGCGGTCGCGCAACGTGGCCACCGCCCCGCCGTCGCCGGTCGGCATCCGGTTGGCGACCAGCACCCGGCCGCCGCTGACGGTCAGCAGGTCGGGCCCGGTGACCCGGCCGGCCAGCACATCGGTTGTCCGGCCCGGCGGCAGGACCTCGTCCAGGGCGCGCCCGACCGCGTTCGCGCCGAGACCGAGCAGCCGCCGCGCCTCGTCGTTGACGAGGCGGATATGGCCGCTCGCGTCGATCGCCACGACGCCCTCCCGGATGCCGTGCAGCATCGCCTCCCGTTCGTCGAGCAGCGCGGAGATGTCGGCGAACGTGAGTCCGCGCGTGCCGCGCCGCACCCGGCGCGAGACGCCGACCGCGGCGAGGGCTCCCACGGCGAGTGCCAGGCCCGCGTACCGCAGCAGGCCCGGGATCGAGCCGAGCAGCCGCTCGCGCACGCTGTCGTACGCGATGCCGACGGACACCGCGCCGACGATCCGCCCGCCGCTGTCGCGCAGCGGCACCTTGGCCCGGGCCGAGCGGCCCAGCGTCCCGCTGTCGACCTCCCGCACCTCTTCGCCGGAGAGGACGGGGCCCGGGTCGGTGGAGACCGGTTCGCCGATCCGGCGGGAATCGGTGTGCGACCAGCGAATGCCGTGGGTGTCCATGATCACGACGTACAGCGCCCCGGTGGCCTGCCGGATCCGCTCGGCGGTGGTCTGCACGGGTCCGTCCGGGCGGGGCTCGGTGGTGAGCAGATCCCGGGCCGTGTCCGGCTCGGCGGCGGTGGCCTGGGCGATGGACAACGCCCGGTGCGTCGCCTGGTCGTCGAGCTGGTCGCCGAGCGGGGCGAGAAAGAGGCCGGTGGCGAACACGGTGACCCCGGCGGTGATGGCCAGCTGCGTCAGCAGGACCTGTGCGGAGACGCTGCGCGGCCACCGGATGCGCATGTGGCCACTCCCGCCTGCTCCGACCCTCCGCGATCCCGCGGAGCGAGACCCATTCGTTACCCGGCCCCGCGCACGCACTCTAATCGGCCGTGCCCGCCGCCGTCAGCCCTCCTCCACCGCTCGCCCATGCCTCGCCCGCGCGCACTCCCGGACGCGGTCGCCGGGATCGCGGTCCACGCCGTCTCCGTCGGTCAGAGCACACGACAGTGGGGCGGGCCACCCGGCGAGGGGCCCGCGGCGGCGGGTTCTCCTCCCCACACGCATACGGATTCCCCGTGGGCGGCTCGGGCGAGGCTGCGGATCCGGCCCTGGCAGACAGCGCGGCGACAATGGCCCTGCGGTGCTCAGCGGGCATGACGCACGCCGTTTCCGCGGGGGAGAATAATGCCCCGACGCGCGTCAGGCATCGCCGTATTCTCATAGGCCCGGTGGGGAGAAAGAGGGGATTGGATAGTGGAGTGTCAGTCGAGACGAGAACATCCTCATAACGGGGGGATATTTCACTCATGAATCTTGCTGGGATTCAGCGGTTTGGGAGACACTGGTCATCGATTTGCGGGCCCTGGTGAGCCAGCCAACAGTATTTCGGATAAGTTCCCGACCGTGTGCAGCGGATGGTTCGTGTGCCTGTTTCGCGGGCGTCCCGGTAGCGAGTAGCGGAGGAGCGATGGGGCCGACGGCGGATGTGGTGGCACGGTGTCCGCATGCCCCACGTGCGGGGCCGCCTCCGGCCGGCCATCACCCAGCCGACCCTCAGCGACGCCGAAGGCGCTGACTCGCGCCGCGCATGGTGTTCGGCGGGCGGCCCCATCCGGCGTGAACGCACCTGTTCTGAAGCATTTCCACTTCCTTGGGACGGCCATGATCCGGATCTTCCGCCGGATTCATGTACCTCGGCACGCCTGGGGGCGGAGGCTGGCGACTCTGTCCCTGCACCGCCCGATCATGCTGGACGCAGGCGTCGGCGTGTGACATAGAAACCGGTGCGGGTGGCGCCTCTGAAGGCGTCAGGTGTATGGCGTCACGAAGCGGTAGTTCTCACCCACACGGTGGCCGGAAGAAGCCATCGACTGAGTTCCGACAGGCATGTTCGCAGGAGGCCAGGGGGGAGACAGCGGTGCCCGATGATGAGTTCGACCCGGCTCGACTGGTGACCAAAGATGTCGCGCGGAAGCTCTCCGAGGAGGGGTGGGTCTTTGTACCGGGGGAACGGATCGCCCTTGCGGGGGAAGCCTCAGCGTTCCAGGCCGAATCCCACAGTACTTGGGAGGGTCTTCCTGCCGACCCCTACACGTCTGCGGGGACGGGCCGGTACCGGCGCTACAGCAGGTGGGTCTGGGAAGGAACCTCGCGAGCGAGCGGCCTCGGCGGCACTCTTCTCGCGGCCCGTCACCTGCCGTACCACCAAGCACCCGAAATCAACCCACTCGTGGGTGGTGTGCACCGCACCTTCCCGCCCCTGCCGGAATCGGTGCGCGACAGCGCTCTGCTGAGGACCCTGCTGCGCTTCGATCTGGCGGCAGCCGGGGCAGGGCCGGGCCGCTGGGAGGTGGATGTGCACATGGTGCGCATCGTGCCGGGGCCTGGTGGGCTGGGACAGCCGGCTCCGGAAGGAGTGCACAAAGACGGCCTGGATGTCGTCGCGATTCACCTTGTCGAGCTTCGGGGACTGGAGGGAGGGGTGAGCAGCGTATTCGACGACTTCGGACAAGAACGCGGGCGCGTGCGGCTGGAGAGCTGCCTGGACTCGCTGTTGGTGGATGACCGTCGGCTGACGCACTTCACCACGCCAGTCGTTCGGTCGGCCCGGGGCGCTGACGGCAGCCCGGTCCAGGCATGGCGTGATGTGCTCCTGGTGGGTCTGCGCCGCTCGGAGAACGGGGAGCGCCCGGCGCGTCGTTCGTAATCGGGTAGCCACACCTGGGCGAGCCCGCGCGGGGCCCGGACTCGCCCACCATACTTATTACCTTTCCGGGCAGGCGAGTTGGGCCAGACGTGCTAGCGTGGGCACCTTCCGAAGCGGCTTACCGTCCCGAGTATGTGATTCGAGCTTGCCGGGAAGATCCGGGGACCACGGGATGCGGTGGAGGTTCGCTGGAACGTCTACAGAATCACGGAACCCGATGACATGACCAATGACAACGTGAATTTTCGTGAGTCAATGGGTGGGGATTCAGGCGATTCGGCACGTGACGGTGCGAACGCCCAGCGCTTCTTCGACGATCTCGGCCGTCGGCAGGCCGCAAGAGATGCCCAGGACCGTTCGACGTTGATCGACTGTCTTAACGAAGGTCTCCGGTTAGCACATGAGCATCACCTGGGACTCGGGTGGCTCGTGGATGCGGCCTACGCCTATGTCGGGGATCACGTCTGGGAGGGCACGCTTTGCCCTCGGGTGCCAGGCGTCAAGGTGGATTCCGCCGTACCGATCACAACGGCTGGCCAGGCCCTGGCCATCGCACTTGTCGCCGTGGTCGAACGTCAGCATAGGCATCGCGGTGGCACGGAGGCCGTCCTGCGGCGCTGTTTGGACGTCGCGTTGCTGGACGGTGAGGCTCGGGACTTGGTGGCTTACTTCCACGCTGAGACGACCCGGGACCTGGGGCGGGTCACCGAGTCGGAAGGCGAACTACGGGAACTCGTGGTCCGGGGGGCGAGGCTCGCCGACACAGCCAGGAAGGGCCTGATCCATCTGCAGCGAAGGGCCGGCCGCTTCCGCGACATCAACGCCGATCTGACCGGCGTGGTCCCAGCGCCCGTCTGGTCCCGGCTCGCTGGAGACCTCTGGTGGACCCAGGCGTGCTTCGAGCGCGCTGATGAGTGCTATGTGGCTGCGCGTGACCAAGCATGGTCATGCGGAGCGGTGGGCGAAGCCGCCCTTTCCGAAGCATGCCGTGGTTTCGCCGCCGGATTTGGGGAGCCGGGCACGGCGGAGCGGGTCATCGAGTCCGCTCGGGATTTGCTCAGTGCGGTGGACATCACCTGGGCCGGACTTCAGGTCGCCCTCGGCGAGCTCCTCACGACCGCGGGTGCCGATGGCGACTTCCACGCCAAGTGCGACGAGATCGCCGTCAGGGCACGCTCCGCCGGGCTCAGCTCCAGCGCTGCCTATGCGGAGCTCGCCCGCGGCTTCCACTGCTCGGTTCGGCGTGACCGCGCCGGGATCGCTGTCGCTCGGGACGCTCTGCGTCAGCATGCGAGAAGCGGACAATTCGGCTACCTTCTTGAGATCGTTCGCTTCTGCTCCACAGGGGACGGTGGAGAAGACGGTGAAGAAGACCTTGCCGTTGCTTCCGACTGGATCGACGGCGTGGAAATTACCGCGGCTCGCTGGCGTGACACGGTCGAGCGGCGGCGTACATACCTGAACCGTGATCATGCCTGAGGGACAACCAGGAACCCATTAATATGGCCCATTACACCAAGCTCGATGTCTCCACGATCCAACGTCTGTGCGCCGCTTTCGGACTGGTCGTCCACCACGCCGAGAGCCTGGACGGAGGAATGGCCAATTCGAGCTACCTGACCCGGGGACCTCAGGGACTTCACGTTCTGACGGTGCTCGACAATCACGATCCTGATTCCGCACGGAACTTGGGAAACCTCTTGCGCCACCTGAACGGCGAGGGCGTGTCGACACCAGCCCCACTCATTACCTCCGACGGTGCGATCATCGCTGTCCACGAGAGGCGTCCGGTGATGGTCAGGCCCTATGTGGCGGGTAGGTGCCACAAGGTGCTACCGGGACGTCTCCTTCCCGCAGTCGGCGCCGCGCTCGCCGTCGTGCATGGCATGCCTGTGGACGGTGTCCCCGCTGTTCCCTTCCAGGGCCGACGACTGCCCGTCGAGGCGCGTCTCCACTGGGGGACCTTCCGCGACCGCGGCTTCGCCGCCTGGTTGTCGGCCACGTGGCCGGAGGTCGACCCCACCAGGTGGGGAGGCACCAAGGCTGTCCTTGTGCA
The DNA here is from genome assembly GCF_035917415.1 of Streptomyces sp. NBC_01803. Lineage (NCBI taxonomy): Bacteria > Bacillati > Actinomycetota > Actinomycetes > Kitasatosporales > Streptomycetaceae > Streptomyces > Streptomyces sp. NBC_01803. The sequence continues at coordinate 5,692,287 of NZ_CP109073.1, forward strand.
CGGCGACCTGTTCGCTGACAACATCGTGGTCGCTGGTGAGGAACTGGTCATCCTTGACTGGGAGACTGCCTCCGTGGACGATCCCCTCATCGATCTGGGTATGTGCGTTGTCGGGCTCTGCCACGTCGAAGGACGATTCCGCCCCGATCGCGCACGGCTCCTCTTCCGCGGCTACCGGGCAGCCGCTGGGAGGCCGAAGTATGGTTCCGGCGACTTGTATCGAGCCGCCGTCTACGCCGCAGTGGTCATCGCACATCACCGATATGTGCGGCACCACGTCACGCATCCCGACCCGGCTTATCAGCATCTCTACCGTGAAATGCCACCATTCGTCGAGCAAATGCGCGCGGAGTGGATGCCCTCCCTTTCCGTCTGATGGGCGGCGCGGACCAGATGCCTCAGACTGTGAACGACAGCTGCTCGGCCACGTCGGCGATGTCCATCATCTCCCTGAACATCTGGGCCTTCGCCATATCGGGGAACCGAACATTGTGCCGGTGGTAACGATGAAAGGCGATGATCAGTGCGGCATGTTGTACCGCTCGGGGTAGTTGTCGCAGGTCCCCGTCCTCCAGGTCACCGGCCTCGCGGTATCCGACGATGAACTCCCCCGCTCGCTCCTGTGACAGTGCTTCCCCCACCCGGGCATGCCCGACCAGGGCCATGCCGATGTCCAGGAGAGGGTCATCGACCGTCGCGGTCTCCCAGTCGAGAATCGCCAGGCTGCCGTCAGGGCGCACGACGATGTTGTCGGCATGGAAGTCGCCGTGCACGAAGCAGTGCCTTCGCCGCGTGCCGTCCATGCGGGGAGACCGCTTCAGGTGGCGTCTCAGCCACTGGGCGAAATCCTGGTCGGGGAAGGTGTCGATCGCTCGAAGGTGAGCGTCGGACAGTCGACGGGTTCCGATCGGAAGGCGAAGGCCGTCGCTTCGCGTCCGATGCAACTGGGCAAGCAGCCGCCCCGCCGGCCGGAGAAGTGCGACGGGCAGTTCCTCGAGGGTCCTGCCCGGCAACCAGCGTTTGAGGACAGTCGGCCGACCGTGCATGTCGGTCACCCGGGTGCCGGCGAGGGACGGAACGACTTCGCTGGTCGGCACGCTTCGCCGCCAGAGTTCCGTATTCAGTCCTGCCAGCCGCTCGGCACCAGCGAGATCATGATTGTCCAGCACAGTCAGCACATACTTCCCCTGTGCCGCCGTCGCCAGGAAGCTGGAATTGGCCATTCCCCCCTCGAGCGGAGCGAGGTGGAGCTCGTCGAGGCCGTATCGTCCGGCGATCAGCGGCTGGTCGACGTCGGCGAGCGTCGTGTAGGAGGCCATGACCGCATTATCACCGCGTCGGAGTGATATGCCGACGGCGTCCGATGACAAGTCCTGACCATCGGTCAGCGGTTCGTTCCCGGCCATCGATCCACTGGGCCCGATGCAGGTGATGGGGGGGCTCCGACCCCGTCATGAAGTAGGACAGCTCGAGTAGGTAGGCGAACTCCGCGCCGCGTACGCATCGCTGCAACTGGGAACGCGCTGTCGCGATCAGGGACACCTCTCCAGTGATTACCGCGTGAAAGCAGAGGGCGAACCGGGCATACGCGATGGATGACGATAAACCGCCGACCTCGGCCTCTCTCACCACCGCCTCCGCGCGGTCCTGCACGTCACCATCATTCCCGGCGTCACGCAGCAGCTCCGCGATGCTCACCTGCACGGTTGCCCAGCGGATGTCTGCTTGACCGAGCATCGACCGCGCTCTGTCGATCTGCTCCTGAGCTCGTTGCCGATCCTGGAAGGCAGCGGCGAATGCCAGGCATGCCTGGCTAAGGGCCGCTTCACCATAGAGCCGCTGCTCCTCGGCCTCGTCACGGCCTGCGGCATAGGCGGCGCAGGAGGCGGCGATGTCGCCCTGAGTCCACCACAGGTCGCCCAATACTCTCTGTTTTCTCCCATCGGGACCCAGGCGGTTGGCGGCGTCCAGTACGTCGGGAAACCGGCCGAGGCGTCGGCTGAGATGAGCCAGCCCACGGGCGGCCCGCCCGGCCAGCCGGGCGTTGGCTTGGACGACATGCCGCATCCCGGCGGCCGATGCGTCCAAGTGCCCGAGATCGCGAGCGCACTCCGCCAGGTGATACCTGGCGAGCTCGTCCGCAGCCGCGGGAAGCAGGCCCGACTCGATAACTGTCTCCAGAACCTCGGCGGTTCGCTGCCGGTGGACATGTTGACGGCTGGCAACGGTGTGCAGGACGACGGCCAGGGCTTCGGGGGGACTACCGATCCGTGTCGGGTTGAAGTCCAGATCGATCGGTTCCCATACGGAGTCCTCGATATAGGAGAAGGCGGCGGCCGTCAGCCAGTCCGGGTCCAACCGGAAGTCCCGGGCCAACCGTAAGCCTTGACGTAGGCAGGCCATGAGCACCTTGCGATCGCCGCACGGCTCGGCCCGAGCCAACTCCCGGCCCAGTGCGTCAAACGCGCGCTGCGCTGCGCGCCTCCAGTCAGCCGCACTCCAGCGGTCCTCACTGTCGGCATCGGTGTCACGGATCGCATCCCGCAGGAGATCATGCAGATGATATGGCCACGGAGCGGAGGGGTCCTGGTCGATGAAAGGGCGCTCGACCAAGTGCAGTGCGGGAGTGTCCCGGTCGTAGCCGGCGACTGCCGTCGCGAGTTCCACGGAGAACGAGTCCAGCAGGCTCACTCCCCGCAGCAACTGGCGTTCCTCAGAGGACAGATCGCGGAAGGTACGGGCGACCAGTGCCGGAAAGTCGAGGTTGAACTCCTCGGGGCTCGGGTGCCGATCCCGCTGCTGGTACAGATCAAGGAAGCGCATGACGGCCAGATCCAGGTACAGCGGCAAGCCCCTGGAATGCGAGATCACCTGTTGCCTGGTCGAGTGGCCCATCAGAGGCTCTCCGTCCTGCGTCAGCCGACGGCACAGATATTCATCGCAGTCCTGGGCCGACAGATAGCCGACCCGGTGCTGCCGAGGATCCTGTGTCGCCCCGGGCACCAGGAACGGCCAGGCACGTGGCCCTGTCCAGTCCAGTTGTCCCTCCAGACGCCCCTCGTCCCACTGCAGTCGGTTCCGTCCGGTGATCACGAACAGGGCGTTGGGCATCAGCCAGACAACCCGCTGAATCAGACGTTCCAACTCTCGATGGGCGCGGCTGCCCACGTCCTCGAACGTATCCAGTAACACGACGGGCAGCGCGGCCTGTTCAGCCGGTAATTGGGCGAGGTCCCAAGCGAGCAGGTGAGCGTAATAGCTGAGCGTCTCCAGGTCCGGCTCGGCCTCCAGCAGGTCCGGCAGTCTGCGGCATCGCGCCAGCGCGCGTACTTGCTGACGGTGTTCTCGAAGCGCCCGCACAATGGTCCGCAGCCCCCGGCCCACAACGTTGCCGACCGTCCCGGGCAGCAGAAACGCCTGCGCGAGGTCGGCGAGGGCGGACTCCATCTGCGCCGACAGGCTCATCGAGTCCGACAGACGCCCGAGGAACCTGCTTCCGTGCAGATACTCATCGAGCGTCTGGCCGGGATGGTTCGCCTCCCACCAACGGCGCAGGGCCAAGTCGAACGCCGGCATCGGCCGTCCCAGTCGTGCGACGGTCAACCGCAACGCGAGCATCAGCGTCTCGAAGTCCGTTCCGGCCTGTCGGGACAGGTCGATCCGTACCGGCAACAGGCGCGCGGGGAGATCGAGAAGCGGCGGCCAGTGATTCGGTCCCCCCTCGCCTCCCGCAAGCTTCTCCGCGGCGTTGTGCGACAGGCTTGTCTTGCCGATGCCACCGACACCGTAGAACATCAGAACGTTACGGCGCGGCTCCTCGAAGTCCTCGACGTCGAATCCCGGGTCGCTCATCCCCGCCACACAGGCCGTTACGCTACGGGCGATGGCCTCCCACTCGTCCTCTCTGTCGGAGAACACTTCCTCGGCCGACAGATCGGGACTGTTGGAACGGAACAGCGTGCGCAGATCGCGCCGCGTCATGAACCCCCCACGGATATTCGTCTGTGCTGGCCCGATTCCCCTGCGTGTACCAGTCTTCGGCATGCTCTGAGGGCGGCGCAACACACACTCCGGCCATTCGACCCCGTTCCGGTGTGAACGTCAGCGACAAGGACAACGGCGGAGCTCGGCCCGCCCTTCGCGGTCCGGGCTTCTCCTTCTCCACCTGGATCCGCGCTGACAGGGCTGCCCCGGACCCGGTGCTCATGGACCCGGGGGGCCGCCGCGGATGGCGTCGAGGATGTCGAAAGCGCGGCGAGCCTGGCGGCCGAAGACCACAGTGAACACGACCAGGCCCAGGCCGGTGATCGCGTACGGCTCGGCCGCGCCGGGCAGGCCCAGGAACGTCACGCTCACGGCGGCGGCGGTGACCAACACCCCGGCGCTGATCATCCGGAGCACGGTGCGGTCGGGCACCGGGTCGATTCCCGTGAGCCGGTCGGCGTCGAGGAGGGCGCCGGTCCGGCCCTCGGCGTAGCGCTCGGCCATGGTCAGCAGCATCTCGGCCAACTCGCGCAGTCCCTGTCGGGGGTCGGTGTCCAGCATGCCCTCCGCCTTCCGCAGGGCGCCGATCACCTGGCGTTCGTGGGCCCTGAGAGCGCCGTGCCGGTGTGAGCGTCGAGGGACCGTGCCACGTGCCCGGTGCGCGCCGCGCAGGCCGACGGCGAGTGCGTTGACACGCAGGCCGACGGCCTTCACCCGCTCCGCGAAGCGCTCGCCGCCCGCCTCATGGGCCCGGGCGCACGCGGATATGGTGTGCGCGATCTCCATCACCAGCGCGTACCGGCGGGCATCCTTGAAGAGCGAGGGCGTCGGGGGGAGTTCCGTGAGCCCGGCGACGACGGCCCAGGGACTCAGCAGCGCCACCCCCACCGCTCCTGCTCCCCACAGGGCGAGGACGGCCCGGGGAGGCGACAACTCGGGGTCGTCCTCGGCCGACGCTCGGTCCGGGTCCTTGAGGAAGGTGACGAGCTCCTCGACGTAGTCACGGGTGTCCACGAAGAACACCAGGACGACGGCCAGGACGGCCAGCAGCACCAGGTTGACGAGCGAGGCCGCGAGGGTGGCGCGTGCGGCGATCTGCAGGGAACGGCGGCGGCGGAGCGCCACGCGCACACGCCCGGGGACCGGCCGCCGGATGCCCAGGGCCGCCAGGTCGAGCCGGAGCCGGGTGATCAGCCTGTCCTCGCGCTGGCTGGGATCGATGCGGGTCGCCAGAGCGCGCGCCCGGTCTTCCAGACGGCCCCCCAGGGCGGCCCCCCGCGCTCGGAGAGCACCCCAGGTGGCCCGCAGGCCCGTCGACACCTGTCAGTACCCCCAATCCCCAAGCTGATTCTCGCACTTGACCGGCGGGTGCGGACCGCCGAGGAGTGAGCCCGGGGCGCCGGGGGCGCGTGCCGGGGGTATGACCGGGCGAGCCGCCCGGAGCTGTGCTCAGCGCGTCGTCGAGCTGCCGGAGGGATGATGAGCCCGATGTCAGTGAGCCGGGATAAGGTCCCCGTTCGGGATCCCGCACATGAAGATCCGCGAAGGGAGATCTGCATGAGCAGCACCGAAAACGACACGTACGAGGGATTCACGGCCGAGGAGCGGGCCGCGATGAAGGACCACGCCCAAGAGCTGAGGACGGCAGCGCGCCGCAGCTCGCGCGCGGACAAGGCGGCGGAGGCGGAGCGGGACGTGCTCGCGAAGATCGCCCAGATGCAGGACTCGGACCGGATCATGGCCGAGCGCGTCCACGCCGTCATCACAGCCAGCGCCCCGGTCCTCGCGCCGAAGCTCTGGTATGGGATGCCCGCCTACGCGCGGGACGGCAAGGTCGTCTGCTTCTTCCAGAGCGCGGGGAAGTTCAAGGCGCGCTACGCGACGCTCGGGTTCAGCGACCAGGCGAAGCTGGACGAGGGCACGATGTGGGCGGCCGGTTTCGCCCTGACCGAGGTGACGGCCGAGGTGGAGGCCCGGATCGGTGCGCTCGTGAAGCAGGCAGTGAGCTGAGGCGCGCGCCCGGTGAACGGGCCGGGCCCGCGGCACCGGTACGTGCTCGGCGGCCCGGCGCTCGTTCTGGCCGGGCGCACCGGGGGAGCGGCGACCGTCGCGCGCGTCCCGCACGCGATGGCCGAACTCGTCCGTGCCCGCGTCCTTGTGATCAGTGCCCTCAACGAATCGCACGCGGCCTTCCAACGGAATGCCCCGCAGAAGGGTAGGAAAGGGCCCGGAGAGGTGCCCCTCGACCGCTTGCCACCGGTTGGGCGGGGAACCCGGAAGTTCCGAGTCCGTTTTTCCTCTGCCGACCTGCTCGGAGGTGTGCGCGACCATGACGACACGTACCCAGGGAATCGATCCCGATCCCTCCTGGGATGAGCGTGGCGATACCCCGAAACCCGCTGTGAGCTGGGCCGGGCTACAGCGCTGCTATGAGTCCTGGCCGGCTCGCGCCCAGATGTGTGGCGTATCATTTAAATACGTGTCATGTATGGGAAGGGCAGTCGATGCGGAACAGGCAGAAGCGATGACGCCCGTCGAAGAGGCCCGCTACCTCATCCTCGCGGCGCAGCGTGAGGGCAATCGTCAGCTGGCCCGGGCGCTGCGGCCGTTGGAGGTGACTCCGTCCCAGGCAGAGGTGCTCAGCCTGCTGGCCGGCCGGCAGCCGCTGACCTTGAGCGGGCTGGGGGAGTTGCTGGTGTGCGAGTCGGGTACGAACCCGAGCCGCCTCGTCGACCGCCTGGTGCGCGCCGGCCTGGTCCTGCGCGCCGAGGACCCGCAGGACCGGCGGCATGTCGAGCTCACACTCACCTCCGCCGGCCGGCGCACCGCGGCGAGGATCGCCGATATCGAGAAGGACGTCTACCGGTCGATCGACGCCGCCGCCACCGGACACGACATCGAGGCCGTGAACGCGTTCCTGCGCGCACTCGTCGCGGGTCAGCCTTCCGGCCAGGCCGTGGCCCGCCGAGTCGAGTCGGTCCCCGCGCCGGAGACGCGGCGGGCGAGCCGCTCGAGCCGCAGCTCGGCCACTTCCCGGTAGGCGGGCTCCAGGAGGGAGGCGAGCGGGCCGCGATGGGTGAAGTCGTGGCTGACCACCACCCCCTGCCTTCCGGGCTGGAGCTGCCAGGTGCCGTCCTCCGCGAAGCCGGGCATCCGCCAGCGCATGGCGACGCGCCGGGGGCCCGTCTCGTCGTAGGTGAGGTGACCGGGCAACCCTCGGAGGGTGATCGTGTACGTGGCCCCCGGCCTGGCCGCGGACGGGCCGCGCACGCGGCGAATCGCCGGGTTCCAGGCCGGCAGCGCCAGCGGATCGAGCAGGGTGTCCAGCACTCGGTGGACCGGGACGTCGATGACGCGGCTGGCGTGCCGGGTATGCCCCATGAGGAAATCGTCAGTGCGCGTCATGCGCGTTCCTCTCCTCCGCGAGTGCGGCTGCCAGGCTCGGCGCCGCGCCCGGGTCGTGTGCCGCCAGTACGACGAGACCCGGCAGCCTGGCGCGCAGGGCGTTCACCTTGTGCACGGCCTCGGACATCTGCCTCTTGTCCCCAACACCGGGAAGTTTGCCGGCCGAGAGCAGCTCGGCGTCGTAGGTCAGATCGCCGACCAGCAGCAGGGGTGCCCGGCCGGGGCGTCGTACGAGCAGCGACAGGGACCCCGGTGTGTGGCCGGGCGTGGGCAGCAGGACGAGACTGCCGTCACCGTAGAGGTCGTGCCCGTCGGTGAAGGGCATCAGTGCCGGGTCCGCCAGCGGTTCGTGGGTGATCCGGTTCCACCGCAGTCCGGGCAGGTCGATGTGCGACCGCAGGAACCCGCGCGCCTCGGGCATCGGCCCGCTCAGGGCCTGCCACTCGTCCCGGCTGATGACGACGTCCGCGCCGCCCAGCACCGGAAGCCCGCCGATGTGGTCCTGGTGGAGGTGGGAGATCACCGCCGTCCGCACGTCGTCGGTGCGATAGCCCAGGCCGGTGAGCCCTGCGGTGAGCGTCTGGGCCGGGCCGATCTCGAACTTCGCCAGCCTGGAGTAGATCAGCCCGTTGAGACCGCTCGGGAAGTAGTCCGCGTCCGTCACGGAGGCCCGGTCCTGGCCGGTGTCGAAGAGCACCACGCCCTCGCGGTGCTCGATGACGTACGCGTTGATCGGCCGGGGTGCGGTCCACCGGCGTGACGTGAACAGCCACACATAGAGGTTCTTCCGGGTGGGGCCCACGTGTTCGGGGCGGATCGCCACTGATCCGGTACTGATCACGGCGACTCTTGAGATGGGGTCTGCCGACGGCATGTCGACCTCCTGATTTCGATGTCGTGTCATTAGATTACACGACACCTATTATCGCGCTGCCGGGTGGGGCTCACCATGGTGTCGACGTACCCCTGGGAGGTCCCCATCCCGGGCCCGGCCCGGCGAGATCCCTCGGCAAGGTCCGCGCGGTCTCCCTCAACTACCGCGACAGGCCATCGTCGAGGGCTTTCGCGAGCCCGATACGATGCCCAAGAACCTCGTCCCGGTCGACGACACCGCCGGTGTCGTCGCCAAGACCGGCCCCGGCGTCACCCGTTTCACCGAGGGTGACCCTGTCGTCTCGCACCTCTACTCACGCTGGCTCGACGGCGCCCCGACCCCGCGCCGAGGGAGATTTTGCCCTCGGTGGGCAAGGTCGACACAGCGCGACCGGACCGTCGAGACGTCAGTCGGTCGGTGGGTCAACCCGCCAGCGGCGTCGCCACGAGCGTCATCACCGTCAGTCGTGGGGGACGACGGCGACGGGGGCGAGGCCGTGGTGGAGCACGGTGTGGGTGACGGAGCCGATGCGGGGGCCGAGCGGGGTGCGGGGCCTGCGGCGGCCGACGACCAGCAGGGCGGCCGTGGTGGCGGCCTCGGTCAGATGCCGGGCGGCGCCGCCGACCACGATGTCCTCGGTGACCTTGACCTCCGGGTACCGGTGCTGCCACGGGCGCAGGGCATCGCCGAGGGCGCGGCCCCTGGCGGTGGCGACGGCGGTGTAGCGGTCCGGGTCGGGCACCATGGCGAAGCTCTCCACGGACGGCAGGTCGTAGCCGTGGATGACACGCAGGATGGTGCCGCGCAGGGCGGCGGCCTCGAAGGCGAACGCGAACAGGTCGTCGCACGGGTGGGTGATGTCCACGCCCAGGACGACGTCGCCGTCGTCGTGTCGCGCGCCGTCGTGGCCGGGGGCGCGGACCAGGACGACGGGACGCCGGGCGCGGGCGACGACGGCCAGGGCGATCGAGCCGACGAGGTAACCGGTCACCGGGCCCAGGGCGCGGGAGCCGAGGACCAGGAGGCCGGCGTCACCGGCGGAGCGCGCGAGGGCGGCTTCGGGCAGGCCGGGGACCACGTCCGTGATCACGGTCAGGCCGGGGTGTACTGCCTTGAGTTCGTCGGCCACCCGCTTCAGCAGGTGCTCGGGGCCGTGCGCGAGTTCCCCGGTGCCAGAGAGGGAATTAAGCGTGTACGGGGCGATCTCGCGGACGTGGACCAGCCTCAGCGGCAGGTCTCGGCGGGCCGCCTCGTCGGCGGCCCATAGGGCGGCGGCGCGGCTTTCGGGGGTGTGGTCGAGGCCGGCGACGACGGTGGGGTTCATGGTGTGCTCCTTCTCGGGTGCCGAGGCGGGCACCGCCCGCGGGCGGTGCCCGGTGCGGGGACGGGCAGGGGGGTCAGCGCAGCCAGGGGGTGTCGCGGACGACGGGGAGGCGTTCCCAGCGGGCTCCCAGACCCCAGACGCGGCCGGCGTGGACGGCCGCGAGGGCGACGAGGACGGCGGCGTAGACGACGTGGTAGTCGATGAGCGGGTTGGTCGACATACTCGGTGCGCCGTCCGCGAGGGTCTGGTCCAGTGGCCATTCCGCGGCCCACATCAGGGCCATCATCGCCACGCCGCCCATGGCGGCCAGCCGCATGGCCACGCCGGCGGTGAGGGCGAGGCCGATGGCGAGGAGGCCGAGCATGAACGACCAGTCAGCCCAGGCGTCCCCGGCCCAGGAGCGGAAGGTGTCGTCCATCGGGCCGACGGCGACGTGGCTGAGGAAGCCCTCGGTCGGTGACCCGCCGTCGATCCAGCCCGCGCCGGAGGGAGTGCTGTACTGCCAGCCGATGGTCTTGTCGAGGAACGCCCACAGGAAGACGAACCCGGTCAGGACGCGGACCGACGCGAAGAGGTGCGCGGTGGTCGCTTTCGTCGCGGACCGGGTCGCCGTGGCGCCGGTGGCCTTGTGCCAGGCGGGGAGGTGGAGGCCGCCGTGCCGGGGGGAGTGCCGCTGGATGGCCATGATGTTCGTCCTTCCGGGGTTCGTCGGTGCGAGTTCCGCTCGCGGGTTCACTGTCCCGCCGGCGGGGGCTTGGGCCCCAGGGGACGCGAGTCCCGGCTGCCGGGGCCGAACGGCCCCGACCGGCGGGCCCGTTCAGTCCGCGCGGGCGGCGACGGGCACAGGGACCAGCAGGACCGGGACGGGGGAGTGGTGCAGCAGGGCCTGGGCCACGCGGTCGAGGTGGGACCCGACGCGTGGGTCCCGGTGCAGGGCGACGACGACGAGGGCGGAGCCGAGGGCCGCCTGGAGCGCGGCGTGGACCATGCCCGGGCGCGTGGTCCGCACGCGCACGCCCGTGCCCAGGCGTTCGGCCTCGGCGAACGCGACCGCCGCGGCCTCGGCGTCGCCGTCGCTCGTGACGCACAGCAGCACGTCACCGTGGCCGGGGGCGTGCCGCAACTCGCGCGGATCACCGCGCACGATCAGCAGCGGGCCGTTGGTCCGCTCAGCCAGGTCCCGGGCGACCGAACCCAGCAGATGCCCGGCCACGCCGCCCAGTCCGCGGGTGCCGACCACGGTGAGCAGGGCGTCACGGCTCCGTTCGGCGAGCACCGCCGCCGGGGAGCCGGGAAGGGGCACCGGCAGCGCGGTCAGCGCGGGATGCCGGTCGTAGACGCGGGCCAGGGCGGCCGACAGGATCGGCTTCGCCTCGTCCGGGTCCGGCACGGCGTACACGATGTGCAGCACGGCATCGCGCCGCGCCGCTTCCTCCGCCGCCCGGTCGAGTGCCCGGAACGCGGTGGCGGTGTCGTCGATTCCCACGACGACGTGGTGTCGGGTCATGGCCTGTGTCCTCTCTTCGTGTCTGTCTTCCGGGTGTCGGCATCGAGCGCGGCGGGCGGCCGTCGGGGCTCGGGGGGCTGGCGGCCGTCTCCCTTCCGCGTGACTGCGCCTCAGATACTGTCGGTGGGCGGATGGTGCGGGCAGGGGCCGGGTGGGCAGGCCGGTGGCCGGTGGTCCCCGGCTGGCTGGCCCGGTCCGGTGGTCAGGCGTGCTGGGACCAGCCCGGGGCCACTTCGGCCCAGGCGCGTTCCCAGGCGGCCGTGCGGCGGGTGTCCAGCCGGTTCTGCAATCCGGCCCGCGTGGCGACGGCCATCAGGCAGAAGCCCGCCGCGGCCGAGGCTCCCAGGAGCACGCCGGCCGCCCAGGCGGTGGTCGTCGCGACGGGCGGCTCCCGGAGTCCGCCGGTGTCGTCGAGCCACACTGTGACGCGGTCGCCGGGTTCGGCGTCGGCGTCCGCCCAGGCGGAGCCCGTCCCGGTGGTGCCGTTGGGTGTCGTCCAGTCGACGGTCACCACCTCACGGCCGTGGGCCGGGTAGCCGACGGTGTCCGCGTCCGCCCCGGCGCCGCCGGCCTCGTCGGCGGAGCCGGTGACCAGGGCGGCCGTCTCGTTCAGATCCGCACCGGGCGCCAGCATGACGTGGGCGGTACCGATGGTGGTCGCCGCGCCGGCCAAGGGGGCGCCGACCGCGATGACCAGGCCGGTGGCCAGGCCGAGCCATGCCTCGGCGATGTCGGAACGGCGCCTGAGCGGGTTGCGCCGCCAGCGCCACAGCCGGATAGTGCTCTCCATGTCACGTGTCCCCGCCTCGGTCGTCGCCACGATGTTCCGTGGCCCGTGACGGGACCGTCCCACGCCCGAACGGCGCGGCGCTGGAGCCGGACGGGCCCCACCGCCGGGGCTTCCGGCCTTCCGGCACCGGCCCCGATGGGGCCGTTCGGCCCTGGCATCCGGCCGTCGCGTGGGTGACCATCGGGGCGACGAGGCCGAGAGAGACACGAGGAACACACGACATGGGCGACGCACCCCAGTTCTCCCCGCAGGCGCCGATCAGGGTGTTCCTGCTGGACGATCACGAGGTGGTCCGGCGAGGGGTGCACGACCTGCTCGACGCCGAGCCGGACATCGAGGTCGTCGGTGAGGCGTCGACGGCCGACCAGGCCCTGGCCCGTGGCCCGGCGCTGCGCCCGCATGTGGCGATCCTCGACGTGCGGCTGACCGACGGCGACGGCATCACCGTCTGCCGGGAGCTGCGCTCGCGCATGCCGGAGCTGGCGTGCCTGATGCTGACCTCCTTCGACGACGACGACGCGCTGCTGGACGCCATCATGGCGGGCGCGGCGGGTTACGTGCTGAAGCAGATCAAGGGCTCCGACCTGATCGCCGCGGTGCGTACCGTCGCCTCCGGGCAGTCGATGCTCGACCCGGCGACCACCGCGCGGTTGATGAGCAGTCTGCGCGGTGACGACGCGCGGCCGGCCGAACCGGAGGACGCGGCCCTGGCCTCGCTGTCGCCCCGCGAGCGGGAGATCCTCGTCCTCATCGGCGAGGGCCTGACCAACCGTCAGATCGGCCGGCGTCTCTTCCTGTCCGAGAAGACGGTGAAGAACCACATCTCACGGCTGCTGGCCAAGCTCGGCGTCGAACGCCGCGTCCAGGCAGCCGTGCTGGTCAGCAAGGTCACCCCACCGCCCGCGAAGTGAGGCTACGGTGGCCGGCGTGAACACGGACCCGACGGGCATCATCGCCTACGGCGTGACAGCCGACGAACGACCGCTGCTCCAGGCCGCGTTCGACGGACAGCACCGGCTGCGCTGCCTCGACCTCACTCTCGACGCGGACACCGTGACGACCGCCGCGGGCCACGAGATCGTCTGCAGCGGCGTGAACGACGTCCTGGACGCCGGTGTGCTGCGCGGGCTCGCCGCCGGTGGCACCCGCATGATCACCCAGCGCGCCACCGGCTACAACAACATCGACCTGGAAGCGGCCCGGACGGCGGGCATCGGCGTGGCGAGAGTGTCGTACTACTCCCCCTACGCGGTCGCCGAGTTCGCCTGGGCCCTGGCCCTGGCGGCCAACCGGCGGGTGCCGCGGGCCGTGACCCGCACGCGCGACTTCGACTTCCGCCTCACCGGCCTGATGGGCCGCGATTTCCACGGCCGGACCGCCGGGATCCTGGGCACCGGCAAGATCGGGACCGCGTTCGCCCGCGTCGCCGCCGGCTTCGGCATGCGGCTGCTGGGCTACGACGTCGCGCCCAGCGCGGAGTGTCTGGCGCTCGGCATGGAGTACGCCGGGACCGATCGCCTGTTCGCGGAGGCGGACCTGATCAGTCTGCACCTGCCGCTCCTCCCGGAGACCCACCACCTGGTCGACGCGGGTGCCCTGGCCCGGATGAAGGACGACGCGATCCTGATCAACACCAGCAGGGGCGGCCTCATCGACGCCCAGGCGCTGGTGGCGACGTTGCGGGCGGGCCGGCTGGACGGTGTGGGTCTGGACGTCTACGAGGAGGAGGCCGGTGTCTTCTTCTTCGATCACTCGCTGGACGTGATGACCGACGACGTCCTCGCCCGTCTGATGACCTTCCGCAACGTGCTGGTCAGCTCGCACCAGGCGTACTTCACGCGGGACGCCGTCGGTCAGATCGTCGAGGCGACCGCGCGGAACGTCGCGGACTACCTCACCGGCCGCACCGGGGAGAACACGCTGGTGCCGCCCGCCGGCCTCTCCTGAGCCGGCGGGCGGCCGGGGGGCGCGTCACTCGTGGGGGACGACGATCACGGGTGCGATCGCGTGGTGCATCACCGCGTGGGTGACCGGCCCGATGTGCGAGCCGGTGCGCGCCCGACGGGCCCGGCGGCCGACGATCAGCAGCGCCGAGTCGTACGCGGACTTCGCCAGTTCCCGGCCCGGCCGCCCCATCACCGGCTGCTCCAGCACCTCCACACCCGGATACTTCGCCCGCCAGGGGCGCAGCGCGTCCGCCAGTTCCCTGGCCACGTCCTCGGCGAAGACCGCCGCGATGCCGGGCTCCACGGTGGCCGCCGAGAACCCGTACACCGGCGGCACCTGCCAGGCGTGGACCACCCGCAGCCGGGCGCCGCGCAGGGCGGCGGTGTCGAAGGCGTAGTCGATCAGGGCGTCGGGTGAGTCCGCTACGTCCAGCCCGAGCACGACGTCGGTCGTGGGCGGCGGGGCGGCCTTCTCGTCGGTTCCGGGCCTGACCAGCGCGACGGGGCCGTGGGCCTGGGCGATGGCGGACTGTGCCACGGAGCCGAGCAGGAAGCCGGTGAGGCCGCCCAGCCCCCGGGTGCCGAGCACCAGCAACCCGGTTTCCTCCGCCGTCTCCTCGGTCAGCACCCGCGCCGGGGCACCGGTGAGCTGCTCGTAGGAGATGTCCACTCCCGGGAACCGTCCGCGCAGATCCTCGGCCGCCTCACGCGGTATCCGCTCCGCCCAGTACCGGAAGGTCCGCTCGTCCACCGAAGGCAGCGCGCAGTGGGCGCCGCCCTCCCACACATGTACCAGCCGCAGCGGCAGCCCGCGGCGCCGCGCCTCGCCTGCCGCCCATCCGGCGGCGGCGAGACTCTCCAATGAACCATCCAGACCCACAGTGACGGTCGGGAACATGGGGGCTGCCTCCTTGAGTCGTTGACGTGGTGTCAGCATCCCGCCGGGCCGGGCGTCCACGGCAGGGGCCACAGGCCCCCACCGGTGGGCCGCCCGGGACTCCCCTCGGGGCCGTTCGGCCCTGTCGGTCCCTGAGCCCGACCGCCTTTCCTGGTGACCGGCGAACAGACATCCAGCGGCCGAGGAGACCGGAATGGCCACGAGCGACGCACCGACCGAGAACCCTGTGTCGCACCGGCGGAACGGACCGGGTGCCGTGGTGGAACTGCGTGGCGAGATCGACCTCGCCACCGCGCCGACCGTGTGGGACCGGTTCGAGGAGGCGATCGCCGCCGGGACGGACCGGCTGACGGTGGACCTGCGGCCAGTCACGTTCATCGATTGCAGCGGGCTGCGGGTGCTGTGCCGGGCCCACGCCCGGCTGGCCGAACGCGGCGGCCGGCTCCGCGTCGTTGCCGACTCCTCCTTCGTGCTGCGCCTGCTCGGCGTGGCCGGCCTGCTGACCTTCTTCGACGTCCACCCCCACCTGCCCGGCGCCCCGACCGGACCCGACGGTCCCGCACTCGGCCCCGTTCGGCCCTAGGGAACGCGGGCGTCGGGGCGCACCGTGGGAACCGACGCGAGGGAGAGCGGACCACGATGACGGACTCCGCGCACCGCGCACCGTCCGTCGGCTGTGGTCCGCGCCGACTCCGTCGCGGACCCGGTCCGCGCCCTTCCACCGAAATCGAGGACGTGTCATGAAGCAGCGCATGGTCGGCACCGTGATGACCGGTGACGTCGTCTCGGTCACGCCCGAGGTGCCGTTCAAGCGGGTGGCCGAACAGCTCGCGGAGCACCGCGTCAGCGGAATGCCCGTGGTGGACGACGACGAGAAGGTGCTCGGAGTCGTCTCCGAGCAGGACCTCATGGCCCGTCAGGCGAAGAGCGGACGGCGGCACCACTGGCCGCCGACCCGCGTCGCGCGCCGGGAAACGGCCCTGGCCGGCGCCATGACGGCGGGTGAGCTGATGACCGCCCCGGCCATCACCGTCCGGGCCGTGGACTCCGTGGCGCGCGCCGCCCGCGTCATGGCCGACCGCCAGGTCAAACGCCTGCCCGTGCTCGATGAGGAGGACCGCCTGGTCGGCATCGTGAGCCGTCGCGATGTGCTGGGCGTCTTCCTGCGTCCCGACGCCGAGATCCGCCAAACCGTCACCGACGAGGTCCTGATCCGCTCCCTGTGGCTGCCCCGGGACGCCGTCCGCGTCACCGTCGAGGACGGCGTCGTCACCCTGGACGGTGTCGTGGAGCGGGAGAGCGAGATCCCCATCGCGCTCAGCCTCACCGGACGGATGGAGGGCGTCGTCGGTGTCGTGGACCGCCTCACGGCCGCTCGCGACGACAGCCGGCTGGGCACCGGAATCCCCGAACCGCACGGCGTCGCCGACCACTGACCGCGCGAATCCCGGAAGAAGACGGACACCATGGGACCCATCACGAAGCACTTCCTGGCCGCCCTGCCCGGGGCGGGTACCGACCACCTCCTCGCCTACGCCCGCGAGGTGTCCTTCCCCGCCGGGACCCGCATGTTCGAGGAAGGGCGGCGGGCCGACCGGTTCTGGGTCCTCAGATCCGGCACGGTCACCCTCGACCTCCACCGGCCCGGCCGCCGGGCGGCGGTCGTGGACACGGTCGGGCCCGGCGAACTGCTGGGCTGGTCCTGGCTGTTCCCGCCGCACACCTGGGAACTGGGCGGCGAGACACTCAGCCCGGTCCGGGCCCTGGAGTTCGACGCGCTCGCCGTGCGGGCCCTGTGCGATTCCGATCCGGTCCTGGGTCGCGCGG
Organism: Streptomyces sp. NBC_01803; assembly: GCF_035917415.1. Lineage (NCBI taxonomy): Bacteria > Bacillati > Actinomycetota > Actinomycetes > Kitasatosporales > Streptomycetaceae > Streptomyces > Streptomyces sp. NBC_01803. Next base: position 5,708,842 of record NZ_CP109073.1, read on the forward strand.
TCTACCGGCAAGTCGCCCGGACCGTCGTCCGCCGGCTGCGCGCCTCCCGCGCCCGGCTCCTGAACGCGGGTGGCGTGTACGGCGACGGCGGCTGAACGGCTCAGCCCCCGGTCAGCGGTACCCGCCACTCCAGACGGGTGCCGCCGGAGGGTCCGGGACCGGCCGTCAGGGAGCCGCCGAGCCCCTCCGCCCGCTCCGCGAGGTTCCGCAACCCGCTGCGCCGCCCGCTCTCCGGGAGACCCGTGCCGTCGTCCACCACGGCCAGGGCGAACGCGCCGTCCCCCACCACCACCGACACGCTCGCGGCACCGGCCCGCGCGTGCCGGGCGACGTTGGACAGCGCCTCCCCCAGCACGGCGACGGCATGGTCGGCGACCTCGGCCGGGACATCGGTGTCGACCAGCCCCTCCATCCGCAGCGACGGCGTGAACCCCAGCGTGGGCACGGCCTCCTCCACCGTTTTCGCCACCCGCACCCGCAACCCCTGTGCGGCCGGGCCGCCCTCGTGGACCCGCAACCCGAAAATCGTGGACCGGATGATCTTGATGGTCTCATCCAGATCGTCCACCGCCCGTGACAGCCGCTCCGCCGCCTGCGGATGCTCCACGAACCGCATCGAGCTCTGCAACGTCATGCCGGTCGCGAACAGCCGCTGGATCGCCAGGTCGTGCAGATCGCGCGCGATCCGGTCCCGGTCTTCCAGCAGCGCCACCTGCTCGGCGGCCCGCCTGCGTTCGGCCAGCTCCAGCGCCAGCGCCGCCTGGCCCGCGAACGCCAGCAGCGGCGCCGTCTCCCGCACCGTGAAATGTGCCTGCCCCTGCTCGCGGGCCAGCACCAGCGCCCCACGCAGTCCGCCGCTGGTCCCCATGGGCACCGCCACGGCCGGGCCCAGCCCGGACCAGTCCTCCGGCCCGCCCACGAAGCGGGCGTCGGTACCGATGCCCGCGGTGAGCACGGGCTCCCCGGCGGTGACGGCGGAACCGGCGAACGAGTCCTCGCGCGGCAGCACCAGATCCGAGTGAGCGGCGGCGCGCGATCCCGCGGCCAGGGCGACGCGCAGCAGGTCCGTGCCCTCCTCGGTCAGGCACAGGACACCGAGGTCCGCGGCCAGGATGCGGCGGGCGTGTCCGACGATCAGCTCCAGGACCCGTGCCTCATCGGCTCCGGACAGCAGAATCCCGACGACCTCGGCGTTCGCCTCCAGCCACCGCTGCCGGTCCCGCGCCTCCTCGTACAACCGTGCGTTCTCGATCGCGACCCCCGCCGCGACCGCGAGTGTCGACAGCAGCGTCTCGTCCTCCGCGTCGAACTCCCGCCCACCGCGCTTCTCCGTCAGATAGAGGTTGCCGAACACCTCGTCCCGGACCCGGATCGGCACCCCCAGGAAGGAGTGCATCGGCGGGTGATTCGCCGGGAAACCGTAGGACGCCCGATGCTCCGACAACTCCCGCAGGCGCAGCGGCTGCGGATGCCGGATCAGCTCGCCCAGAAGACCGTGCCCCGACGGCAACGGCCCGATCGCCTCGATCCGGTCCGCCGCGATGCCCACCGGCACGAACTGCGACAGCCGCTGCTCGTGCTCCTTGTCGATGACCCCCAGCGCGCCGTACTCCGCGTCCACCAGCACGACGGCGGCCTCCACGATCCCGCGCAGCACCTGGGACAAGTCCAGCTCCCGGCCCACGGACAGGACGGCCTCCAGCAGTCCGTGCACTCGGTCCCGGGTGCCGCGCACCTCGTCGATACGGACTTGGAGCTCCTCCAGCAGCTCGTCCAGCCGCAGCCGCGGCAGCGGCCCGCCACCGGTCCCCGACGTGCCGCCCTTCCCCACCGTCTTCTCCGTCCGAGCGCCCGGCACGATCCGCCGACAGCCTACGGCCCACCATCCGGCCGCGACAGTCCGGCCCCGGCCGCGACCGGCATGGGGCCGTCCGGCCCGGGAGGCCCCGGGCCGGACGGCCTCCGGCCGGGACGTAGGGGACCTGCCCGCCGCCTCGGGCCGGCGAAATCCTGGGGACAGAAGGCGAACGCAGCCTGTCCGAGCGAGAGGGGATCCATCATGAAGGCAGCCGTAGTCCGCGCCCTCGGTGCGCCGCTGGTCATCGAGGAGCGGCCCGATCCCGAGCCGGGCCCCGGGCAGGTCCGCATCCGCGTCGAGGCGTCGGGACTGTGCCACACCGACATCCACGCCGCCCGCGGCGACTGGCCCGTCAAGCCGACGCCGCCGTTCGTGCCCGGCCACGAGGGCGTGGGCATCGTCGAGAAGCTCGGCGATGGCGTCACCCGCCTCTCCCTCGGCCAACGCGTCGCCGTCCCCTGGCTGGGCTGGGCCTGCGGACACTGCGACCACTGCCTGTCCGGCTGGGAGACGCTGTGCGAGCGGCAGATCAACACCGGCTACGGCTGCGACGGCGGTCATGCCGAGAAGATGCTCGCCGCCGCCGACTTCGCCCAGCCGGTGCCCGAAGGCATCACCCCGGCCGACGCCGCACCACTGACCTGCGCGGGCGTCACCACCTACAAGGCGCTGAAGGTCGCCGGCGTCGGGCCGACCGACCTGGTCGCCATCTCCGGCGTCGGCGGACTGGGCCATCTCGCCGTGCAGTACGCGAAGATCGCGGGCGCCACGGTCGCGGCCATCGACGTCACCGACGACAAGCTCGCGCTCGCCCGGGCACTCGGCGCCGACCTTCTCATCGACGCCCGCAAGGAGGACCCGGCCGAGGTGCTCAAGCGGCACGGTGGCGCGCACGCCGCCATCGCCCTGGCCGTGAACGAGCAGGCGTTCGCCGCCGCCTACGGTGGGCTGCGGCGCGGCGGCACGCTGGTCATGGTCGCGCTGCCCGCCGGCGGCACCATCCAGGTCCCGATCTTCGACACCGTCCTCAACGGCACCTCCGTCATCGGGTCCATCGTCGGCACCCGCCAGGACCTGGCCGAGGTGTTCGCGCTGCACGCCGCCGGCCGCACCCGGGTCGTCCGCGAGACCCGTCCCCTCGCCACCGTCAACGAGTCCATCACGGACATCCTCGACGGCCAGGTCACCGCCCGTGTCGTCTTCGAGATGTGAACCCGACACCGAGCCGCACACCGGCACCACTCCGAGGAGGAAAGAAGTCCATGAGCAGCGATGAGAAAAACCTTCCGGGCACCGAGCCGGTGCGGGTCCGCGCCGAGGGAGACATCGACGAGGATGTCCTCGGGTACGCCCGCCGGAAGATCGACGCCCTGGTCAGCCGGCCGGGCACGCCGGGAGTCACCGGCGAGGTGAAGCTCGTCAGGGCCGCCACGCGCCACGCCGGGCACCCGTGGTCCGCGACCGCGGAGGTCCGGATGGGCACCCGGCTGCTCGTCGCCGTCGCCGAGGAGGCCACCTTCCAGGAGACGATCGACAAGCTCCAGGACCGGCTGCGCCGGCAGATGGCCAAGGCTGTTGTGGTGGGTGTTGTCACGTGAGGGTGTCGGTGATGAGGTCGGAGGCGCGTTCGCCGATCATCAGGACGGCGATCATCGGGTTGACGGTGGGCATGGTGGGGAAGATCGAGGCGTCCGCGATGCGGATGTTGCTGGTGCCGCGCAGGCGTAGGTGGGGGTCGACGACGGTGAGGGGGTCGTTGGGGGAGCCCATCCGGCAGGTGCCGGCGGGGTGGTAGACGGTGTGGTGGGCGGCCCGTCCGTATGCCGAGAGTTCTTCGTCGGTCCGCAGGTGGGGGCCGGGGGCGATCTCGCGTGTGATCCAGTCCTTGAACGGCGCGGTGGCGGCTATCTCGCGGGCCAGGCGGAGTCCGTCGACGATGGTTTGCTCGTCGTAGCCCTCGGGGTCGGTGAAGTACCGGAAGTCCAGTGCCGGCTTGACCGATGGGTCGGAGCTGGTGAGCCACATCCGGCCGGTGCTGCGGGGTCGTGGGATGTTCGGGGTCATGCCGAAGCCGTGCTCGGGGACGTCGTAGCCGAGGCGTTCGGTGTGGAGGGTGAACGGGATCTGGTAGAGGTGGAACATGAGGTCCGGTCGGCCGTCGGTGGGTTCGCGGACGACGAAGAGGCCGGCGTCGGCGTCCATCGCGGAGTTGGGTGGCAGTGGCCGGCTGGCTTCCCACAGGATGAGTGACTCCGGGTGGTCCAGCAGGTTCTCGCCGACTCCGGGCACGTCGGCGACCGTGTCGATGCCCAGGTCCCGCAGGTCCTGGGTGCGGCCGATCCCGGAGAGCATGAGCAGTCGTGGTGTGTCGATGGCTCCGGCGCACAGTACGTATTCGTGTCGCGCCCGGATGGTTCGGGTGGTGCCGTCGGTGTGCCGCACGCGTACGCCGGTCGCCTGTCCTTGCGGGTCGACGTCGATTTTGTAGGCCCAGGTGTCGGTGAGCAGGGTGAGGTTGGGCCGGTCGAGATGGGGGTGGAGGTAGGCGACGGAGGCTGAGGAGCGTGTCCCGGTCTCCGGGTCGTAGCTGAGTGTGAAGAATCCTGTCCCGTTGGTGAAGGGCTGGGCGTTGAAGTCGTCGATCACCGGGACGCCGAGCGCGGTCGAGGCCGAGGCTACGAAGGATTGGCTGAGGTCGTTGCGGTGGTGTGGTGCGACCGGGGTGAGGTTGAGTTCGAGCCGGTGGAAGTAGGGGAGCATGGTCCCGTAGTCCCAGCCGGTGGCGCCGGCCTTCTCCCAGTCCGCGAAGTCGCCGGGGAGTGGCAGGAAGCTGATCAGTGTGTTGTGGGATGAGCAGCCACCGAGGACTTTGGCCCGGGAGTGGCGGATGTGGGAGTTGCCGCGTGGCTGCGGGGTGGTGCCGTAGTCGTAGTCGAGTTCGGATTCCAGCAGGTTGATCCAGTTGCGCAGATTCAGCACCCGCTCGTCACCGACATCGCTGGGGCCGCCCTCGATGACGCAGACCCGCAGGTCGGGGTTCTGGGTCAGCCGCGAGGCGATGACCGAGCCCGCTGTACCGCCGCCGACGACGACCACGTCGTAGGTCTCGTGGGTGTGCTGAGTCAACGTTTTCTCCTGGTTCCCACTGGTGGTGGTGGCGCCTGCCTGGCGCCGGCCCGGCCGGTCACACGACCGGTCAGCCGGCGAAGTAACGCTGTGGGCTGGGCGCGATGTTGCGGTAGATGTGCTTGGCTTCGCGGTACTCGTCCAGGCCGCGGGGACCGAGTTCCCGGCCGATACCCGACTGTTTGAAGCCGCCCCATTCGGCCTGAGGCAGGTAGGGGTGGTAGTCGTTGATCCACACCGTGCCATGGCGCAGGCGGTTGGCGACCCGCTCCGCCCGTCCGGCGTCCGAGGTCCATACCGCGCCCGCGAGACCGTAGTCGGTGTCGTTGCCGAGGGCGACGGCCTCCTCTTCGGTGCGGAAGCGTTCGGTGGTCAGGACCGGCCCGAAGACCTCCTCCTGCACGATGCGCATGTCACGGCGGCAGTCGGTGAACACGGTGGGGCGGTAGAAGAACCCGGCCTGCAGTTCCGGATCGCTCGGCCGACGTCCCCCGGCGAGCAGCCGGGCGCCCTCCGACAGGCCGAGCTCGACGTAGGACTCGACTCTCTCGCGATGTGCCGCTGAGACCAGCGGGCCGCTCTCGGTCCCCTCCTTCATGCCGTCGCCGAGCCTGATCAACTCGGCGCGGCGGGCCACTTCGGCCACGAAGGCGTCGTGGATGGAATCTTCCACGATCAGTCGCGCGCCGGCCGAGCACACCTGCCCGGCGTGGACGAAGACGGCGGTCAGAGCGTAGTCGACGGCGGTTTCGAAGTCGGCGTCGGCGAAGACGATGTTGGGGTTCTTGCCCCCGAGTTCCAGCGCGATGTTCTTCACGTTGCCGCTGGCCGCCTGCATGATCCACCGCCCGGTGGCCAGCCCGCCGGTGAAGGAGACCATGTCGACCTGGGAACTCTCGACAAGCGGGGCGCCGACGGCCTGGCCCGTTCCGAGAAGCAGGTTGACGACGCCGTCCGGAGCGCCCGCCTCGGCCAGGAGCTCGACGAGCCGGATCGTGGTCAGCGGGGTGACCTCGCTGGGTTTGAGGATGATCGCGTTTCCGGCCGCGAGGGCGGGGGCCACCTTCCATGCGGCTTGGAGGAGCGGGTAGTTCCACGGGGTGATGAGCGCGCAGACCCCGACCGGCTCGTGCACGACACGGCTGATCACGTCGGGCCGCCCGGTGTCCACGACCCGGCTCGGGTCCTTGTTCGCCAGCTCGGCGTAGTACCGGAAGACGGCGATGACGTCGTCGATGTCCACCCGGCTGTCGAGGAGGGTCTTGCCCGTGTCCAGCGTCTCGATGCGGGCGATCTCCTCCTTGTCTCGCGCCAGCAGGTCGGCCGTGCGAAGCAGCACACCCGCCCTGACGCGGGACGGCGCGTACGCCCAGTCCGTCTGGTCGAACGCGCGGCGGGCCGAGGCGATCGCCTCCGCGGCGTCGTCCGGGCCGGCGTCCGCCACCTTGGCGACCAGACTCTGGTCGTAGGGATTGAGTACGTCGAACTCGCGTCCGGTGCGGGACGCCGTCCACCGCCCGTTGATGAACAGGTTAGTCAAGGGAGCCGAGCCTTCCCCGGTAGTTGCGGATGACGGAACACCGTGCTTGTACAGATGTACGCACTATGGGGCGCCGAGGAGTGGCCGTCAAGGGGTCGTCGGACGTTTTCCGCGGCCGGACAGCATCGCGGCGGACGTAGCGACAGGCGCGGCGGGCAGTCCGGGGCTGGGCGTGGTCGACCGGCCGCAACACCGGCTTCAAGCGGCAGGCGCACATCCCCGTTAACGGTCAGCGTCGCCAGTCAACACGAGAAGTTCACTCTATTGACACCTTCGATACACCCTGTTCATACTGTCGAAATCTGTGCACGGTTGCTTATGCAGGTACGTGTTGCACCAAGTGAAACACCGCGGCCCATCTGAGCTGTGGTGGCCGACCGCGACACGAGTTCACGCCATCCGGGTTCTGCTGCCTGGCCAGGCTCCCTTCCGCCGTGGACTCCACGTCTACGGGTCGGACGCACATGTCCCCACGTGGCGCGGGAGAGCGCCTCACACCGCCGGGCGCCCGTCCCGGATGCGCCTTTCCGTGAGATCCCCCGCCGGCTCGCCGGCTGCTCCGTGAACGGACGAGAGGACTTATGAGACCCACACCGACCCCGGACTCTGACGGCGTCGCCGACTTCGGATACGCCCCGACCCTCGATCGCAGTATCGGCAAATTCGCCAGTTTCGCCGCCGGCGTCAGTTACATCTCCATACTCACCGGCGTCTTCCAGCTTTTCTATTTCGGCTTCGGTGCCGCGGGGCCCGCCTACGCCTGGTCGTGGCCGCTGGTCTTCGCCGGCCAGCTGATGGTGGCGCTGTGCTTCGCCGAGCTGGCCAGCCGCTACCCGGTCGCCGGATCGGTCTACAACTGGGCCAAGAAGCTGTCGTCCGCCACGACATCGTGGCTGGCCGGCTGGCTGCTGCTGATCTCCTCCATCTGTACGTTGGGTGCGGTGGCCCTCGCCCTCCAGATCACCCTGCCGCAGCTCTGGGACGGCTTCCAGTTCGTCGGCGACGGCACCGGCACCTACGACTTCTCGATCAACGCCGTCATTCTGGGCGGGCTGCTCATCGTGGTCACCACGCTCATCAACGCCTTCGGCGTGAGACTCACCGCGCTCATCAACAGCGTCGGAGTCTTCGTCGAACTCGCCGCGGCCGTCCTTCTCATCGTCGCGCTCGCCTGGCACACCCAGCGCGGGCCTGAGGCGCTGCTGGACACGCAGGGCCTGGGCCACGGCCACGAGCTCGGCTACTTCGGGGTCTTCCTCGTGGCCTCCATCGCCTCGACCTATGTGATGTACGGGTTCGACACCGCCAGCTCCATGGGCGAGGAGACGGTGGACCCCAAGCGCACGGCGCCGCGCGCGGTCATCCGGGCCGTGACGGCCTCATTCATCCTGGGCGGCCTGATTCTGCTGTTCGGCATCCTCGCGGCACCGGACCTGAACGACCCGAAGATCGGGTCAGCCGACGGCGGCCTGCAATACATCGTGCTCTCGGTGCTGGGCGGCCCCATGGGCAAGCTCATCCTGGTCTGCATCGTCGTCGCCATCATCGTGTGCGCCCTGGCCGTCCACACCGCGGCCATCCGCATGATGTTCGCCATGGCCCGGGACAACAACCTGCCCTTCAGCTCCTGGCTCGGAAAGGTCCACCCCACCCGGAAGTCGCCCACCAACGCCGCCATCGTCATCGGCGTCCTGGCGATCGCCCTGCTCCTGGTGAACATCAAGGAGCCCGCGATCTTCACGGTCCTGTCCAGCATCAGCATCGTGCTCATCTACGGCTCCTACCTCCTGGTCACCGTGCCGCTGCTCCGCAGTCGGCTGCGCAAGCGGTGGCCTCTGGCGGACGCCGCCGCCAAGAGCGAGTTCTCCCTGGGCCGGTGGGGGCTGCCGGTCAACATCGTCGCCGTGCTCTGGGGGGCCGTCGTGATCGTCAACCTCATCTGGCCCCGCAACGAGATCTACAACTCCGCGCCTCCCTACCACTGGTACCTCAAGTGGGGCGGCGTCCTCTTCGTCGGCGCGGTGACCGTCATCGGCCTGCTGCTTTACCGACTGAGGATCCGCCACCGCACCGGCATCCTGCCGGAACACGCGCTGGCCGCCCCCGCCACAGGACCAGGGGAGTCGGCCGAGCCCGCCGCTGTCACCGGCGATCACTAGGGCGCATATCGAGTCGTGACCGAAGGATGGTCCGCTGAGATCCTTGATCCACATCATCCAGATGCGAAGGTGAAGGCCGGCGAGGTAGCTGCGGGGGCTTGTCACCGCGGTGGCGGTGCCTCGCCCTGCCCTCAGTTCGCCGATCTGCCGCTCAACGGCCTTCCGTTCCTCGCGGAGATTCGGCATCGTGGCTGACGCGCCGGCCACCCTGGCCGCCTTCTTCCTCCGGCGGTTGGCGACGTGATCCTTCTCGTCCACGACAAGTGCCTCGATGACAAGGAGGCATTGCCTCCGGCAACCGCCCGCCGCGGGGCGGCCGACAGCCCGCGGCGCGTCTCCCCACCTTCTCGGACCTGGGGGTGCACCGCGGGCTGCCGGCGGCCTGTCCCGCCGTGGACGCCTGTCGCCCTCGGCTCTCGCGCGGCCTCCGGCCTCGCCGCCATGCGCGGACTGCGGTGACGAGAGCCGCTCATGGCTTCGGCTCGATCAGCCATGTCCGTGACCCGCTCTGAGTTCACGGCCGGTTCGGGCGGCCGGAATGTGCTGCCGGACCATCGATGGCACGGCGGAAGAGCGCCTCGACCTCGCTGTACGACGGTGAGGGGTCGGCTATGACGACCTGCATGACCAGGCCGCAGAACAGGCCGGCCAGCAGCCGGCCGGTGATCAGGTCCGTGCGCGAACCGAACAGCTCGATCAACGCCTGGTCCCACGCCATGCTCGCCGTGCGCAACCGCGGCCGGTGCAGCGCCGCGACATACAGGTCGTACTCGACAACGGTGTTCGGCTGCTGGTCCCGCAGGTATCCCATCACCAGTTCGGCCAGCGCGACCGCGAACTCGGCATCCGGGGGAAGGGCTTGCTCCCATTCCCGCAGGCGGCGGACGTTGTCCTCGGCGGCCTGGCGCAGGGCCACGTCCAGCAGATCGTCGAGAGTCTGGAAGTGGTAGGTCGTCGACCCGAGCGGAACCCCAGCCGCGGCGGCCACGGCACGGTGCGTGAGCCCCTCGATCCCTCGCTCGGCGACCACCTCGATGGCCGCCTGCGCGATGCGCGTACGCCGGTCCGGATCGTTGGGACGCATCCGCCGGGACCCGGTGCCCTGTCGCGTCGCCATCACTCCCCCATCCTGCTCACCGACGTCGTTTCGTCTGCACCCTATTTTACGAACGCACCACACTGCTCAACCGCATCGCCGACCCGCTGCGACGCGACAGCGAAGACCTCGCGCGCACCGGAAGCCTCGACGCCGGCACGTCGCTCACCGAAGGCCGCACCGACGTCGATGACGTCAGAGCCGTCTTGCCAGTACTACGCCCCTGGACCCACTACCGGTGATTCGGGTGTCTTTCCGGGTGTGGGTCTGGCCTGGGTCGGGCCGACCAGTGTCACGGTGGGGGCGGGCGGCCGTGGCGGGTGGTGGTGCTCGGAGCGTGTGAGGCCGCCGACAGCACCGCGCTGTTGGCCACCGGCCACGACCGGTCCGCACCACCGGCCCGCGCCGCCCGTCACAGATCAAGACCCTTGATGCCACGGTCGGCCGCTCTCCTCCGCGCAGCACCGTACGAAGGTCGAGCACAGAGCGCCGACGCCCTCACGCTGGGCCATGGACGTGGTCCGTCGGACGAGAGCACGGCGCTCGGGCTCAACGGAGCTGCGGGACCCGGAGCGGCTCTCGGCGGGTCTGGCCGGGGATGTCTCCCCAGCGCGGCCCCGGCCAAGTGGACGGAACCGCGGTCGGAGTCGGTTCGGCTCCGACGTCATGCCCGCGCTCGCCCTCGGCACCGAGCCACCCGAGCCGGATGTGATGGACCGGCCGCCCCGTTCCCGGCGGGAGCCGCTGTTCTCCGGCACGGTCGTGCGGCGCTTCCTGTTCCTCGGCTCCCTGCAGGCGGTCGGGGCCTGCACGGTGTTCTTCTGGCACATCCACGCCTCCGGCATCCCCTTCGACGCCTTCACCTCCGACGACCGCGTCTACCGGGAGGCCATCACCCTGACCCAGGCGTCGATCGTGGTCAGCCAGTTCTTCAACGCCCAAGCGGTGCGCACGGAACGGCAGAGCGTCCTCCGGGTGGGCCTGCGGTCCAATCCGCGTCTGCTGGCGGCGGGACTGGTGAGCATCGCCGTCATGGCCGCCATCAGCTACGCGCCGCCGCTCCAGCAGCCCGGGCGCGGGCCTGCGGCTGCGCCCGGGGGACGAGCTGCTGATCGTGTCGCACGCCACGACCGAGCGGGAGATCCACGAGGCGTTCCAGTGACGCACCAGGACCCCGGGCTACCCCGCTCGGGCTGGCGGTGGGCTCCCGGGCCCGTCCGCGCAGCCTGGCCAATCCGCTTCTGCTCGTGGCGGTCGCGGTGGCGCTCGCCCTGCAGTTCGCCGGCATCTTCCTGTCACCCCTGCGGGCCTTGCTGGACACCGAGCCCCTGCCACCGGCGGCCTTCCTGCTGGCCGCCGGGCTCGCCTGCGCCGGGTACGGGGCGATGCGCCTCGCGGCGGGACGGGGTCGGTGAACGGGAAGGGGCCGTCGCTCGCGGGCGGCGCAACGCTGGCCGGTTCCCGCGGTCGGCCTCAGGATGGGACGTACGGGGCGGGCGCCGAATGCCCGCCCGCGGCCGGAGGAGAGGTGCGCCGCATGGACGTCGAGGAGGCGATGGGCCCGCGGAGGACGCGGCCGGCCGGCATCCCGCCGACGGCGTCTCTGCGGGAGGCGGCGCGCTGGATGGACGAGACCGGCGCTTCCGCGCTGCCCGTGGTCGTCGAGGACGAGGTGGTCGGGGTCGTCACCGACCGGGATCTCGCCCTGCACGCGGTGGCCCGCGGGCTGTCGGCGGACAGTCCCGTCGAGACGGTCATGGCCGGGGAGTCGGTGACCGTGGGACCGGATACGGACGTGCCCGTGGCCATCCGGTCCATGCGGTCGGCGGGCGCCCGCCACCTGCCGGTCGCGGACGGCGGCGGAGTCGTCGGCATGGTGTCGTTCGACGACCTGCTGTGGGCTCTGACGCAGGAATTGGTGGACCTGACGACCCCCATCGACGCCGCGCGGCGACGTCGGGACCAGCCACCCGCTCGGTGAGCCGGCGGTCCTGAGGGATCCGCCCGTCATACGGGACGACGGCGATCGGGGCGCGGACATTCCGGCGGTCCCGCCGATGCGGAGTCCTCCGGGCGGCGCCGGTGGCCGCCCCGGAGGATGCTGGGACCCGGGGGCGGCCGACGAACGACGGGTGATCACGCCGTGATCCACACCGAACGCCGCCTGCCGGAGGCGGACGCGCTGCTGACCGACGGCACCAAGGCGCGGGTCCGGACCGTCCGGCCGGACGACCGGGAGCGGTTGGAGCGGCTCTTCGCGGAGATGCCCGACGCGAGCCTGCGCATGCGTTTCTTCGCGGTCAGCCCCGGGGCGGCCCACGAGGCCGCCGCGCGCTGCTGTGCTCCCGCCCCCGGTTTCCTGGCGCTCGTCCCCTCATCGGCGACCGGGCGATCGGCGTGGCGGACTACCGGCGTGGCGGACTACCGGCGCGACGCCCGCCGGGCACCGAGCGCGGAAGTGTCCCTGACGGTCGCGGACGCCTGGCACCACCGTGGGGTGGGCACGCTGCTGATGGAACATCTCGCCCACGCCGCCCGCGACGAAGGGGTCTCCGTCTTCACCGCCGACGCCCTGGCCGACAACCACGCCGTGCTGAAGGTGTTCTCCGATCTGGGGCTGCCCGTGTCGCGGCGCCCATCACCGTCGCCTTCCCGTCCGCGCCGTCATCGTTGTTCCTCCCTCAGCACACCACCGTCTTCGGCGCCCCGCGAGGCGAACGGGGCCGGTTTCCCGGCGTCGGGGGCGGCGTCCGCCGCAGCGGTCACCCGCACGGCGGTCACCTTGTACTCGGGGCACGAGGTCACCGTGTCGGCATGGCCGGACGTCAGGCTGTTCACGCCATGGGCGGGGAAGTGGAAGGAGCAGAACACCTCGCCGGGCGAGGTGTCGTCGGTGAGGCGCGCGGTGAGCCGGGCGCGGCCGTGGTGGCTGGTCACCTCCACGGGCGTGCCGTCGGCGATCCCCAGTCGGACGGCGTCGTCCGGGTGCAGATCCAGAAAGTCCTCCGGGGCGATGACCAGATTGTCGCCACGCCGGGTCATGCTGCCGGAGTTGTAGTGGGCCCAGCGGCGGCCGGTGGTCATCAGGAGGGGATAGTCGTCGTCCGGCTCCTCACCGGGCGGCAAGTACGGGACGGCCGCCAGGTGGGCCCGGCCGTCGGGAGTGGCGAAGCGCCGGGTGTAGAGCTTGGCCTCGGGCGGGCCACCGGGGTCGCGACAGGGCCAGGGCAGTGCCCCTTCGCGGTCCAGCCGCTCGTGCGAGATGCCGGCGAAGAGAGGGGCGACGCGGGCGCACTCGGCCAGGGCGGCGGCGGGCGTCCGGCAGCGCAGGTCCGTTCCCAGCAGGTCGGCGACGGCCAGGACGGTGTCGAAGTCGCTCCGGGTGCCGTCCGGCGGCGCCGCGGCAGGGCGCACGCGCTGGAACCGCCGGTCGAAGTTGACGAATGTGCCGTTCTTCTCCAGCCAGGAGGTGACCGGCAGGACGATGTCGGCGTGGCGGGCGGCCTCCGAGAGGAACAGTTCGTTGCAGATCACCAGGGGGCATCGCGCCAGGGCCTCGCGGACCTGGTTCGTGTCGGGGTCGGTGGCCATCACGTCCTCGCCGATGACCCACAGGGCCCGCAGTCGTCCTTCGCGCGCCGCCGCGAACATCTCCGGGATGCGCAGGCCGGGGCGGTCCGGCACGGGCGCGCCCCACTCCGCCTCGGCACGCGCCCGGGCAGCGGGGTCGCCGACCTTCTGGTACCCGGGCAGGAAGTCCGGTAGCGCGCCCATGTCGGAGGCGCCCTGGACGTTGTTCTGGCCGCGCAGCGGATTCACCCCGAAGCCCCGGTCGGTGCCGATGGCCCCCCGGAGGATCGCGAGGTTCGCCAGGGCGCGCACCCCATCGGTGCCGTGCAAGTGCTCCGTGACGCCGAGGCCGTACAGGATCGCGGGGCGCCGCGCCCCGCCGTAGAGCCGGGCCGCGGCGATCAGGTCCGCCTCGGGAACGCCGGTGACGTCGGCCACCCGGCCCGGGGGGTAGTCGGCGAGCAGGCGGGACAGCTCCGGCAGGCCGGCGGCCCGCTCGCGCAGGAAGTCCTCGTCCGCCAGCCCTTCGGCGAGCAGGACGTGGGCCAGCCCGTGGAACAGCGCGACGTTGGTGCCCGGACGGGGACGCAGGTGTACGTCGGCGTGCCGGGCGAGTCCGACGTGCCGCGGGTCGGCGACGACCAGGCGGGCACCGCCCAGCGCCTGCCGCAGCAGCCGGGCCCCCACGACAGGGTGCGCCTCGACGGGATTGGCCCCGACCACGAGCAGGCAGTCGGCCCCGGCCACGTCGTCGAAGCTGTCCGTGCCGCCGGGCAGCCCGAAGGACGCCGTCAGTCCCGAGGCGGACGGGGAGTGGCACAGCCGGGAGCAGTTGTCGACGCTGTTGGTGCCGATCACCACCCGCAGGAACTTCTGGATCAGGTAGTTGTCCTCGTTGGTGGCGCGAGCCGAGGACACCACGGCGACCGACTCCGGCCCGCCAGCCGCGACGGCCTCCCGCAGGCCGTCGGCCACCCGGCGCAGCGCCTCCTCCCACCCGGCGGGCTCCAGCTGGCCGTCCCGGCGCAGCAGCGGCCCGGTCAGCCGTTCGCCGGAGCGGAGGAAGCCATGGGCGAAACGGCCCTTCACACACGCGTGTCCCCGGTTGACAGGCCCCTCCCGGTCCGGCAGCACCGCGCGGATCTCGCCGGCGGCTGTGACGACGTCGAGGGAGCAGCCGACGCCGCAGTACCCGCAGGTGGTGCGCGTGACTCCCGTGACGGGCCGGGTGACCGACGTGAGCCCGGCCCCCGGGCCCGGCTGGGTGATCGCCCCCGTGGGGCAGGTGTCGACGCAGCCGCCGCAGGCCACGCAGTCGGACTCGGCCCACGAGCCGCCGGTCCCCGGCGCCACCACCGTCTCGGAGCCCCGGCCGGCCAGGGTTAGCGCGAAGGTGCCCTGCACCTCGGCGCACATCCGCACGCACCGGCCGCAGGCGATGCACAGGTCACGGTCCAGCCGCACGTACGGGTGCGAATCGTCGCGTCCCAGGCCGCCCGGTCCCTGGGCGGTCTCGGCGGGGACGCCCAGCGACCGGCAGGCACGGGCCAACTCGCTGTCCGTCGCCGCCAGGGCCCGGGGCGGCAGGATGGAGGCGATCAGCGCGACCGCGTCGCGCCGCAGCGAGCGCAGTTCCTCCTCGTCGGTCGTCACCCGGGCGCCGGCCACGGCCGGGGTCACGCAGGAGGCGACCACCTTGCCGTCGGCGCGCACCAGGCAGGCGCGGCAGGAGCCCGCTGGGCTCATCCGGTCGTCGTGGCACAACGCGGGCAGCTCCACCCCCGCCGCCCCGGCCGCCGCCAGCAGGGAAGCCTCCTCGGGCACCGCCACCGGCAGGCCGTCGACGGTGAGACGGATCACCGCGGCCACCCCGGCAGCCGGTCGCCGTAGGCACGGGCCAGGGTGCGCACCGCAGGCGGGATCCGGCGGCCGAAGGCGCACAGACTGGCCTCGGCCAGCAGCCGCAGCATCCGCCCGTAGTCCTCGTCCGGCGGGCCGCCCGCGGCGGCGATTTCCAGCCCCCGGCGTGAGCCGACCCGGCACGGGGAGCAGGCGCCGCAGCTCTCCGCCGCCGCGAACTCCCACACATGGCGCAGTACCGCCGCGGGCTCCACCCGGTCGTCCAGGGCCACCAGGCCGGCGTGCCCGAGGGCCGCTCCGCGTCCGGCCAGCGCCACCTCGGTCAGCGGCACGTCCAGGCGGTCACCGGCCAGGAAGCCTCCCAGGGGCCCGCCGACCTGCACCACGGCGGGCCGGGCGCCGTCCTTCAGGCCACCGCCCAGCCCGGTGACGATCCGTTCCAGCGGGGTGCCCAGCTCCACCTCGTAGCACCCCGGCCGGGCGAACCGTTCGGACAGGCAGACCAGTTTGGTCCCGCTCTCGTCGGGTGTCCCGCGGCGGGCGTACGCCTCCCCGCCCCGCCGCACGATCCAGGGCAGGGCGGCCAGCGTCTCGACGTTGTGCACCACCGTCGGCGCGTCCCACACGCCGCGCTGGGTGGGGTATGGCGGCCGGGGCCGGGCGCACCCCCGGGCGCCCTCCAGGCCGGCGATCAGCGCCGTCTCCTCTCCGGCTACATAGGACCCCGCGCCCGCCACGACGCCGATGTCCAGCCGGGTGGACGTCCCGTGCACGGCGGGGCCGAGATGCCCGGCGGCGTACGCGTCGTCGAGCGCCTCGCGCAGCCTGGCCAGGGCCCGCGGGTACTCCGAGCGCACCAGCACGACGCCGCGCGCGGCGCCGCAGGCGAAGCAGGCCAGGGCAAGGCCCTCCAGCACCCGTCCGGGGTCCGCCTCCATCAGCAGCCGGTCGGCGAACGATCCCGGGTCTCCCTCGTCCCCGTTCGCGACGACCACGGCGTCCAGGGCACCCCCGGTGGATCCCCACTTCGCGGCCACGGGAAAGCCGGCTCCGCCCCGGCCGCGCAGCCCCGACGCGGCCACCTCGGCCAGCACCCCGTCGCGCGTCCCTGACGTCACGACCCCCGGCCAGACCTGCCAGGGCCGCTCACCGCCCAGCACCCCACCGAGGAGCACCGGGTCACCGGTGGCGTCCGCGGCCGGGATCTCGGGGGCCCGCGCGGGTTCACGGCCGGCGAGCTGGGCGGGCAGGGAGGCGCCGGCGCACGGCGTGTCGCCGTCCAGCGCGGCCGGACCCGCGTAGCAGAACCCCAGGCAGCGAACCGTCTGCAGGGACACGGAGCCGTCGTCGCGCACGTGGTCGGCCGTCACCCCGAGGATCTCCTCGACCTGCTGGAGATGGCCTCCACCGGTGACGGAGAAGCAGGCCGTGGCGGAACAGACCCGGACATGCCGCCGCCCGCGGGGCGTTGCCAGATCCGCGTAGTACGAGGCGGGGCCCAGCCCCGCCGCGCCGGGCAGGCCCGAGTCGGCCGCGACGCGGGGGGCCCACGCGCCGGGCGGTTCCCGCGTCGGCCGGCGCGCCGCGGCCAGCGCGTCGACGAGCCGTTCGCCGGGCCGGTCGCCCCGCCCGGCCAGGGCACGGAAGGCGTCGAAGCGGGCGGCGGAAGCGGGCCCCGGGCCAGGGGAGGGCGGAGTGGTCATGGCCTCATCGTCGGGGTCGGCCCACCGCGGCGCACTCCGGACACCCGCCCGCCGTGGCGAACGGGGTCGGGCCGCCGCGGGCGACCGGGTCGCCCGAGCAAGTCAGCAGGATGACAATGTCCTGATACGGGAGTTTTTGTCGGGGGAGGGAGGAGACGTTCGGTATGACGACGGCCTCAGGCGGACGCGGAGATCTCGGTCGGCGGGCGGCACTGCGGCGTCGCCAGCTCGGGCTCAGCCAGGAGGAGGTGGCCGCCCGGGCCGGGATGGCGCCCGCCTACGTCCGCTACCTCGAAGAGCAGTCCGTCACTCCGGGAGTCGGCTCGCTGCTCCGGCTCGCCGGCGCACTGGAGACCTCGGCCGCCGCGCTGCGCGGGGAGGGCACGGATCTGCCGCCCGGCCTCGGCAGGGAGGCCCGCCACCCCGAACTGCTGGAGATGGACCCCGGGGAATGCCGCTCCCGGCTTGCCACCCACGGGGTGGGCCGGATCGCGGTGTGCGAGGACGGAGCACCCGCCGTCCTGCCGGTCAACTACAGCGTCGTCGACGGCACCGTCGCGTTCCGCACCGCGCCCGGCAGCGTCCCCGACCGGGCCGCCGGGCAGCGGGTCGCCTTCGAGGTGGACCACATCGACGAGGCGCTCAGCCAGGGCTGGAGTGTGCTTCTCGTCGGCACTGCCCGGCGCGTCACGGACCCGGCGACCGTCCGGCACCTGGGTGCGCGGGCCCACAGCGGCCCCTGGGCCGGCGGGGACCGTCCCCAGTGGCTGTGCATCGACGCGGAGCGTGTCACCGGACGCCGCGTCCGGACCCCCTGAGCGGCGCCGGGCGGCACCGGCGGAACAGGAGACGGCCATGTCCGACGCGACCACCACCGACCTGTACGAGGTCACCATGGCACTGTCGTATCTCCGCGAGGGGATGACGGGCCCCGCCACCTTCAGCCTCTTCGTCCGCCACGCGCCGCCGAACCGGGGTTTCCTGGTGGCCGCCGGCCTGGAGTCGGCACTGGACCACCTGTCCCGCCTGCGGGTGACCGCCGGGGACACGGCGGCGTTCGCCGCCGCGCTGCACCGGCCCCATGAGGACCTCGTTCCCCTGCTGGACATGAGCTTCACCGGCGACGTGTGGGCGGTCCCCGAAGGCAGGATCGTGCATCCGGGGGAGCCCCTGCTGGAGGTGACGGCGCCCCTGCCCCAGGCCCAGTTCGTCGAGACCAGCCTGCTGAACCTGGTCAGCCACCAGACCGCGGTGGCGTCCAAGGCGGCGCGGTGCGTCATCGCCGCCGGCGGCCGCCCGGTAGTGGACTTCTCGCTGCGCCGCACTCACGGCCTGGACGCCGGCGCCCAGGCGGCGCGCCTGGGCGGCCTGGTCGGTTTCACCGCCACCAGCAACGTCGCCGCGGCCACCGCGTACGGGCTGGCGGCCACCGGCACCATGGCCCACTCCTATGTCGAGGCATTCCCCGACGAGGAGAGCGCCTTCCACGCCTTCGCCCGCACCCACCCCGGCCCGGTGACGTTCCTGGTCGACACTTATGACACCGAGGCGGGGACGGCCACGGCCGCCCGTGTCCTGCGTCGGCTCGGCCGGGGGCCCGGCTGCGGCATCCGCCTCGACAGCGGCGATCTCGGCGACCTGGCCGTCCGCTGTCGCCGCATCCTGGACGACGCCGGGCTGCCCGAGGTCCGGATCGTCGCCAGCGGCGGCCTGGACGAGTACGCCATCGACGACCTGGTCCGGGCCCAAGCCCCCCTCGATGTCTTCGCCGTCGGCACCAAGGTCGGCGTCTCGGCCGACGCGCCCTATCTGGACTCCGCCTACAAACTGGTGGCTCACGACGGCGTCCCGGTGATGAAGCTGTCGACCGCGAAGGTGACCTCCCCCGGTCCCAAACAGGTATGGCGCCGCCGCGGAATCGACGACACCGTCGGCGTCCGGGACGAGGACCCGCCCCCGCGAGGGGAGCCCCTCCTGCGACAGGTCATGGCGAGGGGGCGGCGCACCGCGGACCCGGACACCCTGGAGAACGCCCGTCGGCGCTTCACGGCCGACCTGGCGGAACTCCCGCCGCCGGCCCGGCGGATCCGCGGCCCCGTGCCCCCGGGCGTCATGACCTCCGCCCGGCTCGCCCGCCTCACCGAGCGCGTGCGGCGCCACCGTATCGAGCACGACCTCGGGACCAGCCCGTCGACGGTCCGATGAGGCCGCATCCCAGGCAGGAGACAACGACTATGGAACGCCCCGAGCCCGACGCCGCCACCCTGGAGAAGATCGTCTCCGCCGCCATCGCCGCCCCGTCCATCCACAACACCCAGCCCTGGCGCTTCCGCGGCGACGCCCGCGCCGGGACGGTTCTCCTCGAAGCCGTCCCCGAACGGCGCCTGACCCACACCGACCCCGCCGGGCGCGCCCTGCACCTGTCCGCCGGCGCCGCGCTGTTCAACCTGCGCGTCGCCGCAGCCCACTTCGGCTGGCACCTGGCCCTGCGGCTTCTCCCCGACCCGGCGACCCCGGGGCTGCTCGCCGCCCTCCAGGTGACCGGAACGCCCGGCCACGGCGCGGCGGAACCGGCCCAGCCACCGGAGCACGACCTGTACGACGCCGTGTGGCACCGGCACAGCAGCCGCTTCCCCTACGCCAATCGCCCCTTGCCGCAGCGCGTCGCCGCCGCCCTCACGGAGGCGGCCCGGTACGAGGGCGCCTCGCTGCGTCTGCCCGACGCCGAGGAGACCCAGCGGCTGCTGCGCATCACGGCGGACGGCGAGTGGCGCAACGCGCACGACCCCGAGCGGCGCGCGGAGAGCCGCGGCTGGCTCCGCGACACCGGCTCGTTCGGACTGCCTCCTACGGCCACCGGTCCGCAGGACGTCTCCGGGCACCTCCCCGTGCGGGACTTCACCGGGGCGCCGCAGATCCTGCCCACCGAGGTCTTCGAGACCAACCCGACCATCGCCGTCCTGTCCACCGCCCACGACCGCCGCGCCGACTGGCTCCACGCCGGCGAGGCCCTCGAACACGCCCTGCTCGTGGCGACGGCGCACTCGGTCCGCACCTCGCTGCTTCACCAGGCCCTCGAATGGCCCGACCTGCGCGCCGCCCTGCGCGATCCCCGCCACGACCCGGGCCCGGTCCAGATGCTGATCCGCCTCGGTTACGGCCCCGCGGGCGAGCCCACCGCCCGTCGACCCGTGCGGCAGGCGTTCCGCGCGTCCCCCCGCTCCACCTGGTAGGAGACCGCCGCGGCCGCCGGGCTCATGCCAGGAGCCGCCGTGGGCGGCCCGTTCTCAGGGCTTGGTGAGGGGACCGCCGTGCAGTGCGTTCAGACGGCGCCGGTACTCCTCCTCGTCGATCTCCCCGCGGGCGAATCGGTCACCGAGGATCTGCTCGGGTGTGGGCGCGGCGGGGGAGTGGGGGTGCTCGTGCGGACGGCTGAGGGCGCGGAAGAGCAGAATGGCGCCGGTGATGATCAGTGCCCAGAAAAGGATCATGCTGGTTGTCATCGCGAACCAGCCCCATCCGCTGACGTCGTGGTTGTACCAGAACATCATCGCTACTCACCCGCTTCCGCAGACCGGCGCGGACCGGAGGCCCGGCGTCCGTGGGGACTCCCGTCTCCAGCGTGCATCATCTCCGGGCCGCGTGCGCCGGGGGCGGGGCCGGATGGTCCTGGCCCGTGGGCTGTTCGGCCCCGCTGGATCCGGGTACCCGAGCGCACGGCCCAGGGCGAGGGCACAGGACGAGCCACGAGGAAGGCGAGCCGTGCACGGGTGCTCAGGATGTCGGGAGCCCATGCCCCGCGCGCGCGGGGCATGGGAGTTTCGCGGCGGATCCACCGGGCTTGCCGAGGCGCGGGCTGCGGCACGGAGCGGCCGGGGGTCGTGTCCGGTGACCACTGTCGTCTTCCAGCTTGAGGACGACCCCGCACGGGGACTGTTCTCCCTTCGGTCGGGTACCTGGTCGCTGGCCGCCGCGGTCCCTTCCGGGCGCGAGCTGAATCAACGCGCGCGGGGGCTCCGCCCGCTGTGCTCTGCGGCTGTCGGCGGTGCGGCACGTCACCCCCTCGGGCAATCCCCTCAGACTATGTGGAGCCAGTCATCACCCTGGAGTGGCCCCGGCCGCGGCCCGAACCGGACTCGACCCGGGGCCACTCGTCTCGACAAGTCGGGGCTCCGGCCGATGAGTCGACCGAAGCCGACGGCGCGCCCCAGGGGCTGGCCGCGGGCTGGAGACCGGGAAGAGTCGTGACGGGGATCGCGCGTGACTACGCGTAACCGAGGGAGTTGAGTTCGATCGCCGCGCAGCGGTCCATCACCATGTCGACGCCCGCCGCGCGGGTGCGGGTGTACGCCTGCTCGTCGATCACGTCGAGCTGGAACCAGACGGCCTTCGCGCCGATGGCGACGGCCTCGTCGGCGACCGGGCCTGCCAGGGCGCTGTTCACGAAGACGTCCACGACGTCGACCGGGAACGGGATGTCGGCCAGCGACGGGTACCCCTGCTCGCCGTGGACCGTCTCGGCCTTGGGGTGCACCGGTACCACGCGCTTGCCGAAGCGTTGCAGGACGCCCGCGACGCCGTACGCCGCGCGCTGCCGGTTCGACGACAGGCCCACGACCGCCCAGGTGTCCCCGGACTCCGTGAGGATCTTGCGGATCGTCTTCGGATCGCCGTACATGTCCTGCCTCCTGCCGGAACGGAACCGATCAAATCATCGTGGCACAACCGGTTCCGTCCGCCGGGGATTCCCTCACCCGAGGCGTTGGGCCGAGGAGCCGTCGCAGCGCTGAAGGATCAGTCGCCGCTGACCCAGGTGTTGTCCGTGCACACCTCGTGGCCGTGGCAGAGTCCCCCGCGCCCCAACCGTTCCGACGGGCGTCCGTTCCGATGGGCGTCCGTTCCGACGGGCGTCCGCCTAGGATGGCTCGATGCGCGAGGGGTATCTGACCGTGGCCGGCGAGGGTGAGCATGAGACCGAGGTCAGCCGGTCGCGCTTCATCTGCTCGCTCGCCCCGGCCGCCACCGAGGCGGAGGCCGAGGCGTTCATCGCCCGCGTCCGCGCCCGGCGGCCGGACGCCACTCACCACTGCTTCGCGTACGTGATCGGCGCCGACGCGGGCGTCCAGCGCGGTGGGGACGACGGCGAGCCGGGCGGTACGGCCGGGCCGCCGATGCTCCAGATGCTGCTGCGCCGGGAGGTGCGATACGCGGTCGCGGTGGTTACCCGGTACTTCGGCGGCACGAAGCTCGGCGCCGGCGGTCTGATCCGGGCCTACGGCGGCGCCGTAGGCGCGGCGCTGGACGCGCTGGGCACCGTGGCCCGCCGTCGGCTGCGCGTCGCGCTGATCACCGCCGATCACGGGCGGGCCGGTCGGCTGGAGAACGACCTGCGCGCCACCGGGCGCGCGGTGCGGGCGGTCACCTACGGCGCCGAGGTCATTTTTGAGGTCGGGCTGCCGGAGGCCGACGTGGAGGCGTTCCGGCACTGGCTGGCCGGGGCCACGGCGGGCGCGGCCCGGCTGGAGCTGGGCGGCGAGACGTACGACGGCACGGAACGGCCGGCACGGAACGGGCGGCGCGGAGAGAACGGCACGGCGTGAACCGCCC
This sequence comes from Streptomyces sp. NBC_01803, assembly GCF_035917415.1. Classification (NCBI taxonomy): domain Bacteria; kingdom Bacillati; phylum Actinomycetota; class Actinomycetes; order Kitasatosporales; family Streptomycetaceae; genus Streptomyces; species Streptomyces sp. NBC_01803. The sequence continues at coordinate 5,731,361 of NZ_CP109073.1, forward strand.
GGAATAGCGGGACCGGGGAGGGCGTTGAGCGGCTATAGTTGAACAGTCAACTAAATGGGTGAGGTGGACATCATGCAGTTCGGGATCTTCACGGTCGGCGACGTCACGACCGATCCGACGACCGGCACGACGCCCGGCGAGCACGAGCGCATCAAGGCCATGGTCGCCATCGCGCTCAAGGCCGAGGAGGTCGGCCTGGACGTCTTCGCCACCGGCGAGCACCACAACCCGCCGTTCGTCCCCTCCTCGCCCACCACGATGCTCGGCTTCATCGCGGCCCGCACCGAGCGGCTCATCCTGTCCACGTCCACCACCCTGATCACCACGAACGACCCGGTGAAGATCGCGGAGGACTTCGCGATGCTCCAGCACCTGGCCGAGGGGCGCGTCGACGTCATGATGGGGCGCGGCAACACCGGCCCGGTCTACCCCTGGTTCGGCCAGGACATCCGTCAGGGCATCCCGCTCGCCATCGAGAACTACGCGCTGCTGCACCGGTTGTGGCGCGAGGACGTCGTGGACTGGGAGGGCCGCTTCCGCACCCCGCTCCAGGGCTTCACCGCCACCCCGCGCCCGCTCGACGGCGTGCCGCCGTTCGTCTGGCACGGCTCCATCCGCTCCCCGGAGATCGCCGAGCAGGCCGCCTACTACGGCGACGGCTTCTTCGCCAACAACATCTTCTGGCCCAAGGAGCACTTCCAGCGCCTGATCGAGCTCTACCGCGAGCGGTACGCGCACTACGGCCACGGCACCGCCGAACAGGCGATCGTCGGGCTCGGCGGCCACATCTTCATGCGGAAGAACTCCCAGGACGCCGTCCGTGAGTTCCGCCCCTACTTCGACAACGCCCCCGTCTACGGCCACGGTCCGTCGTTGGAGGACTTCGCCGACCAGACACCGCTGACCGTCGGCAGCCCGCAGGAGGTCATCGAGAAGACCCTCACCTTCCGCGCGAGCTTCGGCGACTATCAGCGGCAGTTGTTCCTGGTGGACCACGCGGGCCTGCCGCTGAAGACCGTCCTGGAACAGCTCGACATCCTCGGCGAGGAGGTCCTGCCCGTGCTGCGCCGGGAGTTCGCCGCCGCCCGGCCCGCCGAGGTGCCGGACGGTCCCACCCACGCGGCGCGCGTCGCGGCGGCGGAGGCCACGGCCGCCGAGCGGGGCACGTCCGTCCCGACCACCTGACCCCCGACGAGAGTGACGGAGAGAGCGATGACGACGTACCGACTCGCGGTGGTCTCGGCCGGCCTGAGCAAGCCGTCCGCCACCCGGCTGCTGGCCGACCGGCTCACTGAGGCGACCCGCCGCCATCTCGCCGAGGCGGGCGCGGAATTGAACGTGACGGTGACCGAACTGCGGGAGCTGGCCACCGACATCGCCGGGAACATGGTCACCGGCTTCCCCGCCCCCGCCCTGCGCGAGGCCATCCAGGCGGTCACCGGGGCCGACGGCGTCATCGCCGTCACCCCGGTCTTCTCCGCCTCCTACAGCGGGCTGTTCAAGTCGTTCTTCGACGTGATCGAGCCCGACGCGCTCACCGGCACGCCCGTGCTGCTCGGCGCCACCGGCGGCACCGCCCGCCACTCCCTGGCGCTGGAGCACGCGATGCGCCCGCTCTTCGTCTACCTGCGGGCCACCGTCGTGCCCACCGCCGTGTTCGCCGCCGCCGAGGACTGGGGCGGCAACGGCGACCCGCTCACCGACACGCTGCCCACCCGCGTGGACCGCGCCGGCCGCGAACTGGCCGCCCTGCTGCGGCTGTCGGGGACCGGGGAGGGGACCAGCGAGGGGGCCGGGAGGGGGAACGCCGCCGCCGTCGAGGAGACCGTCATCCCCTTCGAGCAGCAACTCGCCGCCCTCCGCCCGCACTGACCCCGGCGCGGCCCCGGGCGGCGCGCCCCCCGCCGCCCCGGCCGCCGGGCGCACTGTCGGTGCCCGGTGGCACACTGAGGGCCGCGACCGCGCGAGCGCGCGATCGCGGCCGGCGGGCGGGAGCGGGAAGACACATGGAGCGGCGGGTGCGGGTGCGGGATCGGGCACGATGGGTGGCGGTGCGGTGAGGTTCCTGCACACCTCGGACTGGCACCTGGGCCGTTCCCTGCACCGCGTGAGCCTCCGCGACGCCCAGGCCGCGTTCCTCGATCACCTCGTCGCCACCGCCCGCGAGCAGCGCGTGGACGCGGTGCTGGTCTCCGGCGACATCTACGACCGGGCCGTCCCCCCGCTGCCCGCCGTCGAGCTCTATGACGACGCCCTGCACCGGCTGTCCGCCCTCGGCGTGCCCACCCTGATGATCTCCGGGAACCACGACTCGCCGCGCCGCCTCGGCGTCGGCGCCCGCCTCATCGAGCGCGCGGGCGTCCACCTGCGCACCGACCCGGCCACCTGCGCCATCCCCGTCGTCCTGCCCGACCGCCACGGCGACATCGCGTTCTACGGCCTGCCCTACCTCGAACCGGCCCTGGTCCGTGAGGAGTTCGGCGTCGAGACCACCGGCCACGCCGCCGTCCTGGGCGCCGCCATGGACCGCGTCCGCGCCGACCTGGCGACCCGCCCGGCGGGCACCCGCGCCGTCGTCCTCGCCCACGCCTTCGTCACCGGCGGCCAACCCTCCGACAGCGAACGCGACATCACCGTCGGCGGCGCCGCCGCCGTGCCCGCCGCCGTCTTCGCCGGCGCGCACTACGCCGCGCTCGGCCATCTGCACGGCTGCCAGACCCTCAACGACCGCCTGCGGTACTCGGGTTCGCCGCTGGCCTACTCGTTCTCCGAGGCCGCCCACCGCAAGTCCGTGTGGCTGGTCGACCTCGACGCCCGGGGCGCGGTCCACGCCGAACGGGTCGACTGCCCGGTCCCCAGGTCGCTGGCCCGCGTCCGGGGGCGCCTGGAGGAGCTGCTCACCGACCCCGCCCTCGCCCGGCACGAGGACGCCTGGGTGGAGGCCACCCTCACCGATCCCGCCCGGCCCGACGAGCCCATGGCCCGCCTCGCGGCCCGCTTCCCCCACATCCTCAGCCTCGTTCTCGACCCCGAACGGCCGCCCGGCGCCCCCGCCGACTCCTACGCGCAGCGCCTGCGCGGCCGGACCGACGAGGAGATCGCCGACGACTTCGTCGCCCACGTGCGCGGCGGCGAGGGCCCCGACGAGCCCGAACGCGCCGCCCTGCGCGCCGCGTTGACCGCCGCCCGCGCGCAGCACCAGGAGGCGGCGGCCCGTTGAGACTGCACCGGCTCACCCTCACCGCGTTCGGCCCCTTCGGCGGCACCCAGCACATCGACTTCGAAAGCCTCTCCGCCGCCGGGCTGTTCCTCTTCCACGGCCCGACCGGCGCCGGCAAGACGTCCGTCCTGGACGCCGTCTGCTTCGCCCTCTATGGCGAGGTGCCCGGCGCTCGGCACAAGAGCGGCGCCCTGTCCCTGCGCAGCGACCACGCCGCGCCCGGCACGCCCACCGAGATCGTGCTCGACCTCACCGTGGCCGGCCGCCGCCTGGAGATCACCCGGCGCCCCGAGCAGGAGCGCCCCAAGAAGCGCGGCACCGGCACCACCCGCGACCGCTCCCGTGCCCTGCTGCGCGAGCACGACCCGGCCACCGGCACCTGGCGGGCCCTCAGCCACTCCCAGCAGGAGATAGGGGAGGAGCTGTCCCAGCTCCTGGGCATGAGCTGCGACCAGTTCTGCCAGGTCGTGCTGTTGCCCCAGGGCGACTTCGCGCGCTTTCTGCGCGCCGACGCCGAGGAGCGCGGCAAGCTGCTGCGGCGGCTCTTCGACACCCGCCGCTTCCGGGCCGCCGAGGAGCACCTCGCGAAGCTGCGCGTCCGGGCCACCCAGCGCCTGGAAGCCGGGGACGAGCGGCTGCGCGCCACCGCCCACCGCCTCCAGCAGGCCGCCGGCCCCGGCACCCCGCCGCCCCCCGACGCGGAGGAGGCCGACGCCGACGCCGTCCTCGCCTGGGCCGCCGAGGCCCGCCGCGCCGCGCGCGAACGGCACGACAGCGCGGCCGTCGCCCTGACCACCGCCGAGGACGCCCACGGCCTCGCCCGCCGGCGCGAGGCCGACACCGCCGAACGCGCCCGCCTCCAGCGCGCTCACGCCGAGGCCCGCGCCCGCGCCACCGCCCTGGCCGGCGCGGCGGCCGAACGGGACGCCACCCGCGCCCTGCTGGAGCGCGCCCGCGCCGCCGACGCGGTCGCCCCCGCCCTCGGCCTGCGCGACACCGCCGAGGCCGAGCACCGGGCGGCGGCCGACGCCGAACGCCGCGCCCGCGACCTGCTGGCCCGCGAGCCGTCCGGCGCGCCGGTCGACGCGCCCGCCGCCCGCCTCGCCGAACGCGAGCGCGCGGCCCGCGAACGCCTCGGCGCCCTCGCCGCCGCCCGGCGGGCCGAGGAGCGCGCCGGACAGCTCACCGCCGAGCTCACCCGGCTCGACGCCGAGGCCGCGGCCGACGAGGAGTCGGCGGCCGACACCGAGCGGCGTCTCGCCCCCTGGCCCGAGGACCACCGGCGGCTGCGGGAACGCGTCGAGCGGGCCCGCGACGCCGCCCTGACCGCCGCGCGCACCGCCCGGCTCCTCGACCCCGCCGAACGCCGTCTGACCGCCGCCCGGCGCCGCGACGAGCTGGCCGCCGCCCTCCGCACCGCCGAGGACGAGGAGCTGCGCGCCCGCGAGCGGGCCACCGAGGCCCACGTCCACTGGCTGGACCTCAAGGAACGCAGGCTCCTGGGCCTCGCCGCCGAGCTGGCCGCCGGACTCGGCCCCGGCGAGCCCTGCGCGGTCTGCGGCTCACCCGACCACCCCCGGCCCGCCCGCCCCGCCGAGGGCCACGTCGACCGGCGGGCCGAGGAGGCCGCCCTCGCCGCCCATCAGGACGCCGCCGCCACCCGCGAAGCGACCGGCCGGCGGCTCGCCGCCCTCCGCGAGGCCCACGCGACGGCCGCCGCCGCCGCCGACGACGCGGACGGCCCCGCCGCCGACGGCCCCGCCCACGCCGCCGCCGACACCGCCCGGCTCGCCGCCAAAGCCGCCGAGCTGCGCGCCGCCCACGCCGCCGCCGAGGCCGGGGCCGCCGACGGCCCGGCCGCCGACGCAGCCCTGGCCGCCGCCGAGCGTCGCCACGAGAGCCTCCTCGCCACCCGCCAGGACCTCCAGCGCCGGACAGCCGCCCGCGCCTCCCGCCGCGACGCCCTCGACACCGAGCTCGCCGGGCTGCGCCACGAGATCGACCGCGCCCGCGACGGCGCCGCCGCCGTCGCCGAGCGCGCCGCCGGGCTGACCCGGCTCGCCGACGCCCTCGCGACGGCCGCCGCGACCGCCCGCGCCGCCGAGGAGGCCGCCGCCCGGCTCAAACAGGCGGACGACACAGCGTCCGACGCCGCCTACCGCGCCGGATTCGACACCCCTGAGGCCGCCGCCCGCGCCGTCCTGGACCGCGCCCGGCAGCGGGAGCTCCAGCACCGCCTCGACGCCTGGCAGGCGGAGGAGGCCGCCGTGGCCGCCGCCCTCGCCGACCCCCGCGCCACGGTCGCCGCCGCGCTGCCCGCCGCCGATCCCGAGGCCGCCCGCGCCGCCCTCGACGCCGCCACCGCGCGGCTGCGCGCCGCGTCCGCCGCCGAGGCCGCGGCCCGCACCCGCCGCGCCGAGCTGGACGCCCTGTCCGCCGAGGCCGCCGCCGACGCCGCCGCGCTCGCGCCGCTGCGCGCCGAGAGCCGCCGCGTCAAACGCCTGGCGGACCTCACCGCCGGCACCTCACCGGAGAACGAGTACAAGATGCGGCTGGAGACCTACGTGCTGGCCGCCCGGCTCGAACAGGTCGCCGCCGCCGCGGGCGTGCGACTGCACCGGATGTCCGCCGGCCGCTACACCCTGGTCCACTCGGACGCCCGCACCCCCGGCCGCCTCCGTTCCGGCCTGGGTCTGCACGTCATGGACGCCTGGACCGGCCGGGCCCGGGACACCGCCACCCTCTCCGGCGGCGAGTCGTTCTTCGTCTCCCTCGCGCTGGCCCTCGGTCTCGCGGACGTCGTCGCGGAGGAGGCGGGCGGCCGGCGCCTGGACACCCTCTTCATCGACGAGGGCTTCGGCAGCCTCGACGAACAGTCCCTCGACGAGGTGCTCGACGTGCTCGACGCGCTGCGCGAGCACGATCGCAGCGTCGCCATCGTCAGCCACGTGCCGGACCTGCGCGCCCGCATCCCGGTCCAGCTCGAAGTCGTCAAGACCCGCCGGGGCTCCACCGTCCGGCACCGCACCGCGCCGCTCAGCCGGTGAGCGGCCGGCGGGGAGCGGAGTGGGAAACCCCCGACACACGGGGTTCCCGCGGCGCGGGGCGGGGACCACGACCGGTCCGCGCCCCGCGCCGACGGCGTCACAGCGCCGACAGCTCGGCCTCCAGGTCGTCCAGACCCAGCGACCCCTGCGACAGCGCCGCCATATGCCACCTCTTCGCGTCGAAGCCCGCGCCGTGCGCCCGCCGGGCCGCCTCCCGGCCCCGCAGCCACGCGCGTTCCCCGAGCTTGTAGCCGATGGCCTGCCCCGGCATCCCCAGGTACCGCACCAGCTCGCTCTCCACGAAGTCCGCCGGGCGGCTGCTGTGCCGCCCGAAGAACTCCTGCGCCAGCGCCGGGGTCCACCCCTCGCCCGGCGCGAGCGGCGAGTCCGCCGGGATCGGCAGCTCCAGGTGCATCCCGATGTCGATGATGACCCGTATCGCGCGCATCATCTGGCAGTCCAGATAGCCCAGCCGCCGCTCGGCGTTGTGGAGGAAGCCCAGCTCGTCCATCAGCCGCTCGGCGTACAGCGCCCAGCCCTCCGCGTTGGCGCTCACCATGCCCACGGTCGTCTGGTACCGCGACAGGTCGTCCGCCACGTGCGCCCACTGCGCGAGCTGGAGGTGATGGCCCGGCACCCCCTCGTGGTACCACGTCGACACCAGGTCGTATACGGGGAAACGGGTGGCGCCCATCGTCGGCAGCCAGGTCCGGCCCGGCCGGGAGAAGTCCAGCGAGGGGCCCGTGTAGTACGGCGCCGCCGCGCTCCCCGGCGGGGCGATCATCGTCTCGACGCGCTTGACCCGGTCGGCCAGCTCGAAGTGGGAGCCGTCCAGCGCCTCGATGGCCTCGTCCATCAGCCGCTGGAGCCAGCGCCTGACCTCCTCGACGCCTTCGACCGCCTCGCCCGCGGTGTCCAGGTGCCGCAGCGCCTCCCACGGCGACGCGCCGGGCAGGATCTTCTCCGCCTCGGCCCGCATCTCCGCGTGCAGCCGGTGGAACTCCGCCCAGCCGTAGGCATACGCCTCGTCCAGGTCCAGGTCGGTGCCGTTCCAGTACCGCACCCAGCGGGCGTACCGCTCCCGGCCCACGATCTCCGGCGCGCCCTCGATGCCAGGCGCGTAGACGTCACGCAGCCAGTCGCGCAGGCCGGCGATCGCGCCCGTCGCGCCGCGCGCCGCCGTGTCCAGCTCCCCGCGCAGCGCCTCGGGACCCGCGGACACGAACGCCGCGAACCACCCGCCGTCCGCCGCCCCGAGCCACTCGCTCAACTGCCCGAGCACCGTGGACACCTGGCGCGGCCCGGCGGGCAGCGACCGGGACAGCCCCTCGGCCAGCGACGCCCGGTATCCCGCCAGGGCGTCCGGCACGGACCGCAGCCGCCGCGCGATCGTGGCCCACTCCTCGTCCGTGTCCGTCGGCATGATGGTGAACACCTCGCGGACCGCGTGCAGCGGCGAGTGGAGGTTGCTCACCGCGCGCAGCGGCTCGTCGGCCTCGTGCACGGTGATCTCCGCCGTCAGCCGCTCCCGCAGCAGCCGGGCGCAGCGGCGTTCGGCGGCGCTGTCCGCGCCGGGCAGGGACTCCGACTCCGCCAGCCGCCCGAGGGTCTCCCGGGTCAGGCCGGCGACGGCCGCCTGGCCGTCGGGGGAGAAGTCGGGCAGCCGGTGGTCGCTGCCCGGGACACCGAGGAAGGTGCCGGTGAGCGGGTCGAGCTCGACGAGCGCGTCGACATACGAGTCGGCGAGCCGCCGGGGGAGCACGGTATGGGGGTCTTCTGACATGCACCCATCCTTGTACGCGGAGCGGCGTTCGTCACCACCGGCCCGGGAGGTGCCCCGGCTCACCCGCCGGCCCGGACCGGCCGGGCCGTGCCGGAGCGCAGTGGGGCAAGTCGGATCGTCAGCACCAGCGAGCCCCCCTCGACCTGGTGGTCCAGCGGCAGCCCGGTGCCGCGCATCAGGGCGATCATCCCCGTGTTGCTGGCCTGCGTGACCGCGTACACCACGTCGCGCCGCGACTCCACGGCCAGTCGGAGCAGCTCCCGCAGCAGCGCCGTACCGACGCCGTACCCCTGCCAGACGTCCTCCACCAGGAGCGCGACCTCCGTCTCGTCGCCGTCCCACAGCAGATGGCCCAGCCCGATGATGTCCCCGGCGGCGGTCTCGGCGACGACACTGTGCCCGTAACGCGGCGTCAGCAGGTGCCCCAGATACCGGTCGGCGTCGCCGAGCGGGCCGTGGTAGCGCCGCGCCAGCGACGGGGCGGAGCAGCGCCGGTGCATGTCCCGCGCGGCGTCCAGGTCCTCGGGACCGGCCGCCCGCAGCACGATCGGGTGCCCGCCCGCCGTCACCGTCCGGCGGCGCGTCACGACGCGGCCGTCCACGGCCGGTGCCGCCCCCGCACAGGGGCGCCCCGCCAGGTACCCGCCCTCGACCCGGCGAAGCCGGCGCCGCGGGAAGTGAATCGAGCTGCGGGGCACATCGGAGTCAGCCATGCAAGCACTGTCGTCCTTTGTTATTGCGTGATCACGAACGCCCTGTGACCGGTGGGTAAAGGAGGCTTACGGAGCGAATTGTTCGTTTCACCGCAGGCGTGATCGCCCCCCGTCGGCGGTGGCCGTGGCCAGCAGTCGCACGGCCTCGGCGATCCGGGCCGGCGGCGGGTGGGCGCCCCCCGGCACCAGCCGCACCGGGCCGTCGTCCGGCACCGCGCCGCCGTACGCCGCCGGCGGCCGGACCGCCACCCCGGCCCGCGCGGTCCGCGCGAGGAACTCCCGCTCCGGGCCGAACCGCCGGGGCAGCCCCACGATGATGTGCGGACCCGCCGCGATGCCCGTCACCACCGCTCCCGGGCAGTGCTCGGCCCGCGCCGCGACCAGGACATCCCGCCGCTCGCGGTACGCGCGCTGACACCCCCTCGGCCACCGGTCGTACGCGCCGCCCGTCGCGAACTCGGCGAACAGCACCTGATCCACCACCGGATGGCCCGGATCCATCATGCGTGTGCGTGCCACCACATCCCTCAGCAGCCCCTCCGACACCACCAGCCACCCCAGCCGCGGTCCGGGTGCCGGCGACTTGCTCACCGAGCCGGTGTACGCCACCCGCCGCGGATCCTGCCCCTGCGAGGCACCCACCGGCGCCCGGTCGTAACGGAATTCCCCATCGTAGTCGTCCTCCACGAGCAGCGCATCGACGCCTCTCACCCACGCCGACGACTCCCGCCCGTGCGACATCCCGCGCGTTCCCCTGCGCCCTGCTGAGTCCTTGCCCCCCGTGGCCAGGGCGTTCTGTCTCCTCGGGGTGCTCTGCGAGCCGATGACGCGACTTGTGGGAGCCCGTTCCCGCCCGGGGCGTCTGTGGATGGCGGCCACCCGCTCCGCGGCGTCGGCGTCGCGCGCGTAGCCGATCGCCACGTCGTGGCCCGCCGCCGCCAGCCGCGCGGCGATCGCCGCCCCGATGCCGAGGCCGCCGCCCGTCACCGCAGTTACCCCGGTGACCCCGGTGACCCCGGTGACCCCGGTGACCTCGGGATTCTCCTGTCGCACAGAGAGACCGTGGACCTCCCCATTGGTCTTGACCAGACCACCCGCCCGGCCTAGGGTCCTCTCCATACGCAACAACCTTTCATAATCGCGCCGGGCGTCCCCCGCCGGGACGGCCACCGTGGAGGCAAGGGTGGGGACCACTCAGCTCGACCAGCAGCAGCCGGAGCCCAAGCACTGGCACCTCAAGACCGTGCTGTCGGCGGCCCTGGACACCGAGTTCGCCGTGGGTCAGGCCCTGCCCAACGAGCGGGAGCTGGCCGCCCGGTTCGGCGTCGCCCGCGCCACCCTCCGGCAGGCCCTGGACCAGCTGGAGCTGGAAGGCCGCCTCCAGCGCCGCCGCGGCGTCGGCACCACCGTCGCCCCGCCGCGCGTCGGCGTGGACGTCAGCCCCCGTCACCACACCTGGCCCGGCGGCCCGGGGGACACCTGGATCACCACCGACTGCGTCTGCGTTCCGCCCCCCGCCGCCGTGGCCCGCCTGCTGGAGACGGCCCCCGACGCCCCCGTGGAGACGGTGCGCCGCAGCCTCGTGGCGCAGGGCCAGACCGTCGCCGAGGAGCTCCTGTACGTGCCGCCCGCCGCGCTGCCCCCGGTCGGCGACCGCGGCGCGCCGCACGGCGCCGAGCGCGGCCACGGCGTCCTGGCGCGGCTGCGGCTGCTGGAGCCCGGTGAGCAGGACCGCGCGATCGAGCTCGGCTCGGCCACCGCCGAGCAGGCCCGCCGCCTGGACCGGCTGCCCGGCTCACCGGTGCTCGTGGTCACCACCCGCTACGTCGCGGCCGGCCGCCCGGTCGCCGCCGCCGTCGCCACGTACCGGGCCGACACCTGCCGCCTCACCTTCGGCAACCAGCCGGCGTTCCCCTTCAGCGCGAGCTGATCCGGGGACCCGGGACCGGGGTCGGCGGCCGGCAGGCCGTCAGCCTGTCAGTCCCTCAGCCTGTCAGTCCCTCAGGCCGTCACCGCGAACAGTTCGCCCTCCACCCGGTCCAGCGCCAGCTGCAGCGCCCCCGGCTCCACCGCGCACTCCCGCAGCAGTTCACCGGACACCGTCTCGACCCGCGCCAGCCGCTCGTCCGCCGTCGCCCGCGTGGACACCTCGCGGCTCAGCTCGCCCAGCCGTCGGCCGCGCAGATCGGCCAGCACCACCGAGATCCGCCGTGCCCCGGTCTCCACGCCCAGCAGCCGCCCGGCCTCCGCGCGGAACCGGAACCGCCGTGCCGGCCGCCCCGCCCGCCGCTCCCCGTCCGATCCGTCGCCCGCGGCCTGCCCGGTCCCGGCGACCAGACCGGCCCGGGTGAGGCCGTCGAGCACACCCTCCACGGTCGGCCGCGACAGCCCGGTCTCACGGGCCAGATCGGTCAGCGAGCGCGCCGCCTCCGCGTCGCGCAACGCCCGCAGCATCACCGCCGAGTTGATCTTCCGCAGCAGCTGCGGGTTCCCCCGGCCGGCGGCCGGGGCCCGGTCGCCGCCCGTGGCACTCACCTGATCCGTCCTCCGGCGGCTCTCAGAGGATCGATCCGGGAGTGTACGCCGCCGCCTCCGGATAGCGTTTGACGACCTCCTCGACCCGGGCCAGCACGGCCGCCACCTGCCCGGCCGCGGCCCCGGTGAACGACAGCCGGTCGGCCATCAGCGCGTCCAGACCGGCCCGGTCCAGCGGAATCCGCTCGTCGGCCGCCAGCCGGTCCAGCAGCTCGTTGCGTTCCGAGCCCTCCCGCATCCGCAGCGCCGAGGCCACCGCGTGCTCCTTGATCGCCTCGTGCGCGGTCTCCCGGCCGACGCCCGCCCGCACGGCGGCCATCAGCACCTTCGTCGTCGCCAGGAACGGCAGATAGCGGTCCAGCTCGCGCGCCACCACCGCCGGGAACGCGCCGAACTCGTCCAGCACCGTCAGGAACGTCTCGGTCAGCCCGTCCAGCGCGAAGAAGGCGTCCGGCAGCGCCACTCGCCGCACCACGGAACAGGACACGTCGCCCTCGTTCCACTGGTCGCCCGCCAGCTCGCCGGTCATGGACGCGTACCCGCGCAGCACCACGGCCAGCCCGTTGACCCGCTCGCACGACCGGGTGTTCATCTTGTGCGGCATCGCGGACGAGCCGACCTGCCCCGGCTGGAACCCCTCCGTCACCAGCTCCTGCCCGGCCATCAGCCGGATCGTCTTCGCCAGCGACGACGGCGCCGCCGCGAGCTGCACCAGGGCCGTCACCACCTCGTAGTCCAGCGAGCGCGGATAGACCTGACCCACCGAGGTGAACGCCTGCCCGAAGCCGAGGTGCCCGGCGATCCGCCCCTCCAGCTCCGCCAGCCGCGCCTCGTCGCCGCCCAGCAGATCGAGCATGTCCTGCGAGGTGCCGACCGGTCCCTTCACCCCGCGCAGCGGATAACGCGCCAGCAGCTCCTCGACCCGGCCGAGCGCGACCAGCAGCTCGTCGGCGGCCGTGGCGAAACGCTTCCCCAGCGTCGTCGCCTGTGCCGGGACGTTGTGCGACCGGCCCGCTATCACCAGCTCCGCGTACTCGCCGGCCAGCCGCCCCAGCCGCGCCAGCACCGCCACCGCGCGGTCCCGCACCAGCTCCAGGGAGAGCCGGATCTGCAGCTGCTCGACGTTCTCCGTCAGATCCCGCGACGTCATGCCCTTGTGGACCTGCTCGTGCCCGGCCAGCGCGTTGAACTCCTCGATCCGCGCCTTCACATCGTGCCGCGTGACCCGCTCGCGCTCCGCGATCGACGCCAGGTCCACCCGCTCCAGGACCCGCTCGTAGTCGGCGACGGCCCCGGGCGGCACCGGCACCCCCAGATCCGCCAGGGCCCGGAGCACCGCCAGCCACAGCCGGCGCTCCAGCACCACCTTGTACTCGGGGGACCACAGGGTCGCCAGCTGCACGGACGCGTAGCGACCGGCCAGAACGTTCGGAATGCGCGGCTTGTCAGTCACGCCACGGATTCTACGGGCTCTCCTCCAGCGCCCAGGGCGCCAGCTGCGGACGCTTCGGCAGCCGCCCGTCCCCCGAGGAACGGCCGGTCAGCCGTCGCCCGATCCACGGCAGCAGGTGCTCCCGCGCGAACCGGGCGTCCGCCGCCCGCCGCGCGGCCCACGTGCCCGGCACCGCGAGCGGCAGCGGCCCGTCCCAGTCGAACGCCGGCTCGAACCCCAGCCGCTGCCACACCGCCTCCGCCACCCGGCGGTGCCCCTCACCGGTCAGATGCAGCCGGTCCGCCGCCCACAGCCGCGGATCGGCCAGCGCCCGCGACCCGTACAGGTCGACCACCAGCGCCCCGTGCCGCTCCGCCAGTCCGTCGATGAACGCGAACAGCCGCTCCATCCGCGCCCGGTACCGCTCCAGCACGGGACCGCGCCGCCCCGGACTGCGCATCAGCACCAGCCGGCCGCACGACGGTGCCAGCCGCTCGACCGCCTCCTGGAGCCGGCGGTGGATCTCGTCCATGGCGCAGCGCGGGCGCAGCACGTCGTTCATGCCGCCGACCAGCGTCACCAGATCCGCGCCCATGGCCGCCGCCACCGGCACCTGGTCCCGGGCGATCTGCCCGATCAGCTTGCCCCGTACGGCGAGGTTGGCGTAGGTGAAGCCGGCGTGCCGTGCCGCGAGTCGCCCGGCGAGGAGATCGGCCCACCCCCGGTACGTGCCGTCCGGCCGGACATCCGACATGCCCTCGCTGAACGAGTCGCCCAGCGCGACGAAACTGCGGAGATCAGGTGTGCTGTGCATGGCGCCCCCATCGTAATCAGCGGTCCCCGGCCGCTCGCCGGCCGGGACCCGCGCTCCGGGGCGGGACTGGTGCCGCTGCCCGCGGGGTGATGACGGTGACCGACGGCAGGGCGCACGACACGCCCGTGCCCTTCGCCGACGAGCGGCTCCTGGAAGAGCCGCTCGCCGAAGCCCACGCGGCCGGCTCCGCGACGACGCGACGATGCCGCTGGTCGAAGGGCGCCCGCTCCATCCATGGACCTCGCCGCGGGCCGATCCCGCGGTGCCGCTGGTGTGAGCCGTCGGACCGCGCCGTTCCTTGCGTCAACGCGCCGGTCGCGCTCCCGGCGCGTGGCGCGCTGTGCGCGGCCCCCGCCGGGTGGCGTGGTCGGCGGCCCGACGGGGCAGGGCGTATGCCGGGCCGGGCCGGGCCGGGCCGGGTGCGTCGGCCGGCCGTCCGTGGGTCGCGTCGCGTCCGGACCGCCCCGCACGCGATCCGGACGCGACGCCGCCCCGGGGGGCCGACGCGACCATCGCACCGCGCCGTCCGTCCTCAACCCCCGGGGCGAGGCCGGCGGGCGACCCCGCCGGCGTTCGAGACCCCCGTCGCGACCGTGCCGGACCGCCTGACCCGGGACCGGGACGGAACCCGGGTCAGGCGGCCGACTCCCCGCCCTCCCCGTACTCCTCCCCGGCTTCCTCGACGGGCTCCTCCTCGGAGATGTGCATCGCCGCCTCCTCGGCGGACGCCGCGCCGCCGTCGATTCCCACGTCTGAGGCCACCACGTCGCTCGCGGGCCTCCGGTAGCGGTCGTCGTCCCCGACGATCCGTCCCGCGCGCCGGTCGCCGGCGATCTGCTCCGACCGGGGCTCGCCCTCCATCCCGGGCTGGTCCCCGATCCCGTTGCCCTCCCGCACGCCGACGTCCGGCACCTCCTCCGACAGCCGCTGGTCGAGCGTCTCGCCGTCGTGCTGTTCCCTCGCGGTGGTGCCGTGACCGGTCACCGCGAGCGGCTTCTCGGGCGGTGAGTACCCCTCGTCCAGCATGTCGTCCTGGCCCCGCTCGTCCAGCGAGTTGTCGTGGTCGATGTCCTCCGGGTTGTCCCGCAGGTCGGAACCGGTCGGCTGATAGACGTCGTCCCCCATGGGGTCGTCGGACATGTCTCCCTCCTTCCGGGCGCCCGCTAGGCGCCCGCCGTGCCGGAGCTGCCCGCGAAGAGCACCTCCGCCAACTCGTCGTCCAGCGAGTCCCGGATCTTCCCGGTGAGCCCGCCGACGGTCGCCTCCCCCGTCACCTCCACCACACACCTCGCCTCGTGCACCGCCTTGGGCGTGTCCGCGCCGGAGCGCTGCGCCACGCGGTCGAAGAACTCCGAGCGGCTCATCCGGATCCCGGTGGCCGGCAGGTCGGGCGCCGCCGCCACGCGGAGCAGGTGCTCACCGATCTCCCTGGGGAGCTGGGCCGCCAGGTTCGCCGCCAGCGACGGCGGGATGCGTTCGGCGAGGGTCTCCAGACTGGCCCGTGTCGCCGCCTCGGCCGCGCCTCTGCTGTCGAGTCGCGCCCGTGCCTGTACCTGTCCGATGAACTCGTCGTGCTGCATGATCGCCTCCCGCTCCGGGTGTCGAGCGGGGTCCGGGTTCCCCCGCCCGCCGGAGCAAAACCGGCATACCGGTCACCTTTCGGCCCCGCCGGGGCCCGGCCCCGCCGCCCGGGCGGCCGTTTTCGCGCGGGCGCGTGCCACCCCGCGCGGGAAATCACGCACCCGCGCGCGAGGTCCGGGCCGCGCGCCCGCGCGCGAGGTCCGGCCCCGGCGTCACCGCGTGCCGCGCCGGACCGCGATGACGCTGTCGGTGAGCGTGCCCGGCTCGCCGTCCGGGCCGGTGGCTGGGCGTTCGGCGGAGCCCAGTCGCTCGGTGCGCCACTCCGCGGGGCTCAGGGCGAGCCCGGCCAGCACCTCCTCGGGGCCGGGGAAGACGGCGTGCGGGTGCGGGTCCCGGGCCCAGGGCGGGGGCCCGGCGTGGTCGACGATCAGCAGGAGACCGCCGGGCGCCACGGCGGACGCCGCCGCCCGCAGGATCCGTTCGCGGGGGAACTCGATCGGCGCGTGCAGGTAATGCGCCGAGACCAGGTCGAAGACGCCGTCCGGGAACGTGCGTGCCAGATCGTGCCGCTGGAAGTCGATCCGGGCCGCCACACCGGCCCCGGCCGCGCTGGCCGAGGCCCGGCCGAGGGCGGTGCCGGACACGTCGACGGCGGTCACCCGCCAGCCGCGCCCGGCCAGCCACACGCCGTCCCCTCCCTCGCCGCAGCCGATATCCAGCGCCGTCCCGGGCGGCAGCGCCCCGGCCACATCGACCAGGGCGGGATTGGCCCGCCCGCTCCACACGCGGTCCCGCGCCTGGTAGTGCCCCTCCCAGAACCGCTCGGTCTCGTCCGCCGCGACCTCGCCGCCGGGCTCATCGGTCCGTTCCGTCATCGTGGGTCCTTCCTGTCCCGTCATTCCCTGATGTCCTGTCACAGGCCGTGCCGCCGGGCGCCGAGCACCCGCTCGGACTCCTCGGCCTCGCCGCGCGCGGAGAACGGCCGCCGCGCCCCGGCCTCCCGCGCTCCGGCCTCCCGCGCGCGGCGGACCGCCACCGTGCGGTCGGTGTCCTCCGCGACCAGGTCGGCGTTGATCGCGACGGCGGCCGTGAACCCGGCGGCGGCCGAGCCGATCACCCCGGCGGCCAGGTCGACGGCGTTGCCGGCCACCCACACCCCGGGGACCTCCGCCGCCCCGGCCGCGCCGGTCGCCACCGCGGTGCCGAGCACGTGGTCCCCGACCCGCTGTTCGGCCACCGCCAGCCCCAGCGAGGCCGGCACCTGGTCCCGGGCGGCGAACCGCGGCGCGACGGCCACGGCCTCACACGCCACCACCCGGCCGGAGCGCAGCCGCAGGCCGGTGAGCCGGTCGCCGGTCACCTCCACCCCGGCGACCTCCCCGTCGACCACGGCGATCCCGCGCGCCGCGAGCCGTTCCCCCTGCTCGTCGGTCGGGTCGGGCGCGGTGTGCCGGAAGAGGGTCACCTCCGGGCTCCACTGCCGCAGCAGCAGCGCCTGGTCCACCCCCTTCGGGCCGGTGGCCAGCACGCCGACCGGCCGGTCGCGGATCTCCCAGCCGTGGCAGTAGGGGCAGTGCAGCACGTCGCGCCCCCAGCGCTCCGCCAGCCCGGGCACGTCGGGCAGCTCGTCGATGAGGCCGGTCGCCAGCAGCAGTCGCCGCGCCATCACCTCGGTCCCGTCGGCCAGGGTCACCGCGAAGCCGCGCGCCGTCTCGCGGCTGCCCGGCAGGGGCCGGGCCGCCACGACCCGGCCGGCGACGACCGTCCCGCCATAGCCGGCCACCTCCGCCCGGCCGGTCGCCAGCAGGTCCGCCGGGGGAGTGCCCTCGCGGCCCAGGTAGGTGTGGACGCCCCCGGCCGGGGCGTTGCGCGGCTCCCCGGCGTCGACCACCAGCACCGAACGCCGCGCCCGCGCCAGCGTCAGCGCGCCGCTGAGCCCGGCCGCGCCACCGCCGACGACCACCACGTCGTAAGGGAGCCCGGCCGCCGGAATCCGATCGTTCTCCGTCGCCATTTCTCTACCTCCGTTCACCGGAGATCGTCGGCCCGCACCCCTCGATTTGACAAACTTTGTTGCCGGACTGGCAAATGGACCCATGACGGACGACGACATCCCCAGCGTGCTCAGCGCCGTGGGCTCCCGGCTGCGGGCGCTGCGGCGCGAGCGCGGCGCGACCCTGGCCGAGCTGAGCGAGGCCACCGGGATCTCTCTCAGCACCCTGTCGCGCCTGGAGTCCGGGCAGCGCAAGCCGACGCTGGAGCTTCTGCTGCCGCTGGCCAAGGCCCATGGCGTGCAACTGGACGAACTGGTGGGCGTGCCGCCGACCGGCGACCCCCGTATCCACCCGCGCCCCTTCACCCGGCGCGGTCAGACCTACGTGCCGCTGACCCGCTATCTAGGCGGTCTGCACGCCTACAAACTGATCCTCCCGGCGCCGGAGGCGGCGGGCACGCGCCCGGAGCAGCGGACGCACGAGGGATACGAGTGGCTCTACATCCTGTCCGGCCGGCTCTGGCTGGCACTCGGCGAGCGCGATCTGGTCCTCGCGGCCGGCGAGGCCGCCGAGTTCGACACCCGCGTCCCCCACGGCTTCGGCAACGCGGGGACCCGTCCCGTGGAGTTCCTCAGCCTGTTCGGGCCCCAGGGCGAACGCATGCACGTCCGCGCCCGTCCGGCCGACTCCTGACGGGTCCGTGCCCCGGCCGGTCGGTCCCGTGCGACCGGCGTCGGGGGAGCGTCACCGCTCGGCGGGCGAGAGATTCAGGAAGATCTGCGACTGGTCGGGGCGGCTCCACGCGTTGGGAAACGCGTAGAGGTTCACCAGCGTCGGCCAGCCGGAGAACCGCTCGGCGCGGAACTCGCTGGTGGTACCGCCGGTGAGGATCGGAATGTAGGGCATGTCCTCCTCGATCAGGGACTGCACGGTGTCGTAGTACGACTGCCGACGGTCGCTCGTCACCGGATCCAGCCGCCCCAGCGCGTCCAGGGCCTGGTCGACCTCCGGATTGGTGTAACGGGCGAAGTTCGGGTTGGCGTGCTCGCCGACCGGGGCCGTGTTCTCGCCGTGGAAGAAGTACTTGTAGACGAAGTACGGATCGGGCGCCGGCCCCTGCATGACCGAGTCCATCAGGAGCTGGTACTCCCCGCGGTTGCGGGCCTCCGACCATTCCACGTACGAGGACTGCTGCACGGTCAGCTCGATGCCGACCTCGCGGAGCTGCTCGCCGATCGTGGTGACGGCCGCGACGTAGTCCGTCCAGGCGGAGATGACGCGGACCGTCAGCGCGAGCCGCTCGCCGTCCTTGGCGTAGATCCCGTCCGGCCCCCGCACGTACCCGGCGTTCTCCAGGATTCCCGCCGCCGCGGTGGGGTCGGCGGTCATCGGCGCGGTCCGGTCGCCGAGCGCGGCCGAGACATAGGCCGCGTCCCGCTCGGGCAGCGCGAATCCCGGCGAGATCTCGCTGCCGGTCTCCTGGAAGGCGACCGTGTTCACCTCCTCACGGTCCATGGCGTAGTAGATCGCGCGCCGCACCGCCGGGTCGGTCTGCGGGCCCCGGCAGCCGAGTCCGGCGTCGGAGCACGACATCAGCACCAGCTGGTTCATCGGTATGGTGATGACCTTGTAGCCCGGGTAGTCGTTCTCCACGTCGGCGAGGTCGGGCACCGGCTGGGTCAGCCAGTCCACGGCGCCGTCCTCCATCGCCTCCACGCCCGCGTCGGGGCCGGACAGGGAGACGTAACGGACGTTGCGCAGCTCCGGACGGCCGTCCCAGTAGCCCGGGTTGGCGGCCAGGGTGAACTCCCGGGGCGCGAACTCCCCCAGGGTGAACGGCCCGGTGCCGACCGGGTCCGCGACCACATGGGTGACCGGATCCTCGGTCGCCGACCAGATGTGCCGCGGCACGATCCAGGTCTTGCCCAGCAGTTGGGGCGCCATCATGTAGGACGGCTCGTCGAACCTCACCCGCAGATGGGTGGGGTCGACCACCTCGGTCTCGCCGTCGTAGCCGATGGCGTTGATCTGCTGGTGCGCGACCAGCATGTCGAAGGTGAACGCCACGTCGTCCGCGGTGAAGTCCTCGCCGTCCGACCACTTCACCCCGTCCCTGAGGGTGATCGACAGCAGGGTGCCGTCGTCGTTCCAGGCGAACTCGGTGCCCAGCCGGGGGACCGGCTCGTCCTGCCGGGCGATGTTGTAGAAGAACAAGGGCTCGTAGATGGAGCCCTGCCCTTCCATCAGGGCCGTCGCGTACGGATTGAAGTTACGCTGGAAGTCACCGGCTACTCCCGCGTAGACCACCAGGGTGTCATCGGGGAGCTGGGTGCCGCTCCCCGAGCCGCCGCAGCCGGCGGCCAGTAACCCGGCCGTGGCGGCCAGCGCCACGAGTCTTCGCAGGTGCCGCGACCTGAGGTGCAGGGACATGCTCGTTCCTCTCATGGCTCACCCCGGCCTTCTGACAGGGGAGTTGAGCCGCCGGACCGTCAACGTTGAGCATCGCCACCATCGGCAGGTCAGCACCCTACCCGCGCCTCATCCGTCACACGGCGGGCGACGTTGAGGTGAGCCGAGGAGGTGGCCATGCCCGAGACGGAAAACGACCTGTTCGCGGCAGTTGACGCGCTCGTGGAGCAGGTCGCCGCGCGGCATGAGCTGCCGCCCCCGCCCGAACGCGAGGTCCGCCGCGATGGGCAGCCGCGGGTCCGGCAGCGCGCCATCCGCCGGGCCGCCGAGACCGGCATCACCGTCGAGACCCGGGCCCGGTTCGGCTTCACCGCCGCGCCCGGCTCCACCGACGCCCCGCGCATCCGCCGCGTCACCGAGGCCCTGCCCGCCGAGACGGCCGCCCGGCTGCTCGCCTCCTACCACGCCGGCGCCGACGAGGGGCGGCTCCGCGACATCCTGGCCCAGGGCCTGGGCCAGGCGTACTTCCGCGACCACGGCCGCCGCGCCGCCGGGCTGGACGTGGCCATCCAGGACATCGACTACCTTGACATCGAGCTCTGATCCGGCAGGGCCCGCCAGAAGGCCCGCAGGGCGCCGGCCAGTTCGCGCGGCGCCTCCTCCGCCATGTGGTGCCCGGAGTCGATGGGTCCGCCGGCCAGCAGGTCGCCCGCCCAGTCCCGCCACACGCCGACCACGTCGCCGTAGAGCTCCGGCAGATCGTCCCCGGTCGCCCACAGCACCTGCACCGGACAGGCGACGCGCCGCCCCGCCCGCCGGTCGGCCTCGTCGTGGTCACGGTCCACGCCCAGCCCCGCCCGGTAGTCCTCGCACATCGCGTGCACGGTCGCCGGATCGTGGATGGCGCGGTGGTAGTCCCGGTACGCCTCGGCGCCCATCCGCGCCGGATCGCCCCCGTACCAGGCGTCCGGATCGGCGTCGATGACCCGTTCGGCGGGCTTCTCCGTCTGTCCCAGGAAGAACCAGTGCCACCAGCTCGACGCGAACCCCGCGTCGCACCGGCGCAGGGTCTCGCCGATCGGCACCGCGTCCAGCACCGTGAGCGAACGCACCGCGCGCGGGTGGTCCAGGGCCAGCCGGGTGGCCACGTAGGCGCCCCGGTCGTGCCCGGCCACGGCGAACCGCTCGTGCCCCAGGCCGCGCATCAGCGCCAGGCAGTCGCGGGCCATGGCCCGCTTGGAGTACGGCCGGTGCCCGGCGTCGGTCGGGGGCTTCGCGGACTGCCCGTAGCCCCGCAGGTCCGGGCAGACGACGTGGTACCCGGCGGCGGCCAGCAGCGGGGCGACCCGGTGCCAGGTCGCGTGCGTCCGGGGATGCCCGTGCAGCAGCAGCACCGGTGGCCCGCCGCCGCCGTGCCGCACGCGCAGCCGGACCCCGTCGCCCTCGGCGTCGGTCAGTGTGAATCCTTCGAACACGACCCGTCTCCTCGTCCGCGCGTTCCGTTCCGGTGTTCCTGTCGCTCCCCTCCCGGTTGTCCCGGTCCGGCGCCGTCATGCGGGCGGGACACCGAGACCTGGCCGACGCGCCACGGACTGCCCGCGGGCCCGTTGCCGATGCGCGCGGAACGCGACCGCCGCCCGGCACGGATCGCCAAGCCGAGCTGCCGGCCCGCCTGGCGCGCGACGGCACGGTGACGGTGGTCGTGGACGACGACCAGCGGATCTGCGACGCCACTCCCCACACACCCGCGACTCCCCACACACCCGACCCGACCGCGCAAGTGGTCCCACGACCGGCCGTGTTCCGACCCGTCCGGGTCGGAGGCCGGAGGTCATGAGTCGGTGGTCGCCGGGGCCGGCGCGGTCCGCGTCGTCACCCGTCCGTTCCGGCGGCCCCGCCGTCGGCGAGCGGCAGGGCCGGCGGCCAGTGACGGCCCGCGCCGCGAGCGGACGTTGATCGGCTGTTTATGGCCCGCCGCCAGAGTGAGAGGTGCGGCCGGGTCGCCGGCGGGGGCGGCGGCACCGGGGGCCGGCCGCCCCACGCCCCGGCGCCCGGCGGTCGCGGTCTCCCCGCCGGCGCCGGGGTGCCGGGGCTGTGACGCGCGCCACATACAAGCAGGCTTGCTTGCTTGTATGTGGCGCTCTTACCGTCGTCACGTGTCAGTGAGCAGCCGTCAGCCCCACACCCGTGTCCCCGACCGCCCCGCCCGCCGCACCCAGGACGAGCGGCGGTCGCGCACCAGGGCGCGGCTGCTCGACGCCACCATGGACTGTCTCGCCGACCTCGGCTGGGCGGGCACCACGACCACCGAAGTGGCCCGCCGGGCCGGCGTCTCGCGGGGCGCGCAGCAGCACCACTACCCGACCAGGATGGCGCTGGTCGCCGCCGCCCTCGAACACCTGCTGGCCGCCCAACGCCTCGCCTACGAGGCCGCGTTCACCGAGCTGCCGCCCGAACGCCACAACGTCGAGGGCGCCCTTGACCTGCTGTGGGAGGTCTTCCGCAGCCGCCCGGCCAGGGCCCTGCTGGAGCTGGCGATGGCCGCCCGCACCGACGAGGAGCTGCGCGGCCTGTGCCTGGACCTCAACGAGCGGATCCTGGCCACCATCCTGGCGACCTTCGAGCGGCTCTTCCCCCGCAACCCCCTGCACCCCGAGATCGTGCCGACGCTGCTGCGCAGCCTGTTCGCGCTGTACATCGGCCTGTCCGTGCAGAACGCCCTCGACGACGACGCCGAGGGCCATCACCGGGACGTGCTGACCCAGGTCAAGAACTTCGCCCGGCTGCTCGTCCCCGGCGCCGCGCCCGACGCCGCGCCCCTCACCGACGAACCCGACGCCGCATCCGACCGAACGAGCGCAAGGGAGCGCCTGACATGACGAAACCCCCGACGGACCTCGCCGAGGAGCTGCGCCTCCAGGTCAAGGACCGCACGGCCTACCTGGGCGTCATCGATCGCCTCAACAAGGCGTCGGTGGACAAGCACTGGGAGGCGTACACCGACATCCCGTGGGACGACCCGGACTTCGCGGTCGACAAGAACGACCCCCGCTGGATCCTGCCGCCGGTCGACCGGCTCGGCCAGACCACGTGGTACCAGTCGCAACCCCCCGAGATCCAGGCCCAGATCGGGCTCTGGCGGGTGGCCACCGCCATGAAGATCGGCCTCCAGTTCGAGAACCTGCTCAAGCGGGGGCTGCTCAACTACGCCTACCGCCTGCCCAACGGCCGTCCCGAATTCCGGTACGTCTACCACGAGACGACCGAGGAATGTCATCACGGAATGATGTTCCAGGAGTTCGTCAACCGCACCGCCCTCCCGATCCGCGGCATGCCCCGGTCGCTGAGCATGATCGCCCAGCTCACCCCGCTGATACCGCTGATCAACACCGAGCTGTTCTTCGTGTTCGTGCTCGGCGGTGAGGACCCCATCGACTACGTCCAGCGCAAGTCCCTCAAGGGCGGGCACATCAAGCACCCCCTCGAAGAGACCATCATGCGTATCCACATCGCCGAGGAGGCCCGGCACATCTCCTTCGCCCGGCACTACCTGAAGTACCGGGTGCCGGGCATGGCCCGTCTCAGGCGCCGCGCCCTCGGCCTGGCCACCCCCGCCATCCTCGGCGTCATGGCGCGGATCATGCTCTCCCCGCCCGGCCCGATGGTCCGCCACTTCAAGATCCCCGCCGCAGTCGTCCGCGAGGCGTACAAGAGCGAGGCGGCCCAGGACGAGATCCGTTCCTCGGTCGGCAAGATCCGCGACCTGATGGCCGAGCTGGGCGTCGTCACACCGGTCAACAAGCGGGTGTGGAAGGCGTTCGGCATCTGGTACAAGCCCGGCGGGCGCGCCGCCGCCCGGGCGGCCTGACCGGACAGGGCCGCCGCCCCCGGCCGCCCGGCCCCCGGCGCCCACCCGCGCCGCGGGCCGGGGGCGCGGCACGGCGCCCCCGGTGCGACGAGGGGGACGGGCCGCACCGGAAGGTCACCGAGGGTCAGCCCTTCCCGCCCTCGCCGCTCCGGCCCCTCTCACCGCGCTTCCCGCGGCCTTCCGCGCCCTCCTTCTGCCCGGTCGGGCCGCCGGCCGACTGCTCGCCGCCGGTCGCCCCGTAGCCGCCGGTGATGCCGGGCGGGATGTCCGCGTCCGCCCGGTCCCTGCTGATGTGACGCCGGGCCCGCACCCCGGCCCGCCGTTCCGCGTAGGGATAGTCGAACGGGCGGGACACGCGGCGCTCGCGGTCTGTCTCCCGCTGCTCCTCGACGGCTTTGTCCAGCTTCTTTCGATTTTCTTCGCCTTTACCCTTTTCCATGCGTCCCGCGTACCCACCCCGATCGCACACATTCCGCATCCGACCGCCACGTCGCCCACCACTGCTTTACTATTCAACCGGTCGTGCGGGTTCGCGAACCGGCCCGCACGTCAGCCGGACCGGTCCTGGCCAGGACACCCCCGACCTGGCCAGGACCTCACTCACTCCCCGGCCCGCACCGGCCGCCCGGCCGGCGCGTCCCGCCCGCCCGCGTCGCCCGCCCCGTGGCCCAGGTCCGCCGCCGCCCACCAGTCGGCTCCATCCTCGACGTGCCGCAGCATGATCCCCTCGCGCAGCCCCCACGGGCAGATCGTGGCCGCTCCCACCCCGATCAGCTTCATCGTCGCGTGCGCCACCACCGCGCCCGCCAGCGCCTGCCGGGAACGCGCCGCCGAGATCCCCGGCAGCGACGCCCGCCGGTCGACGGGCAGATCCGCGAGCCGGTCCACGGCCCGGCGCAGATCCGGCCGGGACAACTGCCGTGGAACGAACGGCCCTTGCCGCTCAGGGGCGGCCCCGCACAGGCGGGCGAGCTGCTGGAACGTGCGCGAGGCGGCCACCGCCGTGTGCGTCCGCTCCTGCCGGATCCGCGCGGCGACGTCCCGCAGTTGGGTCCGCACCCGGCGCCGCACGGCCCGGATCGCCTCGGCCGGCGGCGGGTCACGCGACTCCTGGGTGAAGTGCTCCCGCGTCAGCCGCCCGGCCCCCAGCGGCAACGAGACCGCGTAGTCCGGCAGCCGTCCCCGGCCGAACGCCACCTCCAGCGTCCCGCCGCCGAGATCCATCAGCGTCAGCGGCCCGGCCTGCCAGCCCATCCACCGCCGGACGGCCAGAAACGACAGCTCCGCCTCCAGCTCGCCCGGCAGGACGCACAGCCGCGTCCCGGTCCCGGACCGTACCGCCCGCAGCACCTCGGCCCGGTTGGGCGCGTCCCGCACGACGGCGGTCGCGAAGGTCAGCGGCCGCGCCGTTCCCCACCGCTCCGCCTCCGCCCGCGCCGCGCCGACCGCCTCCGCGACCTGCGCGATCTGCCGCTCGGGCAGCCGCCCGCCGCGGTCGAGGTGCTGCCCCAGACGCAGCCGGTACTTGGCCGTGTGCACCGGTACGGGCCACCCGCCCGCCACGTCCGCGACGACCAGACACGCCGTGTTCGATCCCACGTCCACCACGCTCATCCGCATGCCCGCCCCTGTACCCGGCCCCGTGCCCGGTACGCCGCCGACACCACCGCGCGCCCCGCGAACGCCGCGGCCGAGCCCGTTTTTGCAGAAAGCGTTTTACCTTCTGCCGTGGACGTTGTACTTTTCTTCCGGCAGCGGCCCGGCCCCACCCGCAGTGCAAGCAGCGTCAAGTTTTCCGAACTACGGGATGCAATCGCCTGACGAGTGGCTTTGTCCACGAGGTACGGCTCTGGCCCAAGTTCCGTGCGATGGTGACGGGTCGTAGTTGTTGACCCGGTTGGGGCAGTGTGGAAGTCGCCTTGTTTTCGCTCCTCGATCGGCTGGTGTGGCTGACATTCGGTCGCCGTGAGCCAGGTGTTGCCCCAAGTTGCAGAAGTTGCTGTTGCCGTCGGTCGCCGGTGTCGCGGTCGTGTCCATCGAGACGGCCGGTGAGGCGATACGCGTCGAGGCCCGATGCGCGGCGGCAGGTCCGGCCTGTCCGGACTGTGGCGACTGGTCGGAGCGCGTCCACAGCTCGTACCTGCGCTTTCCGGCGGATCTTCCCAGCGCCGGACGGCGCGCGGTGCTGGCCTTGCGCGTCCGCCGGTTCTGGTGCGCCTCCTCTTCGTGCCCTCGGCGGACGTTCGCCGAGCAGGTGCCCGGACTGACCCGCCGCCACGGCCAGGCCACCGAGCGGCTGCGCTCGGCCCTGGGCGCGATCGACCTGGACGTCACGGTCACCGACGTCGATTACCTGGACGTCGACCTGGGCCAGTAGGCGGCCGGACCCGCCCGGCCGGGTGTGCTTTCACGTATGTCGAAGCTGCGCTCCGGCCAGCACACCGCACCGCGCCTGACCAGCGGGAACACCGGCCGCGGAGACGTGACCTCACCCGTTTGCGCACTGTCCGGGGAAGCGGCCCGCCCGGGCCGTGCGGCATGGCGTGCCCGGGGCGTGGCGTCGGTGGTCGTGGACGGCACGGACGGTACGGACGGCGGGGACCAGGCGGCGGGTGGCCCGGTGGTGTGCTGGCGCCTGTGGTGGTGGACACCGGGGTGTCGGCCGCCCGCCCGCTGGCCGGTCTTGTCACCGCCACGTCAAGGCACTTCCGGACTCATTTCCGGCATCCGCGCCCGGCGGGTCGCCATTGCCGCAGTCAGCGGCTGGAGCAGGGGCCCGCAGGGGCAATTCAGTTGCCTTTGGCCGCTGTGAGGCCGAGCTCGGAAGTGCAGCAGCAGCCGCAGAGCACCGGTACCGGCCGGGGCTCCTTGCGGGGGTGCGGAGGGTCAGGTGCAGCAGGCGCAGCCGGGGCGGCAGCCGCAGGCGTCGGTCTCGGCGCGGGGGGAGGGGATCGCCGCCGTGGTGCCGGGCGGGGGCGTGGCGCAGCAGCCTTCGCCGCGCCAGGCGTCGCGGCCTTCCTTGACGGCGATGGCGGCGATGGCCAGGGCGGCGATGGGGTCGGCCCAGGTCCAGCCGAGGGTGGCGTTGGCGACCAGGCCGGCCAGGAGGACGGCGGACAGGTAGGTGCACAGCAGGGTCTGCCGGGAGTCGGCGACCGCGCTGGCGGAGCCGAGTTCGCGCCCGGCGCGGCGCTGGGCGGCGGAGAGGAAGGGCATCACGAGCAGGGAGAGCGCGGCCAGGACGATGCCGGGGAGGGAGGGGTCGGCCTCGCTGGCGTCGGCCAGGGCGCGGGTGGCGTCGAGGGTGACGTAGGCGGCCAGCGCGAGGAAGGAGACCGCGATGATCCGCAGGGTGGTCTTCTCGCGGGCCTGGCGCGCCGCGTGGTCGGCGGCGGAGAACTGCCAGGCGACCGCGGCGGCGGAGGAGACCTCGATGAGGGAGTCCAGGCCGAAGCCGATCAGCGCGGAGGAGGAGGCGAGGGCGCCGGCGGTGAGGGCGACGGCCGCCTCGATGGCGTTGTAGGTGATGGTCGCGGCCACCAGCAGCCGTATCCGCCCGGTGAGCACATCGCGGCGGGCCAGGCCGGGGCCGAGGGACATCGGTATGCCGTCGGTCATGGTCAGCAGCAGCCCTTCTCCTTGGCGTCCGGGCAGGTCCGGTCGGTCTCCACGGCGACCACGGCGGTGCGCAGGTCGTCCAGCGCATGGCCCAGGCGGGGGTCGGCCAGCTCGTAGCGGGTGCGGCGGCCCACGGGGACGGTGACGACCAGGCCGCAGTCCCGCAGGCACGCCAGGTGGTTCGACAGCCGCGTACGGGAGATCCCCAGCGCGTCGGCGAGGTCGGAGGGGTAGGCAGGCGATTCGCGCAGGGCGAGCAGGATGCGGCAGCGGATCGGGTCGGCGAGCGCGCGGCCGAACCGGACCAGCACCTTGATGTCGGAAGCAACAGTCAGCACCCCACCACGCTAGTACAGGGATTGGTGAATTCACACTCTCGTGAACCCGAAGTTCGGATTTCACCGGGGCGGTGAGACGTGGCGGGCGCTGGGCCTGCTGCCGTAGGCCCTTCCGGCTCGGCGGTCGGACTTCGTCTTCGCAGTGGGCGCCAGGCTCACCGGCTGCGCTCGGCCTTGTCGCGGTCGGCCCGGGTCCGCTGCACCGGCCACCGGGGCGGCTTCTTGATGGCCCGGGGGTACTTCCGGCTGGCGCGTGGGGAGAGGAGGCGACGGCGGACGCCCTGGACGGCGTCGGTCACGGCGCGGGCGCGCGTCCGGGCGGTGGCGGCGAGCTGGGCGCGGATGCTGCGGCGGGCGATCCGCACGCAGCCGAGGTAGGAGACGCAGCCGGTGTCCACCGCCGGCCGTTCTCGACGGCGGCCTGGTGCCATCCGGGGGCGGGAGGTGTTGTCCTGTGATCGGGTGCGGCTGTCCGGGTGGTCCGTGCGGTGGGGAGGGGGACCGGGGCGCCGCCAGGGGTCTGGTCGTTGGCGGGCGCGAGGGCGGGAATCACCCGGGGGTTGGGGCGTGGGCGCTCCGGGGCGGTCTCGTGGCGGGGGCGGTCGGGGGGCGAGTGCCGGTTCATGTCGTGAGCCGGTGGGGGCGGCGGGTCTGTGCATGCTTCGGTCCGGGATCGGGGTGTGCCGTTGCTTTCCGGAGGAGGCCACTGATGGCTGACGTCGCGTTCGTATCCGTCGTGGCCGTGTTCTTCGTCGTGATGGTGGCCGTGACCAAGGGGGTGGAGCGGCGGTGAGTGTCGAGAACGTGGTGGGGCTGGTCTGTGCGGCAGGGCTGGTGGTCTACCTGCTGCTGGCTCTGCTGTTCCCGGACCGGTTCTGATGAGTGACTCGGCGGCGGGCCTGCTGACGGTCGGGGTGCTGCTCCTGGCTCTGGCTGTGGTGCATGTGCCGTTCGGCGAGTACATGGCGCGGGTCTACGGTGGCGGCCGGCATCTGGCTGTCGAGAGGGCGGTCTACCGGGTGGCGGGGGTGTCCCCGGACACCGATCAGCGGTGGCCCACGTATGTGCTGTCGCTGCTGGGCTTCTCGGCTGTGTCGGTGCTGTTCCTGTACGGCCTCCTGCGGGCGCAGGGCGTGCTTCCGCTGTCGCTCGGGATGGCGGGTGTTCCGGCGGATGGGGCGTTCAACACCGCCGTGTCGTTCGTGACCAACACCAACTGGCAGTGGTACGCGGGCGAGGCCACGCTGGGTCATCTGGCGCAGATGGCCGGGCTGGCGGTGCAGAACTTCCTGTCGGCGGCGGTCGGCATGGCCGTGGCGGTCGCCCTGGTCCGTGGTTTCGCGCGGTCGCGCACTGACCGGGTGGGCAATTTCTGGGTCGATCTGGTGCGCGGCACGGTCCGCGTCCTGCTGCCGCTGTCGTTCGTGGCCGCGGTGGTGCTCGTCGCCGCGGGCGCGGTGCAGAACTTCGCCGGCGCGGAGGAGGTGCGCACGCTGGCCGGCGGGACGCAGTCGCTGCCGGGCGGGCCGGTCGCCTCGCAGGAGGCGATCAAGGTGCTGGGTACGAACGGCGGTGGGTTCTTCAACGCCAACTCCGCTCATCCTTTTGAGAATCCGAACGCGTTCACCAACCTCGTCGAGATCTTTCTGCTGCTGCTCATTCCCAGCGCGCTGCCGCGGACGTTCGGTTCGATGGTCGGTGCGAAGCGTCAGGGGTGGGCGATTCTCGCGGTGATGGCGGTCATCTGGGCCGCGGGCCTGGCCGCGGTGACAGCCTTTGAGGTGGCGCATGACGGGAGCGTGCCGCAGACGGTGGGCGCGGCCATGGAGGGCAAGGAGCAGCGGTTCGGGGTCTGGAACTCCGCGCTGTTCGCCAACGCCACGACCATGACGTCCACCGGGGCGGTGGACGCGTCCCACGACAGCTTCACCGCGCTGGGTGGCGGGGTGCTGGTGCTGAACATGCTGCTGGGCGAGGTGGCGCCGGGCGGTGCGGGCGCCGGCCTGTACGGGATCCTGGTGATGGCCGTGCTCGCGGTGTTCCTGGCGGGGCTGATGGTGGGCCGGACTCCGGAGTATCTGGGCAGGAAGATCCGACGGCGTGAGATCACCTTCGCCGCGCTGTACGTGCTCGCGATGCCGTTCGCGGTGCTGCTGGGCACCGGGCTGGCCCTGGGCTTTCCCGGCCCGAGGGAGTCCATCCTCAACGCGGCGCCCCACGGTCTGACCGAGGTGCTCTACGCCTATGCCTCCGCCGCCAACAACAACGGCAGCGCCTTCGCGGGGCTGGGCACGGACACCGTCTTCTACAACACCACGCTGGGACTGGCGATGCTGATCGGCCGGTATCTGCCCATCGTCTTCGTCCTCGCGCTGGCCGGTTCGCTCGCCCGGCAGCAGCCGGTCCCGGTGGGCCAGGGCACGCTGCCGACCCACCGGCCCCTGTTCGTGGGCCTGCTGACCAGCGTCGTGATCGTTGTCGCGGGCCTGTCGTACTTCCCGGCCCTGGCCCTGGGACCCGTGGCGGAGGGGCTGGCATGACCCCCACCACGCCGCCGCCTGGGCACCAGCGTGTGACGGCGGGTGCCTTCAGCCCGCGGCAGCTCGTCATGTCGTTGCCGGTGGCGGCCCGGAAGCTGGACCCCCGTCATCTGGTCCGCACCCCGGTGATGTTCGTGGTGTGGGTCGGCTCGGTTCTCACCAGCGCCTCCGCCTGTGCCGACCCCGGCTTCTTCGCGTTCGCCGTCGCCGCCTGGCTGTGGGCCACCGTGCTGTTCGCCAATCTCGCCGAAGCCGTCGCCGAAGGCCGCGGCCGGGCCCAGGCCGCCACCTTGCGGCAGGCCGCGCAGGAGACGGTGGCGCGACGGCTGCGTCCCGACGGGAGCGAGGAGGAGGTGCCGGGGCCGCTGCTGCGGGTGGGCGATGTGGTCGTGGTGGAGGCCGGGCAGGTCATTCCCGGCGACGGCGAGGTGATCGAGGGCATCGCATCCGTGGACGAGTCGGCCATCACGGGCGAGTCGGCGCCGGTGATCCGCGAATCGGGTGGCGACCGCTCGGCCGTCACGGGCGGCACGCGCGTGCTGTCCGACCGGATCGTCGTACGCGTCGTCGCCCGGCCGGGAGAGAGCTTCCTGGACCGGATGATCGCCCTGGTGGAGGGGGCCACCCGGCAGAGGACACCCAACGAGATCGCCCTGAACATCCTGCTCGCCGGGCTGACGATCATCTTCCTGCTGGCCGTGGCCGCCCTCCAGCCGCTGGCCGCCTACTCCGGCCAGGACCAGCGGCTGGTCGTGCTGGTCGCCCTGCTGGTCTGCCTGATCCCGACCACCATCGGCGCGCTGCTCTCCGCGATCGGCATCGCGGGCATGGACCGGCTCATCCAGCACAACGTGATCGCGATGTCCGGGCGGGCGGTCGAGGCGGCCGGGGACGTCAACACGCTGCTGCTGGACAAGACCGGTACCATCACGCTGGGCAACCGGCAGGCGACCGCCTTCGTGCCCGCCCGGGGCGTGGAGGACACCGCCCTGGCCGACACCGCCCAGATCGCCAGCCTCGCCGACGAGACGCCGGAAGGGCGCTCGATCGTCGTCCTGGCCAAGGAGCGGTATGGATTGCGGGCCCGGGAGGAGGGTTTCGTCACCGGCAGCACCTTCGTTCCGTTCTCCGCCCAGACCCGGATGTCCGGCGTGGATCTGGAGGACGGCCGGGCGGTGCGCAAGGGAGCCGCCGCGGCGGTGATGAAGTGGGTGCGTGACCACGGCGGCCACCCGGGCGCCGAGATCGGCCCGGCGGTCGACGCGATCAGCGCCAGCGGCGGCACCCCGCTGGTCGTCGCCGAACGCCGCCCGGGAGAGCCTCCCCGGGTGCTGGGCGTGATCCACCTGAAGGACATCATCAAGACGGGCATGCGCGAGCGGTTCGCCGAACTGCGGCGGATGGGCATCCGCACGGTCATGATCACCGGCGACAACCCCGCCACCGCGAAGGCCATCGCGCACGAGGCCGGCGTGGACGACTTCCTCGCCGAGGCCACGCCCGAGGACAAGATGGCCCTCATCGGCAGGGAGCAGTCCGGGGGCCGACTGGTCGCCATGACCGGCGACGGCACCAACGACGCCCCGGCCCTGGCCAAGGCCGACGTCGGCGTCGCGATGAACGCCGGCACCACGGCGGCCAAAGAAGCCGGCAACATGGTGGACCTCGACTCCAACCCCACCAAACTCATCGAGATCGTCGAGATCGGCAAGCAACTGCTGATCACCCGCGGGGCGCTGACCACCTTCTCCATCGCCAACGACATCGCCAAGTACTTCGCGATCATCCCCGCCATGTTCGCCGGCGTCTATCCCCAGCTCGACGACATCAACGTGATGCGCCTGGCCAGCCCCGAGTCGGCCATCCTCTCGGCCGTCATCTTCAACGCCCTCATCATCGTCGCGCTGATCCCCCTCGCCCTGCGCGGCGTCCGCTACGCGCCGACCAGCGCCTCGACCATGCTCCGCCGCAACCTCGGCGTCTACGGCCTGGGCGGCCTGATCGCGCCCTTCCTCGGCATCAAACTCATCGACCTCCTCGTCTCACCGCTGCCCGGACTGGGGTGACCGACCCATGACCAGGACCTTCCTGCGACAAGCCACCGCCGGGCTGCGGGTGCTGCTCGCCCTCACCGCGGTGACCGGCGTGCTCTATCCCCTCACCGTCTGGGCGGTGGCCCGGACGGCGTTCCCCGATCAGGCCGACGGCTCCAGGGTCCAGTCCGGCGGTCGGACCGTCGGCTCCTCCCTCATCGGGCAACCCTTCTCCGGCGTCCGCTGGTTCCACCCGCGGCCCTCCGCCGCCGGCGAGCACGGATACGACGCCCTGGCCTCCGGCGCCTCCAACCTCGGCCCCCAAAGCGCCGAGCTGCTCCGGCAGGTGCGCCACCGGCGCGCGGCCGCCGCCGGGGACAACGGCATCGCCCCCCAGGACGTGCCGCCCGACGCGCTCACCGCCTCCGGCAGCGGCCTGGACCCTCATATCTCACCCGCCTACGCCCGCGGCCAGGTCTCCCGCGTGGCCCGGGCCCGGCACCTGGACGAGCGGCGCGTGCGCGCACTCGTCGACGATCACGTCGAGGGACGGGTCCTCGGTTTCCTCGGCGAGCCGCGCGTCAACGTCCTGGAGCTGAACGCGGCCCTGGACCGGCTCGCCGGGCCGGAGTGACCCATGGCGCGCGGTAGCCTGCGCGTCTACCTCGGCGCCGCCCCCGGCGTCGGGAAGACCTACGACATGCTCGGCGAAGGCCGCCGCCGCGCCGACCGGGGCGCCGACGTCGTCATCGGCTTCGTGGAGGACTACGGCCGCCCTCTGACCCGCCGGATGGCAGAGGGACTGGACACCGTGCCCCGCAGAAGGATCACCCACCGGGGCGCGGCCTTCGCCGAGATGGACCTCGACGCCGTCCTCGCCCGCCGTCCACAGGTCGCGCTGATCGACGAGCTGGCCCACACCAACGTCCCCGGCTCGCGCAACCCCAAGCGCTGGCAGGACATCGAGGAACTGCTCCAGGCGGGCATCGACGTCATCTCCACCCTCAACATCCAGCACCTGGAATCGCTCAACGACGTCGTCGCGCACATCACCGGCGTCCGCCAGCGCGAGACCGTCCCCGACGAGGTGGTCCGTCACGCCGACCAGATCGAGCTGGTCGACATGTCCGCCGAGGCCCTGCGCCAGCGCATGCGGCACGGGAACATCTACCCCCCGGAGAAGATCGACGACGCGCTGCGCCACTTCTTCACCACCGGCAACCTCTCCGCCCTGCGGGAGATCGCGCTGCTGTGGGCGGCCGACCGCGTCGAGGAGGCCGTGCTGCGCTACCGCAGCGAGCACGGCATCGAGCAGCCCTGGCCCACCCGCGAGCGGGTCCTGGTCGCCCTGTCCGGCGGCCCCGAGGGAGACACCCTCATCCGCCGTGGCGAGCGCCTCGCCGCCCGCGCGGCCGGCGGCGATCTCCTCGCCGTGCACGTCGCACGGGCCGACGGACTGGCCACCGCCCCGCCCGAACGGCTCGACCGCCAGCGCGCCCTGACCGAAAGCCTCGGCGGGACTTGCCACACCGTCACCAGCGACGACCCCGCCGCCGCCGTGCTCGACTTCGCCCAGCGGGTCAACGCCACCCAGATCGTCATCGGCGCCAGCCGCCGCGGCCGTCTCGGCCTGCTGTTCAACCGCGGGGTGGGCGAGCGCATCATCGAGGGCTCGGCCGAGGACATCGATGTCTACGTCGTCACGCACGAGGCAGCCGCGCACGGACGGTTCCGGCGCCGACGTTCCTCCCGCGGACCGGACACCGCCCGGCGGGACGGGGCCTGACGGAGATCCGCTTCCCCGGCAGGGGATCGGACGGGCGCCGATGAGCCGGAGAACGCCCCAGCCACCTCACCCACCTCGTGGGGCCTGCATGCGCACCATCAATGCGCCACTACGGCGCCATGGATCTCACGCCGTACGTCGACAGCCTCCGGCACGAACCCACGGCCGCCGCCGGCAGGCGGGACCTGCTGATGGGCACCGCGATCGGCGACAGTGCGATCGCCGCGCTCGCCTGGGTGCGCCGGCCTTACCCTGGTCGGCCATCTCTGGGGGCGGGTTGCCTTCAACCGCAATGCCGGACGCCAGGCCCCGGGCGTCCATGCAGAGGGTGCTGCCCCCGGTGACCTTTCGGTTCGGGCGCTACAGGCCGATGTCACGGTGCTCCATGTCAGTGAGGTATTCGCGCCGCACCAGCAGCCGGGCACGGCCGCCGGTGACGGCGACGACGGGTGGGCGGCCGATCAGGTTGTAGCTCGATGCCATGGACAGGTGGTACGCGCCGGCCACCGGGACGGCCAGCAGGTCGCCCGGGCGGACGTCGGCGGGCAGCGGGGCAAGATCACCCTGTACCGGGTGGGTGCGAAGGCCGACTACGAGGAGCGGTTCCCCACGGCTGGGCCGCTGCTGACGAAGGAGGCCAACCTCCACCTGGTGGCGGCCCACTGGGACGACCTGCTCCGCCTCGCAGGATCCTTGAAGTACGGGCACGCCACCGCCTCCTTGATCGTGGGCAAGCTGTCGGCGTCCTCCCGGCAGAACGCGCTGGCCGCCGCGCTGAAGGAGTACGGGGCGATCCGGCGCACGATCTACGCGGCCAAGTACCTGTCGGACGAGGGCTACAGGAGGAAGATCGCCCGGCAGCTGAACAAGGGCGAGTCGCTTCACTCCCTGTGCCGCCAGCTCCACTACTCGCGAGGGCAAGGTGACCCGGCGCCAGCCCGAGCAGGCGTGGTGCCTGACGGTGGTGACGAACGCGGTGGTCTGCTGGCACACGGAGTACATGGGCCTGGCCGTCGGCGAACTGCGCACCGCCGGCCGCGAGGTGGACGCCGAGGTCCTGGCGCACATCTCCCCGGCCCGCAGCTCGGGGGTCAACTACTACGGCTCCATCACCGTCGACTACGAACATGAACTCGCCCAGCTCGACGAGCAGGGCCACCGGCCCCTGCGAACCGTGGCCATCGACGAGCCCGGAGCCGGGCTGTAGCAGCAATCGGCCCCGCAGAGGCCGGGGTCGTACAGTCGAAGGCGGTCCGGAGTCAGCTGCAATGACTCCGGACCGCCTGTCTCAGCTCGCTGCTCGGCTACTCGTCGGCATCCGCCTTCTGGGCAGCGAGCACGTCGGCGACGCTGTGGCCGTTCACGACTACGCGCGGAGCGGCCTCCTCAGCCAGCCGCAGCGAGGTGTCGAGGTCGCAGCGGTGCGCGGCCCAGGTGCCGGAGGCCCACGCGGGCCGGACGACGGCACGGAACGAGGGGCGGGGCTGCCGGCTACTTCGGGTCGAGGTTGAACAGGGCCCTGGACCAGAGGTAGCCGAGGACCGTGAGGCCCACGCACCAGGCGACGGCCAGCCAGCCGTTGTGGCCGATCTCGCTGCCGAGCAGCAGGCCGCGCAGGGTCTCGATGGCCGGGGTGAAGGGCTGGTATTCGGCGATTGGCTGGATCCAGCCCGGCATTGTCTCGGCGGGGATGAAGGCGCTCGAGATCAGCGGCAGGAGAATCAGCGGCATGGCGCTGTTGCTGGCCGCCTCGGCGTTGGGACTGGACAGGCCCATCCCGATCGCGATCCACGTCAGTGCCAGGGAGAACAGCGCGACCAGCCCGAACGCCGCCAGCCACTCCAGGACGTTCGCGTCGGTGGAGCGGAAGCCGATGGCCACGCCGACGGCCCCGACGAGCACCACGCTCATGACCGACTGCAGCACGCTGCCGGCGACGTGCCCGATGAGCACCGAGCCGCGGTGGATCGACATCGTACGGAAGCGGGCGATGATGCCCTCGGTCATATCCATGGCCATGTACACCGCAGCGCCCCGACCCTCGACCTCCCAGGTGGCTTGTCGGCCAGCTCGTGCATGTCGGCAAACGATCGAATGACGACAGGTGCAGCGGGCGTCCAATGAACCCGGACTTCTCGGGGCCCATTGGCGGCGCGGATCCAATCAGATCCGATGGCGGCTGATGACAGGGTTTGCTGACAGCTAGGGTCGAATGCGACCACCAGGGGGAGCGGCATGGCCAATCTGGTCTACAAGCGGGTGTCGACCGACCAGCAGTCGACCGCCCGTCAAACCTCGTCCTCGCCGAGGCCGGGATCGAGGACCCGGTCGTCTTCGAGGAGGACGCCGGCACCTCCAGCCGCCTCCACCCGCTTGAGCGCCCGAAGTTCGGCGAGCTGCTGGCGTACGCGCGGCCGGGCGACACCGTGCACATCTCCGAGATGCTCCGCCTCGTGCGCGGCACCCAGCACATCCTCGTCGTGCTCGACGTCCTCCACCGCGACCAGGTCGCCCTGCGCATGGACCTCACCGCCCGCCACCCGCGCACCGGAAAGCTGCTGTCCACGGTGAAGTTCATGGTGCAGACCCTCGCGGCCGCCGGCGAACTCCGGCGCGACCTCCAACGGGAGCTGACGTACGACGGCTGCGGGCAGCCGAGGCGAAGGGCAACAAGGGCGGCCGCCGCCCGGCCATCACGGCCGAGAAGACCGACGCCGTGCGCGCCGCGTACCTGGGCGGCCGGTCCATCGCCAGCCTGGCCCGCGAGCACAACGTCAGCCGGGGCGCCATCCGTACAGCCGTCGCCGACCTTCTACCCGACCACACCACTGCTGCCCGCGAGGACGCCCCGGCTCTGGAACTGCCGGTCACCCTCGACATGCCTGGCGAGGTCGCCGACTTCCTCCGCACCGCCGAGCTGGACGACGCCGAGCGGGCCGCGCTCGACCAGGGCGTGACCGTACGGCGCGGCCAGGGCTACACGCTGCGCGTGAGCGCCGTGCCCCCGGTCCACCGCGCACTCCTGGCCCGCTGCCAGCCCTTCGACGGCACCCCGAACGCCCCGGCGATTCCGGCACAGCGCAAGGCACGTCGCGAGTACGCAAACCGCGTCAACGCCCTTGGCGGCAGTACCTGAAGGGGAGCGGGGAGTATCCGCAGGTCAGGGGCTACTCCGTTGGTTTTTCGGCGAGCTCACCAGTATGGGCCCCCTCACTCCTGGCCGCCCCGCCGTGAGCTGGAGATGTCGGGATCGGGAATACTCACTCCTCGTTGTTCACGGATCGAGCACCTGTGGGAGAGTCGCGCACATGACCGGCGCCGAGGTTGAAGCCCCCCGCTCGGAGGAGGATCCGCAGGCACAGCCGTCCTCCCGCCGTTGGCGGGCCTGGCTGCTGGAGGGGCTGAGCGAGCAGTCGGCCCGGCATCCCGGGCCGCACGGCACGCCGCCCGCCGAGCACAAGGGCCACCGGTGGTGGCGGGTGATGTGCCTGACCGGCGTCGACTACTTCTCCACCCTCGGCTACCAGCCCGGCATCGCAGCCCTGGCCGCGGGGCTCCTCTCGCCCATGGCCACCCTGGTGCTGATCGCCCTCACGCTGCTGGGAGCGCTGCCCGTCTACCGCCGGGTCGCCGGGGAGAGCCCGCACGGCGAGGGCTCGATCGCGATGCTGGAACGGCTGCTGCCGTGGTGGGCGGGAAAGCTGTTCGTGCTGGTGCTGCTGGGCTTCGCCGCCACCGACTTCATGATCACCATCACGCTCTCGGCCGCCGACGCCTCCGCGCACGCGGTGGAGAATCCGCTGGCCCCGGGCTGGATGCACGACGGCAACGTCTGGATCACCCTGGTGCTGATCACCGCCCTGGGCGCGGTGTTCCTCAAAGGCTTCCGCGAGGCCATCGGGGTCGCCGTCGTCCTGGTCACCGTCTATCTCGCCCTCAACCTGATCGTCCTGGCCACGGCCGCCTGGCACGTGTTCAGCGAGCCGGTGGTCGTGAACGACTGGTGGGACGCGGCGTCGGCCGAACACTCCTCACCCTGGGTCATGGTCGGCGTCGCCCTGCTGGTCTTCCCGCGCCTGGCCCTGGGCATGTCGGGCTTCGAGACGGGGGTCGCGGTGATGCCGCAGGTGCGCGGCGACGCCACCGACACCGAGGCCCGCCCGGCAGGGAGGATCCGCGACACCCGCAAGCTGCTCACCGTCGCCGCGCTGATCATGAGCGGTTTCCTGCTCGTCTCCAGCCTCGCCACCACTCTCCTCATCCCGGAGGAGGACTTCGAAAGGGGCGGCGAGGCCAATGGGCGGGCGCTGGCGTTCCTCGCCCACGACTACCTGGGCGAGGCGTTCGGCACGGTCTACGACGTCTCGACCATCGCCATCCTCTGGTTCGCCGGAGCCTCGGCGCTCGCCGGGCTGCTCAACCTCGTGCCCCGCTACCTGCCCCGCTACGGGATGGCACCCGAATGGACCCGGGCGGTCCGCCCGCTGGTTTTGCTGTTCACGGCCATCGCCTTCACCGTCACCATCCTCTTCAGGGCCGATGTCGACGCCCAGGGCGGCGCCTATGCCACCGGCGTCCTGGTGCTCATGGTCTCCGCCTCCTTCGCCGCCACGATCGCCACCCACCACCGCGGTCACGGCCGCGCGACGCTCGGCTTCGGCGTCGTCACCGCGGTCTTCGTCTACACCCTGATCGTCAACATCATCGAACGCCCCGACGGCCTGCGGATCGCCTCCCTGTTCATCCTCGGCATCCTGCTCACCTCGTTCTTCTCCCGCGTCCACCGCGCCTTCGAACTGCGTGCCGGCCAGGTGAACCTGGACGCTCAGGCCGCCCGCATGATCGACGCGGCCGCCACCCACGGCCCGCTGCGGATCATCGCCAAAGAACCGGACGAACGCGACGAGGCCGAGTACCGGGAGAAGGAGTACAGCCAGCGCGAGGAAACCCACATCCCCGAAGGCGGCGTCATCCTGTTCCTGGAAGTGACCGTCGACGACTCCTCCGACTTCACCGCCGACATCACCGTGCGGGGCGAGGAACGCCACGGCTACCACATCCTGCGCGTGGACGGCGCCGTGGTGGCCAACACCATCGCCGCGGTCCTGCTGCACCTGCGCGACCGCACCGGACGGGTGCCGTACGCCTACTTCAACTGGACCGAGGGACACCCCCTCGGCCACCTCCTGCGCTTCCTCATCTTCGGCGACGGCGAAGTCGCCCCCGTCGCCCGGGAAGTCCTGCGCCGAGCCGAACACAACCCCGCGCGCCGACCACGCATACACGTCGGCTGAACGGTCAGCGCGGCTTCAGTCTCGGGACTGAAACGGCGTTGGGTTGCCTGGCCGACTGGGATGTCGGCCAGGTCGATCGCGGACCAGGCGGCGGTGGAGGCGGCGGCCAGCAGGACGGGGTCGTTGGTGGTCAGGGCCAGCCGGTCCATGGCCCGGGTGATGGCGGAACGGCTGGCGTGGCGGATGGCGCGGTCCTCAGCCGTCTCGGTCCGCCCGTCCCGCAGCGCGGCGATCAGCAGCCAGTACTCCTGGCGGTAGGCCAGGACCGCGCCGAGCAGGTCGGCGGTGCGGTCGGCGACACCTCCACGCCGGTACCTTCACCGGCCCCACCGGCACGTTCGAGCAGGTCACCAGCCTCACCAAGCCCCAGCGAGACCTGCTCGCCCCAAGCAGGTCCTTGACCTCCAGCCCGCACCCCGCTGACCAGCCAGAACCCCACCGCCTAGAGAAACGCCCTCCGGGCGGCCACACCCATGTCCACGCAGGTCAGACCCCCGATCCGACCCTCCAGGTCACCGGATTACGTCGAACCCGGGCGACGGAGTCAGACCAGGGCCGACTTGGGCTTTCCCTCACGTCGGGGGGCTCGGAGGTCCCGCGTGAGCTCTGTTCGGTGTGCCGTGGCCGGTCAGCGCTCGAAGCGGTAGCCCATTCCGGGTTCGGTGATCAGGTGGCGGGGCGCGGACGGCTCGGTCTCCAGTTTGCGGCGGAGCTGGGCCATGTAGACCCGCAGGTAGTTGGTCTCGGTCCGGTACGAGGGTCCCCACACCTCCTGGAGGAGCTGGCGCTGGGTGACCAGCCGCCCGGTGTTGCGGATCAGTACCTCCAGCAGGTGCCACTCGGTCGGGGTCAGCCGGACGTCGCGGCCCGCGCGGTTGACCTTCTTGGCGGCCAGGTCGACGGTGAAGCCCTCCGTCTCCACGACCGCCTCCTCGCTGCCCGAGCCGGGCTCGGCCCGGCGTACCGCCGCCCGCAGTCTCGCCAGCAGTTCGTCCATGCCGAACGGTTTGGTGACGTAGTCGTCGGCGCCCGCGTCCAGGGCTTCGACCTTCTCGTCGGAGGTGTGCCGGGCCGACAGGACGATGATCGGCACCCGGGTCCAGCCGCGGATGCCGCGGATGACCTGGACGCCGTCCATGTCCGGCAGCCCGAGGTCGAGGATGACCACGTCGGGGTGCCGGTCGGCGGCCAGCCGCAGCGCGGAGGCGCCGTCGGCCGCGGTGTCCACCTCGTACGCGCGCGCCTTGAGGTTGATGACGAGGGCCCGCAGGATCTGCGGTTCGTCATCGACCACGAGCACCCGGTGCATGGGCCGTCCTTTCCTCCGTCGCGTCCGGCGGTACGTCCGGCCCTTGCTGTGCGCCGCCCGCCGCGGGGAGCGTGAGGACCATGGTGAGCCCGCCGCCCGGGGTGTCCTCGGCGTCGAGTGTGCCGCCCATCGCCTCGGCGAAGCCGCGCGCGACGGCGAGCCCGAGCCCGACGCCGTTCCCGCGCGGGGTGTCGCCGTATCGCTGGAACGGCTCGAAGATCCGGTTCTTGTCGCTGTCCGGAACGCCGGGGCCGCGGTCCACGACCCGCAGCTCGACCCGTTCCCCCAGCGCGCTGGCCCGCACCAGCACGGGCAGTTCGCGCGGGCTGTACTTGGCGGCGTTCTCCACGACGTTCGCGACGGCGCGCTCCAGCAGCCCAGGGTCGGCGGCGACGAACGGCAGCGACTCGGGGATGTCCAGCTCGACGCCGGCCTCCGGGACGCCGCCGAGAGCCCTGGGCACCACCTCGTCCAGGTCGATGTCCCTGATCAGGGGTTCGACCGTGCCGGTCTGGAGGCGGGAGGCGTCCAGCAGGTTCCCGACGAGCTGGTCGAGCCGGTCGGCGCCCTGCTCGATGCTCTCCAGCAGGTCGGCGCGGTCCTCCTCGGACCAGGCGACGTCGTCCGAGCGCAGCGACGAGACGCTCGCCTTGATGGCGGCCAGGGGGGTGCGCAGGTCGTGGGAGACGGCGGCGAGCAGCGCGGTGCGGATGCGGTTGCCCTCGGCCAGTTTGTGCGCGCGGCCCGCCTCGTTCTTCAGCCGCTCCCTGTCGAGGATGGCGGCGGCGTGAGCGGCGAAGGCGGTGAGCACGCGGTGGTCCTCGGCGGGCAGGACGCGTCCCGACAGGGCCAGCATCGCGTGGTCGCCGACGGGCACGTCCGCGTCGGCGTCCTCGGGGACGTTGACCGGTCTGGCGCCGGGCACCCTCGACACGCTGCGCACGCAGCTCCACGTGCGGCGCTCGGTGTCGCGCTCCAGCAGCGCGGCGGTCTCCATGCCGAACGTCTCCCTGGCGCGGGCGAGCAGCGCGTCGAGGGTGTCGTCGCCGCGCAGCACACTGTCGGCGAGCAACGTCAGGGTCTCGGACTCCGCGCGCAGCCGGGCGGCCTGCTGGGTGCGGCGCGCGGAGTGGTCCACGACGGTGGCGACGGCGACGGCGATCGCGAAGAACACCACGATCGCCACCACGTTGTCCGCGTCGGCGATGGTCCAACGGTGCAGCGGGCGCGCGAAGTAGTAGTTCAGCAGCAGCGAGCCGACCGCCGCCGAGGTCAGCCCGGGGTAGAGGCCGCCGACCAGGGCGGCCAGCACCGTCACGGAAAGGAAGAGGAGGATGTCGCTGGCGAACCCGGCGCCCGCCGCCGGAGCAGTCAGCACGGCGGCGA
Organism: Streptomyces sp. NBC_01803; assembly: GCF_035917415.1. NCBI lineage: Bacteria > Bacillati > Actinomycetota > Actinomycetes > Kitasatosporales > Streptomycetaceae > Streptomyces > Streptomyces sp. NBC_01803. The sequence continues at coordinate 5,773,061 of NZ_CP109073.1, forward strand.
GCAGCGGCGGCCCGGCCACGCCGATGACCCAGCCGCTGACGGTGCGGGAGCGGCCCAGCCGGGCACCCCGCGCGGCGGGCAGGCCCCGGCCCCTGGCCACCTCGTCGTGGGTGACGATGTGCACGTCGATGTCGGAGCCGGACTCCCGCGCCACGGTGGCGCCGACGCCGGGGCCGAAGACGTACTGCCAGGACTTGCGGCGGCTGGAGCCCAGGACGATCTGGTTGGCGTTGACCCCGCGCGCGAAGTCCAGCAGCGCGTGGGGGATGTCGTCGCCGAGCACGTGGTGGAACGTTCCGCCGAGCTGTTCCACCAGGGTCCGCTGCGCCGCCAGCTCGCGCGGCGACGCGGAGGTGAGGCCGTCGGCACGGGAGATGTAGACGGCGAGGATCTCGCTGCCGGAGCTCTTGGCGGCCATGCGCGCGGCCCGGCGGATGAGGGTGCTGCCCTCGGGGCCGCCGGTGAGGCCGACGACGATGCGCTCGCGGGCGTACCAGGTGGAGCGGATGCCGTGCTCGCTGCGATACCGCCGCAGATAGGCGTCCACGCGATCCGCCGTCCACAGCAGCGCCAGCTCCCGCAGCGCGGTCAGATTCCCCGGGCGGAAGTAGTGCGACAGCGCCGCGTCCACCTTGTCCGGCGCGTAGATGTTGCCGTGCGCCATGCGGCGGCGCAGCGCCTCCGGGGCCATGTCCACCAGCTCGATCTGGTCGGCCCGGCGGACCACCTCGTCGGGCACGGTCTCCCGCTGCCGGACGCCGGTGATCGCCTCCACCACGTCGCCCAGGGACTCCAGGTGCTGGATGTTGACTGTCGATACGACGTCGATCCCCGCGTCGAGCAGCTCGTCGATGTCCTGCCAGCGCTTCTCGTTCCGCGAGCCCGGCACGTTGGTGTGGGCCAGTTCGTCCACCAGCGCGACGCTCGGCCGGCGTCGCAGCACGGCGTCGGTGTCCATCTCGGTGAAGACGCCGTCCCGGTAACGGATCTCGCGGCGCGGCACCTGCTCCAGGCCGTGCAGCAGCACCTGGGTGCGCGGCCGGTCGTGGTGCTCGACGAGCGCGACGACCAGGTCCGCGCCGCGCTCGGCCCTGCGGTGCGCCTCGGAGAGCATGGCGTAGGTCTTGCCGACACCGGGGGCCGCGCCCAGGTAGATGCGGAGTCTGCCGCGGCGAGCCATGGTTCCCATTGTCACGCTCCCGAAGTCTCCCGGCCCATCCGCCCCCGCCTCCCGTCGGCGGGGGGCGGATGGGCGCCGGTCCCGCTCAGCCCTGGACAAGCCGGCGCAGCGCGATGTTGAGCCGCAGAACGTTGGCCCGTTCGTCGCCGAGGAATCCGAGGTCCCGGCCCTCGGTGTGCTCCTCGACCAGCCGCTGGACATCGGCGCGCGGCAGGCCGTTGGCTTCGGCGACACGGGCCGCCTGGATCCCGGCGTACTCCGGGGAGATGTGCGGGTCGATCGCGGAGGCCGAGCCGGTCACGGCGTCCGGCGGCACCTCGGTCACGGGCACGCCGTTGAACGCGGCGACCTGTTCCCTCGCCTCGCGGACCGTCTCCAGCAGCGCCGGGTCGCTCGCGCCGAGCTGGCCGGAGCCGGTGGCCGTGGGGTCGTAGCCGCTGTGGGAGGGCCGGGGCTGGAACCAGTGAGGGTCGGGCCGGCCACCGGGGCCGTTCCACGTCTGACCGATGAGGTCGCTACCGGCCGCCCGGCCGTCCGCCTCCACCAGGGAGCCGTCGGCCTCGTCCTCGAAGGCGGCCTGGGCGATGCCGGTGACGGCGAGCGGGTAGATCACCCCGGTCACCACGGTGAGGACGAGGAGCGCTCGGACCGCGGCCCACAGGGGGCGGCCCATCGCACGGAGACTGAAGAACACGGCGGATCACCCGATGCCCGGTATGAGGGAGATGAACAGGTCGATGAGCTTGATGCCGGCGAAGGGGGCGATCAGGCCGCCGACGCCGAACACGGCGAGGTTGCGGCGGAGCATCCGGTCGGCGCCCATCGGCCGGTAGGCGACGCCGCGCAAAGCGAGCGGCACCAGCGCGATGATGATCAGCGCGTTGAAGACGACCGCCGACAGGATCGCGGACTCGGGGCTGGACAGTCCCATGATGTTGAGGTCGTCCAGGCTCGGGTAGGCCACCGCGAACATGGCCGGGATGATCGCGAAGTATTTCGCGATGTCGTTGGCGATGGAGAAGGTGGTCAGCGCGCCGCGCGTGATGAGCAGTTGTTTTCCGATCCGGACGATGTCGATCAGCTTGGTGGGATCGGAGTCCAGGTCCACCATGTTCCCGGCCTCCTTCGCGGCCGAGGTCCCGGTGTTCATGGCGACGCCCACGTCCGCCTGGGCCAGGGCGGGGGCGTCGTTCGTCCCGTCGCCCGTCATGGCGACCAGCCGGCCGCCCGCCTGTTCCCGCTTGATGAGGGCCATCTTGTCCTCGGGCGTGGCCTCGGCGAGGTAGTCGTCAACACCGGCCTCCTCAGCGATCGCCTTCGCCGTCCTGGCGTTGTCGCCGGTGATCATGACGGTCTTGATGCCCATCCGGCGGAGCTGCTCGAACCGTTCCCGGATGCCGTCCTTCACGACGTCCTTGAGGTGGACCGCTCCCAGCACCCGGGCGTTCCCCGCCACGCGCACCGCGACGAGCAGGGGCGTGCCGCCCTGGGCACTGATGGACCCCACGGCACCCAGGGTGACGCCGGGAACGGTGCCGCCGAGGTCGGTGACCCAGCCGGTGACGGCGGCGACCGAGCCTTTGCGGACGTGCCGTTCCGCCGTGTCCACCCCGGACATCCGGGTCTGGGCGGTGAACGGGACCCACGCCGCGTCGGGCACCTCGTCGCGGTCCCGGACCGCCTGCCCGTAGCGCCCGGTCGCCAGAGTGACGATGGAACGGCCCTCGGGCGTCTCGTCGGCCAGGGAGGAGAGCTGCGCCGCCTCCGCGAGCTCCGCCTCCGTCACCCCCGGGGCGGGCAGGAACCCGGCCGCCTGCCGGTTTCCGTAGGTGATGGTGCCGGTCTTGTCGAGCAGCAGCGTGGACACGTCGCCCGCGGCCTCGACGGCGCGGCCGGAGGTGGCGAGCACGTTGCGCTGGACGAGGCGGTCCATCCCGGCGATGCCGATGGCGGACAGCAGGGCGCCGATGGTGGTCGGGATGAGGCAGACCAACAGCGCGGTGAGGACGATCAGGGACTGTTCGGCGCCCGCGTAGACGGCGAACGGCTGGAGGCTGACCACGGCGAGCAGGAACACGATGGTCAGACTCGCGAGCAGGATGTTGAGCGCGATCTCGTTGGGCGTCCGCTGCCGGGCCGCGCCCTCGACCAGGAAGATCATGCGGTCCAGGAACGTTTCGCCCGGCTTGGTGGTGATCCGGATGACGATCCGGTCCGACAACACCCGGGTGCCGCCGGTGACCGCCGAGCGGTCGCCGCCGGACTCGCGGATGACGGGTGCGGACTCGCCGGTGATGGCGGACTCGTCGACGGAGGCGACCCCCTCGACCACATCGCCGTCGCCCGGGATCACGTCCCCTGCCTCGCAGACGACCCGGTCGCCGACGCGCAGCGCGGTGCCCGGCACCTGCTCCTCGTCGCCCCGCTCGGTCAGCCGGCGGGCGACGACGTCGGTCCTGGCCCGGCGCAGCGAGGCGGCCTGCGCCCGGCCGCGGCCCTCGGCGACGGCTTCCGCGAGATTGGCGAAGAGGACGGTCAGCCACAGCCATGCGGCGATGGTCCAGCCGAACCAGTCCCCGGGGTCCGTCACGGCGAGGACGGTGGTGAGGACGGAGCTGACCTCGACCACGAACATCACGGGTGAGGTGATCATCACCCGGGGGTGGAGCTTGCGCAGGGCTTCCGGCAGCGACTCCCAGAGCTGCCGGGGGGCGAACGCGCCGTGGTTCGTCCGGGGCGGTCTCTCCGCTTCGGCGGGGTCCTGGGGGGCGGATTCCTCTCGGGGAAGCGCCGGGGCAGGGGTGGTGGTCATACGGCGAGTCCTTCCGCGAGGGGGCCGAGGGAGAGAGCGGGGAAGAACGTCAGCCCGGCCACGATCACGGTGGTGGCGACGAGCAGCCCGCTGAAGAGGGGTTTGTGGGTGCTGAGGGTGCCGGCGGTGACCGGCACCCGCTGCCGTTCGGCGAGCGAACCGGCCAGGGCCAGCACGAAGACCATCGGCAGGAACCGGCCCAGCAGCATCGTGATGCCGAGGGTGGTGTTGAAGAACTCGGTGTTGGCGCCGAGGCCGGCGAACGCGCTGCCGTTGTTGTTGGCGGCGGACGCGTAGGCGTAGAGGACCTCGGAGAAGCCGTGCGGGCCGACGTTGGTCATCGCCTCCTCGCCGTCCGGCAACGCCATGGCCAGGGCCGTGCCGATCAGCACCAGCGCGGGCGTGACCAGGATGGCGCAGGCGGCGAGCTTGATCTCGCGCGTGTCGATCTTCTTGCCCAGGTACTCGGGGGTGCGGCCGACCATCAGACCGGCGATGAACACCGCGATCACAGCCATGATCAGCATGCCGTAGAGGCCGGAACCGACCCCGCCGGGCGCGATCTCGCCGAGCACCATGCCGGCGATCAGCACGCCGCCGGACAGGCCCTGGTAGGAGTCGTGGAAGGAGTTGACCGAGCCGGTGGAGGTCATGGTGGTGGAGACGGCGAAGAGCGAGGAGCCGCCGATGCCGAACCGCTGCTCCTTGCCCTCCGTGCCGCCGCCCGCGAGCTGCGACGCGGAGCCGGGCGCCTGGTGCTCGATGACGGTGACGGCCACGACGGCGGCCAGCCAGATCACGGCCATGGCGGCGACGATGGCGTAGCCCTGCCGCACGCTGCCGACCATCCTGCCGAAGGTGCGCGGCAGCGAGAACGGGATCACCAGCAGCAGGAAGATCTCCAGGATGTTGCTGATGCCGTCGGGGTTCTCGAAGGGGTGGGCGGAGTTGGCGTTGTAGGGGCCGCCGCCGTTGGTGCCCAGGTCCTTGATCGCCTCCTGCGACGCGATCGGGCCGCCCGTGATGTGCTGGGTGGCGCCGGTGAGGGTGTGGACGTCGGTGCCGCCCGAGAAGTTCTGGATGGCGCCGAGCGCGACCAGCACGACGGCGGCCGCCGCCGCGACGGGCAGCAGGACGCGGACGACACCGCGCACCAGGTCGGCCCAGAAGTTGCCGAGTTCGCCGGTGCGGAAGCGGGCGAAGCCGCGCACCAGCGCGATCGCGACCGCCATGCCGACGGCGGCGGACAGGAAGTTCTGCACCGCCAGACCACCGGCCTGGATCAGATGGCCCATCGCGGCTTCGCCGGAGTACGACTGCCAGTTGGTGTTCGACACGAAGGAGACGGCCGTGTTGAACGCCTGGTCGGGAGGGATCGGGTCGAAGCCGCGCGAGAGCGGGAGGCGGTCCTGCACGCGCTGGAAGGCGTAGAGGAAGACCACGCCGACCGCGGAGAGCGCGAGCACCCCGCGCAGGTAGGCCGGCCAGCGCATCTCCGCGTCCGGGTCGGCACCGATGGAGCGGTAGATCCATCTCTCCACGCGTAGATGTCTGTCGGAGGAGTACACGGCCGCCATGTAGTCGCCGAAGGGGCGGTGCACCAGCACCAGCGCCACGACCAGGGCGGATATCTGGAGCACGTCCGCTGCTGTCTCGTTCACGGGCGCGCTCAGAACTTCTCGGGAAACAGCAGGGCGACAACCAGGTAGCCGAGCAGCGCCGCGGCGACGCACAGCCCGGCGATGTTTTCCGCGGTCACAGCTTCGCCACCCCCTGGGCGACATACGCCACCAGCGCGAACTCCGCGACGGTGACCACGAGGAAGACCACATCGGCCATCGGGAACTCCTGAAGGGAAGAGCCGGTCGAACTGACCCGCTCAGGGAACATCCGCCCGAAGCCGCCGCCGCGTTTCCTGACGCCTTCCTGACACCGGACGGCGCGGCTTTGACGAACCTCATACGCCGCCGGTTGACAGGGCTCCCGCATGGGACGGCCGCGCGGCACCCGGTGACCGTGGTCGGACGGCGCTGCGAGGCCGGTGACGTGCTGGCCCCGGACGCCCCGCTTCCCGGCGACGTCCGCATGGGCGATCTGCCGGCCATCCCCGTGGCGGGCGCCTACCACCTGTCCATGGCGGCCGGTTACAACCTGATCGGCCGCCCGCCCGTCGTCGCCGGGACCGACGGCCGCGCACGGCCGCTGGTGCGGCGCGAGTCCCTGACTGACATCGAGCACCGCGACATCGGCCTGTAAGGCCGGTCATGGTCCACTGTTCCGGGGGGCGTCCGGTCAGCGGGGGGCGCCGGAAACGGCCGTGTGCGGCTTCCTCCTGGGTGACGACGTAGACGTCGATGTCCTCGCCCGAGTTCTCGATGATGCTCTCGCCGACGCCGCGTGCGAAGAATCTGTTGAGCCGGTTGTGCCGGCTGGCGCCGATGACGATCTGGGTGGCGTTGACCCGTTGGGCGAATTCCAGGACGGCCTGGGCGGGGTCGTCGCCGGTCACGGTGTGGTAGCTGCCGCGGAGGCTTTCCACCAGTGCGCCCTGGCATGCCAGCCGTTCGGGCGGGGCGGCGGCGAGTCCGTCGCCCCGTGCGACATGGAGCGCGAGGAGGTCGCCGCCGGCCGCGCGGGCGGCGATGCGTTCGCCGCGGCGGATGAGGGTGTCTCCCTCGGGGCCGCCGGACAGGGCGACCAGCACGCGTTCGCGGGTGGCCCAGGGTTCATCGATGCCGTGCTCGCTGCGGTAGCGCAGCACGGCCTCCTCGACGCGGTCGGCCGCCCACAGCCGGGCGATCTCCCGCAGGGCGGAGAGGTTGCCGACGGTGAAGTAGTGGCGCAGGGCGTCGTCGATCTTCCTGGGCGGATAGATGTCGCCGCGGGCACGACGCGGCGGCGCACAGGAACCGGCGGACACGCAAAGCCAGCACCGCGCGTCGCCCAGCACTGGGCAGATCCGCCGGAAAGCGCAGGTAGACACTGTGGACCCGCTCCGACCAGCCGTCGCGGTCAGGACACGCCGCACCCGTCGCCGTGCAACGGGCTTCGACACGTATCGACGCGCCGGCCGTCTCGACGGACACGACCGCCACACCGGCGACCGACGGAAACAGCATCTCCTGCAACTGGGACAACACCTGACTCACGGCGACCGAATGTCAGCCAGACCAGCCGATCGAGGAGCGAAATCAAGGCGACTTCCGCACCGCCCGGAACACGGTCAACGACTACAATCTGTAGCCGCCGCACGGGACTTGCGCCAGAGCCCAAACTCCTGAACAACCGCTGTCAAACTCGGGTTCTGGCTCGCTTTCCGTGACGCGGTGACTCTCTGTCATGTGAGGAGAACGCGCTTTCGAAGGAGATGGAAGTCAGCTCGGCCGAACATCTGCCGTTTCAGCATCTTAAAAGTTACGTGGAATCTGCCGGGGTGATCATGTCTCCCCGGTGCAACCACGGACTTGGGAGATGCGTTGAGCGGCACGACGGTGCTCATGGAGAAGTGGCCGGTGCTCGGCCGGCACGAGCAGGCGGCGACCTGGCTGACGGTCTGGACGGATCTCGGACGTGCACCGCGCACGATCGACGCCTACGGCCGGGGCCTGGCCGAGTACCTGCTGATGTGCGAGCGGGAGGATGTCGACCCGGTCGCCGCGAACCGTTCCCATATCGCCGTCTATGTACGGGAGTTGAGCTCGCGGCTGCACCGCCGGGGTGCGAATGTGATCTCGATCGACTCAGGTGCGGGGCTGGCGAACGCGACGATCCAGCAGCGGCTGGTGCCGGTCCGCCTGTTCTACGACTTCCTCATGGAAGAGGGACTGCGGGAATCCAACCCCGTCGGCCGGGGGCGCTACACCCCCGGCCGGCGGAACGGCGGTCAGCAGCGCGGCCTGGTGCCCCGGCTGACGAAGCTGCCGTGGATTCCCGGAGAACAGCAGTGGCTACGCGTCCTGGAGGTCGCCAAGCGCGAGCCGGTACGCAACCGCGTGATGCTCGCCCTGGCCTACGACGCTGCTCTGCGTCGCGAGGAACTGTGCTCGCTGCGGACCGACGACGTCGACCCGGCCCACCGCACGTTGCGGATACGGGCGGAATCGACGAAGAACCGGCTGGAGCGGGTGTGCCCTACTCGGCATCGACCGGGGTGCTGCTGTCGGACTATCTCGCACACCGCGCCCGGATCAGCCGGGCCCGCGGGCCGCTGTTCCTGTCGGAGTCACGGCGCAATCACGCCCAGCCGCTGAGCCTGTGGACCTGGTCAAAGGTGGTCCGCAAGCTCGCGCTGGCCTCCGGCGTCGAGCGGTTCTCCACGCATACCACCCGGCACCTGTGTCTGACCGATCTGGCCCGCATGGGCTGGGAGTTGCACGCGATTGCCTCCTTCGCCGGACACCGGCACACCGACTCCACCCTTCAGTACATCCACCTCTCCGGCCGGGACCTGGCCGACAAACTGGCCCGCGGCATGGACCACATTCACGCCTGGCGAATACAGATGCTCACCGCCCCGGCCGGTGCGACGACGGAGGTGGCGCAGTGACCGCACCGTTCCTGGCCATCACCGCCGAGGACACCGACGGGCGCTGGTCCTGGCCGATCATCCCGGACCGCTACGACACGACCGTCGCGGTCCGCCCTGCCGAGGCACAGGCCGTCCTCGATCTCGGCGTGCGCAATCTGCGCCGGCTTCAGCACCACGACCCGGCCGCACCGGGATGGCGCGTGATCGCACGGCTGCTGGGACCGCTGGAGGCGGTCAACGCCACACTCAACTCGCCGCCCACCCCGCACCGCCGACGGGCCATGCTCGACGTGATCGCCCTTCTGCTGACGCACAGCGCGCAGACCGGACGGACCTACTGGGGCTGGACTACGCAGGAATGGACCCCTCTACTCGGCCGCACCCAGGCCGAGTTCCGCCAGCACGCACGCGCCTGGACCGGGGACGAAGTCCGCCTCTACCTTGCGGCGCATGCCTACCTCCTCGGGTCCTTCAACGAGTTCCACCAGCTCGGCAGCTTCCAACGCCTCACACTGTCCTGGCGGATCTTCGGACGCGACCGCGTCACCAGCGAGATCGCCCGCATCCGCACGGTGCTTCGCACCTGGGGCTATCAACTGGGCGAGGCCGACGACACACTGCTGCCGTCGGTCACCTGCCAGCTGTTTCTGCTCAACCGCAGCCCGCACCTGGAAGACATGGACACCGCGCTGTTCGTCCGGGTCCGCCGCGACCGGCTGCTGGAGGGCGCCCGGCTGAACACCCTGCATGCTCTGCAGCGGGCGGTCGCCGAGCTTGGCTTCTGCGATCCACCACTACAGAGCGCCGGCCGTCACTCGGCGCGGGCCACCGGCGGCGCCCAGATCTGGGAGCGGTGGGCCAACCGCTGGCACGGCACCTCCACCCTCACCCCGCGCGTCCGCGGTAGCATCCGCTCCACCCTCCTGCGGGTCGGCCGGTGGATCGCCGCCGAACAGCCCAACGCCGCCGATCCCACCGACTGGACCCGGCAGACCTGCGCGACCTGGATCGCGGCACTGGACCGGATGAAGGTCGGTGACTACGTCCAGCGCACGGTCGGCCTCAAGGACCGGCTCGGCAAGCCGCTGGAGGCGCCCACCAAGGCCGGACAGATCACCGCGCTGCGGACGTTCTTTCGGGACTGCCAGGAATGGGAGTGGTTGCCCCGTCGCTTCGACCCACTACGCGCCTTGGCGATCCCGCGCAGCATCACCGCCCTCCTCGGCCCCGACCCGCGGGTGATCGCCGACGAGGTCTGGGCGAAGCTGTTGTGGGCCGGCCTCAACCTTGATCCCGCGGATCTTCCGCAGACCCGGTCCGGGCACTTCTATCCCTTCGAGCTGGTCCGCGCGGTCACTTTGACCTGGCTGTTCTCCGGTCAACGCAGCAACGAGATCGCCCGGCTGAGACTGGGTTGCATCCGCTGGCAGCACGACGGGAACTCGATCGCGGGCGACTCGCAGCAGGTGCTGGCCCGCGACGCGGTCTGCCTGCTCGACGTCCCGACCCACAAGACCGGCACCGCTTTCACCAAGCCGGTCGATCCGATCCTCGGCCAGGCCATCGACGCCTGGCAGACCGTCCGACCGGACCAGCCGAAGTTCACCGACCGCCGCACCGGCGAGCACGTCGAGCTGCTGTTCGCCGTCCGTGCCCGCCGTCTCTCCACCAGCTACATCAACAACACGATCATCCCGATGCTCTGCCGCAAGGCCGGAGTCCCGGACGCCGATGTCCGCGGGAACATCACCAGCCACCGAGCCCGGTCCACCATCGCCAGCCAGCTCTACAACGCCAAGGAGCCAATGACGCTGTTCGAGCTGCAAGCCTGGCTCGGACACCGGTCTCCGCAGTCCACGCAGTACTACGCGAAGATCACGCCGAACACTCTGTCCAGGGCATACTCCGAGGCGGGCTACTTCGAGCGGAACGTCCGCACCATCGAGGTCCTCGTCGACCGCGACGCGGTCGCCTCCGGCGCCGCTGCGACCGGCGAACCCTGGCAGCACTACGACCTCGGCCACGGCTACTGCACCTACACCTTCTTCGAGCAGTGCCAGCACCGCATGGCCTGCGCACGCTGCGACTTCTACACCCCCAAGGACTCCACGAAAGCCCAACTACTTGAAGCCAAGGGCAACTTGCAGAAGATGGCCGTCTCGATTCCACTCACCGAGGATGAGCAAGCAGCCGTCACCGACGGCCAGAGCGCGCTCGACCGCCTCCTCGACAGACTCGCCGACACCCCCACCCCGGCCGGGCCAACACCCCGACAGATCGACGTCCCAACGAACGCCACCCTCCTGCCGATCCTCACTGTCCGCCAGGGCAAAGCACAGCAAGCTTGACACACCCGAGGCATGTGATTTCTGCCTCGGTCAGTGTTCACGAGAAATGACAGCCCCCGGGGCTTGACCTTTTGGTCCGGGCGGGGCGAGGCCGGAGACGCGACTGTGAGGTGCGGGTGTCCGTGTGGGGTGGCGGTGTCCGGCGGGACATTCTTGGCTTGAGGACGCCGCCACCCGTGTCCGGCTGTCCTGTCCGAGGCCGGCGCGGGAGAGCCGTTGCGGCAGTTCCCGCCGCCTTCGCCTGATTGCTGTCTTGTCAGTCGAGCAGGACGCCGGGGTTGAGGATGTGGTGGGGGTCCAGGGCGTGCTTGGCGGCGCGCAGTGCCAGCGCGAAGGGTTCCGGGCGCTGGAGGTCGTAGCCGGGGCGGTGGTCGCGGCCGACGGCGTGGTGGTGGGTGATGGTGGCGCGGTGGCGGTGCAGGACGTCCATCGCGGCGGCTTTGATGTCGTCCCAGATCTCGGCCTCGTCGCCGGGCCGGCCGGCGAGGGCCACGGTGAAGTAGGGTGCGGCGCCGTCGGGGTAGACGTGGGTGAGGCGGCAGGTGATGGTGGCCGGGTGTCCGGTGGCCTTCGAGGCTGCGGCGCCGACCTCGGTGCGGACAGCGTCGATCAGGGCGGGAATCTTCTCCCAGGTGGCGGCGGTCTCGAAGGTTTCGACGACGGCACCCATGCGGGCCAGACCGTCGCGCAGGTAGGGCATGCGCAGGAACGCCGAGCGCCAGGCGCTGACGGCCGCGTCGGCCGGGGCGTCGCGGTCTGCCGCATGTGTCTCGCCGCGGCCGCCGTGGGCGCGGGCCAGGTCCACGGCGCTCGCGAGGCGGTCGTCGACGGGGGTGGTGGCGGACTCGAAGCCCAGGATCAGGACGGCGGAGCCGTCGTGGGAGGCGCCGGACAGCAGCGCCTCGCCGGGGTCGAGCAGGCGGCAGTTGGCCGGGGCGAGGTCGGACTGGGCGATGGCACGCACGGCGTCCAGCGCGCGGTGGAAGTCGGCGAAAACCACGGACGCGGAGGCTTTGTGGCGGGGGCGTTCCTGCAGGCGCATCCATGCCTCGGTGATGACACCGAGCGTGCCCTCGGAGCCGAGGAAGAGCCGGTCGGGAGACGGTCCGGCGCCGGATGCGGGCAGCCGCCAGGACGTGTTCGCGCCGGCGGGCGTGACCACGCGCAGGGACTGCACGAAGTCGTCGATGTGGGTGTGGACGGTGGCGTAGTGGCCGCCGGCCCGGGTGGCGAGCCAGCCGCCGAGGGTGGAGAACTCGAAGCTCTGCGGGAAGTGGCGCAGGGTCAGGCCGTGGGGTCGCAACTGGCCTTCCAGCACGGGGCCGAGCGCTCCGGCTTGGATACGGGCTGAGCGGCTGGTGGTGTCGATCTCCAGGACGCGGTCCATCGCGGTCAGGTCGAGCGACAGGACTGCGTGGTGGGTGTCGTCGCGGTACTCCACGCCGCCGACCACCGAGGAGCCGCCGCCGAAGGGGATGATGGCCACGCCGTGCTCGCCGGCCCAGTCCAGCAGGTCGGCCACGTCCTGGTCGCCGGCCGGGTGGGCGACGAGGTCGGGGATCCGGCCGGGCCGGCCGCGCAGGGCCCGGATGACGTCGCGGTAGGCCTTGCCCATGGCGTGGGCGGCGCGCGCCTGCGGGTCGGCGGTGACCAGGTGTGCCAGGGAGGGCGGGGGCGTCGCGGCGGGGCGGCCGATAGGCAGGTCGGCGATGCGGGGTATCGGCAGCGGGCGGGCCAGGGTGCCCGGCAGCAGGGCACCCATCGCGGCGCATTCGGCGTCGTCGGGGTGGGCGTCGGCGTAGCCCCAGCCCCACCAGGAGCGGGTGCGGGAGGTGCGGGGGTCGGTCGCGGTGGCAGGCATGGGTGCGCTCCAGCGGGGATCCAGGGAATTTACCCGTCAGTAAATTACCCTAGGGTAAGATCTGGTGGCATGACAATGCTCTCCTCCAAAGCCGGCACCAAGGGCGTGCCGAGGGCCGCGCGCGAACGGCAGGTTCTGGCCGCGGCCACCGAGGAGTTCGGCCGCCACGGCTACGAGGCCACCACCGTGGCCGCCATCGCCACCCGCGTCGGTGTCACCAAACCACTCGTGCACCAGTACTTCGGCAGCAAGCAGGACCTCTACCTCGCCTGTGTCAACCCGGTCGGCGACCGGCTGCTGGCCGCCATCCGCGCCGCGATGGCCGAACACGACGCCGTCGCGCCGCCCACGCCCCTGCGTGTGCTGCACGCTCTGTTCACCGCCCTCGACGGCCAGCGCGTGGCATGGTTCGTCCTCTACGACCCCACGCTGCCGCCCGACAGCGAAGCCGCCCACCGCGCGGCCTACTACCGCGACGCCATCGACGACCTCGCCGCGACCGGGACCGCCGACCTCCTGCACACCGCCGGAACCAGCGACTCCCTCGACGCCGACGCCCTCAAACACGCGTGGCGCGGCCTGTGCACCGCCCTGGTCCTCTGGTGGATCAACCACCCGGACCAGTCACCCGACGCCATGACCCGGCGCTGCGCACGTCTCTCCCGGGCCAGCCAGATCATCCTCGCCGCCGACGACGACAGTACGTGAGCCAGACCGACGCCCCACGCCCTTGCCGTCACAACTCGTGAACATCCGAGCGTCGCTCCACCCGCAAGGTGCCTCCCAGAGTCGTGCCCCAGTGCTGCCACATCTCGTGACCAAAGCCAGACGAGTCCCAGCAGCCCTTCTATGATCCGACCCCGGTTGTCTGTGACGGGTGGGAGAGTGGCCGGATGGGCATCGATCGCAAGCGCATGAACGCGCAGGACGAGCGGAGGGTGGCCCGGACGGCCGGCCGGACGTCGCGCCGGTCGGTTTCGAGTTCGACGGCACGTTCTTCTACGTCGGGGGCGTCGACCCCGCCCGCACCCGCAAGCACCGCAACGTCCAGGCCGGCCACGTCCAGGTCGCCCTCGTCATCGACGACCTCGTCTGCACCGAGCCGTGGACCCCCCGCTTCCTCCGCGTCTACCGCACCGCCGAAGTCGCCCAGCGCCTGGGCCAGTTCGGCGCCGCTCCCTACCTCAGGATCACCCCCACCATCTCCTGGAGCTGGAACCTCGACGGCCGGCCCTTCGGCGGCGGCGACGACTTCACCCCCGGCGCACCGTCCACGCGCCCGCGCCCGCGCCCGCCGACGCCGAGCCGGGCGCGGCGTAAGGTACGGCCCGCGGGCGCCCACCGCCCGCGCGCGACGACGGCGACAGTTCGGGACTCCCGCGATGACCAGGCGCGACAGGCGCGACCCCACCACCGGCGGCGCGGCGGGACCACGGCCCCGCGGCGGACTCGCGGACAAGCGCCGCGCCATCCTCGCCGGCGCCCTCACCGTCTTCGCGCGGGACGGTTACACCCGCGCCGGTGTCGACGCCATCGCCGCCGAGGCCGGCGTCTCCACCCGCACCATCTACAACCACTTCACCGACAAGGCCGAGCTGTTCCGCTCCGTCATCCAGGAGAGCGCCACCCGCGCCGCCGACGCCCAGATCGAGATCATCGACCGCCACCTGCGCAAGGTCATGGAACTGGAGGCCGACCTCGTGGCGTTCGGCCTCGACTGGGCGGCCCAGTCCACCGCGGGGCACGCCGAACACTTCTCCCTCACCCGGCAGATCAATGCCGAGCGCGGCCACATCCCGCGGTCCGCGATCGACGCCTGGCAGGAGATCGGGCCGCTCCGCGTCCGCCGCGTCCTCGCCGACCGCCTCCGCGTCCTCATCGGCCGGGGCCTGCTGCGCGACGGCGACCCGGAGCGGGCCGCCCTCCACCTCATGCGCCTGGTCTCGGTGACGAACCCGTCCTACCCCGGCGCCACCACCCCCGGCGACGACGAGATCACCGAGGCGGTCGAGGCGGGCGTCCGCGCCTTCCTCCACGGCTACCTGAGCTGACCGGCCACCCCGCCCCCGACGAACCTCCCGCGACCGGCTCCACACCAACTGCCCGAGGGCGCGGCCCCGCGCCCGCGGGCGCCGGACGCGGACACCACCGCCGACCGGGCGCGCTCCGGCGAACCGGCGGGCCACCGGCGGGCGCGCGAGCGGTCACCAGGCGGCACACCGAACGGGGCCCGCCCGCGCCCGCCCGCGCCCGGTGGAGACGGCGGAGGAGCCGCCGCGGCGCCGCGGCCACACCGGCGAACCGGCGGGCCGGCGGGCCGGCGAACCGGCGGGCCGGCGGGCCGCCGTCAGGAGCCGGCGAACCGGCGGGCCGTCGCGAGGAGTTCGGCGGTGGTGGCGAGCTTGACCCGGGGGCGGCCCGTCCGGCGGCCGTTCTCCCGTTCCGCCCGGTCGATGGCCTCCGCCCCGCGCCGGCCAACGGAATCGGGCCGGCGCCGGCGGACGAGGCGGGCGAACTCCCGTCTGCTGCCCGTCGGTTGGGGCAGTCGCCGATCGACCGCGTCGGCCAGCAGCGCGTCCACCGTCTCCTGCGCGCAGCGGCGGTTGGCGCCGATGCCTCCGGACGGGCCGCGCTTGGTCCATCCGACGACGTAGACACCGGCGACCGGCTCCCCGGTGGCGGGATCGACGACCCGGCCCCGCTCGTGCGGGACGGTGCCGGTGACATCGTCGAACGGCAGTCCCGCCACGGGCGTTCCCCGGTGGCCGATGGCGCTCAGCACCAGCTCGGTGCGGATCGTCTCCGGTGACGGGCCGCCGGCGGGGCCGCTGACCCGCAGCGCCTCCACCCTCCCATTCCCGGTCAGTTCGACGGGAGAGGTCCGGAAGCGCAGCACGATCCGGCGGCCCGGTGGTGGCGGCGCCGCCCAGTCCACGCGCTCGACCGGCACATCGCCGAGGAGCGCCGCGGTCTCGGCGTCGGCGGCGATCGCCTCGCGCACTCCCGGCCGGTCGTCGATCACGAGCCGGACGCCCGGCAGGTGCTTGAGGGCGTGCAGCTCCGGCCGGGTGTAGGCCGCGTCCGCCGGGCCGCGGCGCCCGAGCAGGACGACCTCGCGCACCGTGCTGTCGCGCAGCGCGGGCAGCGCGCGGTCGGCGATGTCGGTGCGCGCGAGGAGCGCCGGGTCGCTGACCAGGACGCGGGCCAGATCGACCGCGACATTGCCGTTCCCGATCACGACCGCGCGCTCGGCGGAGGCCAGGTCCACTCCCGCCGAGGAGACCTCGGGATGGCCGTTGTACCAGGCCACGAACGTCATGGCCGAGGCGGTGCCGGGCATGCCCTCGCCGGGGATGCCCAGCGGCCGGGGGGAGTCGGCGCCGACCGCGTACACCACCGCGTCATGGTGGGCCGCGAGCTCGGCGTGCGTGACGTCCCGGCCGATGTCGACGTTGAGGTGCATGCGCAGCCGCGGATGGCGGTGGAGCTCGGCGAAGCTGTCACCGATGCCCTTGGTGGACGGGTGGTCGGGGGCTACCCCGAAACGCACCAGGCCACCCGGCACGGGCAGCCGGTCGAGCATCGTGACCTCGGCGCCCGTCCGGCGCAGCAGGGCCTGCGCGGTGTAGTGGGCGGCCGGGCCCGTGCCGACGACCGCGATCCGCAGGTCGCCGCTCCCGGCGGGCGGCGGCAGGGGGAAGTCGGGTTCGCTCCAGCCCTGTTCCTCCCCCCGCTCCCGGGACCGCGCGGCGTAGTAGCGCTCGGCGAACTCGGCGTGCACGGCGTCCGCCGGGCCCAGGAGGTCGACGGGGACGATGGCGTCCACCGGGCAGGCGTCCGTGCAGGCGCCGCAGTCGATGCAGGTGCGCGGATCGATGTAGAGCGTCTCGGTGGTGCCGAAGTCCGGCTCCCCGGGGGCCGGGTGGATGCAGTTGACGGGGCAGACCGAGACGCACGACGCGTCGCCGCAGCACGTCTGGGTGATGGCGTAGGACATGGTGGGCGCGCCGTTCTCACTTCCGGGCTGTGGTGGGCCGCACGGTTCGGTCGGTTCGGTCAGATGAGGTTGATCCGCCGGTAGATGGACATGGCGGGCCGGGTCAGCAGGCCGACCTCGCCCAGGAACTTCACCAGGTTCGCGGCGCCGCTGCGCAGCATCGCCTTGTGGTGCTCGTTCCCCCCGGCGGCCCTCACCGCCTCGCCGACATCGAGTCCGGCCGCGGCGTAGACGTCCTCGTTGACCATGCTGGTGACGATGAAATAGGCGACGAGTGCCACGCTGACAGCGCTGGTCTGACGGCGGGCCGCGCCGGCGTCGCGCAGCCGTTCCCGCACCTCCGCGCGGGCGAACCGCATGTGCCGGGACTCCTCGACGACGTGGATGCGGCTCGTCGTCCGCACCAGCGGCAGCACGTTCTCGCCGCGCATCGCGTCGCGCTGCATCAGGTCGAGGACTTCCTCGGCCACGAGGATGGAGGCGTAGGCGACCTCCGCGACGGCCAGCGACTTGAACAGACGGCCGAGTTCGAGGATGGGCCGCTTCGGGGCATAAGCGCCGATGCCCATCTTCTCGCAGGTACGGGCGAACATGATCGAGTGGCGGCACTCGTCGGCGACCTCGGTCAGGGCGAACTGGAACTGGGCGGTCACCGGGTTCTTCCCGTACTGCTCCCGCAGCACCATCTGCTGGAGGATCATCTCGAACCAGATGCCGGTGCTCATGATCGAGCACACCTCGTGCCGGGTGAGCGTCACGCGCTGCGCCTCGGACATGCCGTCCCACAGGGCCGTCCCGTAGAGGGTGGACCACTCCGGATTGAGTCCGTGGAGGCCGGGCGCCAGCGGCGCGTCCCAGTCGACCTCCAGAGCCGGGTCGTACGAAAGCTTCGCGGCGGAGTCCAACAGCCTCCGTGAGACGTCCTCGGCGTTCCGTGTCTCCTGCGCCGTGCCGCTCATGATCAACACCTCCGGCAACGGGGTCGCTGGCCATCGGGACCCCTTGTTGACTTGAAGTCTAACAAGGGGGTGTCGTCATGGATAGTCCGGTGCGGCAACGTGCCGCACCTCTTTTCAGCCGCCGGTCCCCGCCGCATCGGCCGGCCCGAAGGGGGCACGGCAGGGCGTGCGGCGGCCCGGACGGCCTCAGTGACGCCGGTGACGAACCGGCCGGCGCTGCCCGCCCGGACACGATCACGCGCCCGGCACGCCTGAACACGTCGGGGAGGCGTTCGGTACCGCGTACGACATCAGCACCATTCTGATCCTGTGGTTCGCCGGGGCGTCGGCGATGGCGGGACTGGTCAACATCGTCCCGCGCTACCTCCCCGACTACGGCATGGCCCCGGAATGGGGCCGGGCGGTACGCCCGGTCGTGATGGTCTACACCGTCCTGTGCGTGATCATGACCATCGCGTTCGACGCCGACGTCAACGCCCAGGCCGGCGCGTACGCCACCGGCATCCTGGCCATGATGGTCTCCGCCGCCTTCGCCGTCACCGTCTCGGCCGTCCGCCACCGCGGGCGCGCGACCGCCACGGGCTTCGGGCTGCTCACCGCGGTGCTGCTCTACGCCCTGACGGCGAACATCGTCGACAAGCCCGACGGCATCGCCATCTCCGGCATGTTCATCTCCGGCATCATCGCCGTGTCACTGATCTCCCGGGTCTCGCGCACCACCGAACTGCGCGCCGATCGCATCGAGTTCGACCCGGCCGCGCGCCAGTTCATCGCCGATACCCTCGCCCACGACAACGCCATCAACATCATCGCCAACCGCCGCCAGGCCGGCGACGGCGCCGAGTACGCCGCGAAGGAACGGGAACAGCGCGGCACCAACCCGGTACCCGGCCCGGCCGACGTGCTGTTCCTGGAGATCGACGTGGTCGACCCGTCCGACTTCAGCGAGACCCTCGCCGTGCACGGCGTCGAGGTCGACGGACACCGGATACTGCGCGCCGAGGCCCGGCCGCGCCGAACGCCATCGCCGCGATCCTGCTGGCCCTGCGCGACGCCACCGGGGTCCGCCCGCACTGCTACTTCGCCTGGGCGGAGGGCAGCCCGCTGCGGCACATGTTCCGCTACTTCCTGCTCGGCCGCGGCGACACGGCCCCGGTCACCCGCGAGATCATCCGCAAACACGAGCCCGACCCCGTCCGCCGCCCGGGCATCCACGTCGGCAGCTGACCGGACCGCCCTCCCGGTTCCGCTGCCGCCTCGCCCGGCCGGGAACGGGCGAGGCGTCCCGGTGGGCCCGGTGCGCGAGGAGTCGTGGACGGAACCCTCCACGCGGGGACGACCGCCCACGCCGTGGGGGATGTCGTACGACCCTCCGGAGCCGGCGGAGGCCGGGGGGTGGTGGTCACCACCCGGCGCGGGCGGACGCCGATGTGCGTGTCCTCGGCGCCGTCCCGCACCCCCGGTAGAGGCGTGCCCGCCGAAGGGGCGCCGCACCGGAGAACCCGTCGGGCGGTGCGCGCGCTCCCGCCCGGTGGCCGACACGGCGCCGGCGGGTCGCGGCCGACCGGTTCCGGCGTCCGCCACGGCCGGGGCCCTGTGCCGGGCCGCCGGTCACCGTGGTGCGCGCCGGGTCCGGGGACGGGCCAGGGCGAAGGGAACGCGGCGGACCGATCGATGCCACCCCCCGGCCGGCCCGGCCATGTCCGGTACCCGCGCGCGCCCCGCGGCGAGCCGGCCCACGGGGTCACCTCCGAGAAACCGCCGTACGACGGCGGTCGCGACGGCACCGTTCCGCGACGCACGGACAGGAGATCGGTACCCGCGTCGGCGTTGAAAACACACCGGATACCCGCTCCGCGCCGCTGCCCCCTTCCCCGGCTGCGCCGCCGTCGCGCGGGAATCGGCGGCCACGGAACGGTGTCCGCGCGGTCAGGCCCGCTGATGCCGTGGTACCGACGCCGTGCGCGGGGGAGCGGGCCGGTGGTGGATCAGGGGCGGGTGCGTGCCCGGCGGCGGAGCTGGGCGAGGTGTTCGTGGAGGGCGGCCAGGGCGCCGGGCCTCGGTCCTGGAACCTGGCGGCGCAGTGGGGCGAGTTCGGCGCCGACGTCGAGGGCGGTGGCGGTGTCGGTGATCCGCTGCCAGCAGTGGTGGGCCTGGTCGACCGCCCGTACGACAGCCGGGTCGGCGGGCTGCTGTCCGGCGGTGAGGCGGGCGCGGGCGGCCCGTATCCACAGCCCGGCCGCGCGCTGCGGCTGCCGGGCGAGCCAGGCGAGGTCGGCGCGGACCTCCGCCCAGTGCAGGGCGTCCGGCGCGTGGGGGCCGCCGGCCCGGACGGCGGCCTCCTCGTGCGCGGTGGCGAGCGCGTCGGCCCGGTCGTGGTGCCCGGCCCGGACGGCGGCGCGGATCGCCGCGTGCGGATCGGCGCCCGGCTCCTGGCCGTCACCGCTGTCACCGCCGAGGCCGTCGTCACCGCCGAGGCCGCCGGCGTCGACGGTGGCCCGGTCGGCCGTGCGGGCCGGGGCCGTCGCCCCGGCGTCCGGGGTGGCGGTGGCGGTGGCGGTGGTGGGGAGGATGAGCCGATCGCCGGGGTCGGTGTCGAGTCCGGCGTGCTGGAGGACCAGCTGGTGCAGCACCTGAAGTGGCGGCCGGACCGTGACGCCGCGCAGGACGGCCGCGAGGGCGTGCGCGTAGCGGGGGGTCGCGGTCCGCCGGCGGGGCGGGGGAGGGGCCAGCGTGCCGCATACGGTCGGCCCGCCGTCGGTGAGCTCCGCTTCCAGGGTCTCGCGCCGCTCCCACGCGCCCGCATCGGCCGTCAGGTCCGCCACCACCACCGTGGCGCCGGCGGGCCGGTCGCGCAGTTCGGTGGCGAGCCAGGCCCACGGCAGAGCGGTGTAGCGGATGGTGCGGGGCGTGGTGCGGGCGAGCGCGAGGTGCGGCCGGCCGTGCCGGTCCGCGGTGAGCTGCCCGACGACCAGGAGCGTCAGCGGCCCGTCGTGCGCGGCGGCGGTGCGCAGGCTCGCGAGGACCGCCTGCGGATCCCCCGGGCCCACGAGCTGCACCACAAAACCGCCCGCCGGGCCGAGCAGCGCGCCCGGCGCCACGGCCGCGAGCGCGGGCAGCACCCCGCCCACGTCGACGAGAGCGCTGTGGGCCGGGGTGGCGGCGATCAGCAGCCCGTACCCCGGACTGCCTCCCGCCACCGGCCTGTTGATCACCATGTCAGCACCGTAACCCCAGACACGGTCAAACGAGCGCCGCTCGCCACCGGCCTGCCGCGGCGGTGTCCTGCCAGGCAGCCGTCACCGCACCTCACTCCCGACACGGGTGTGACATACGACGGCAGACCCGGGAAGCCACACCTCGATCACGCGGCCGGCGCGGTGCGCCCGCCGCCCTCCCCGAGCAGGTCACCCGGGCCGGCGGCGGCACCGCCCGCCGGCGGTGGTGAACACCGTCCGCGCCGGACTCCGGCACGACACCCGGCGACTCGCCGCCAGGACCGGGCGGCGCCGGGACGGCGGATGGGCGAGCCGGCCGCTGAAACGGGAGCCGACGGCCACCAGGACCGCTGCGACCCGGAACGGCGTCGCCGGCGAGTTCTCCCGCCACCCCGCTCCGGCGTCGCCGGACCGCCGATGGGTCCGTAGCGGGTCACCCGGAAATTCCCGGAACGAGTCCGACCAGGCGGTCGGCCCGGGCCTCCGCGGTCCGGCCACGGACGTGGCGACGGCCTTGGCGGCGGGGCCGCCCGCGTCCAGCACACACCGCCGTTGCCCGGCCGTTCAGCGGGCGGTGACCCACCGACGGAGTTCGGCCGCCGCGCGCCCCGGGTCGGGCGGTGCGGTGTCCGCCCAGGCGGTGTGGGCGTCCGGCCGCACCAGCAGACCCGTGACGCCCTCCAGGCCGGGCGGCACCGCGGCGGGCGTGCCCGAGGCGGTCCGTACCGGCAGCCCGCCCGGGTCCAGCCCGGCGTAGCTGTCGCGGCCGGTGAGGTCGACCAGCGCGAAACGCTGGCCGCGCAGCAACTCGGCGACGCGGACCACCCCGTCGCCGGTGCGGAGTTCGAGCTCGGGCGTGCGGTGGCCGGCCAGCGGATGCGCGCCGGGCGGTGACGGGTAGGGCACGGTCAGCCCGTTGAGCTCCAGCGCCAGGCGGCGATTGTTGTCCGGCAGCGGCATGACCTCGCGCTCGAACCACCGCTTGAACGCCACCCCTTCGTCCGTGAAGTTCAGCTGCACCGCGACCTGTCGTTGGACGCTGGCCATCTGCTCCCGTGCGATCGGACGGCGTTCGCTCTCGTAGGTGTCGAGCAGGCCGGTGGCGGCGTGGCCGTGGACGGTGGCGGCGAGTTTCCAGCCGAGGTTGAAGGCGTCCTGGACGCAGAACTGCATGCCGGTGCCGCTGGCCGGATACGCGATGCGGGTGGCCTCGCCCAGCAGCAGGATCCGGCCTCGGCGCCAGCGCGCGGCCTCCCGGTGCGCGTCGGTGTACCGGGAGGACCACGAGAGCTTGGCGATGTCCAGGTCCTCGCCGAGGATGTCGCGCAGGCAGCGGCGCACCTCCCGCGGTGTGACCGGCTCGGCGCGCGGGGCGCGGCGCCGTTCGGCGTGGACGATGGTGACGCGGGTGGTGTCCGGCCCGAGAGGCAGCACCATCGCCCAGCCCTTGGTGTTGTCGGCCAGGTGCGGGTCCGGCCCGTACGGGGAGGGCAGCGGGAAGTCGGCGACGATGCCGGTGAACGTCTCGTCGCGGCCTTCCCACCCGATACCGGCCTGGGTCCGGACGGTGGAGCGGGCGCCGTCGGCGCCGATCAGCCAGGGGGCGCTCAGGGTCCCGGTGGCGCCGTCGCTGTCGCGGTAGGTCACGCGCACGCGGTCGCCGTCCTGGGCGACGAGGTCGGCGGTGACGCCGTGCCGTACGTCGGCGCTGGAATCGCGCGCCCAGTCCAGCAGGAGCTGCTCGGTCATGCCCTGCGGGATGGACAGCCCGCCGAAGCGCGAGCCGAGGTGGGCCCAGTGGACGGGGCGCAGTCCGGCCCAGGTGTGGACCGGGGCGTCCGGGCCGTCGTCGTGCAGCCGGCGGTGGGCGGCGCGGAAGCGGTCGGCGACGCCGCGGGTGTCGAGCAGCTCCAGGACGCGCGGCAGCACCGTCCCGGCGCGGGAGGAATGCATGGTCGCCGCGCGCCGTTCCAGGACGATCACCCGCACTCCGGCCAGCGCGAGTTCGGCGGCCGCGGTCAGCCCGGAGGGCCCGCCCCCGACGACGATGACATCAGCGTCCATGCAGCCTCCCAGAACGGTGCGGTGTGACCCGGGGGAAGGCTACTCCCCGTACCGGCTCTCCGAAGCGAGAGCGGGCGGCGCGCGTTCGCCCGGGACCGGTCGCGGTCGCGGTCGCGGACGCGGACGCGGGGAGACGGTGCCGGGCCAGACCTGACCACCACCCCTCCGGCCGGCGCGGATCTCTCCGTCGCGGACCTGACCGGAGCCCGGTCACCGACCCGGTCATCCAGGAGCCGGTCGCCGGGATCGGGAATGAGCGGTGGGCCGGGAGTCCTGTCGGGGCCGGCCCGCCGGGTGACGGTGGTCCGGTGTCCGGGCGGGCTTCGCGCCGACCGCCGGGCAGGCCGTCGAGGACATGTTCCGGCGCCGACCAGCCGGGTGACCCCGCACACCGCGGGAACCGCCCGCCACCGCCGGGCGTCTCCGCGCCTGCGGAGGAATCGTGTGCGGGGGAAGCGGGGGGATCACCATGGCGCGGGGCGTACGGACACGGCTGGTCGTGGTCATGCTGGTGAGCGGCCTGGCCCTGGCCGGGTGCCAGGACGACACGCCGGACGGGACCGACGGTTCCGAGGAAGGCCACGGGGGCGAGGGAAGCGACGGGCAGGACGCGACGGGCGACCGGTTCTGGCGGACGGCAGGCGGCGGCGAGGTGCCCGCGTTCCGGGTGTCGCTTCCCGAGGGCAGCGAGCTGACCGGCGAACCCCGCGACGAGGAGGACGTGTGTGCCGCCGCCCCCACGTGGAGCTCCTCGCAGGACGACGAGCGGCGGTTCACCGTGTCCTCCTTCCCCGTCTCCCGCGCGATCGACGAGTCGGTGAACGAGTCCCCGCTCAACGGGCGGCATCCGACCTACCGCACCGCCGACGACATCCCGGACCGGGTGGTCGCGGGCGCCGACCGGGTGACCACCGCGCTCGGCGAGGCGCTGCTGTTCACGCAGACCTACACCGAGTGCACCAACGCGTGCACCGACTTCCCCGAGCCGTTCGCCCTCATCACACTGGACGAGCCCGCCGATCCCGCCCACCCGGCCCTGGTGTTCACCTCCCCCCACGGCGAGATGTCCCAGGACGAGCTGCGGTCGCTGATCACCGACCACCTCCGGGCCGGCTGACCGACAGGCCACCTCACCCATGCACCGCGCGGTGAGGTGCCCGAAGGTTCCGGACAGGGGCCCGCGCAGGGGCGTGCTCCTGACGGGATTCCGGCGGTTTGCGGGGTGTTTCGGGCCGCGTATCCCGGTGAGAATCGGGAGGGGGCTGGGGAGGCGTGAAAGGTGACCGAGGCATGCGAGACGGGGGCCAAGGGGGCGTTCTATCAAGGCCCCTGCGTCGGCCTCATGGGGGCGATCGGCGTGGAGTCGGGCGACGCCGTTGCCGCCTGCAGCCGCGCCCGCGCGGACTGACACCCGACAACCGACCCACGTCGGGACGGGAAAGAGATTCCTTACCGTCCCGAGCCCACCGATCACATCCGGAAAGACAACGGCTACTGAGATGTGCGGGTTTGAGGGTGAGGGCTCAGCGGGGCCCGATCGCCGTGTTGGGCGCGGCCCGGGCGAGGAGGAGGTCCTCGTAGGTGTGTGGAACCGACCACGCCCGGCCGGTTGAACCGACCGCACTCGCACCAACGACAGAACCCGGCTCCCGACACGCGGACACCACTGGGCCCACCCGAACAGGGCGCCACGACCGGATCAACGCACCTTTCGCTCGCCGGCCCTCCGGGGCCACGGTGTTCGGACCTCATCCGGATCTGTCAGCGCACGCGGCCCAGGTGGATCACGCTGACCCGCACCTGCCTGTCGCTGACCTCGTACATCACGCGGTAGATCCCGATATGGATACGCAGCACGTCGGCACTGCCGAACGCCCCCTCGGGGCGCGGGTCATCAGCGAGGCGGTCGACGGCGAAGAAGACCTGCCGCACACCGGCCGGGTCGTTCTTGGCCAGCCGCTCCGCCCGGGCGAGGGCCTCCGGCTCCCAGATGACCTCATACCTCACGCCTCATCCCCGCCGAAGACCCGGCGGAACGCCTCATCGTGCGGAATCCCGGCGGACTCCCCGCGAGCCTGCCGTTCACGATGGGCGGCCAGCGCCCTCATCTCCTCAAGCTCCAGGGCGTCGGCCGGGCTCATGAGTATCGCGATGGTGTGCCCGTGGTCGGTGATGGCAACCGGCTCACGGGTGGCGCTGACCTGGCGGGCGATGGCGCCGAGCCGGGCGCGGGCCTCCACGATCGAATAGCTGCTCTCCGTCATGCTCACCACCTTACAGATGTGTGCATGGCCTGGAGAGTTGGGCCGACGGGCCCGGCGACACCCCGGCCCCGGGACCACGCCGGGGCGGCCCCGGCCCGGTGCGGCGCGGCGCGGTCCCCGGGGCCGGGCGCGCGTATCGCACTCGCCCGGACCGCGCTCGGTGCGGTACGGCGCGCGGTGTCCTGCCCGGCGCGGTGCGCGCACCCGGACGCGGACCGCCCCGATCCGGATCCGGACCGCACCCGCACTCGGTGCGCACCCGGGACCGGTCCGGGTGCGGACTTCGACTGTGCCCGGCCGCACTCTGACCGCACCGCGGGTGCGGGGCGCCGGCCGGATCCCGGAGACGAACGGGACGGCGGCGCGTTCCTACCCGCAGGCGCCCCGGAGCGGGTGGAGTTCCGCATGTCGCAGGTGAGGGGAGGCGAGCTCACCGAGATCGAGGACATCGTTCCGGCGATCAGGTTCCAGGCCACCGAGGGCTGGTGGTTCACTGGCCAGACGCGGTTTCCCAACGGCGGCTACACAACCCGGCGCGGGTGGAACATCGATCGGTACAGGAGAGAGAGGGAGCGGTGGGCGGCGCGAGGGCCGGTATCCGGCGCGGTGGTGCGGTGCGGCGGGCGATGCGGGGGCGCGATCCGGGGGAGGCGCATCGTGCCGTGACGCCGTTGGAGCTGCTGTTCGACCTGACGTTCGTGGTCGCGGTCGCGCAAGCCGCCGCCGAGCTGCACCACGCGCTGGCGGAGGGGCACGTCGGCACGGCCCTGGCCGGGTATGCCTCGGTGTTCTTCGCGATCTGGTGGGCCTGGATGAACTTCACCTGGTTCGCCTCGGCCTACGACACCGACGATGTGCCCTACCGGCTGCTGACCCTGGTCCAGATGGCCGGGGTACTGGTCCTCGCCGCGGGCGTGCACGCCGCGTTCGGGGACGGCGACTTCACCGCCGTGGTCGTCGGCTACGTGATCACGCGGATGGCGCTGATCTCCCAGTGGCTGCGGGCCGCCGCGGGACATCCCGCGGGCCGGGCCGCGGCGTTGCGGTACGCCGTCGGCATCGCCGTGGTGCAGGCATGCTGGGTCATACGGCTGTGGACCCCTGGCGCCTGGGCCTGGACCACGTTCCTGGTGCTGGTGGCGGCCGAGCTGGCGGTGCCGGCGTGGGCGGAGTACCGCGGCCGGCCCACCGGCTGGCACCCCGGCCACATCGCCGAACGCTACGGGCTGTTCACCATCATCGTGCTGGGCGAGGTCATCCTCGCCGCGCTGGCGGCCGTCCGGTCCGCCATGACCGAGCAGGGTCTCTCCGGCGAACTGCTGATGGTCGCCGCCGGCGGACTGCTGCTGGTCTTCTCCCTGTGGTGGATCTACTTCACCGGCGCCGACGCGGCGCTGACCAGTCTGCGCGCCGCTCTGACGTGGGGATACGGCCACTACCTGGTGTTCGCCGCCGTCGCCGCCATCGGGGCGGGGCTTGCGGTGGCCGTGGACGCCACCGAGCACCACGCCCACCTGACCGACCGGGCCGCCGCGCTGGCCGTGGCTGTGCCGGTGGTGATCGTCCTGGCCGCCGTGAGCATCCTGCACCGCCTGGCCGGCACCGGCGCCGTGGGTCACTGGCTGTGGGTGGCCGCCGGCGCTCTGGTCGTTCTGGCACTGGCCCTTGCCACCCCGGCCCTGGGGGTGGGCGGCGCGGTGCTGGGCATGGGCCTGGCCGTCGCCGGCACCCTGACCGCCAACCTGATCACCCTCCACCGCCGCGCCGCCGGCGACTACTGACACCGCCCCTGACCCGCACGAGCCGGGCCACCTGATCGCCGTCGCGGAGGTGGCAGCCCCCCGCGCCGCCACCCGCCTCCGCCTCTCCCAGCGGGCGCTGTCCGCCTCCGTCCGTTCCCTCGAACGCGAGGTGCCTGTCCGCCCGCTCGAACGTACCGGTCCCCGTAGGGAACCGCTGCCAGCCGGACGGGCCTGGTCGAGGACGCCCGCGTCCCGCACGGGCTGGCCCGCTCCACGGTGCGCCGGGTCCGCCGCACCGGCCGCGGCGAACGGAGCCGCGGCGCCTGGGCCATACCCCGGCCGTGACCGGTGAGGAGGTCATCGCGCTGCCGCGGCAGGCCGCCGCCGCCCGCCCCGGTCCGGCCACGGACGTCAACCAGCGCTCCCCGGGGGAGCTGACGGCCGCCCTGCCGGCCGGTGACCTCGACGTCGGACGGTGCCGGGCCATGGCCCCGGTTCCCGTCCGGGGCGATGTCGGCGAGCTGCCGCGCGCGGCGCGCGGCCCGTTCCGGGTCCTTGCCCAGCCCGCCGGGGCGGCGGAGGTTGGTGAGCCACTGCCCGATGGCCTTGCCCTCGATCGCGGCGGTCCTGGGGCGCGCGGAGCGCCGTGCTCGGCGTCGTAGGCCCGCGCCGCGGCGACGTGCTTCACCCGGGCCAGGGCCGGTGCGTTCCCCGCCATGCCGATCCCTTCGAGCCACTTCACACGCTTGCGGCCCGTCTCGTCGGCGTCCAGACAGCGGCAGCGGCTCTGGGCCGGTGGGAGAAGACCCCGACGCCTCGGCCGTCACCGGGAAACACGGATTGTCGATTGCGTATTGTTGACAATCTTTCGGAGTGCTCGTTACCGTGGCGAGGCCGAGATCGCGGGAACCGTCGGCGCCCGGCTTCCCCGCGCCAGCCCGAGGAGGGAACCGACCATGTCCTCTCAACCTCCAGGTGAGACCGTATCCGCCCGCCTGAGCCGTCTGGGCTACGCGCTGCCCGAGCAGGCTTCAGGCAAGGAGAGGTACGTGCCGTACCGGCGGGACGGATCGACCATCCATATCTCCGGGCAGCTTCCCTACGTGGACGGCGCACTCCCTGCTCAAGGGCATCTCGGCCGGGACGTTGACATACCTCAGGCGCAGGAGTCGGCCAGGCTCGCGGCCCTCAACGTCCTGGGGGTCGCGGCGTCAGCGGCCGGCGGCCTGGAACACGTCAGACTTGTGCAGATGCTGGTCTTCGTCGCCAGCACCCCCGACTTCGGTGACCAGTCCCGGGTAGCGGATGCGGCGAGCTCCTTCCTCCTCAAGGTCCTGGGGGAGAACGGGGAGCACGCGCGGACCGCCATAGGTGTGGCGGCGCTGCCCCGGAACAGCCCGATCGAGATCCAGATGATCTGCACCGTCGCGTGACACGGCTCCATGCGCGCCGGCCGATGAGATCGCTCCCCGAACCGCACTCCCGCACGCCCCGAGGACGAGCTGTGAAGCACCTGGAACAAGCACTGTGCGGCCTCTCCGAGCGCATCGACACCCCGTCACCCGTGGTGGTCCTGGACGCGCTGCACGCCAACATCTCGGGCATGCAGCAGTTCGCCGCTGCGCATGACATGGCCCTGCGGCCGCACGTCAAGACACACAAGTGCGTCGAGATCGGACGCCTCCAGCTTGAGGCCGGCGCGGTAGGGATCACCGCAGGCAACATCGGTGAGGCGGAGGTCTTCGCCTCGGCGGGATTCAGGGACATCTTCATCGCGTATCCCGTCTGGCCGGCGGGAACGAAGCCCGGCCGCATCAGACACCTCGCCGAGACCGTGCGCCTGCGACTGGGAATCGACAGCCGAGAAGCCGTGGCCAGGCTCGGCGAAACGATGCGGAGCTCCCCTGGCCGCCTGGAGGTCGTCGTCGAGGTCGACTGCGGCGCCAAGCGCTCGGGCGTCGCACCGGAGAAGGCCGGCGAACTCGCTGCGTTCGCCGCCACGTGCGGCCTGCGTCCAGTGGGCGTCTACACCTATCCCGGCCACGGCGGCAGCGGCGGCGTCGACGTGCGCGCTGCCGCCGCACGTGACCAGAGCGAGGCTCTGCGGCACGCGGTGACGAGCTTCGATCAAGCAGGGATCGAAGCCCGGGTCGTGAGCGCCGGCTCGACGCCGACGGCGGCATTCTCCACGGGAACGCCGATCAACGAGATACGACCCGGCGAGTACGTCTTCGGCGACATGGACAACCTGCGACTGGGCGCCTGCCAGCCCGAGCAGATCGCGCTCTTCCTGACGGCGACGGTGGTCAGTGACAGTGTGCCGAAGCAGGTGATCCTCGATGCGGGCACGAAGGCCCTGGGCCGGGAAGGTTCGCCGGCCAAGGGGTACGGAACAGCCCTGGGAGTGGAGGGCGGTCACCTCACCAAACTCAACGAGTACCACGGGTTTCTCACGCTGTCCGACGAGGGCGACCACCCGGCCCTGGGAACCGTGCTCGCGGTCGTCCCGAACCATGTCTGCCCAGTGGTCAACAACTTCGACGAATTGATCGTCACCAACGCGGCCGGCGACCCCGTGGCTCGATGGCCTGTTGCCGCCCGCGGTGGTTTGAGCTAGCGCGGCAGCCCCGCGACAGATCCAGTGCGAGCCGACTACCGAAGGAGAGATCCCGTGCGCCTCGACAATGTGAAGGCCGTGATTACGGGGGCCACCAGCGGAATCGGTCAGGCCGTGACCGCCTCGTTCAGGAGAGAGGGCGCGCGCCTGCTCCTCACCGGGCGGAGGCCCACCCTCGACAGCCAAGACCCCGAGGATGTCTATCTCAGCGGTGACCTGAACGACGACTCCTTCGTCCGGGCCCTGGCGGCCAAGGCGGCACAGGACTTCGGCACCGTCGATGTCCTGGTGATCGGACATGGGCAGCAGCTCGACGCACCTCTCATCGACACCAGCCCGGCCGACGCGCGAGAGGTCCTCGACAGCAACCTGCTCAGCGCGTTCCTGGTGATGAAGCACTTCATCCCGCTCATGCCGCAGGAAGCGCGGGGTGGGTCGATCGTCTGCATCAGCTCGCGACTGGGCATCGTCGGTATGCCTGAGCAGACGCTCTATTCGGCGGCCAAAGGCGGGCTCATCATGCTCGCCCGCGGTGCGGCGGTCGAGCTGGCCGAGCGCAACATCCGCGTCAACGTCGTGGCACCGGGCCTGACCGCGACCGACGTCATCGAGGCGTCGTTCCAGAGACGTCCGGACCCCGGGGCATACCGGCGCATGCGGGAATCCTCCATCCCGCTCCGTCGTCTGGCCACGCCGGACGAGGTCGCGAACGCTGTCCTTTTCCTCGCGTCGGGAGAGTCCAGCTACACCACAGGCGCGGTGCTCTCCGTCGACGGCGGCTATACCGCGTTCTGAACAAGCACCGGCCCCGAAGACGCGGCCCGTTCTTGGCGCGGCCCGACGGTCATTGGTCGGCTCCCTGCCCGTCAGTCTGCGGTGAGACACCCGGTATGCCGGGGCTGTCCTTTGACCAGTACGAACGGCCCGATAGCCGAGTCCGAGGACCGGCACCGAGACCGACCCGCCGCCGTTTCTCCCGGGACCATGACGCTTTCGCGAACGCCTCTCCGGGAACGGTGTCAGGCAGCAGACTCACCTTCACGGCCTTCGTCCTGATCGGTGCACCTTGGCCGGAGCACATGATCAGACGAAGGCCGCCTCTACGTCTGGCGAACGCCCAGGTGAACGGCTTAGTTCGAGGCCCATTTCGACCTCGGACCCTAAGAAAAAGCTCAGAAGTGGGGGCTACTCGTCGACGAGCTGTCGTGGGTGCCGTTGGGCTTGGCGCGGTATGGGTAGCGGCCGAGTTTCCGGCCGCGCCGCACTCGACGGCCGCCCAGCAGCAGCACGGTGAAGATGATCAGGATGAGCAGCGTGACCCCACTGCCGGCGAGTATCAGTGCCGTCTCCATCGGATGAGCATATGGGGCTGGCGGCGGGTCAAGGTGGAACGTCAAGCTCCCAGTAGGGCGCGCGGTTCGTCGGCCGTGTCCGTGGCGTCGAGCAGCCGGGCGCCGTCGGGGAGCGTCCACCCGCGGCTACGACGCCGGAAAGAAGATCAACGGCCGCAAGCGACATATCGCCGTCGACACCTCGGGCCTCCCGGTGATGATCACGGTGACGCCCGCCGACATGACCGACCGCGAAGCCGCCCGCGAACTCCTGTGGCGCCCACGGCTCACCCACCCCCAGATCACCCAGGTCTGGGCCGATTCCGCATACGCCGGCCAGCTCACCACCTGGGCCGAAGACCGCCTCTGGCTCACCCTGCGCACCGTCGCCCGCCCGCGCGGCGCGAAAGGCTTCGTGGTCCTGCCCCGGCGCTGGCGCGTCGAGCGCACCATCGGCTGGCTGATGAACGCCCGCCGCAACGTCCGCGGCTACGAACGCCTGCCCCAGCACGCCGAAGCACACCTGACCTGGGCACTCATCACGTTGATGACCAGGCGCCTGACCCGCAAAGGCGCCGCCACCGCCTGGACGAAGAAGACCACCGTGGCCGGCTGATCCGCCGGCTCATCCGCAGCACGCGTATCCGGGTCGGCAGCCGCACGCGTCTGTCGCGGTGCGGGGAGAGGGCGCCGCCGCCGCTGCCGGAACAGCGCAGCAGCCCTTGCCCTGCCAGGCATCACGGCCCTCCTTCGCGGCGATGGCGGCGATGACGAGGGCGGCGATGGGGTCGGCCCAGGTCCAGCCGAGGGTGGCGTTGGCGACCAGGCCGGCCAGGAGGACGGCGGACAGGTAGGTGCACAGCAGGGTCTGCCGGGAGTCGGCGACCGCGCTGGCGGAGCCGAGTTCGCGCCCGGCGCGGCGCTGGGCGGCGGAGAGGAAGGGCATCACGAGCAGGGAGAGCGCGGCCAGGACGATGCCGGGGAGGGAGGGGTCGGCCTCGCTGGCGTCGGCCAGGGTGCGGGTGGCGTCGAGGGTGACGTAGGCGGCCAGCGCGAGGAAGGAGACCGCGATGATCCGCAGGGTGGTCTTCTCGCGGGCCTGGCGCGCCGCGTGGTCGGCGGCGGAGAACTGCCAGGCGACCGCGGCGGCGGAGGAGACCTCGATGAGGGAGTCCAGGCCGAAGCCGATCAGCGCGGAGGAGGAGGCGAGGGCGCCGGCGGTGAGGGCGACGGCCGCCTCGATGGCGTTGTAGGTGATGGTCGTGGCCACCAGCAGCCGTATCCGCCGGGTGAGCACGTCGCGGCGGGCCAGGCCGGGGCCGAGGGACATCGGTATGTCGGCGGTCATGGTCAGCAGCAGCCCTTCTCCCCGGCGTCCGGGCAGGTCCGGTCGCTCTCCACGGCGACCACGGCGGCGCGCAGGTCGTCCAGCGCGTGCCCGAGCCGTTCGTCGGCCAGCTCGTAGCGGGTGCGGCGGCTCACGGGGACGGTGACGACCAGGCCGCAGTCCCGCAGGCACGCCAGGTGGTTCGACAACCGCGTACGGGAGATCCCCAGCGCGTCGGCGAGGTCGGAGGGGTAGGCCGGCGCCTCGCGCAGCGCGAGCAGGATGCGGCAGCGGATCGGGTCCGCCAGCGCACGCCCGAACCGGACCAGCACCTCGATGTCAGAAGCAACAGTCAGCACACAGCCGACGCTAGTACACAACTTCGTGAATTCACAGAGGCGTGAACCAAAGCGTACTGGTGCTCCGCAGCGCGCACCCGGACTACCCCAGGTTCACAAACACCTACTACTGTAACGACCTTGTGCACAGTTGGCGGTGAGGCGTTGAGTTCTTGATCGTTGATCATGGTTGTGTGGTGGGGATCGCGACTCGTGCAGTGATCATCAGCGACCGGAGGATCACGGGCCTGTCGGCCGATGTGATCGCTGAACTGGTCGCGGAGGTAGGTCCGTTGTGGCACGAGCGGCACCACGCCAGGCTGGCGTCCAAGCCGCGGAAGCGGGCCGTGGGTGCCGGCGCGAAGCACCGGCTGGTGTTCGTCGACCGGCTCCTGGCCACGCTCGTTCATCTCCGCCACGGGGCCACGCATGACGTGCCGGCCTGCTGGTTCGGCGTGGACCGTTCCACGATCACCCGCGCTGTCGGTGAGGTGCGGCCCCTGCTCGCCGAGCGCGGGTGCACCATCAGCCCCGGCGTCCGGCTGCGGACCCTGGCGGAGGTCGTCGACCATCTCGGTGCCGGCGGGAAGACCGGAATCGTCGACGGCACCGAGATCCGGGTCCGTCGCCCGGCCGTGGGACGCAAGGACCGGGACACGTTCATCTCCGGCAAGAGCAAGCAGAACGCCGTCAAGGCCATGGTCGTCACCGACGCGGACGGCCGCGTCCTGTTCTGCAGCCCGACCCGACCCGGAAGCTGCGCGGACATCACCCATGCCCGCCAGTCGGGGCTGGTCAAGCTCCTGGCCGACGGGCCCGCGATCGAAATCCTCGCGGATGCCGGCTGCCAGGGCCTGGGCGCACAGACCGCAGGGCGAGTGGTGACACCACCGCACCGCAAGTTCAGGAAGAACGCACCCGCCTGGTACGAGGAGATGCACGAGCGACAGCGCAAGGCGCACTCCTCTCGACGTATCCGGGTCGAGCACGGCATCGCCCACCTCAAGAACTGGCGGGCCCTCGCCCGCCACCTCGGCCGCCGCGAGCACACGAGCGACACCGTCCAAGCCGTCGCCGCCCTGCTGTCCCACCAGCAGACCGCAGACCTGATCCCCGCACGGCGGAAGTGAACACCGAGCCCCGCCGAAGCCCTCGACGCCTCACCGCCAACCGTGCACGAGGTCGTTAAAGAACAAGCTGAGGGCACGAGATGGCGCCCGGCGACACCGTGGCCGCCAGGGCCTCGGGCCAACGCCCGATCACTCGACGTCAACAGCGCTGCAGGTCGATACGCCTAGCCGGTGAGGCCAGCCCGGTCACAGGCCGGCCGGTACCGGGGGATGCAGATCTCGTCGATCGAGTAGAAGCCGTCCCTGATGATCGTGTCCTCGACGTTCTCGGCCGTCACGGCAATCGGGTCGAGCAGGATGGAGGGAACGTCATCGAGGAAGTCCGTGGTCACCCGCTCCGTGGCGAGGTGGGCGATGGACTCATCGCGGCCCAGTGCCACGGCCACCTCGGCGGCGGCGTCGGCCTGCTGCGGGAAGGCCTTGTAGACGGTCATGTACTGTTCGCCCTCGATGATGCGTTGCACGGCGCCGAGTTCGGCATCCTGGCCGGTGACGGGCGGCAGCCGTTCGATACCGGCGTCCTTCAGGGCCGGGATGACGCCGGCCGCCAGTGCGTCGTTCGCTGCGAACACGCCGTCGATGTTCTCCGGCCCGAGGGCGGCGATGGCCCCGGTCATGATGCTGTAGGAGCTCTCGGCGTTCCACCTCGCAGCCTGGCGCATGGTCACCTCTGCCCTGTCCTGCAGGCCGGGAAGCCACAGGTTCGGCGGCGAGACCACCGGACCTTCGACCCGGACGATCCGGGCGCCGTCGGCCCGCTCGCCCAGCGCGTCGCGGAGCGCATGGCTCTGGAGCCGCAGGATCTCGTCCGGGGTGAAGGTGATGAACGCCGAGACGGCGCCCTCAACCTCGCGGTCGTAGGCGATGACCGGGACCCCCGCGTCCGCCGCCGTGTCGACTGCGGAGCCCAGGGCGTGGGGCTCGACGGCGTTGAGGAGCAGCACCTCGGCCCCCTTGCTGATCATGGCGTTCACCTGCTGACGCTGGAGCAGCGCCTCGCCCTGGGCGTTGGCATACTCGACGGTGCAGTCGGCGCAGAGTTCCTCGATCCGCTTCGTGATCAGCGGCCGGTCGAACTCCTCGTAGCGGGACGTCTGGTTCTCCGGGAGCAGCAGACCGATGGTGAAGCCGCCGTCGTCGGCGGCATTCCGGTCGGCGTCGTCCTCCGCCGTCCCGCACCCGGCGAGGCCGACCGCCAGCACCGCAGCCGCCGCGACGGCGTCCTGAAGCCTCGCCCTCATACCGACGACCTCCTTTCCCATCCGGTGCTCGCTACCCACATGCAAGGCCAGCGGGAGAATGATCGCAAATTGTCCTTGCCGGGCCCGGAGCGCAATCCGGACCGGCGGCAGCGCGGTTTCTCCTTGGAAGAAGTCTCATGTGGTGAGTCTGCGGTAGCGGACGAGGGTGCAGGCGATGGCGGCGAAGGCGAGGAAGTGCGGGGCCTTGCGTTCGTAGCGGCGGTGCAGTCTGCGGCAGCTGCCGAGCCACGCTACGGTGCGCTCGATCGTCCAGAAGCTGAGGCCGGGTGCACCCAGAGGTGGCCACGAACACGATCGCAGCCAGGACCTCACGGTCGCCGTACCGCCGCCGGCCGCCTCCTTGCGGACGTGTGGGGGCAGGCGGCACCACCCGCTGGAACAACTCCCACAGCTCATCCGGCACCAGCGCTCCACGATCGTCACGAACCGCAGACCACCAATCACGCCACATGAGACCTCTCTCTTCAGCTTGTTCTTCAACCTTTCAGCTGTTGTAGGGCGATAAGGGTCTTCTCGCGGCGGACGGTTTTGCCCACGTCGTAGCGGGGTGCTCGGCGTCTGTTTCTGGTGCCGGGTGGTCGTCCTGGGCCTGGCCGGTGGGGTTTCGGTGCTCTGGTGGGGCAGGGCATGTGCTGGCGGAGGTTCTGGAACGTCCGGCGGACCCGGGCGGGTGTGAGTCGGCCTGGTGCGGCCGGCTTCTCCCACGGGTGCCGCAGGTCCCGGGCCAGGGGGCGGGCGAGCCGGAGCTGGGTGGAGGCGGCGATGATCAGCCACGTCCACCGGTCGGGGGCCGTTCCGGGCTCCCGCAGGCGGGGCTTCGTCCAGCCCAGCGTCTGCTTGAACAGCCGGAAGGTGTGTTCCGGGTCGAACCTTCGCAGGAACGCCTGCCAGGCGCGGTCAACGTCCGTGTCGGTGGCGCCGGTCTTGGAGGACCACAACCACACCGCCGGCGCCTCCCGGTCCTTCGACAGGTGCTCGGCCTCCAGCCGGATCAGCGTGCCCTCGATCAGCGGGAATTCGCCTTCATGGTCGAGCCGGGCGGCCCGGTGAGTGAGCCGCGGGTGGACCCGGTCCCACACCTGCGTGACGGCCTTGCCGTAGTTCGCGGTGGCGGTGCGGGTGGTGACCGCGGGCTCGGGCCAGGTCTCCGGCCTGGCGAAGCGGAACTCCGGCCGGTGCTCGGGCGGGCCGACCGTTCGTCCCCGGAAGCCGCGGCGGCTTCGGTAACCGCATCACGCGGTCACCGCGGATGCGCCCGACCAGCTCGACCGGGAGGTCCCGCAGGACCCAGGCCAGGCGGGTGACGTCATAGCCGGCGTCGGTCACGATCAGGATGTCCGGCTCGCCGGGCTGCCACTGGCCCGCGGTGATGAGCCGGTCGACGACGTCGCGGAGCTGGGCGGCAGGGACCGCGGTGGCGTCGTCGGCCGGGCCGAGCCGGACGGCGTCCAGGATCTGCGTCCAGGACGTGGCGCCCATCTCCAGCACCGCTACCAACGAGTACGGCCAGCCCGGGATGAACTGCGAGGCCGTCTTCGCCCGGCCGTAGACGTGGCAGAACAGCCGCTCCGGCGAACACGGCGCGTCCGACCGGAGCCACGGCGGGACATCGACCGCCAGCACCAGCCGCCCGTCGGGGAACCGCGGCAGAGTCAGGCCGGCCAGCACCTGCCGCAGTCCGGCGGCGTCGATCCGGCCCTGGTGGAGGCCGTCGTACATCGCTCCGTGCCCACGCCGGTGCTCGGGCAGCAGCGTCAGCCGCACCGCCGAGTGCACCGCACCCGGCGCACACAGCACCGCGTCCGCTAGCTCGAACAGCTCATCGCCCCGCACGGTCAGACGGCTCACACCAGCGGGGTGATCCGCTCCTCGACGCCGAGCAGCGCCTTCCCGTAGACCTCGATGCCGACCATCGGCGCGGCGACCGCGTGCCGGGCGGCGGTGTTGGCGTCGCGCCAGATCCGCTGGAGCGGGTTGACCTCGGCGAACGTGCCCGCGCCGTGGACATCGACCAGGCTCTGGATGGCCTCGATGGTGTTGCGGATCGCGTGGCCGGTGTCGGCCCGCACGCGGGCGCGGGTGAGGAAGTCGGGATACTCGCCGCGCCGGGCCGCCGCGTCGATGTCGTCGGCGGCGCGGTGGGCGTGCAGCAAGGCGGTGTCCACGCGCATCGCGGCCTCCGCGATCCGGATCTGCACGGCCACCGACTCGGCCTGCGTCTCGTAGAAGGTGTACGAGATCGGTTTCGTGGCGGCCTTCGCGGTGACGTACTTCAGCGCGGCGCGGCCCAGCCCGAGCTGCGGCCCGGCCAGGACCAGCGCGAGGACCGGCACGAAGGCGGAGCGGGGGAACACCTCGTCCTTCCGCTCCGTCGGGTAGTCGCCCTCGATCGCGGCCGGCACCGACAGCACGCGGTACCCGGGGACGAACACGTCCCGCGCGACGAGGCAGTTGCTGCCCGTGCCGCGCATCCCGGCCACGAACCAGGTCTCCTCCAGCTCCAGGTCCTCCCGGGGCACCAGCGCCAGGCCCTGGTCCACGACCTCGCCGGAGTCGTCGGTCAGCGGCACCCCGAGCACGGCCCAGTGCGCGTGCCAGGAGCCGGAGGTGTAGTACCAGCGGCCGGTGACGCGCCAGCCGCCCGCCACCCGCCGGGTGGTGGAGGTGGGGCTGAGCACCCCGGCGACCCGGGCGCCGGGCCGGTCGCCGAACACATCGTCCTGGGCCCGCGCGGGGAAGAGGCTGGTCAGCCAGTTGCACACGTTGATGAGGGTGACCACCCAGGAGGTGGAGCCGTCCCCCTCGGCGAGCGCCGCCGACACGTTCAGCACGGTCCGCATGTCGCTCTGGTGGCCGCCGTACCGCCGGGGGGTCGCGAGCTGGAACAGCCCCGCCTCGCTCAGCGCGTCGATCACCTCGCCGGGGACGCGCCGGTCGGTCTCGGTCCGCGCCGCGTGCTCGCGCAGCAGCGGCTGGAGCGCCACGGCCCCGGCGACGAGGTCGTCGTTGGTCGTCGTCATGGTCTCCCTCTTCCGTTTCTCCGCGGGGCCCCGGGCCGGGGCCCCGGTCACCGGGCGCACGCCCGGACGTGGTCGGCGATGCTGTGGCGCGGGTGGCGGGCGAGGGCCGAGTGGGTGCCGAACGTGCGGTGGGCGTAGACCAGCGGCGCCGCCGTGCCGGTCCCGGCGTGGATCACCGTCCCGAGCAGCAGCAGGTGGTCGCCGCCCTCGACCGCCCGGGCCACCTCGCAGACCAGCCAGCCCGGCGACCGCGCCAGGCGCGGCAGCCCGTGGTCGTAATCCCAGTCGGCGCCCGCGAAACGGTCCGCGCCCCGCCGGGCGAACGCCGTCGCCACCCCGGCCTGGGCGTGGCCCAGCACGTTCACCCCGAACCGGCCGGTGGCCACGATCCGGGTGAGCAGGGACGATCTCGCGTCGAGCGCCACCATGACCATCGGCGGGCGCAGCGAGAGCGCGGCGAAAGCGCTGACGGTCGCCCCGTACGGCACACCGTCCAGGGCCCCGGTCACGACGGTGACCGGGGCGCAGACACCGGCCATGAGGTCGCGGAACTCCTGCTCACCGATCACGCGCACCTGCCACGGCGGCCTCCAGGCAGCTATTCACCATGATGATTACGGTGAGATTGCCCCCCGTTTACGCGAGTCGTCAAGGGGTGCGAAGCTATTCGTCATTATCAATTCCGGTCACTTCCGGGACCGGTCCGGAACGGCGAGGGAGACGCGTGGCGGCAGGGGAGCGGAACGCGGCGGGGCGCGCGGCGGACACGTCCGCCGAACGGGCGGCGGGGGCGCAGCCGGCGCTGCGGCGCGGCGACTGGGACCGCGCGGCCGGCTCCCGCGCCGGGATGGCCGCCGAGCGGATCGCCGCGCTGGTGGCCGGCACCGCGCCGGGCGCCAGGCTCGGCACCAAGGAGGAGCTGCGCCGGCGGTGCGGCGTCTCGGTCGGCACGTTCAACGAAGCCCTGCGGCTGCTCCAGGCCCGCGGCCTGGTCACGGTCCGGCCGGGGCCCGGCGGCGGGCTGTTCGCCGCCGAGCAGTCGCCGATGGTCCGCCTGGGGAACTCGGTGCTGGCCCTGGACGCCGCCGCGGCCGATGTCTCCGACGCGATGCGCGTCCGCGACGCCCTCGACCCGCTGCTGGTGGAGGACGCGCTGTGGCACGCGTCCCCGGCGGACATCGCGGACCTGCGGCGGCACCTCGGCGAGATGGAGGCGGCGGTCGTGGCCGGGGACCCGGACGCGTTCGTGCGGGCGAACTGGCGGCTGCACGCCCGGATAGCCGCGGTCAGCCCGAACACGTTGCTGCGTTCGCTCTACACCAGCCTGCTCGACCTGATCCAGGAACACACCCTGGCCGTCCACCCGGGCGGTGAGCGCCCGCTGACGGCCCACATCCGGGAGCGGCACCGCCTGCACGCCGACCTGGTCGACGCCCTCGACCGGCGCGACCGCGACGAGGCCCTCCGCCTGATCCACCGGCACGGCGGCGGCTGACCCGGGCGTTCCCACGGCCTGTTAGATTTCCTCCATGCCCGGTACCGAGCCGCGAGAGATAGCGCCCTCCTCGGGCTACCGTGGACGCAACTCCACGGCGGACCGAGCGCTGGACATCCTGCTGCTGTTCTCCGACGAGCGGCTGGTCCTCTCCGCCGCCGAAGTGGCCACCCACCTGGGCGTGGCCCGCTCCACCGCCTACCGCTACCTCCAGAGCCTGACCGCCAACGGCTTCCTGGAGGAGAACGACGGCGGCTCCGGGTTCCGCATCGGCCCGCGCGTCCTGGACCTGGCCCGGCTCGCCCGCAAGGGTGTCGGTCTGTCCGACGTCGCCCGCCCGGTGATGCGGGAGCTGGTCGCCCGGATCAGGCAGCCCCTGCTGCTCACCCGCCGCACGGGCGCGTCCGTCGTCTGCCTGGAGCGCGTCGAGGCGGGCCAGTCGCTGCGGCTGTCCTACGAACGCGGCCAGGTGCTGCCGGTCAACGCGGGCGCCGCCGCCCTCTCGCTCCTGGCGTGGGCGCCGGACGAGGAGCTGGACCGCATCCTCGGCCGGCCCCTGGAGCGTTTCACCGAGTCCACCATCACCGACCCGGCGGAGCTGCGGAAGCGGCTGGCGGTGATCCGGGAGCAGGGCTACGCGCTGACCCGTGGCGAGATCGACCCCGACGTGCTGGGCATCGCCGCGCCCGTGCGCGCGTCCGGCGGTGCCGTGGTCGCCGCGCTGAGCGTCGCCGCGCTCGCCCACCGGGTGCCGGACGAGGAGGTCCCCGGGGTCACGGCCGCGATCCGCGAGGCCGCCGACGAGGTCTCCCGCCGACTGGCCCAGCTCGACCTCGACATCGCCACCTGACACCGGCCCGCCCCGCCCGCCCGTTCCGCCGCCTCTGTTCCGCCGCCTCCGTTGCGCCGCCGCCTCCGCGCGGCCGCAGTTCCGCTGCCGCGCCGCAGGTGAACGCCCCGCATGGACCGTCCGGCGGTGGCCGCACCGCGTCTTCACATCGTGTCCGCAGGTGTATTGACCGCGCCCCCCGCCTGTGGCAGGGTCCCGCCTAGAAGGACAGTGATCCTAAATAGCAGGACAAGCCGCCGGAGGGTCGAGGCCGTCGACACCGGCCGCCACACCTGACGCAGCCGGCGCCGATCAAGGAGGATCGACATGGGCCTCGTGCACGAGACCATCGACGCGTTCCCGTTCGACAAGCGGTCCATCCGCCTGGCGCGCGAGGAGGAGTTGCTGCTCGCCGAACCGCTGCCGGGCCGCAAGCAGCTCCGGGGCCAACCGCCCGTCGAAGCGGTGCACTTCACGCCCGAGTACGTGCCCATGGAGTTCGGGCACCCCCGTGGCGTGTACGAGAGCGACCACATGCGCGTCGAGTGGCAGACGATGAACAACCGCCAGCCCTTCTACCATCGCAACTGTGACGTGGACGAGATGTCCTACCAGGTGTGGGGCGAGCGGACGCTGATGACGGAGCTGGGCACGGTCGAGCTCACGCGCGGCGACTTCTCGCGCATTCCCGTCGCCGTCGCCCACGACAACTTCGGGCGGGAGGACATCCACCTGCTCTTCTACATCCCGGCCCCGGTCGAGGAGGCGCAGCCCGCCGCCCGCACCGCCGAGGCGCTGGACGTGCCGTTCCCCGGCTGGGAGCCGGTCACCGTCAACGAGCTGATCACCGAGTGCCTCGGCGGCCCCGGGCACGACATCGCGATGTACCCGACCGACGAACGGCTGCTGCTCGGCCACGCCCGGACGGTGCGGGAGCGCATCCGCGTCCAGCGCCCGGACGAGCACGCGCCCGGCGCCACCTGGCTCTACCGCTCCGCCGACGTCCACATCGGCCGCGTGGTGACGCCCGCCTCCGACGGCCGCGAGTACGTCCGGCACCGCAACGCCACCGAGATCCAGTACCAGATCAGCGGCCGGCGGACCCTGGTGACCCAGCGCGGCGCCCTCGACCTCGAACCGGGCGACTTCGTCCGCCTCCCGGTCGGTGTCGCGTTCACCAGCGTCCACCACGGCCCGAGCGCCCACATCGCGCTCCTCTCGGCCCGCGACGTGCCACAGGTCGCCGACGGCAGCAAGAAGAGCGAGCCGATCACGGCGGCAGGTGTCGAGCGCCTCCGGGCGGCGTCATGACCCTCATGACTGCGGTCCGCGCCCACCGGGGCGAGGAGAAGCTGCGGCTGGAGCAGATCCCGGTCCCCGAGCCGGGACCGGGGGACGTGCTCGTCAAGGTCGCCGCCGCCGGGCTCGCGCCCAGCATGATGAAGCTGCTGGCCCGCGGCGCGTTCACGCACCTGCCCACCACGCCCGGCCACGAGATCGCGGGCACCGTCGTGGCGGTGGGCTCGGCGGACGACGCGTCGCTGACCGGCCGCCGGGTCCGGGTCCACCCGATGCTGTCGTGCCGCTCCTGCGTGTACTGCCGCACCGACCGCGAGCAGATGTGCGCGGAGACCGCGATGATCGGCCACGCCGCCTTCGGGACCGGGCCGCTGCGGCTGTACGCCGAGTACCACGACGGCGGGCTCGCCGACTATGTGCGGGTGCCGCGGTGGCTGGTCGATCCGCTGCCCGACACCGTGAGCTTCGAGGTCGGCGCCAAGGTGCACGACCTGGCCAACGCGGTCCGCGCCCTGAAGTGCGCCGCGCTCCCGCTCGGCGGCACCCTGGTCGTCACCGCCGCCACCGGCACCATGGGCGTGTCCACCGTCAAGCTGGCCCGGTTCTTCGGCGCCGCGCGGCTGGTGCTGGTCGGCCGCTCGGCCGACCGGCTGGCCGACGTGCGGGCGCTGGCCGGCTCGCTGCCCGCCGACACGGTCGCGCTGAGCGAACTGGGCGAGGACTGGGAGACCACCGGCGCGCTGACCCGGCGCCTGCACGAGCTGGTGCCGCGCGGCGCCGACGCGGCCGTCGACTTCCTGCCCGGCGGCGCGGGCACCGGGCAGACCGCCGCCGCGCTGGCGACCGGCGGGACGCTGGTGCACATGGGCGGCAACCACGCGCCGTTCCCCTTCCCGATGCGGGAGGTCATGCACGCCTGCTGGCGCTTCATTGGCACCCGCGCCTGCACCCGGGTCGACACCGCCGCCGTGCTCGACCTCCTCGGCTCCGGCGCCCTGCGCGCCGACGATCTGATCACCCACCGCTTCCCGCTCACCCAGGTGAACGAGGCCGTCACCCTCATGCTCAGCCGCGACGAGCCCATGTGGATGGGCGTCGTCACCCCCTGACCCACCCCACCCGGCCGCCACCCGGGCCCTCCCCACCTCCTCAATCGAACGCCAATTCGAATGAAGTGCCGATAAGTCGTCTGTTTCGCGACGCTCATGAGCCGTGAAAGAGCCGCGAGAGAAAGAAAAGAGATTCCCGTGAGACGCCGTTCGCATCACCACTGGAGATACGCCACCGCCGCGACCGCCGCCACCGTGGCGATCGCCCTGACCGCCGGCTGCGGCTCCGACTCCGACTCCGGCAACTCCTCCGGCGGCGACGACGGGCCCTCGGCCGCCGACGCCGCGCAGCAGCGGCTCGCGGACAACCCCGCGCTGGCCGACCTCGTCGCCGCGGCCGAGGAGGAGGGCGCCCTCAGCCTCAACTGGGGCCTGCACGGGCAGGGCGGCCTCGACTCCCTGGTCGACGCCTTCCAGGAGGCATACGGCCTCGACCTGGACGTCACCCTCACCCCCGACCAGAACATGCCGGGCAACACCGCCAAGCTCATCCAGGAGCACAACGCCGGCTCCCCGTCGTCCACCGACGCCCTGCTCGGCAACCCCGAGCTGATCCGCAACGCCGCCCAGGCCGGCGCCCTCGCCGAGACCGACTGGGCGGCCGTCGCGCCGTGGACCGAGGGCCTGGCCAGCGGCGACAACATGGCGCTCAGCCTGCTCGACCAGATCCCCGGCTTCACCTACAACACCACCCTCATCAGCGAGGACGAGGTGCCGCGGACCGCCGCCGACGTCCTGGAGATGGACCAGGCGATCGCCAGCACCCCGTACGCCGCGCAGTTCAACGTGCTCGGCGCCGACGAGGCGATGGGCGTCGACGGCGTGCGCGACTACCTCCGCGCGTTCGAGCCCGAGGGCTACTTCGGCTGCGGCGAGCTGAACCGCGTGGCGTCCGGCGAGTTCGCCGCGCTGTGGATCTCCTGCGGCAAGAACCTCGCCGACGTCGTCGCCGAGGAGGGCGCCCCGCTGGAGACGGCCGTCCTGGCGGACGCGGCCAGCGTGTCGAGCTGGTACATGGGCATCCCCGAGAACGCCCAGCACCCGGCCGCCGCCACGCTGTTCGCGACCTGGCTGGTCACCCCGGAGGCGCAGGAGCTGCTCTACGAGCAGGAGTTCGCCGACAACCGCCTGGTCGAGGGCAGCCGGACCGCCCAGGAGATCGCCGAGTACGAGGCGGACGGCGTGAACTTCACCGAGGTCGACTACCAGTTCACCGCCGACCACCCCGAGCTCTACAACACCGAGTTCAAGGACGAGCTGATCGGGCTGCTGACGACCAAATGACCAACACCCAGGCAATCCAGGAAAACCAGGACACCCGGACCGGCACGGGGGCGACGCCGCCCCCGGCTGGCCAGGCCCCGCCCGCGCCCGGCCGCCGCCGGCGCCGCCGCCGGCCCACCGCCACCGGCGTCCTCGCGGCCCTCATCGCCGTCCCGGCCCTGTGCGTCGTCGCCCTGCTGATCCTCGTGACCTACCTGGGCTTCCGCGAGAACGGATCACCCGACGGCGCCCTCACGTTCGACAACTACACCTCGCTCTTCGGCGACTCCCAGGTCTGGGAGGTCGTCCTCAACACCCTGATCTACGTCGCCGTCACCCAGGTCGTCGCGCTCCTCCTCGGCACCGCCCTCGCGCTGCTGGTGGAGCGGACCGACTTCGGCTGGGAGCGCACCATCAACACCGCGATGGTGCTGCGCATCCTCATCCCCGGCTTCTTCACCGCCATGGGCTGGATCTTCCTGTTCCACCCGCGCGTCGGCGCCGTCAACCAGTGGCTGATGGAGTGGTTCGGCCTGTCCGAGGGGCCGGTCAACATCACGTCGCTGATCGGCATGGGCTTCGTCGAGGGCCTGGGCCTGTCCGCCCTCGTCTTCGTCATGGTCTCCAGCAGCCTCCGCTCCGTGGACGGCTCGCTGGAGGAGGCCGCCCGCGCCTCCGGCGCCGGTCCCTGGCGGGTGCTGCGCCGCGTGACGCTGCCGCTGATCTACCCCAGCATGCTCGGCGCGGGCATCTTCACCGCCACCATCGCCATCTCCTCCCTGGACATCCCGCTGATCATGGGCCTGTCCAACGGCATCCACGTCTTCAGCAGCTACCTGT
Organism: Streptomyces sp. NBC_01803; assembly: GCF_035917415.1. Lineage (NCBI taxonomy): Bacteria > Bacillati > Actinomycetota > Actinomycetes > Kitasatosporales > Streptomycetaceae > Streptomyces > Streptomyces sp. NBC_01803. Next base: position 5,817,894 of record NZ_CP109073.1, read on the forward strand.
ACGTGGCGACCAACCCCTCGGTCGGCGTCACCGAGTACGGTGTCCCGGCGGCGTTCAGCGGTGTGATGATCCTGCTCGCGATCGGCTTCAGCCTCTGGTACCTGCGCACGCTGAAGTCGGCCCGCAAGTACCAGGTCGTCACCGGCAAGGGGTACCGGCCGGCGCGCGTCCCGCTGGGCCGCTGGCGCTGGGCCGCCTGGCTGTTCGTCGGCGGGTACTTCCTGTGGTCGGCCGTGCTGCCGTTCCTCATGGTCGTGTGGACCTCGCTGCTGCCCTACGTGCAGAAGCCGTCGGCCGAGGCCCTGGAGCACGTGTCGTTCGACAACTACCGGGACCTGGACTGGGACTACGTCCTGCGGGGCCTGGAGACCACGGTCAAGCTGATGGTGCTGGCACCCACCCTCGCGGTGCTGCTGAGCCTGGCGTTCTCCTACGTCGTGGTCCGCTCCCGGCTGCGTTTCCGCTACCTGTACGACTTCACGGCGTTCCTGCCGCAGGCCGTGCCGAGCACCATCTTCGCCTTCAGCGCCATGATCGCCGCCCTGTACTGGACCGACGGCTGGTACAGCCTCTACGGCACGCTGGCGATCCTCGTCGTGGTCATGGCCCTGATCCAGGTCGCGTTCGGCACCCGCATGTTCAACGCCGGGCTGGTGCAGATCCACACCGAGCTGGAGGAGGCGGCGGCCATGTCGGGCGCCTCCACCTGGGCGACCGTCCGCCGCGTCACCCTGCCGCTGCTGCGGCCCGTGGCCACGTACACCTGGCTGTGGCTGGCGCTGCTGACCCTGCGCGACCTGACCGTGCCGACGCTGCTCGGCTCGCAGGACACGCTCACCCTCTCCGTGGCCTCCTGGATGCTCTACAACACCGGCCAGGTCGGCGCCTCCTCGGCGGTCACGCTGCTGATGATCCTGTTCATGACCCCGGTCGTCGTGCTGTTCCTCGTCTTCACACGCGGCCGGTCGGGCGCGGGCCCCGGAGCCGGTGCCAGGGCCGGGGGCCCGGCCGGCGGAGCGGCGGGGGGAACGGGCCTGTGACGCCGCGCCACCCGGCGACGACCGGGACACCGCGGCCGGCCGGGACACCGCGGCCGGCCGGGACACCGCGGCCGACGGAGACACCGCTGACAACGGAGAAGGAGGACCACTCATGACCGGCACCGGCAACCGCCCACTCGCCGTGGAGGGCCTGCGCAAGGGCTTCGCGGACCGCGACACCACGGTCAGGGCCGTGGACGACGTGAGCTTCGAGCTGAAGGAGGGCGAGCTGTACACCCTGCTCGGCCCCTCGGGCTGCGGCAAGACGTCGACGCTGCGCTCGGTCGCGGGCCTGGAACGCCCGGACGGCGGGCGCGTCGTCATCGACGGCACCGTGGTCGCCGACCCCGCCGCGGGCCACTTCGTCCCGGCCAACAAGCGCGACATCGGCATGGTGTTCCAGAGCTACGGCATCTGGCCGCACATGACGGTCTTCGACAACGCCGCGTTCCCGCTCCAGGTGGCCAGGACCAGGACGCCGAAGGCGGAGATAGCCGAACGGGTGGGCGGTGCCCTGGCCGCCGTGCAGCTCGACGCGTACGCCGGGCGCATGGCCACCCAGTTGTCCGGCGGCCAGCAGCAGCGCCTCGCGCTGGCCCGCGCCCTGGTCCGGCGCCCCAAGCTGCTGCTGCTGGACGAGCCGCTGTCCAACCTGGACGCCAAGCTCCGGCAGGCGATGCGCGCGGAGCTGTCCGCGCTCCAGAAGCAGCTCGGCATCACCACCCTCTATGTGACCCACGACCAGGACGAGGCGCTGAGCATGTCCAGCCGCATCGCCGTGATGTCGGCGGGGCGCATCGTCCAGGAGGGCAGCCCGCGCGACATCTACCAGCGTCCCGCGACCCGGTTCGTGGCCGACTTCGTCGGTACGACCAACTTCCTGCCCGGCACGGTCGCCGGCACCGGCGGTGACGGCACCCGCATCGGGACGGCCGTCGGCGAGCTGGTCGGCACCGGCGGGCACGGCGCGAGCGCCGGGGAGGCGGTGCTGCTGGCCGTGCGGCCCGAGTCCGTCCGGCTGCACCTGACCGAGCCGGGCCCGGCGGCCAACGTCATCACCGGCGAGGTCGAGCAGGTGATGTTCGTCGGCGAGCGCGTCGACTGTCACGTCCGCGTCGGCGACGACGTGTGGGTCACCCGGCAGGAGCCCTACCTGGCCGCCGTCTCCGGCGACAAGGCGTGGCTGGAGCTGCCCGCCGAGTCCCTGTCCGTCATCCCCACCCGGGACTGACCGCGCGCGCCCGCCCGCGGGCGCAGATCTTCCAAGGAGAACCAGACCGCATGCTCACCGACCCGATCGATGTGCGGATCCTCTGTCCGGGCCAGAACTGGATGGCGATCGGCAGCCTGATCGCCAACGGCCTCAACGGCTACTACAGCCGCCTGCCGGACGGCTCGACGGTCGCGGCCGTCACCGGCTGCCCGCCGGCCGCCCTCGGGATGGACGGGCCCCGCCTGGTCGCCGAGGGGACGTACACGATGGCGATCACCACCCCGGCCTGGAACCTGACGATGGCCCGGGAGGGGAAGGGCCCCTACGCCGAGCCGCTGCCGCTGCGGGCGCTGGCCGTGTTCCCCCACGACGACCGGCTGGCGTTCGCCGTGCGCCGGGAGACGGGCATCGGGAGCCTGCGCGACATCGCGGAGCGGAAGCCGCCGCTGCGGCTGTCCGTGCCGCCGCGCGAGCAGGGCCATCCCGTGACCTGGGTGCTGGACGAGATCCTCGCCCGGTACGGCTTCACGCCCGAGGACGTCGAGGGCTGGGGCGGCGAGGTGCTCAGGGACCGGCCCCGCAACCAGAACGCGCCTGGCTCCGTGCCGGTCGATCCGTCGTTCGACGCGGTGTTCGACGAAGCGGTCATGACGATGCGCTGGCGGCGCATCACCTCCGAGTACGCCATCCGGTTTCTGCCGCTGGACCCGGAGGTGCTCGCGCACTGCGCCGCCCTGGGCATGCCGCCGGGCGTCCTGGAGCGGGGGCGGCTGCGCGGTGTCGACGCGGACGTGCCGACGATCGACTTCTCCGGATGGGTGCTCTACTGCGCCGAGTCGATGCCCGACGAGCTGGCGTATCTCACCGTGCGCGCCATCGAGGAGCAGCGGGAGAACATCTCCGCCCGCTTCACCGGACCCACCCCGGCGATGACCAGCCCGCTGGACATGCGCCGCGCGGCGTGCGACGTGCCCGTGCCGCTGCATCCGGGGGCCGAGGAGTACTACCGCGAGGCGGGCCACCTGGCATAAGGGGCCGGGCCGGCCTTGCGTGATGGCCACCCGACCCTCTACCGTGTTTCATATAACAAGACATTCATCCTGCAAAACAGGACATCATCAGGAGGCGTGATGACGCACCGTCCGCCGGAGCCGACGATCGACCGGTCGATCACCCTGCACCTGCGGGGCGACTGGGGCACGGCCAACCTCCACCGCGTCTGCGGCTGGATCTCGCAGGAGCTGACCGACCGCAGCGGCCCGCACACCAGGGTCGCCGTCTGGAACAGCCGGGGCTTCTCCGACGCGGTGCGCGCGGTGGGCCGGGGCGAGGTCCAGGTCGCCATGACCACCCCCGTCGCGTTCACCACCGCGGCACTCGACGGACGCGGCGTCTTCGCGGACGAGAGCTTCCCCGACCTGCGGGCCCTCGGTGTCGTGCCGCAGCGCGACCGCCTGGTGATGGGCGTGCGCCGGTCCCTGGGCATCACGTCGTTCGCCCAGCTCCGGGAGGCCAAGCCCGCCCTGCGGCTGGCCACCTCCGTCCACGACGGGGTGAACTACGTCGGCCTGGCCGCGCACGAGCTGCTCACCCGCTCCGGGATCGACGTCACCGGCTGGGGCGGCGAGCTGCTGACGGACGAGCGGCCGTTCGAGACGTTCGGGCACGTCCTGGCCGGCCGGGCGGACGCCGTGGTCCACGAGGCGTACATGCTGCCCCACTGGCAGGAGTTCGGCGCCGATTTCCACTTCCTCGAAGTGGAGCAGGCCGTCCTGGACAGCCTGTGGCGGGACTACTCGTGGCCGTCCGCCGAGGTGGACGAGGGACACTTCCCCGGCGCCCCCGCGTTCCGCACCCTGGACTTCTCCGACTTCCTGGTCCTCACCCGCGCCGACCTCGCCGACGACGTGGCCTACGCCATCGCGTGGGTGCTGGGCGAGACGCGGGACGTCCTGGAGCGCCAGTACCGGCACATCCCGCCCGAGCGGAGCCCGGTGACGTACCCGCTGGACCCGGTGACGATGGGCAGGACCCCGGTTCCGCTGCACCCCGGCGCCGCCCGCTACTACGACGCCCTGCCGCGGCCGTGAACGCGGCGGAGGCCAGGACCCTGGCCGTCGAGGCGTCCCGCGCGCTGGCCGCCGCGGGCCAGGGGGACATGGTGTGGGGGCACGTCGCGGTGCGCGACCCCGAAGGGCGCGGCATCTGGATCAAGGCGCCCGGCTGGGGTCTTGAGGAGGTCACCGGGGACCGGCTCCAGCTCGTGTCGTTCGACGCCGAGGTCCTGGTGGGGGAGGGCACCGCGCACAAGGAGTGCCCGATCCACCTGGAGATCCTGCGGGCCCGGCCCGACCTGGTGTGCACCGTCCACACCCACGCCGCGTCCGCCGTGGCGTTCGCCGCTCTGGACACCGTCCTGCTGCCGCTCTCCCACGAGGGCGCGCTGTTCGGCGGCCAGGACGTGCCGCGCTTCGCGGAGACGGGCGGCCTGGTCAGCACCCCGGAGCTGGGCGGGGCGCTGGCCGCCGCGCTGGGCGACGCGCCCGCCGCGCTGATGCCCAAGCACGGGCTGGTCGCCGCCGGGGCGAGCGTCCCCGCCGCCGTCATGCACGCCGTGCTGCTGGACCGCGCCTGCCGCACCCAGCTCACCGCGCTGGCCGCCGGGCCGGTGCGGGTGTGGTCCGACGCCGCCGAGGCACACGCCAAGCGCGCCGAGTGCTGGCCCGCCGGCCAACTGGAGGCCGGCTGGCGCTATCTGGTGCGGCGCGCCGCCGCCCGGGACCGGACCTGACCCCGGGACCGACACCGAGAACAGCCCTACCGTGACGAAGGAAGACACGCAGATGAACGACCCCCACGCCCCCGCCCTCTCGGCCGACTGGGTGACCGTCCCCACCGGCGACGGCCCGATGCGGGTGTACGCCGCCCGGCCCGCCGCCGCCGCCGACCGGGCCGTGGTCGTGCTCCAGGAGGCGTTCGGCGTCAACGACCACATCCAGGACATCGCCCGCCACTTCGCCGCCCGCGGCTTTCTCGCGCTGGCGCCCGACCTGTTCCACCGCAACGGCGTGGGAACCCTCGGGTACGAGCAGCACGCCGAGGCGATGCCGCTGATCGGCGCGATCGGGCCCGACGCGATCATCACCGACGTCCGCGCCGTGCTGGACCACCTCGCCGCCGCCGAGGGCATCGACACGGGCCGGACCGCGATCACCGGGTTCTGCTTCGGCGGCCGAGCCGCGTTCACCGCCGCCACGGCGATCCCGGGGCTGGCCGCGACCGTCGTGTTCTACGGCCCCGGCATCGCGGCGGGCCCGCACGCCGTGCTGGACCGCGCCACGGCCCTCGACGCGCCGCTGCTGCTGCACGTCGGCGCCGAGGACCCGACCATCCCCGCCGAGCAGGTGCGGGCCATCGACACCGCGCTGACCGGCGCGGGCGTCGAGTTCGAGCAGCACGTGTACGCCGGCGCCGGGCACGCGTTCGCCTGCGACGCCCGCCCGCACATGTACCGCGACGAGCAGGCCGGGACCGCGTGGCACCGCACCTGGGCGTTCCTCGACCACCACCTGCCCCCGGCCGTCTGAGTCCGTATCCGCAAGTCACTCAAGGAACAAGGGAGTTCCCATGGGAACCGTCTCCGAGATCATCGCGGTGATGGGCTCCGACGAGCCGCTGCGCACCGTCGAGCGGGACGAGGACGCGCTGCTGGGTCCGCCGCACCCCAGCCCGTTCCCCGTCAAACTCTGGCGCGACCACGAGCCGTTGACCGTCGTGCACTTCCCCCAGCGGTTCACGGCCCGGCCGTTCGCGCCGCCGCGCGGCGTCTACGAGAACGACCGGATCCGCGTGGAGTGGCAGACCATGGACAACCGGCAGCCGTTCTACCACCGCAACAGCGACGTCGACGAGATCTCGTACCAGGTGGCGGGCGAGCGGACCCTGATGACGGAGCTGGGCGTCGTGGAGCACCGGCCCGGGGAGTTCTCCCGCCTGCCGCGCGGCGTCGTGCACGACAACTACGGGCGCCGGGAGAGCCATCTCCTCTTCTACACCCCCGCCCCCGTGGCCGAGGAGCGGGAGCCGGTGCGGCTGTCCGAGCCGGTCCTGCCCCCGTTCCCCGGCTGGGAGCCCGGCGAGGTCAACGAGGCGATCACCCAGTGCATGGGCACCCCCGGCCACGACATCGCCGTCTTCCCGGTGAACGAACGCTCCCTGCTGGAGCGGGCGTTCACCGAGAAGGAGCGGCTGCGGGTGCTGCGCGGCGCCGACGTGCCCGGCACCACCTGGCTCTACCGCTCGCCGGCGCTGCGCCTGGGCGCCGTGCGGAGGGCCGCCTGCGACGGCCGCGTCTACCGCCGCACCCTGGACGCCGACGAGATCCAGTACCAGATCAGCGGCACCCGCGTCCTGGTCTCCCAGCGCGGCGTCGTCCGGCTGGAGCCCGGTGACTTCGTGCGGATCCCCCTCGGCCTGGCCCACACCAGCGTCCACGCGGCGGACAGCGAGCACATCGTGCTGCTGTCGGACCGCGAGCTGCCGCAGGTCGCCGAGACCTCCCGCACCGCCGAGCCGTACACCCCCGGCCTCCTCGCCGCCCTGCGCGACTGACCGACCCCACGCCGTACCGAACGACACGAGAAGGCGACGCCCTATGACCGCCATGCTGGCCGCGCGGGCCGAACAAGGCTCCGACGCGCTGCACCTGACGAAGATATCCGTGCCCGAGCCCGGACCCCTGGACGTCCTCGTCAAGGTCGCCTCCGCCGGACTCGCGCCCGGCATGATGAAGCTCCTCGCCCAGGGCGCGTTCAAGCACCTGCCCACCACCCTCGGCCACGAGGCCGCCGGGACCGTCGCCGCCGTCGGCTCCGGCGTGACCGGCGTCGCGGCCGGCGACCGGGTGCGGGTGCATCCCAACCTCACCTGCCGGTCCTGCCGTTACTGCCGGACCGACCGCGAGATGATGTGCCGCCAGCAGGCGATGATGGGACACGCCGCGTTCAGCGACGTGCCGATGCCGCTGTACGACGCCTACCACGACGGCGGGCTCGCCGAGTACGTGCGCGCCCCGCACTGGCTGATCGACCCGCTGCCCGACATGGTCGGCTTCGACGTCGGCGCCAAGGTCCACGACCTGGCCAACGCCGTCCGGGCGCTGAAGTGCGCCGACCTGCCGCTGGGTTCGACCCTGATCGTCACCGCCGCCACCGGCACCATGGGCACCGCGACCATCAAGCTCGCCCCCCACTACGGCGTCGCCCGGCTGATCCTCGTCGGCCGCAGCGCCGAACGCCTCGACGCCGTACGGCACCTGGCGGGGGACGTGCCCACCGAGACCGTCGCGCTGGAGGAGCTGCCCGCCGGCTGGGAGACCGACGGAGGCCTGACCGCGGCCCTGCGCCGCGTCGTTCCCGACGGCGCGGACGCCGTGCTGGACTTCGTGCCCGACGGGCCCGCCACCTACCAGGCGATGGCCGCGCTCACCACCGGCGGCACCCTGGTCCACATGGGCGCCAACCGCGCCCCGCTGCCGTTCCCGATGATCGCCCTGATGGTCAACTGCTGGCGCGTGGTGGGGACCCGCGCCTGTACCCGCACCGACGCGGTGGAGGTCCTCGGCCTGCTGGAGCGCGGCGCGCTCGACGCGGAGGAGCTGATCACCCACCGGTTCCCGCTGGCCGAGGCCGACCGCGCCGTCGCCGCCATGCTCAGCCGCACCGAGCCGATCTGGATGGCGGTGGTCAACCCATGAGTGGCAGAACCAGGGCCCCCGAGCCGGTGCTCGTGGTGGGCGGCGGCCCGGTCGGGCTGACCGTCGCCAACCTACTGGCCGCCCGCGGCGTGCGCGTCGTGCTGGTCGAGCGCAACGCCTCCACCAGCGACGAGGCCAAGGCGATCAGCCTGGACGACGAGTCGCTGCGGACCCTCCAGGCCGCCGACCTCGCCGACAAGGTGCTGGAGATCGTCGTGCCGGGCACCGGCACCCGCTACTACGACCGGCGCGGCCGGGTCCTGTTCCACGCGCAGGGGCCCGAACCGTACCGGCTGGGCTACCCGTTCAAGAACCAGTTCGCCCAGCCGGAGCTGGAGCGGGTCCTGCTGGACTCGCTCAAGTCCCGCCCGGAGGCCGAGGTCCGCTTCTCCACCGAGCTGGTGTCGGTCGCCGAGGACGCCGGCGGCGCCACCGCGGGGCTGCGCGCCACCGGCGCCGGCGCGGCGGAGACGGCCGAGGAACTCCGCGTCTCCTGGGTGCTGGCGTGCGACGGGGGCCGTTCCACCGTCCGCGAGCTGCGCGGCATCGACATGACCGGCACCAGTCACCAGGTGGTGTGGCTGGTCGCCGACACCACCGGCGACCACCACGACGAGCGCTTCGGCATGCACCGCGGCACCCCCGACCGGCCCACCGTCATCGTGCCGGGCCGCAACGGGCGTTGCCGGTACGAGTTCCTGCTCCACCCCGGCGAGGGCGAGAAGGGCGTCAGCCCCGGCTTCGAGACCGTCCGGCGGCTGGTGGCGCCCTACCGGTCCCTCACCGAGGACCAGGTCGAGCGCTGCACCACCTACACGTTCAACGCGGTGATCGCCGACCGCTGGCGCGACGGCCGCTGCCTGCTGCTGGGCGACGCCGCCCACATGATGCCGCCGTTCGCCGGGCAGGGCCTCAACTCCGGTGTGCGGGACGCCGCCAACGTCGCGTGGAAGATCGACGAGGTGTGGCACGGCCGCGCCGGGCACGGGCTGCTGGACACCTACGAGGCGGAGCGCCGCCCGCACGCCACCGCCATGGTCCGTTTCTCCGAGCGGCTCGGCGACATCGTGATGACCACCGCGCGCCGCCGCGCCCTGGCGCGTGACGTGGCGGCCCGCGCGCTGCTGCTGACGCCGCCCGGCCGCCGCTTTCTGACGGAGATGCGGTTCCGGCCCCGGGCCCGGCACACGGCGGGGCTGGTCTTCGGCGATCACCCGCTGACCGGCACGCAGCTTTCCCAGCCCCGGGTCCTGGTGCCGCCCAGCCTGCGGCCCCGGCGGCTGGACGACGTGCTCGGCCACGGCCTGGCGCTGCTCGGCGTCGATGTCCCGGACGCCGCCTGGCAGCGGCTGGGGTCCGGGCCGTGGCGGGACGCGACGTGGCCGATCCGCCGGATCGACGTGTTCCTCGGCGACCGCCTGCCGCGCCCCGCGCCCGGCCGGCACGCCGTGGCGGACGCGGACGGGCGGCTGGAGGAGGCGCTGGCCGCCGCGCGGAACCGGTTCGTGCTGGTGAAGCCGGACCGGTACATCGCCGCCGTCATGGGGCCCGACGAGCTGGCCTCGGTGGGCGCCGCCCTCCGGGCCCGGCTGACGGGCCCCTGACCCCGGCTCCGATCCCGGCCCGGCCTGCGCGCCGGGCGCGGCCGGCACCGGTCTCAGCCGGTGCCGGCCGCGCCGCGTACCCGGTCGGACAGCTCGTCCGCCGCCTCGCGCACCGCCGCCACGAAGCGGGGCACCTCGGTGCCGGGCACCCGGTGGGAGAGGGCGGCGACGCTGAGCGCGGCGACGACCCGGTCGTCCCCGCCGCGCACGGGGGCCGCAATGCCGATGACGTCCGGGTCCAGCTCGCCCCGGCCGACCGCGTGCCCGCGCTCGCGGATCGCGGCCAGCCGCCCGCGCAGCGCGTCCGGGTCGGTGAGGGTGGCGTCGGTGAAACGGGGGAGCGGCCCGGCGAGCAGCTCGTCGAGGTCGCCGGGGGGCGCCCAGGCCAGCAGGACGAGGGCGGCGGCGCCGGCGTTCACGGGCAGCACCTGGCCGCGTTCGTAGCTCAGCCGCAGCGTGTGCCCGGCCTCCTCGCGTTCCAGGCAGACGACGGCGGGCCCGGCGCGGCGGGTGAGGAGCGCGGGGTGGCCGGTGCGGCGGACGAGGTCGCGCATGACGGGCCGGGCGAGGCCGGAGAGGCCGACGCCCTTGCGGGCGAGGCGGGCGAGGTCCAGGACGCGGGGGCCGAGGCGGAAGCCGGGGCCGCCGTCCTCGTTCTCCGTCAGGAAGCCGTTGGAGGTGAGGCTCTGGAGATAGCGGTAGGCCGTGGAGCGGGCGACGCCCAGGTGGGTCGCGACCTCGCCGGCGGTGAGGGCCAGGCGGTCGTCGGCGAAGAGCAGGAGGATGTCCAGCGCGCGGTCGGCGGTGGAGTTCCGCCCGCGATACCCCTGGCTCATTCCCGCAAATCGCGTATGGGTTCCTGACATGCGAGAAAGATACCAGGGGTGCGGGGGCCGTCCGGGTGTTACTGAACGGGCTGGTAGGCGGCGCCGCCGTCCTCGAGCAGACGCTCGGCCTCGGCGTAGATCTCCTCGGCGGGCAGGCCGAAGTCGATCGACTTGCGGAAGGGCTGGCGCACGTCCCGCTCGATCCTCAGGTACACCTCGTTCCGGTTGCCCTCCGGGTCGAAGAAGTAGATCCCGAAGGCGTTGCCGTGGGTGACCTCCTGCTGGACCTTCACGCCCTCCTCCTCGAACTTCCGGTGGAAGGCGCGGATGTCGTCCAGCGAGGCCACGCGCCAGGAGATCTGGTGCTGCTGCTTGTCGCCGATCGCGGCGGTGCGGCCGGCCTGGAGGACGAACTCGTGGTGCTCGTCCTCCGGCCGGGCGCTGAAGAAGACGATGCCGAGGCCCTCGTCCTCGTCGGTGACGGTCAGGCCCAGCAGGCGCTCGTAGAAGTCCCTCATCTTCGGCAGGTCGTACACCCACAGGCCCGTGTGGCCCAGTCCGGTGATCGCCATGTGCTTCTCCTCGGCGGCTTGTCGTGTCCCGTTTACTAGGACTATTATCCTGTATTACGAAACAAGAGTACGATCGGGCGCGACGGCAGTCAATGAGTGCGGTGACCGAGAGACCTGCGGAAACCTGAGAGAACTTGAGAGAAGAGGTGCGTGTTCCATGCGACTTGCGACGCTGCGCGTCCCGGGCGGTACCTGTGCGGCGCGGCTGGAGGGGGAGGAGTACGTGCCGCTGCCGTACCGCGACCTCGGCGCCCTGCTGGCCGTGGGCGAGGACTGGCGCACCGTGCCGGCGGCCGAGGGGGCGCGGCCCGTCCCGGTCGGCGAGGCCGTGTACGCGACGCTGGTCCCGCACCCGAACAAGATCATCTGCCTGGGCCTCAACTACGCGTCCCACATCAAGGAGATGGGCCGCGACACCCCGAAGCACCCGACGCTGTTCGCCAAGTACGACGGCTCGCTGATCGGCGCGTACGACCCGGTCACCCTGCCGGTCGTCAGCGACCGCGTGGACTGGGAGGCCGAGCTGGGCTTCGTCGTCGGCCGCCCCGCCCGGCACGTGCCGAAGGAGAAGGCGCTCGACCATGTCGCGGGCTACACCGTCGTCAACGACGTGACGGTCCGCGACTACCAGCGCCGGACCCGGGAGTTCCTGTCGGGCAAGACCTTCGAGGCCACCACCCCGGTCGGCCCGGTCCTCGTCACCCCCGGCGAACTCGGCCCCGGCGAACCCGACCTGGAGATCCGCTGCGAGGTCGACGGCGAGGTGATGCAGCGCTCGCGCACGTCCGACCTGCTGTTCGGGATCGCCGACATCCTCTCCTACATCAGCGACATCATCACCCTGCTCCCGGGCGACGTGATCTGCACCGGCACCCCCGGCGGTGTCGGGGACGGCCGCGACCCCAAGGTCTACCTCAAGCCCGGCCAGACCCTGCGCACCGTCATCGAGGGCATCGGCGAACTGCGCAACGTCTGCGTCCCGGAGCGCGTGGCCTGACCACGCCCTCCGCCCGGTGAACTCCCCGGCCGGTTCCGCCCTGACCCGGCCGGGGTTCCCCGGCACCCCGCCGAGCGCTCAGTGGTGTGTGTCACAAAGGGCTTAATACTCCAGCCGTAGATCGTGATCTCGATGGTGAGGGGCGCCGAGGAGACAGGTGGCCAGCGTCGATCGTCTGGACGAGATCGGCCACGCCATCGGGGGCGTCCGTTCCTTCTCGGCCTACGCGAGTCCGCCGAGACGGAGGGCGTCCCTTATCTCGCTGAGCTTCGCGGTCGTCGCCCGGGTCCACTCCTTCTCCTGTTCACCGAGTCGGAGGGCATCCTCGATCTCGCTGAGCTTCGCTGAGGACAGGGCGCCCGCCCGCTCGATCAGGTCGTCTCGGGACACGGTGGTCAGCCACGTGCAAGGGGTAAAGCCTGGACGCGGGAACGCGAACCGCAGCACGCCTTCAAAGGGCAGTCCTTCCATGGCGCCTACTACCACTTCGACGCCCAGACCGCTGATGTCGACGCCCGCCTGTTTTCGACGGGCTGTATTGGCCCTCCTCGACGCTTCCTCGTCATTGCAACACCTTCGGGGTCTTGTGTTGCGACGAGATCTAGAACTCACCCCGTCCTAGACAGGGAGGTGTTGCGGTACAAATTGCCGCTCCGTAGCGGTGAATCCGGCGGGAAGCGCCCGCCCGCGTCTGCGCTGGTCCCGTAGAAGATGGGGCATGACACCAGGAGACGCACGGCGGTGGGTCGAGGATGCGATGTGGCGGGTGGCTGACCTGACGCGGGCCTATCTCACCCGGGACCGCGCGATGGTCGCGGCCTGCCTTGCGGACCTGGACGGCCAGCACCCGCACAGCCACCGGCCCCGCCACGGCGCTCCCCGCGCCCTGGCGGGGTCCTTTTCTGCATTCAGGGCGAAGGAACGCGGGGCTCGCACGGGACCTCCCAAATTTGGGAGGTCCCGTCTCCGCGAGGGTGGACCTGCGGCCGTCCCAGCCCCGGCACGGTCTCCCGCTCGGTAGTGTCCTGTCCGTGCTCATCGCCAACATCGCGCCCAGGAGCATGGGCAAGACGACCGACACAGGGTGGATGCTCCACGCCCTGCACGAAGCGCGCGCCGAAGACGGCAGCCCAAGTACAAGGTCCGCGGGTACGACGCCGACCACTCCCGACAGCTCGTCACCTGGGCGACCGGCCCGGGCGAGTTCCCCATGCCCGTAGAGGCGGCGGCCAGCTCCCGCTTCCACCGCGAGGTCACCATCCCTTCCGACACGGTGTGCGTCGTGGACTGCGGCCACACCGAGAACCACCCGGACATCACCGACAGCGTGCTGCGCGTGGCCGACCTGGTGATCCTGCACCTCACCCCGTCGACCGCCGACGTGCAGCGGGTGGTCGACCCGCCCGTAGGTGTCCCGATCGCCGACATGGTGGCCCGCTCCGCTCCGCTGCGCGCCGATGGCACCGCCCCGCCGGCCTGGGCGCTGCTCAACCGCACCGTGCCGAACGCCAAGTCCACGCAAGAGGCACGAGACTGGCTGGCAGCCGAAGAGTGGAAGGTATTCACCACCACCATCCGGGGCGTGGAAGATTTCAAGCAGAGCGTGGGCATGCCCATCACGGGAGCCAGCCGTACCGAGTTCGGCGCGCTGATCACCGAACTGGAAACCCGAGGGCTGATCAAGTGAGCGCGCGTCGCGGTGGCATGGCCGCCGCTCGGAAGAACATGCAGCAGCAGGAGCGGCAGTCCACCCCGCCGGTCCTGCCCGGCCAGACCGCTGCCGAGGCTGTACCCGAGCGGCCACAGCCCCTCACCCCCGACACGATTCCCGACCCCCCGCCAGCCCCGCGCGCCGCCGACGACACATCCGCTCTCACAGCGGAAGAGGCGGCAGACTACGCGGCATGCGAGAAGGCGATCGACCACTACAGCCAAGCAACCTGGATGTACGGAAAAGCCCTCCAAGCCCTCCAAGCCATCCGGGACGCCCGCTACTACCGCCAGGAATTCCCGTGCGGGCTCTACGCTGCCGCCCGTGATCACAGGAGAGCTGACCGCGCGGACGGCGTACGGCACTGACTGGCACGTCTTCCTGAACGACCCATCCAGGCAATCAACTCCCCTGCTGTCAGGGGGATCTGCCATCCTTTGGCCATGGTGATGGATGACGACGAGGCGGCCGAACTCGTGCTGGCGCAGACAGCCCACCTCTTGAACAACCGAGGGGATCGAGAAGCGGCGCAACTGCTGACAGAAGTCGACCATTTGGAATTCGAGCGAACAGACGACAGCTTCACCACCAGTAGTAACTGGCATGAATATTTCTATGCGGCTGTCCTGCACGTCGAAGAACACCTAGAGGTTGTCCCGTAAGTGATCTTCGAGTTGGGTGGCGGGTGCGGGTCGGGCTGGATTGATGTCGCCTATCCGGTGAGGGTGAGGTTGTGCAGGTGGGCGACGCCGAGGATGGCGTGGTGGACGCCGTCGCCTTTGAGGCGGCAGTCGCGCAGGATTTTCCAGGTCTTCATGCGGGCGAAGGTGTGCTCGATCCTGGCCCTGGCCCGGCGGTGGAGGGCGTTGTGCTGTTCTTTCCAGGCGGGCAGTTGGGTCTGTCCGGGCTGGCGGCGGTGGGGGATGATCAGCCCGGTGCCGATGTAGCCGCCGTCGGCGATCACCGTGGCGTTTCCGGCCGCAGCCTTCGCCCCGGATTCCTCCCACGCGAGGCAGTCGTTGCGGTTGCCCGGCAGAGGGCGGCCGACCAGGGTCACCAGGCGGGTGTCGGCGTTGATGACGACCTGGTGGTTCGTGGAGTGGCGGTAGTTCTTGCTGGAGGCGGCCACCGACCGGTCACGGGTGGGCACCAGGGTGCCGTCCACGATGTAGACGGTGTCCCTGCGCGGCCGGCGCATCGGCTGCAGCGCCAGGAGCGGAGCGACGTGATCGATGACCCGGTCCGCGGCCGACTTCGAGATCCCGAAGAGCAGCGCGAGCTGGCGCATTGTCAGGTTCGTGCGCCAGTACGCGGCCACCAGCAGCACCCGGTCCTCCAGCGGCAGGCTCCACGGCCGCCCCCGGCCCGCCGCATCCGCGCCCTCCCGGCGCAGCGCGGCCACCAGCCGGCTGAAGCACCGCGGACTCAGCCCGGTGAACGGCTCTATCCAGGACGGCTCCGACGCCGTGATCACACCAGCCACACCATGATCATCCCACGACAAGATCATTTACGGGACAAGCTCTAGTCAAGTCCTTCTCTGACGAGATGAGGGAACGCATAGCCGAGACACTAGTTGACGTTGCCCAACGCAACGGGGAAACCAGCGTAGATCGCATGCTCCTTAAGGAACTCCTGCCGACCGTCGACCTCAAAGGCTGGCGAAAGCAGCTCAAAGGAGACCTTCAAGAACGCCCGACTAACCAAGGGCGTCGAGAACGGCGGGCCGAAAATGTCCTTGTCGAGGATGACTTGCGCTTGGGAGCGCCCAGGAACAGCAGGTTTATCGTGTACTCAAGGTAATTCAGAAACAGATCCCTGCCGATAAGACGATTGCTATCGCCCCTCTGCCTGGAGTCCGCCTACAGGCCGAACATACATGGACACCCGATATCCTGGTACTGGGAAACGGGCGGGCTGTGGTCTTCGAGATCGACGGGCCTCACCACAGAGCCAGGAAAAGGTATGCCGATGACAGAAACCGCGATCTGCAATGGCAGCGTTGCGGACTTCAGGTTGTCTGCCTGACGGTTGAGGAACTAGCGGACAATGATTACCTTGTGGGGCGGCTGAAAGAGGAACTCCTGCGTAATCTCTGGAAATAGATCCGCGTCCTCACCGTTGTCCATAACGCGGCCTGAGCTGTTAGAGTCATTCCGCCCCCGGCAGGGTTCGCTCTCGAAATATCACTCACCCCGGATACCACAAGCGTGTACTGTGCCCCTGTCGGGCGCTCCCCTTTGGGTTGCGCCTCCGGCACCCGCTGAAATCCCCAAAAATGGGCAACCTCCGAGTTGACCCGCAGGTCAGGCCCGCTTTTCGGTCGCCGGGAAATCCCGACACCCCTATATCTGTCCCTTGGAGGACTGATTCCGGAGTGGGGGAGGGAGCCGGGGGACGGCGGCCAGGAGCTGCACGCCGTGATGCTCGTCGGCGGCGGGAGCCGGACCCAGGCGATGCGCTGCGCCGTGCCGCTGGGCTCGGTGCTGCTCGTGCTCCTGGTCCTCGCCGCCGCACTGCCGTGCCGCTGCTCCTGGTGCTCGTTGTGGTCGCGGACAAGGGGTCGGCCAGACCACGGACAAGGGGTCGGCCAGGCCCGTTCCCGGGCCGGGGATGGCCGGTGCCTGCCCTGAGCCCACAGGGGCCGTTGAGGGTAAGGTCAGCGCTCCCGTGGCCTGTTGTGGCTGGTCAGCGCCCGTGCGGCGTAGGCGCGGGAGCACAGGCCCGGCATAGGCAAAAGCATAGGCCCGGCATACCCAGGAGCAGGGCCTGCCGTGCTCGGTGACGGCCACCAGCGGCTGGCCCGCGGCCGGCCCGCGCGGGTGGCCTGTAGGGTCTCGCGGCTGATGTCGTAATCTCACGGGCCGTGTCGTACCGATGTCGTATACGACATCACCGTGAGACTAGCGCGTGGGTGCTGCTGCTCAGTGCCTCGTCTCGTACCTGGTCAGAGTCACGCCGCAGGGAAGCGTCCGCGTCTCTACCAGGTTGAGGTTCACCCAGTTGTCCAGTGCGGTGAAGAACGGCGTGCCGCCGCCCACCAGGACCGGCGCGGTGGCCAGCACGTACTCGTCAATCAGCCCAGCCCGCATGGCCGCCCCGGCGAGCGTCGCGCCGCCGATGTCCATCGGGCCGCCGTCCTCGGCCTTGAGCCGGGTGATCTCGGCGACCGCGTCGCCGGTGACCAGGCGGGTGTTCCAGTCGACCTTGTCGATCGTCGAGGAGAACACCACCTTCGACATGTCCCGCCAGCGGCGCGCGAACTCGATCTCCGCCGGGGTGGCGTTGGGCTGCTGGTCGCCGGTCGGCCAGTAGGAGCTCATCGTCTGCCACAACTTGCGCCCGTACAGCGTCAGGTCGGTCGCCTGCAACTGGTCGGACCAAAACTGGAACAGCTCGTCGCTCGGCACGCTCCAGCCGATGTCGTCGCCGGGCGCGGCGATGTAGCCGTCCAGGGTCAGGTTCATGCCGTAGATCAGTTTCCGCATGGCCTAGCCTTACGTCCGTGGGTGTCCGGCGTATAGACCAGCGCGGTGCAGGAAACTCATCGGTGCGCGATCTGGGCTCGCCGGTAGTCCTCGTGCTCGGGGCTCAGCGTGGTGTACTCGGCCGACTCGGGCAAGCCGCCTGATCTCGACTCGCCCTCGCGAGGAAATGCCACGGATTTGAGACTGATCATGGGTGACAAGGCCGTGAGACAGCCAAGAACGCCCAGGTCAGCAAGATCGACATGTCACGAGCGGTGAGACCCTACACCCGCACGAGGGGGATGAGTGACCGTGGCCGATGAGATCCGCACCGCGATCGAGACCGCGCTCCAGTCCGCTCAGACCCGCCCCCTGCCAGTGTCCCCGGCCGCCCGCATGCGCGTCATCGCCCGCGCCGAACGCGGCTCCACCCGGGCCGTCGCGCAACGGCTGGGTGTCTCCGTCCGCACGGTCCAGCGCTACCTGGCCGGGCAGATCAAGAGCCCGACGCCGCGTCTGGCCGCCGCCCTGGAACGCGAGGCGCGCCGGTCCTGGCAGCCCGGTATCCGGGCCCGCGCCATCCGGCAGGCCGCCGCCAGGGCCGGGATCACGGTGGAGACCCGCGCCCGGTTCGGGTTCACCGCCGCCCCCAGCTCCACCGACGACCCGCGCCTGCGCCGCCTCACCGAGACCCTCCCCGCCGATGTCACCGCCCGCCTCCTGGCCGCGCACGAAGCCGGGGCCGGCGAACAGCAGCTCACGCAGCTCCTCGGCGCCGGTCTCGGGCACGCCTACTTCCGCGACGGAGGGCGGCGCGCGCACGGCCTGGACGTCACCGTGACCGATATCGACTACCTGGACATCGAGCTGACCTGACCCGCCCTGCCGACTGCGTGCCGGTGGTTAAACCCGTGGTTAAACCCGCGGTTAACCCCGGGTTAAGCCCCCGGTTAAATCCGGGGTTAATCCCGTAGTTATTTCCATGACGGTCGATGCATCCGCTCTGACCTGCGGGACCAGGGGTCACAGTCACGCCGACTACTTCTCCCTGGGCCCTGGTGCCCGCTGGCACCGGCCCGGGGGAAGTCCTTCGCCGCCGGGTCCCGGCACCCGGGCTGGCCGCGCCCGCGCCGACGACGACCGTGCGCCGCGCGCCGCCGGGGCGCTCCGTACGTCCGTGCCGTCGATGCCGTCCGTGCCGTTCATGTCGGTCCCTCGCTCCGGGTCTACGGCGCCGCGTTCCCGCGCCATGGCTTCCGGCCAGTCTGGGGCATATCCGGGCATATGGCACGACTGGGCTCAGCGGCGGTCCGGCTCCCCGGCGGGAGTCATGCCGCGCGGCAGGAAGGACACCAGGACCGCCCCCAGGACCGCGGGGATCATGAAGGCGTAGAACCCGGCCTTGGCGGAGTCGGACAGATCGGTGGCGAAGGCCACGTAGGTCGGGCCGATGATCGCGCCGCCCCGGCCGACGGCCAGGCAGAACCCCAGGGCGGTACCGCGCAGACGAGCCGGGAAGTAACTGCTCATGCAGGCGATCACCATGTTCTGACCGCCCAGCGAGCCGAGCCCCGCCACGGCCGACATCACCAGCAGCAGCCACCGCTCCTGTGGCGTGCTCAGCAGGAACAGCGCGCACGCGGCCAGCAGGAAGCACCCCAGGGTGACGGCCTTGAGATGCCCGCGGTCGGCCAGCAGCGCCAGCCCCATGACGCCGACGCTCGCCCCGATGGTGAAGGCGATCGAGAACTCCAGGGACGACTTCAGGTCGTACCCGGACCGGAGCATCACCGTGGGCAGCCAGGCGGTGGTCGAGAACAGCAGCGCCAGGCTCATGAACGCCGTGGCGCAGAACAGGACGGTGGCGCGCCGGCGGGCGGGCGCGAACAGCGCGCCCACCGGGACCCGGCCGTGGCCGGTCTCCGCCGTTCGCCCCCGGGCCGGGACCGACCGCCAGATGAGCGGGACGGCCAGCAGCGGCAGGGCGCCGATCAGGAAGAGCCGCTGGAACGGGGTCTCCGGCAGCAGCAGCCGGCCGAGGAGGGCGCAGCCCGTGCCGCCGACGCCGATGGCGCCCAGCGGCACGGCCAGGTGCAGCGCGCGGCGGCCCTTCGGGGCCGCCCCCGCGACGAACGCGCCGACCACGGGGGCCAGCGCGCCGATGCCGATACCGGTGCCGAAGCGGGCGGCGCCGAACAGGCCGAGGCCGGGCGCGAGGCCCGCCAGCAGCATGCACAGCGAGACCCAGGCGACCGAGGCCGCTATCGGCAGGCGGTAGCCCCAGCGGTCGGAGGCCCAGCCCGCGAGGAGGGAGCCCAGCGGCATGCCGGCCGCGGTGACGCTGCCGAGGGTGCCGAGCGTGCCGGGGGTGACGTTCCACTCCGCGTGGTGGAGCAGCGAGGGGGCCCACGGTGCCGAGGACGAAGAGGTCGTACCCGTCGATGAAGAAGACGAGGAACGCCAGGGGCAGGGCCCCTCGCCGCGTCGCGGGGATGGTCCGGGGGGAGTGGGTCACGGTCTGTTCCTCGATCGTGGTCGTTCTTCCTGCCGGCCGGGAGCCGTCAGGGGTCGGTACGGGTGGCCGGTGACGCGGCGCAGGACGGCGCGGGCGGCGCGCCCGTCGGCGCCGTACCAGGCGACGTGCTGGTCGGGGCGGACCAGGGTCAGCGGCCCGGCCGGGCCGGGGGCGCGGTGGTCCGCGGTGGTCAGCGGGATGCCCAGCTCGCGGGCGGCGGCCGTGAAGTCGCGGACGCCGGGCGCGGCCAGGTCGCCGAGGAGGGTGAGGCCGCGGCCGAGGCGGGAGTAGAGGGAGTCGCCGGGCCGCAGCCAGCGGTGCGGCAGGCGCCGTCCCGGACCCTCGGCGACGACGGGGGAGCCCTCGTAGGTGTAGTCGAGGACCAGGTCGAGGCTGTGGAACTCGCCGTCCTTCGTCCGGTGGACCGCCTCCGCGACCGCCGGCCGGGCCGCCGCGAACTCCTCGTCGGTGCCGGTGAGCCGGGGGTCGGACAGCTCGGGGGCCAGGGTCGCCATGTTCCGCGCGGCCTCCTCGATGGTCCTGGCGGCTATGGGGCGGCGTTCGGCCTCGTAGCTGGCCAGCAGCGCGGGCGGCGCCCAGCCGTTCAGCACCGCGGCGAGCTTCCAGCCGAGGTTGACCGCGTCGCCGACGCCGGTGTTGAAGCCGTGGCCGCCCCAGGGCGGGTTCTGGTGGGCGGCGTCCCCGGCGAGGAAGATCCGTCCCTCGCCGTACCGGTCGGCCAGCAGCATCCGTGCCTGCCACGGGTCGGTGGCCAGGATCTCCGCCTCGATGTCCGCCCCCACCAGCTCGCGCACCAGCCGGGCCGGGTCCGCCTCGCCGGCCGCCCGGTCCACGCCCTGGGCGATGCACCACCAGGTGGCGTCCAGGTCCAGCCGCCCCAGCAGCCCGGGCCGGGACGGGTCCAGTACCCAGTAGTGGACGGCGGGACCGTGCGGCACCCGCTCGGCCAGCCCTGGCGCGCGGAAGACGATGTTGACGTTGGGACGCGCGTCGTCGGCGCCCTCGTACCGCGCGCCGATCGCCGCGCGGCTGACGCCGCGCCCGCCGTCGCACCCGGCCGCGTACGCGGCGCGGATCTCGCGCGCCGCCCCGTCGGGACCGGCGAGGGAGGCGGTGACGCCGTCCGGGTCCTGGCGCAGCGCCTCGACCCGCCAGCCGGTGAGCAGGGCCGCGTGCGGCGAGGCGTCGACCGCCTCGCGCAGGATCTCCTCGACCAGCGGCTGGGGCGCCTGCTGCCCCGGCTCGGCGGCGCGGTCGGAGCCGCCGAGGTCCAGGCCGAAACAGCCGGTGAAGCGGGTGATCTCGCGCCCGAGGAGGCGGGTGGCGAACACGGCCTCGTCCGACCACGCGACGGGCAGGGGCGCGCGGTCGCGGATCGTGGTGGCGAGGCCCCACCGGGCGAACAGTTCCATGGTGCGCGCGGAGACGGTCTTGGCCCGGGGCCGCAGCCACGACACGGTGGCGCGCGGCTCCACGACCAGCGAGCCGACGCTGTGGTGGGCCAGTTCCAGCGCGGTGGCGAGTCCCACCGGCCCGCCGCCGGCGATCAGGACGGGTACGGAGTCCTCGGGGTTCATGACGGGCCTTTCCGGGGGTGGCCAATTAACCATGATGATTATGCTGATATGCCCCCGATGAGGGAAGTGGAGGTGGGCGGCCTTTTCCCGCACATCCGGAGAGTGATGCGGGCATGACAATGAAAGGGGACGGCCTCTCGCCGGGGCGGGAACTCAGACGGTGTCCGGCCCCGGCGCGCCGCGGTCGGCGTCCAGGACCCCGGCGGCGAAGCCCGTCAGGGGGAGGGGCTGTTTCCGTCCAGATCGATTTGCCGGTCTGCGTGTAGCGGGCGCCCCAGCGGCGGGTCATCGCGGCGACCAGTTGCAGACCCCGTCCGCTCTCGTCCAGGACCGAGGTGTGGCGGATGCGCGGGGTCGCCTCGCTGCCGTCGGAGACCTCGCACGTCAGGACCGTGCTGCGGAGCAGACGCAGACGGATCGGGCCCGCGGCGTGCCGGATGACGTTGCCGACCAGCTCGCTGGCGACCAGCTCCGTCGTCATCTCCAGCTCCCGCAGCCCCCAGGCCGCCAACTGCCTGCGGATGTGTTCCCGGGCCTGGCCGGCGGCGGCCGGGTCCTCGGGCAGGTCCCAGGCGGCGATGTCCTCCTCGGGCAGCCGGGGTCTTCGGCTTGGGGTGTCACCGGTGGGCAGGCGGATTGTGCTGATCAGAGCCCTGTGGATGGGTCGGTCATGGTGACAGAGTTCCGGTTCCCCGGTGACACGAGCCCGGACCGGCCGGTGTCACCGTTCCCGAATCTCACAGTCGCCCGCCGACACACCTGACCCCGCCCCCCCCGGGGCTGTCATCGCCTGCTGGCTCCCTGGCACGAACCTCGGGCACAGTGTCGCCATGGCGGACATGAGCGCGGTATACAGTGCGGTGGGTGCCGTAGGGGGAGCG
The DNA here is from genome assembly GCF_035917415.1 of Streptomyces sp. NBC_01803. Lineage (NCBI taxonomy): Bacteria > Bacillati > Actinomycetota > Actinomycetes > Kitasatosporales > Streptomycetaceae > Streptomyces > Streptomyces sp. NBC_01803. The sequence goes on from NZ_CP109073.1 coordinate 5,840,074, forward strand.
CTGATCGGCGCGGCGGCGGCGGTGTTCGGGCCTCTTCTGCTGCAGCGAGGCTCGTCCCGGCAACATAAGGAGTCGGAAGCACGCAGGCGGGCCGGCGAAGAGATCGAGCGGATCATCCAGATCCGGACCACCGGTCGTGCTTGGCAGGACTCCCTCGAACGCGCTGTCCAGGATCTGACGGCTGGCCGTCCCGTGGACATCGACCGCTTCGACGAGACCATCACTGCACTGGAGCGAGAAGCTGCAGCTGCGGCCTACGCCGTCGCTGTGGACGGAGTCTGGGTCGGGTTAGGCCCGGCTTCCCCATCGTACTTACAGGCCATCTCATTTGGTGAGTCTGCGGTAGCAGATGAGGGTGCAGGCGATGCTCGTGAAGGCCAGGAAGTGGTCGGCTTTGCGTTCGTAGCGGCGGTGGAGTCGGCGGCAGCCGGTGAGCCAGGCGATGGTGCGTTCGATGGTCCAGCGGTGGCGGCCCAGTCGTTGTGGGGTCTCGACGCCCTTGCGGGCGATGCGGTGCCGGATACCCCGTCCGGCTAGCCATCGCCGCAGGTGCGCATAGTCGTAGCCCTTGTCGGCGTGGAGCTTGGCCGGCCGTCGCCGCCTGGGTCCCCGGCGGGAGCGGATGGGCGGTATGCCCTTCACCAGGGGGATCAGGGCCTGGCTGTCGTGCACGTTGGCGCCCGAGATGCCGACGGACAGGGGCAGACCGTTCCGGTCGGTGATCAGGTGGACCTTCGACCCGTACTTGCCCCGGTCCACAGGATTCGGACCTGTCAGGTCCCCCTTTTCACCGCCCGCATGTTCACCGAGTCGATCGCACAGCGGGACCAGTCCAGCTCGCCGCGGGCTCCCAGCTCGTCCAGGACCAGGCGGTGCAGCTTGGCCCACACCCGGGCCTTCGTCCATTCGGCGAAACGCCGGTGAGCCGTCGCGCCCGACGGCCCGAACGACGCGGACGGCAACTGCTGCCACGTGCACCCCGACGTGGCCACGAACACGATCGCGGCCAGCACCTCCCGGTCACCGTGCCGACGCCGACCACCACCCTGCGGCCGCGTCGGCGCCTCCGGCGCCACCCGCTGGAACAACTCCCACAACTCGTCCGGCACCAACCGCTCCACGATCCCCACAGCGGAAGACTATCGAACAAGCCAAATGAGATGACCTGTTAACCCAGCGGCCCGCCACGATCGCCGAGATGCGGGAGGAACTGCGCAAGCACCGCGGGCGGCTGACGGGCGCCCCCCGCTAATCCGGCCTCCTCACAACCCGGGCCTGAGCAGGCGGTCATGTGCCCGGCCGCCGGGCTAAGGGTGTCGGCGGCGCCGGGCCGGGGGTCAGATTCCGGGAGTGGCGAGGTAGGTGAAACCGGCAGCGGCCAGGGCGACGCCACCGGTGGTCGTCACCCTCACGTCGGAAGGTCCGGGAGCGCCGTCGGGGGTGGGCGGGGTGACGACGGACAAGGTGGTGTCGTTGACGATCGTCAACGGTGCGGGGGTGGCGCCGAAGGTGACCGACTGGGTCGTGCTGAAACCGGTGCCGGAGATGGTCACCACGGTCCCGCCGGAAGCCGGACCGGAGTTGGGCGCGAGCGTTCCGATGGTGGGCGTGTCGACGTAGGTGTACGACAGGCCGTTGTTGGTGCCGCCCGCCGTGGTCACGGTCACGCCCACCGGGCTGGCCGCGGCACCCGCCGGGACAGTGACGGTCAGCTGACCGTCGCTGACTACGGTCGGCGTCGCGGCGTTGGCACCGAAGTTCACCGCGGTCGCGGTGGACAGCCCTGTGCCGTTGATGGTGACGGTGTTGCCGCCGGCGGTGACACCAGCGGCAGGGCTGAGCGTGGACTTGAACGGTGCGCCGACGTAGAAGAACGGCAGCGGGTTGCTGGTGCCGCCGGGAGTGGTCACGGTCACGGGGACCGTTCCGCTGCCGGACGGGGTGGTCACCGTGACCGAGGTGGCCGTGTTGGCGGTGATGGCGGCCGGCTTGGACCCGAAGTGGACGGCGGTGGCGCCGGACAGGTTGGTGCCGGTGATCGCGACGGTCTGACCGCCGCCGGAGGATCCCTGGTTCGGGGAGACAGGCATGACTTTCCCTTCATGGCCTGTACGAGGCCGGGCCAGCGCAGTGCCATGGACGACGAATCGGACGGACAGGTGCAGACAAGCGGCACCATGCCCGACGGGGCTGCGCGGACACCGCCCAGCCGCTGCCGGCCACCAGCACGCACTTGCCGGTCCGCATCCCGGCCGAAGGAGTCCCGGCGCGGCGCTACGGCCGTGCCTGTGCCTGGCCGGCTACGCGCCAGGCCAGTCGGTGGGCAGGCCGACCGTCACTCCCCCGGGAGGAGGGCTGCCCACCGGATTGAACACCACCAGTAACCCATCGGAGTGACGACACCGGCAATAGCCGTGACCCCAATCTCACCCGCATGGCGCAGCGCACCAAAGGTCCCAATCACCCACGTACCACCCAGCTCTCTATGACAGATCGCGCGACCGCCTTGACCGCTGGTTACGTGCTCCCCGGCGCCCAGGCAGAGCTCCGCTGCGATCTCTCGGGTTGGTGTCGGTGGTGGTGAGAGTCGGTGGTGGGGGCCTGGTCGGGTGGGTTATGGGGCTGGTCAGTGGGTGTTTCTGGGGCGGGGCGTTGCTGTCGTGGGGGTGAGAGATGGCTGTGTGGGGTCGCTGTCGTGGGGCTTTATCTCATGGTGGGTGATGCTGTCCCGGGTTTGAGAGTTCTTAATGGGGCGCCGTGAACCTCGCGCTCAGAGACCCTCGACGCTGACCAGTTCGTGCCGTTCGCTGCCGCCCTTGGTCTGCTGCTCCAGCACGACCCCTACGCCCCTGCTGTAGAACTTGTGTTCCTCGGTGTCGGGTTCGAGGGGGGTGGTCTCCCTGGTCTCCAGAACGTGGTCGTACGCGCCGGTGGGCACGTCGACGGTCTCGTTCAGGCTGATCACCTCGGCTCTGTCCTCAGCCACATCGGGGGCGTCCTCCTGCTGGTACCGAGCGCCCTCCTCAGGGTCGGCCAGCATGATGATGCCCGGCTTGGCCCCCTTCTTGCCCGCCTCCCACGCGCCCTCGGTGCTGACGACCTTGCCGTTCTTGAACTCCTTGGTGTCCTCACCGAAATACCAGACGTTGCCGGCCCGGTCCTGGGCGAACCAGTCGAAGGTGTCCTCGATGACCTCCCCGTCCAGGGAGACGGTGTCACGCACGACGGTGATGTGAACGCCGAGGATCTCCTTCTCCCGGTCGGTCACCTCGACCACCGTGACCTCCTTGCCCTGGTCGGTGGTGCCCTCATAGCGCCAGCGGGCGCCGGGCTTGAGCGGCAGGTACGGGTTGTCGACGCGGTCGACGAAGTCCTCGGGGTTCACGCTGGCACCGGGTGACGGCGAGCCGGAGACGGTCGCCTCGTTGCTCTGTGCGATGCCTGTCGTCGGCTCCCGCTCCCCGCTGCCCTCGTCGCCGCAGGCCGCCATCGTCAGCGTGAGCGGAGCCATCGCGATGAGCATCAGGGTCTTCCCTCGGCTGGTTGCGAGCACTGTTCCTCCACGGGATCTCGCTGTCGGGAAGGCCATGATCATTCGCCGACCGCCAGGGAGAACGGACCGCCGGGCGGCGGCGGGCACGTCACCGGGAGCTGCCACTCGGACGGCTCAGCCGAGGGCTTGTGCGACGGCGGCGGCCAGGAGCGCGCCGAGGACTTCGATCCGCCGCAGCCGGTCCGGCCGCGGTAATTGATCTGCGATCCGCAGTTGACTGTGGACCGTAGTTGAACCTCGAACCCTGCAATGACCTGGGCAAACGCGAGACCCCACCTCAACGGGGGTGGCGGCTCTGCGGCCGGGCGCCCCGCCCGGTTTGATCCGCGACCGGGCCCGAGGCGCCCGGCACCGGGTCAGAGCCCGATGTCGTCGAGGGCGGCCTGCTGTTGGGGGGTGAGCTTGTCGCGGCGGGCGCGCATGTTGCTGCGCCATACCCCGAGCCGCACGGCCACAGTCTCGGGCTGCTCCTGGCGCTCGCCGCCGTCGGTGCCGTCCTCGATGACGAGGTGTTCGACGTGTCCGCGGGGGACGGTGAGGTGGCCTTCGCGGGTGAGGTATTGGCGTGCGGCTGCGAGGCCGCGCTCGAACGTCCCGTTGCGGCCCGCCGGGTGCTTTCTGGCGGCCGGTACGGGCGCGGCGCCCGCGTTCCCCGTGGCAGCCTCTGCGGGGGCCGCTGAGGGCGTCTGGAGCGGGGTGACGCCCAAGCCCTCGAGGAGTTCGCGCTGCCCGTCGGACAGGCGCTTCCAGGCCTGCCTCTGCCGCTTGAGCCACGTCCCGACATCAACGCCTGCGAAGGTCACCCCCGGGAGGATGTCCTCCGGCTCGGCGCCGCCGTCGATGCAGGCCTGGACGCCGGCGAAGGTGCGCTGCCACTCGATCGGCCAGGCCGGGTTCCAGTACGGGTCGATGCCGGCGAGCTGCTCGGCACGCCGCGCCGCCCGGGCCGGGTCCTTGCCGAGCCCGCCGTCCCGGCGGAGGTTGGCCAGCATCATGCCCACCGGGCGGTCCAGGACCGTGGCCGACCTCGGCGCCGCCAGCGTGCCGTACTCCTGGTAGTAGGCCCGCAGCACGGCCAGCGTCTCCTCCCACGCCAGCTCGCGTTCGTCCCACACCATGCCGAGCTTCTCCAGCCGGTCGGCGCGCCGGGAGGGCATCGCCCCGGCATTGAAGGTCTTGCGCTGGTCGGCCGTCCACTGCCCCAGCGGATACGCGCTTTCGACGTGTGAGAAGGGGACCCGGGCGTGGCCCTCGCGCTTGGCGTAGGTGCGTAGCGCGGCCAGGCCGCGTTCCCAGTCCTGGCGTTCGGTGTCGATGACGTTGTACGCGATCCACTCCGCCACGAGCGCCGGGTCCCGCCGCGAGGAGAACCGCAGCAGCATCCGGGATTCGTCCTCGCCGTCCTCGGGCGGCGGGCCGATGTCCGTGCCCGGCGACAGCTCCAGGGCGTTCGTCTGCGGAATGGCGAGCAATTCCAGGGCCTGTTCGTCATGCGCACGCAGCCCCTGGAGTACCTTGGTGAGCGGCTTGTACGAGGCCGAAGTGAACATGTCCTGCGGCTGCTCACCCGGTGCGAGAAAGACGGGCACGATCAGGGACGCCAGCTTTCCCTCGCCCGGCTTCTGCCGCAACGCCCGCCCGATCGCCTGCACGATATCCACGGGCGATCCCTTCGGGTCCAGAAAAGCAACCGAGTCCACCGCTCTAATATCGACGCCTTCCCCGAGGACCTTGCAATTACAGAGAATGGCAAGCCCCGCCCGGGTGCCGAATTCTCCCAGGACTTCGCGGCGGTGTGCGGAGTCGTGGTCGCCCTTCAGCCACCCCGTCCAGACTCTCGCGGGGTACCGCTCGGGGTCGGCCTGATGGAGCCGTTCGGCGACCGCCGGCAGACCGGCCGCGAACGCCTGCGCCTCCACCGTGCGGTGATGGAACGTGATCATCGTCTTCAGATCGTGCTCGCGGGCGGTCTTCAGCATCGCCGCCTGGAGCGCGCCCAGGCGCAGGCCGCGGATCTCCTCCTCACGCCGCTCAGGGCCGTACAGGCGGCCGGGAGGCAGCTGCGGGTCGGCCAGCTCGACCACGATGATCTGATACCGCGCAAGTAAACCGCGGGCCACACCCATCGCCAGCGACATCCGGTAGACCACCGGCCCGAAGATCGCCGGATCGTCCATGCTCGCGGCCAGCTCCTCCGGCAGCGGATCCCGGACGCCCTCCCGCACCTCCCACGACGGCCGCTCCTGCCAGACCCGCGGCGTCGCCGTCAGGTACAACCTCCGCAGCGACGGCAGCAGCCCGTTGTTGTGCACATCCGCCCACGCCTTCCCCTGCGACCCGGAAGTTCTGTGCGCCTCATCCACCACCACCAGGTCGAACGGCGCCATCGGAAGGCCGTAGGAGCCCTCGAACGCCGACGTCAGCACCGGCAGCGAGGAGTAGGTGGCGTAGACCGTCACCGGCCCCGAGCCGTGCCACAACGCCAGTTGCGGCGCGCTCGTCGTCACCCGCACCTTCGCCGCCCACAGCGCCGGATCGTCGGTGAGCGAACACACCGCGACCGCCGGCCCCTTGTGCCCCGCCGCCTGCCACGCCAACACCGTCTGCGTCAGCAGATCCAAAGTGGGCACCAAAACCAGCACCCGCCCATTCCGCGCCACCCGCCGCGCCGTATCAGCGGCAACCAGCGTCTTTCCCGAACCGCACGGCATCACCACCGTCGCCCGCAATCCACCGGCCGGGATACGCTTTCCCGGCGGGATATCCAAAGCGCGCGCCGCTGCCTCAGTGGCCTCAATCTGATGGTCCCGGCGCTTCATCGGTGCCGTCATTCCGTTCCTCCTGACGGGAATTCAAAAAGACATGAGAAGGGCGGAGGTTTCCCGCCGTGTGATCAGGGGGCCGTTCCACGTTCCCGTAACTACACAGATGCATCAGACCGGGCATGGCGCACCGAGGGGGAACAATGATGCACGCAACCCTACCACACCGGCCGCTGCGCAGGGCACACTGCCCGGGGTATGACGGGATCGACGCAGGCCATCCGGGTGGCCCGACAGGGAAGCTGACGAAGTATCGACCGGCACCCGCCCGCCCCGGTCCCGCTCGGGACGCTGCTCCTGGTCCCCGGCGTTCCGGGGGCCGACCCCCTCCGGTTCTGCCCCAATGGGGGGCCACTGGCCTGGTATTCCTGTGTCTACACAGCCTGCCGTGTGATGCACCCGCCTCCCCTCACCCCATGCTCCCCCTAGCCAGCCGCTTTTCCGCCGGAGCGGAGCGGGCGGGAGTCGCGCGGAGCGCGAATTCCACTGCTTCCGTAATTCCCGCGAAGCCGTGTTACGGTCCGGCGCAACGCGCCGGATTCCCAGGCGCGAAGCGCCCAGGCCTGCAAGCGCG